>NZ_JBSGSU010000007.1:183581-390011 GCF_053607065.1 Cellulomonas sp. NPDC055163 | reverse complement strand
GGCGCGCACCTCGTCGGCACGCGCCGCCGCCGCGCGGTCGGCACGGACCTGCGTCACGCCGAGCGCGACGAGGAGCGCGACGACGAGCACGCCGAGCGCGACCACGAGCGGACGTCGTCCGCCCAGCACCGGGATCATCGGTCGGCGGTCGCCCCGAGCCCGTCGATGCGCGCGACCTCGTCCGGCGTCAGGCTGAAGCCCAGCACGTCGAGGTTCGTCGCGAGCCGCTGCCGGTTCGTCGACTTCGGGATCACCACGACCTCGTGCTCGAGGTGCCAGCGCAGCACCACCTGGGCGGGGGTGACGCCGTGCGCCTCGGCGATCGCGACGAGCGTCGGGTCCTCGAGGCTCGTGCGCTTGAACGGGCTGTAGCCCTCGACGCGCACCCCGCGCGCGGCGTGCGCCGCAAGCAGGTCCGCGTCGAAGTCCGACGGGCTCCACGGGATCTGGTTGATCGCCGGGGCCTCGCCCGTCGCGGCGATCAGCTCGTCGATCTGCGCGATCGAGTAGTTGGAGACCCCGATCGCACGGGTCAGGCCCTCGTCGCGGGCGGCGATGAACGCCTCCCACGTCGACGGGGTCGCCTCGCCGTTCGGAGGCCAGTGCACGAGCCACAGGTCGAGGTGGTCCGTCCCGAGCTCGGCGAGCGACTCCATGAGCGTGTGGCGCTCGCGGCCCGCGTGGTCGGGCGGGAGCTTGGTCGTCACGAAGACGTCGTCACGGTCGTTGCCGCGGGTCGCGAGCGCCCGGCCGACCTGCGCCTGGTTGCCGTAGCCAGTCGCGGTGTCGACGTGCCGGTAGCCGAGCTCGAGCGCCGCGACGACGGCGAGCTCGGCCTCGGAGCCTTCGGACTGCCAGGTCCCGAGGCCGAGGAGCGGGATGTCGGCGCCCTTCAGGGCGAGTGTGGGCATCTGTGCCGTGGTCATCGGTCCATGATGGGCCAGGGTGCGCGGCGGGTCGACCGCTGCGCCGGGCGGGCGGCGGTCGCTGCTCGACGGGGAGCGGTCACACGCCCGGAGGTACCGACGGCGAGCGGCGGCGGAACTGGGCGGGTGTCTCCCCGGTGAGGCGGCCGAACGTCCGGGTGAATGCCGCCTGGTCGTAGAACCCCGCGCGTGCGGCGACGTCGGCCAGCGGGACGTCCGTCGTGGTCAGCAGGCCCGCGGCGTGGTCGATCCGCGCCCGCAGCACGAACTGCTGCGGCGAGAGCCCGAACACCCGGCGCATGCGGCGCTCGAGGGTCGACGGCGAGCAGCCGGCCGCTCGGGCGAGGTCCGCGACGGCGACCGGCTCGGTCAGGCGCTCCTCGACGAGCGCGACGACGCGCGACAGGGACCGGACCGCGACGTCGCCGGTGTCGGCCGTGCGCAGGTCCTGCGAGATGCTCACGAGCCCGACGACCTCGCCGCCGTCGCGCACCGGCAGCTTCGACGTGACGTACCAGCCGGGCTCGCCGCCCGGTCGCCGCACGAGCTCGAGCAGGTGGCGCAGGGCCCGGCCGGTGCCGAGCACGTGCTCGTCCTGCGCCGTGTAGTGCTGCGCGAGCTCGGGGATGAACAGGTCCTCGGCGCGCCGGCCCAGCACCGCGCGGCGCGAGCGCTCGCTCGTGCGGGCCACGAACACCGGGTTGACCGCGGCGTAGCGGCCGTCGGTGTCCTTGGCGCAGAACATCGTCCCGGACAGCTCGTCCATGAGTGCGAGCATCGCGGGGCTCAGCGCGTCGAGCAGGCGACGGCTCTGCGGCGTGGGTCCCGGCACGGCGGCGGTCGGTCGAGGGCGGTCCGGTGCGTCGGTCATGGCTCTCCGGAGGCTACAAGCGCGGCGACCGCCCGTCGCGCAGGGGCACGACGTCGCGGTGGCCGCGCTGTCCGGGCAGGACGGAGCCGCAGGTCACGGCACGTGCGGCCCCGAACCGCACGGCGCGTCAGACGTCGTGCCGGATCACGACAAGACGCCGCACCACCCCCAGCCGCACGATGAGGGGATGGACGCCACGCCGCAGGACCTCGTCGACGACGCGCTCGAGCTCGCGGACCGCTGGGCGCTCGCGGGCTCGCAGGGCGAGACCGAGCAGGAGCGCCGCACGAGCGGCCGGCTCGCGGCGCTCGTCTCCGACCCCGCAGGCCTCGAGCTCGCGGTGCGGTTCGTGGACCGGGTCGCGCGGCCCGACGACGTGCACGTCGCGGCGCGCGAGCTCGCGGGCCTCACGCGGTACACCTCCGCGGCGGGCGGGTTCCTCGGACCGGTCGACCGCGCGATGCTCGCGGTCGGTGCCCGGGTCGCGCCGGTGCTGCCGTCGGTCGTGGTCCCGGCCGCGCGCTACCGGCTGCGCCAGCTCGTCGGGCACCTCGTGGCGGACGCCGGGCCGGGGCTCGGCGCTCACGTCGCCCGGGCGCGCGCCGACGGGTTCCGGCTCAACCTCAACCTGCTCGGCGAGGCCGTGCTCGGCGAGCAGGAGGCCGCGAGCCGCCTGACGCGCGTCCGTGCGCTCGTCGAGCGGCCGGACGTCGACTACGTGTCGGTCAAGGTGTCCGCCGTCGCGAGCCAGCTCTCCACCTGGGACACCGCGGGCAGCCGCGACCGTGTCGTGGACCGTCTGCGCCCGCTGTACCGCGCCGCTGCCGCGCACGGCACCTTCCTCAACCTCGACATGGAGGAGTACCGCGACCTCGCGCTCACCGTGCAGGTCTTCGAGCAGCTCGTCATGGAGCCCGAGCTGCTCGACGCCGAGTGGGGCATCGTCCTCCAGGCGTACCTGCCCGACGCGGTGGCCGCGCTCGACGAGCTCACCGAGATCGCCCGGCGCCGCGCGCTCGCGGGCGGTGCCCGGATCAAGGTGCGCCTCGTCAAGGGTGCGAACCTCGCGATGGAGAAGGTCGAGGCCGAGCTGCACGGCTGGCCGCAGGCGCCGTACCGCAGCAAGCCGGAGGTCGACGCGAACTACGTCCGCCTGCTCGACCGCGCGCTGCACGACGAGCGCACGCAGCACGTGCGGATCGGGCTCGCGAGCCACAACCTGTTCGACGTCGCGCTCGGGCACCGTCTCGCGCAGGAGCGCGGCGTCACCGAGGCGCTCGACGTCGAGATGCTGCAGGGCATGGCGCCGGCCCAGGCACGCGCGGTGCGCGACGAGGTGGGGGACGTGCTGCTCTACACCCCGGTCGTCGCCCGCGAGGACTTCGACGTCGCCATCTCCTACCTCGTGCGCCGGCTCGAGGAGAACGCCGCACCGCAGAACTTCCTGCACGCCATGTTCGCCCCCGGCGGGCCGGCCGCCGACCCGCTCGACGCCCAGCGCCACGCGTTCCGCGACTCGGTGCTCGCGTCGCAGGAGCCGACGACCCCGCCGCAGCGCCGCCCGCGCCCCGGACCCGTCGAGCCCGCAGCGGGTGAGCCGTTCGAGAACGCGCCCGACACCGACCCCGCGGTCGCCGAGGCGCGCGCCTGGGCCGCCGAGCTGCTGGTCCGGGACGTCCCGGCGCCCGACGCCGTGCGCGTCACGACCGTGCAGGACGTCGACGACGCCGTCGCGCGCGCCGAGGCCGTCCGGGAGCGCTGGGCCACGACCGCTCCCGCGGAGCGCGCCCGGGTGCTGCGGCGCGCCGCGCTGCACCTCGAGAGCGACCGCGGTGACATCGTCGCGACCATGGTCCAGGAGGCCGGCAAGACGGTCGCCGAGGCCGACCCGGAGGTCAGCGAGGCCGTCGACTTCGCGCGCTACTACGCGGACCGCGCCGAGGAGCTCGCGGACGGCGCCGTCCCGGGTGCGGTGTTCCGCCCGCGCGGTGTGACGGTCGTGACCCCGCCGTGGAACTTCCCGGTAGCGATCCCCGTCGGCTCCGTGCTCGCGGCGCTCGCCGCCGGGTCGCCCGTGCTCGTCAAGCCCGCGCCGCCGACCCCACGCTGCGTGCAGGTCGCGATGGCTGCGGTGCACCGGGCGATGGACGTGCTCGACGTCCCCCGTGACGTGCTCCAGGTCGTCCTCTCGCCCGAGGGCGAGGTCGGCCGGCACCTCGTGACGCACCCGTCGGTCGCGCGCGTCCTGCTCACGGGGTCGATCGAGACCGCCGAGCTGTTCGCGTCGTGGCGCCCCGACCTCGAGGTGCTCGCGGAGACCTCCGGCAAGAACGCGATCGTCGTCACTCCGTCGGCCGACGTGGACCTCGCGGTCGCCGACGTCGTGCGCTCCGCGTTCGGGCACGCGGGGCAGAAGTGCTCCGCGGCGTCGCTGCTGATCCTCGTCGGGTCCGCCGGGACGTCGGACCGCCTGCGGCGCCAGCTCGCGGACGCCGTCACGTCGCTGCGCGTGGGACCCGCGACCGACCTCGCGACGACCGTGGGACCGCTCACCGAGCCGGCGTCGGGCAAGCTCCTGCACGCGCTCACGACGCTCGACCCGGGGGAGCGGTGGCTCGTGCAGCCGCGCCGGCTCGACGACGAGGGCCGGCTGTGGACGCCCGGCGTCAAGCACGGCGTCGTGCCCGGCTCCGCGTTCCACACGACCGAGGTCTTCGGTCCCGTGCTCGGGGTGCTGCGGGTCGCGACGCTCGACGAGGCGATCGCCGTGCAGAACGCCGTCGCGTTCGGGCTCACCGGCGGGCTGCACTCGCTCGACGAGGACGAGATCGCCACGTGGCTCGACCGGGTCGAGGTCGGCAACGCGTACGTGAACCGGCACATCACCGGGGCGATCGTGCAGCGTCAGCCCTTCGGCGGCTGGAAGGCCTCCGTCGTCGGACCGGGTGCGAAGGCCGGCGGGCCGCACTACGTCGCGCAGCTCGGCGACTGGGCGGACGCGGCGGACGTGCCGTCGGACGACGCGGGGTGGCTCGCGTGGGCCGAGGAGGACGACGCCCGGTGGTGGGCCGACGAGCTGTCGGTCGAGCACGACCCGAGCAACCTGAGCGTCGAGGCGAACCTGCTGCGCTACCGGCCCGTCGAGCACCTCACGGTGCGCGTCGGCGCGGGCGCACCGGACCGTGAGGTCGCGCGCGTGCTCGCGGCAGCCCGTCGTGCCGGGGTCCGGGTCACGGTGAGCCGCGTCGCGGGGGAGCCCGACGGGTCGTTCGCCGCACGCGTGCGGGACGGCCGCGTGACCGGGCGCGTCCGCGTCGTCGGGGCCGCCCCCGGGCTGCGCGAGGCAGCACGCACGCGGCTCGGCACCGTCACCGTGCTCGACCACCCGGTGCTCGCGAGCGCGCGCCGCGAGCTGCTCACGGTCGTCCGCGAGCAGGCGGTGAGCCGCACGCTGCACCGGTTCGGCCACCTGCCGGGCTCGGTCCCGGGGAGCGACGAGGGCGCGGCGGGCTGACCGGACGGCGTGGCCGGGCGGGGCGCCCGGGCGTGGCCGGACGGCGCGACCGGACGGCGTGGCCGGGCGGCGTGGCCGGGGGGGGGGTGGCCGTGCGGCGTGCCAGGACGGCGTGCGCGCCGGACGGCGTGCGTCCGGTCCGACGGCACCCGTCCACGGCGTCATGCCGCGACGTGGAACCCCACGGCCGCCGCCCCGACCCCGAGGACCAGGTGCGCGGCGACGTCGAGCACGGCACGCAGTGTCCGGTGCTGCCGCCACAGCTCGACGACGTCGAGGGAGAACGTCGAGAACGTCGTCAGCCCCCCGGCGAGACCGGCGCCGAGCACGGTGCCCCAGCCCGCGTCGAGCGTGCCGCGCAGCACGAGTGCCGCGACGACCCCGAGCACGGCGGACCCCACCACGTTGACCGTGAGCGTCGCCCAGGGGAAGGTCGCGCGCCCGAGCCCGCGGCGTCGCCGGTCCCGCGCGTGGAGGACCTCGGCGGCGTACCGCAGCTGTGCGCCGACGCCCGCGCCGACGCCGACACCGACCGCGACCCAGAGGCTCACGGTGCACCTCCGCCGCCACCGCCACCGCCGGGTCCCGGCACCGTGCGGGCGGGCAGCCGCGCGCCCAGCGCCACCCCGGCCGCCGCCGCCACGACCCCGCCGGCGAGCGACACGACGAGGTACCCCGCCGCCGTCCCCGCGTGCCCGTCCGCCGCCAGGACGTCGAGGGCGTGGGCGTACGCGGAGAACGTCGTGTAGCCGCCGAGCACACCGGTGCCGAACGCCGGGCGTACCCACGCCGGCGCCCCGCGACGTCCCACGACACCCGCGACGAGCAGCCCGAGCAGGAACGAGCCGGACACGTTGATCGTCCACGTGGTCCACGGCAGGGCGCCCGGGGGCTCCGGGAGGACGGTGGTCAGCCCGTAGCGTGCGAGCCCACCGGCCGCGCCCCCGATCCCGACGAGCGTGAAGGACAGGCGCAGGCTCACGCGGAGGCGCGGATCACGAGCTCCGGAGCGAAGATCAGCGGCTCGCCGCCGATGACGGAGCCCTGGAGCTGGTCGAGGAGCCGCACGCCGGCGGCCCGTGCCATCGCGACGACCGGCTGGATCACGGTGGTGAGCGGCGGGTTCGTCGACATCGAGACGCCGAGGTTGTCGTAGCCGACGACCGCGATGTCACCGGGCACGTCGCGTCCCAGCTCGGCGAGCACGCCGAGGGCACCCGCCGCCATCAGGTCCGACGCCACGAACAGCGCGTCCAGGTCGGGGTGGGCCTCGAGCAGCCGCCGGGCGCTCGCCGCCCCCGACGCGATCGTGAAGTCGCCGTGCACGACGGCGTTCTCGGGGAGCCCCGCGGCGCGCACGGCCTCGCGCCAGCCGGCGAGGCGGTCGATGCCCGCGGACATGTCGAGAGGACCGGCGATGGTGCCGATGCGGCGCCGTCCCAGGTCGATGAGGTGCTGCGTCGCGATCCTGCCACCGGCGACGTTGTCGGTGTCGACGTACTGCGTGTCTCCCTCGTCGGAGAGCGGGCGGCCGACGAAGACATTCGGCAGTCGCGACTGCTGCAGGGCCCGGTCGAGCTCGTCGTCCCGGTGGTGGGAGACGACGATCGCGCCGTCGACGTGGCCGTTGCGCAGGTAGCGGATGGTGCGGGCGCTGTCGCCCGGGCGCGCGATGACCAGGACGAGCTGGAGCTCCGAGTCGGCGAGCGCGGTGCTCAGGCCGTTCAGGGTCCCCGCGAAGAACGGGTCCGAGAGGATGCGCTCGTCCGGCTCCGGGACCACGAGCGCGATCGAGTCGGTGCGCTTGGTGACGAGCGAGCGGGCGGCCCGGTTCGGGGTGTAGCCGAGGTCCGCGACGGCGGCCTCGACCGACGCCTGCGCCTCGGGGGAGACGCGGAGCCCGCCGTTGATGGCGCGCGAGGCGGTGGAACGGGAGACCCCGGCCCTCTCGGCGACCTGCTCGAGAGTGGGTGCAGGAGGGCGCCCGACGTCGTCCCGGAACGTGGTGTTGTCGACCACCATTGGTCGTCGTCCCCTCGTGAGGCTGCGGTAGCAGCGTGCTGCGCGGCGTGCGGTCAGCCGCGCGGGGGCGATGGTGTCGCCCCCGCGCGGCGCGGGATCAACCCTTGACAGCACCCGCCATGATGCCAGCGACGAGCTGGCGGCCGGCGAACACGAAGACGATGATCAGCGGGATCACCGAGAGCGTGACGCCCGCCATGATCAGCGCCATGTCCTTGAAGTACGTGGACTGCAGCAGCTGGACGGCGACCGGCAGGGTCGGGTTCGTCGAGCCGAGCACGATGAACGGCCAGAAGAAGTTCGTCCACGAGCCCACGAAGGTGAACAGCGCGAGCATCGCCGCTGCGGGACGCGCCGCCGGCATGGCGACGTGCCAGAACGTCCGGATCATCGACGCGCCGTCGACGCGTGCCGCCTCGATCAGCTCGTAGGGGAGCGCGCTCTCGAGGTACTGGGTCATCCAGAACACCCCGAACGCCGTGACCATGCCGGGCACGATGACGGCGACGAGCTTGCCCGTCCAGTTGAGCTCCGCCATGACGATGAACAGCGGGACGATGCCGAGCTGCGTCGGGACCGCCATCGTCGCAATGACGAAGACGAGCAGCGGTCCGCGGCCACGGAAGCGGAGCTTCGAGAACGAGAAGCCCGCGAGCGTCGAGAAGACGACGACGGACAGCGCGGTGACCGTCGAGACGATGACGCTGTTCGTGACCGCCTTCCAGAACTTGATGTCGGCGTTCAGGACGCGGTTCACGTTGTCGAAGAACTCGCCCTGCGGGATGAGCGAGGGGATCGGCGTCTGCGCGATCGCCGCCGAGTTCGAGCTCGCGAGCAGGAACATGTAGTACAGCGGAGCGACCGAGGCCAGGAGGACGATCCCGAGGACCGTGTACGTCAGCCAGCCCGGGCGCCGGTCGGAGCCTGCGCCCTGGGCGCGCCGGCGGCGGGACGCGGACCGTGCGGCGCCGGCTCCGGCCGTCTGTCGGATGACGGGGATCGAAGGAGCGCTCATCGCTTCTTCCTTCCGCTCTTCGGGGCGGACTCCGAGGAGATCCGGCGGGTGATCATGAAGTTGATGAGCCCGACCACGATGATGATCAGGAACAGGAGCCAGGCGACGGAGGCGGCACGGCCGAAGCTCTTCTGCGCACCCCAGCCCAGCTCGTAGAGGTACATCGTCGCGGTCATCCACTGGCGGTCGTTGCCGCCCTGGCCGATCTGGTCGTACAGGCGCGGCTCATCGAAGATCTGCAGGCCACCGATGGTCGACGTCAGGACGACGAAGATGATCGTCGGGCGCAGCATGGGCACCGTGACGGAGAAGAACTGCCGCAGGCGGCCCGCACCGTCGAGGATCGCGGCCTCGTAGATGTCGCGCGGGACGGCCTGCATCGCCGCGAGGAAGATCAGCGTGTTGTAGCCGGTCCAGCGGAAGTTGACCATCGTCGCGATCGCGAAGTGGCTGGGGAGGACCGCGCCGTGCCACTTGACCGGGTCGATGCCCAGGACGCCGAGGAACGTGTTCACGATCCCGGACTGGTCGGCGAAGAGCTTGCTGAAGATGAGGGAGACGGCGACGGGGGCGACGACGTACGGGAGCAGCACGCCCATGCGCCAGAACGTGCGCGCGCGCAGGTTCGCGTCGAGGAACGCGGCCAGGACGATCGCGATGAAGACCTGGGGCACCGACGACAGCAGGAAGATGCTGAACGTGTTGCGCAGGCTGCGCCAGAAGTTCGGCTGCGCGAGGACGTCCTGGTAGTTCTTCAGGCCGACGAAGTCGCCCTGGCCACCGATGAGGTGCCAGTCGTGGACCGAGACGAACGCGGTGTACGCCAGGGGGAAGAGCCCGACGAGCGCGAACAGGATGAAGAACGGCGAGATGTAGAGGTAGGGCGAGAACTTCACGTCCCAGCGCCCGAGCTGCTGACTGAAGCCGACGCGCTGGGGGGCGCGCTCAGGTCCGCGGCTCGTGCGGCGGGCCGGCGTCGGCGTGGTGGTGGTGGCCATCGGTGTCCTTCGGGGCGGGTGCGGTCAGCGAGCGTGGGACGGGGCCGGGTCGACGGTGGTGTCCGTCGACCCGGCCCCGGTTGACTCAGCCGAGAGCCGAGACGGCCTCTTCGAACTTCGCCCACGACGAGGCGGGGTCGTCCGTCTTGTCGACGTCGACGCGGCCGATGGCCTGCGACATGGCGTCGTTGATCGCGAAGTACTGCGGGCCCTTGAACGGCGGGACCGGGTTGATGGCCTTCGCGGCGTCAGCCAGGATCTGGCCGGTCGGCGCCTCGTTGAAGAACGGGTTCGTGACCGTCAGCAGGTCCTGGCTCTCGAGGGCCTCGACCTGGCTCGGGAACGTGCCCTTCGCCTTGAACGCCTTGATCTGCTGCTCGGGGGCCGTCAGCCAGGCGGCGAGCGCCTTGGCCTCCTCCGGGTGCGCACCCTGCGCGGGGACCGTGAGGAACGAGCCACCCCAGTTGCCGCCGCCGCCGGGGAAGACGGGAGCGATGTCCCAGCCGGTGACGCCGTCGGCGTTGCCCTCGATGACACCGAGCATCCAGCCCGGCGCCAGCATCGTCGCGAAGCCGTTGTTCTGGAACGACGCGGTCCAGTCCTCGCTCCACTGCGACTTGCCGGCCGAGAGGCCGTCGGCGCTGGCCTGGACGACCGCGTCGTAGGCGTCCTTCACGTCGGGGTTCTCGAGCGCGACGATCTCGCCGCTCTCGGGGTCCTCGTACGCGGCCTCCATCTGGTTGACCATGCCCTGGTAGATGGCCTGGCTCGTGTCGAAGAAGGGCACGCCCGTGCCGGCAGCGGTGAACTGCTTGCCGACCTCGAAGTACTTGTCCCACGTGGCGCTGTCGCCACCGAAGAGCTCGGCGACGGCCTCGCGCTCGGTGGGCAGGCCCGCCGCGGCGAAGAGGTCGCTGCGGTACGCGATGACCTCGGGGCCGATGTCGGTGCCGTAGCCGATGAGGCGGCCGTCCTCGGCCGTGGCCTGGGCGACCTTGAAGTCGAGCCAGCGGCCCTCGACGTCGTCCGACGTGAGGTCGACGAACTTGTCGGAGTACTGGAGGAGCTCGGGGAGCCAGTCGACCTCGATGGCCTCGATGTCCGACAGGCCGGAGCCCGCGGCGAGACGCGTGTTGAGGTTGTCGCGCGCCTCGTTCGAGGTGGCGGCCTTCTTGTGCTCGACGGTGACGTTCGGGTTCGCGGCCTCGTACTCGGCGAACAGGTCGTCGTAGCCGAACTCGTTGAACGTGGCGACCGTCAGCGTGATCTTCTCGTCACCGCTGGCGTCGTCGGTCGACCCCGAGTCGGCCGAGCCGCACGCGGTGGCGAGGAGGGCAACGCCCGTCACCCCGGCCGCGACGGCCCACATCTTGCGTGTGGTCTTGCGCACTGTGACTCCCTTGTCAGTCGGACGGCGTCCTCGCCGTACCCGTGGACGCGACGGACGCACCGCCGCAGGGGGCGCGCGGACGACCGGTCACGTGGGCCGTGTGGACCCTCACGTGGGGACATTCCCGTGGAACTTGCGGGAGCGTTCCCACGCGCTGCGGTGAACTCTGTCCTCAGCCTGGTCGGGTGTCAAGGATGAGAGCCTGGACATCTCCGTGGTAGCGATCCCACACCTGTGTTCGTGCAGGTCACAGCGTTGTGGACACGTTAGGTGTTACCGAATTGTTACGGCTGGACACCCGATCCGTGATCTTCGAGCCAGCGGCCCGCGACGGCCGACTCCGCGCCCAGCGCGCTCCGGATCGCGCCACCGGCGGCCTGCTCGACCGCGGCGGCGAACAGGGGGATCGCGGCCTTGACCTCGCCCTCGTAGGTGAGGGTCGTCCGGTCGCCCGACGGCGTCAGCGACGACGTGCCCGTGAGCCGGACCGGAGCACCCGTGATCTCGACGACCACGGTCCCGCGGCGCGACCCGTCGGGAGCCGGTCCCTCCCACGCCTCGACCTGACGCACGTCGAGCCGCGAGCCGACGAAGCCGCGCACGTTCGCCGGGATCTGGTCGGTCGGCAGCGAGCGGCGCGTCGTCACCGTGAACGCACCGCCCTCGCCGGCGACGACGTCGACCTGCTGGTCCAGCGCCCCGGAGGCCCGCACCTTCGCGTGCACGTACGCCGGGTCGGCGAGCATCGCGGCGACCGCCTCGGGCGTGCCGGCGAGGTCGAGCGGGACATGGAGGTGCACGGCGCTGGGTCCTTCCCTGCAGGGCTGGTGCCGCGAGTTTATCCGCCGGGCACGGCGCCGTGCGCGAGCCGCGCTGCCCGGACGCGCGCCTACGCTGGTCCGGTGTCCACCCTGAGCGAGCTCGCCACGCGCCACGCGTCCTCCCTCGACGCCGCCGACCTCGAGTGGCTCCACCTGCTCGTCGGCGACTGGCAGGTGATCTCCGACCTCGCGTTCGCCGACCTCGTGCTCTGGCTCCCCGCCGACGACGGGGACTTCGTCGCCATCGCCCAGTGCCGCCCGAGCACCGGCGCGACCGTGCACTACGACGACGTCGTCGGGTCGCGCCCGCCCGAGGGGCAGCGGCCGCAGCTGCAGAAGTCGCTCACGGAGGTCCGGGCCCAGCGCTCGCGCGAGCCGCGCTGGTTCGGCTCGTACGCGGTGCGCGAGGAGGCGGTGCCCGTCGTGCGCCAGGGTCGCGCGATCGCCGTCGTCGCCCGGCAGACGAACCTCGGCGGTGCGCGCACGCCGAGCCGGCTCGAGCTCAACTACGTCGAGGCCGCCGACGACCTCATGGGCATGATCTCGCGCGGGGAGTTCCCCGCGGCGAACGCCCCCACCGGTCCGCGCCGGGGGGCACCCCGCGTGGGCGACGGGCTGATCCGGCTGAACTCGGAGGGCGAGGTGCTGTACGCGAGCCCCAACGCGCTCAGCTGCTTCCACCGCCTCGGTGCGCTCGGCGACCTCGTCGGCCGCTCGCTCGTGGAGGTCACGACCGACCTGATCGAGCAGAAGGCGACCGTCGACGAGTCCATGCCGCTCGTCGTGATGGGGCGCGCGCCCTGGCGCACCGACATCGAGGCGCGCGGCGTGGCGCTCTCGCTGCGCGCCGTCCCGCTCACCGAGCACGGCCAGCGGCTCGGCGCGGTGCTGCTGTGCCGCGACGTCTCGGAGCTGCGCCGCCGCGAGCGCGAGCTCATCACCAAGGACGCGACCATCCGGGAGATCCACCACCGGGTCAAGAACAACCTGCAGACCGTCGCGGCCCTGCTCCGGCTGCAGTCCCGCCGGATGAGCAACCCCGAGGCGAAGGACGCGCTCGACGAGGCGATGCGGCGCGTCGCGACGATCGCGCTCGTCCACGAGACCCTGTCGCAGACGCTCGACGAGGCGGTGCCGTTCGACGACCTCGTCGGGCGGAGCCTGCGCCTCGCGGCGGACGTGGCGTCGGCCGGCGGCCACGTGCGGACCGTGGTGCAGGGCGTGTTCGGGCTCGTGCCCGCCGAGGACGCCACCGCGCTCGCGCTCGTGTTGACCGAGCTCGTGACGAACGCGGTCGAGCACGGGCTCGCCGGCGGAGTGGGCGGCACCGTCGAGATCACCGCCGTCCGGGAGGGCGACGCGCTCGGGATCACGGTCGCCGACGACGGTGTCGGGCTCCCCGAGAAGGCCGGCGCCGGGACGGGGCTCGGGACGCAGATCGTCTCGACGCTCGTGACCAACGAGCTGCGCGGATCGATCACGTGGGGCGCGCGCGAGGGCGGCGGCACCGAGGTCGTGCTCGCCGTCGTGCTGCGGACGCCCAACCGCGAGACCGGGTCGATCCGGCACTGACCGCGAGCGCCTGCGACGGCTGCGACCGCGGCCGTGCCGGTCCGGCGCGCGCTCGTCCGGACGCGACTCAGGCGCCGACGGAGGCCCGTGACGGCACCCCGGGCGCGACTCAGCCGCCGGCGCCCGAGGGCTCCGACGGCTGAGTGCGTGCGGTGGGGTGCGTCAGCTGGCGCGACGCTGGCGCGCGGTGCGGCGCTTGAGGGCGCGGCGCTCGTCCTCCGAGAGCCCGCCCCAGACGCCCGCGTCCTGACCGGACTCGAGCGCCCACTTCAGGCACGTGTCCACGACGTCGCAGCGGCGGCACACGGCCTTCGCCTCGTCGATCTGCAGCAGCGCAGGCCCGGTGTTCCCGATGGGGAAGAAGAGCTCCGGGTCCTCGTCCAGGCACGCTGCGCGGTGGCGCCAATCCATGACATCTCCTCGGCAGAGGGCAAGCCCGTTCCCGTGCGAGGGAAGCGGGCTCAGCAGGCAGGGCGCGACCAGGCCGCTGGAGGATGCGGCGAACTGGGCCCTGCACTTCGGATGGGGGTGTGAACTGCTGTTGACCAGCCTCACACCTGCGCTGAGCGCGCACAAGAGTTACGCGGCGGTTTCCTCCGCGTGAACGCTGAGGTCTTCATCACACCTGTGTGAGCCCTGTGCCGAGGATCGTCACCGTACCCTGTTCCGCCGTCTGCGCGCTAACCGCCTCGAGCCGCAAGACGCGCGGCACCTCGACGTCCGGCGCCGAGGTGCTCGAGGGCCCGTTCCCGACCGGTCGCGGAGCCGACGGGGGAGCGGTGCCGTCGACGTGCTCGCCTAGGGTCGGGACATGCACGCCCGCCGCCCCCGCGCCCTCGTCGTCGTCTGCCTCCTGGTCCTCGTCGAGGCCGCGGCGCTCGCCGGGCTCGCGGCAGCGTTCGTGGTCGACCTGGTGCGTGGCGCGGAGCTCCCCGGCCCGACCGCGTTCCTCGCCGTCTTCCTGCTGGCGGTCGCCGGCGTGCTGGTGCTCGCCGCCCGGGCCCTCGCGGGCGGCCGGCGCTGGGCACGCTCGCCCGTGCTGACCTGGCAGCTGCTGCTGCTCGTCATGGCGGTCGGCTGGTTCTCCGCGGAGCCGAGCCCGTGGGCCGCCGGGGTGGTGCTCGTGGCGCTCGTCGTCGGCGTCGGTCTCCTGCTGCCCGCGGTCGTCGCGGCGACGACCACGCCGCGCACACCGCCGCCCGCGACCTGAGCCCGGGCTCCCGAGCGGCGGGTCCGGTGCACGGCCGGGGCGTCGGGACGGATCGTGCGGGGCTCACCCGCGGCCGACCGGCGGAGGCAGCGCGACCTGGAGCGGCACGGCGTCGCGACCGGTGACCAGCACGCCGCGGCCGGGCAGGTGCGGGTGCGCCGGGTCGAGCGCCCACTCGACCGCCGTCCCGAGCGCGTCGCCGGACCCGGGCTCGTGCGGCTGCAGCACGATGCCCGAGCGGCCGTGGCGGAGCGCGGCGAGCGGCGGACGGTACGCGGTCGCCGCGCGGGCGGTCGAGCTCGACGCGACGAGCCGCGAACCCGGCGAGCCGGTGCCCGACGTGCCCGTCCTCGACGTGCCCGTGCCCGACGTGCCCGTGCCTGGAGCGCGGCGGCCGTCGCCTGCGCGTTCGAGCCAGGCGGCGAGGCGCTCGACGAGGTGCGGCACCGACTGCTCGAGCGCGTCGAGGTCGTCGACCACGACGTCGACCGGGCCTGTCGCACCCTCGAGGTGCCCGAGGAGGTCGCTGAGCTCGCGGCTCCCCGCCGACCAGCGCGCACCCGGCAGCTCGGCGAGGGGGGCGTCGTCGGCGAGAACCGCGACGTCGCGTCCTGCGCGGACCAGGGCCGCCGCCACGACGGACAGCGCGGTCGTGCGCCCGGAGCCGGGCGGTCCCACGACGAGCGCGCCCCGGCGCAGGTCGAGCGCGAGGACCTCGGCCGCGTCGCCGCCGCGGCCCACGGGCACCGCTCGGGCCGGGGGCCGGCCAGGGGCGGCCGACGTGCTGGGGCGTGCCCGCGGGCCGGGGGGCGCCGGCGGGTCGATCGGCACCGCGGGGCGGACGGGCGTCGGCGGGTCGATCGGTGCCGGGGGGTGGAGGGGCGTCAGCGGCGCCGCGGGGTCGGCGGGCGTCGGGGGGTCGAGCGGTGCCGGGGGCTGGATCGGCGTCGGCGGCACCGTGGGGTCGACGAGCGACTGCTGGCCCGGCGACACCGGCCGGTCCAGTGGCGTCGAGGGGACGGGCGGCACGAGCGGGTCGGGCCGTCCAGGCGGACCTGGGTGCACCGGTGGAGGGAGCGTGACGTGCGTCGGCACCGGGGCCAGCCGCAGCACGTCGGGCGGCGCGGCACCGGCGGACGCGTCCGGCATGCCCTCCGCGACGGCGACCTGGCACAGCACCGCGCCCCCGCCGTCGACGTGGACCGCGCGGCCCGGCGGGCGCCGCCCACCGGCGAGCCCGGTCGGGACCCCGGCCAGCACGTCCGTCACCGGGTCCGCCGGCCCGAGGACGAGCCTGCTGCCGAAGTGACCCACGAGCGGGGCAAGACCGCTCCCCGAGCCGCAGCCCGCGGCGACGGCGACGCCTCGTGCGCGGCCGTCGCGCAGGAGATCCACGAACAGCTCGCCCGCTGCGCCCCGGGCGACGCGCTCGAGCGCCGCGACGGCCGGCTCGAGGGCGTCGACCACCAGGAGCTGCGGCCGGCGGTGAGATCCGGACCCCGGGTCGACGGTGCCGGGGCCCGCCCGGCGCCCGGCGAGCAGCCGCACGAGCCGGGCCAGCCGGCGCGGGTCGTCGGTTCCGACCACCGTGCCCAGCAGCGCGGCGGGCGCAGGCGGCGCGTCGGGCGGGAAGCCGACCGCGTGCACGTCCCAGCCCAGCTCGAGCGCTCCGTGGACGGCCGTGCGCAACGCGGTCGTCCGGCCGGAGCCGGGCCCGCCGCGGACGAGCAGGTGACCGTCGGCCGGGCGCCAGGTGACGAGCGAGCGTCGTTGCTCCGCGGGGACGTCGCCGAGCCCGAGCACCACGTCGCCGCCCGCGGGAAGGTTCCCGGCACCGACGAGGTGCGCGTGGACCCCGCCGCGGGTGACGTGCTCGGGCAGCGCGGAAAGCCACGGGGAGACGGGGGCCGGCCGGCCCTCTGCCGCGGCCCGGATCGTCTCGACGTACCGGTCGAGGCCCTCGTCGTCGCGCGCGACGTCGGGACCCGCGGGCACCCACGCCGACGAGGCGGTCAGCCAGGGCGCGGCGAGCCGGACGCCGTCCCGCCGCCGGCGGCCGTGCGGCAGGGCGACCTGGAGCTGCTCGGGCGCGCGGTTGCCGCGGCGCAGCACGGCCCGCCCCGGCCGGTCGACGGGGAGCCCCGCGGCGTCGGCCACGCCGAGGACGTCCGTGGACTCGGCGCCGTCGGCGACGCGCAGGGCGATCCGGAGCGCGATGTTTGCGCGGAGGTCCGGGCCGATCGCGCCGGCGGGCCGCTGCGTCGCCAGGACGAGGTGCATGCCGAGCGCGCGCCCCTGGGCGGCGACCCGCAGCAGCCCCGGCACGAAGGTCGGTACCTCGTCGGCGAGCGCCCGGAACTCGTCGACCACGACGAGCAGGCGCGGCAGTGGCCGGACGGGCGTCCGTCCGGCCTGGTGCTCCGCCGCGAGCTCGTCGACGTCCGTGACCCCCGCCTCCGCGAGCAGCCGCTCGCGTCGGTGCAGCTCGGCGCGCAGCCCCGCGAGGGCCCGCTCGGCGAGGGCGCCGTCGAGGTCGGTCACCTGGCCCACCACGTGGGGGAGCCGCGCGACCGGGCCGAAGCTCGCGCCGCCCTTGTAGTCGACGAGGGCGACGGCGAGCCGCTCCGGGGGGTGGGCCAGTGCCAGGGCGAGGACGAGGGTGCGGAGCAAGCCGGACTTGCCCGCGCCGGTCGTGCCGGCGACGAGGGCGTGCGGCCCGTCGGCGACGAGGTCGACGTGCACGGCGCCGGCGTGGTCCGCCCCCAGCGCGGCGCGCAGCCCGGGCGCGGGGGCCTCGGCCCAGCGCGCCGCGACGGCCGCGGCGTCGGGCGGTGGGACACCGTCGAGCTCGCCGAGCGCGACCGTCGGAGGCAGGGGATCGTCGGTGCGCCCGGCGCGCCCGGTGCGCCCGGTGCGCCCGGTGCGCCCGGTGCGCCCGGTGCGCCCGGCCTCGTCGGGCGCGGCGACCTGCGGGGTGACCGGGACTAGTTCTCCGGCGGCCGGGACACCGGTGGAGGAGACACCGGCGAGCGGGCCACCCGCACGTGCGCCGGCGACCCTGCGGGCGAGCGCCTCGGCCCAGGCCGCGGTGACGGCGTGCAGGGGGAGCGGGCGACGGCTCCCACCGACCCGCACGGTCGACCCGTCGGCCGCGACCTCGAGCACCGACGGGCACCACGCCGGCACCGACCCGGGGCCGTCGGCCACGAGGACCAGCGAGGTCCCGGGGCCGCCGTGGTCCGCACGGGTCCGCGCGAGGGCGGCAGGCCCGTCGACCACGACGACCCGGGCGACGCGGTGTACCGGCGCGGCGGCACCGGGGAGCATCGGCCCGTGCCCGTGCCCGTGCCCGTGCCCGTGCCCGTGCCCGTGCCCGTGCCCGTGCCCGTGCCCGTGCCCGTGCCCGTGCGACGGCGTCGGCGACTCGGCGAGCCACCGCGCCCAGCGCCAGTCCGCGCGGCGGTCGTCGTCGCACCGGAGCACGAGCGCGCCGCCGCCGGCGGGTCCCACGAGGCCCAGGGCGAGCGCGCGTGCGGCGCCCAGTGCGAGGTGCCGCCGACCGGTCACGGCGAGCGTGAGGCCCTGCGCGCCCACGGCGGCGTACCCGAGCCGGCGCAGAGGCCCGTCCGCGGCGGGGGTGGTGGTCGGGGGAGCTCCGGGGACCGTGGCGAGCACCGTGGCCGCGGCCAGGTCGGCGGGTGCGAGCGGGGCGTCGTCCGCGTCCCCGGGCCGCGCTCCACCGGTCGGTCGTCCCGAGCCCGTCCCGCGACCGGGGAGCCCTCGCGCCTGGCCCAGCTGCCGCGCGCGGCGCCGGCTCGCCCGCGCCCGGCCGGCGTGCGCGAGCATCATGACGGGCCCGAGCAGCGCACCGACGAGCAGGACCGGGTTCCCGGTGCTCACGGCGAGCGCGGCGGAGCCGACGGCGGGCCCGAGCCAGAGCCACGCGCTCGGGCCCGTGCCGGTCGCGTCACCGGGAGCGACCGCCCGGTCCCGGCGACGGCGCGGTCCGCGAACCTCGAGGACGGTCGACCCCACGTGCAGCCGGTCGCCCGTCCGCAGCCGTGCCGTGCCCCCGCGCAGCCGACGTGCCCGCGTCCGCCGAGGCCCCGGGCCGCCGCCCGCCGGTTCCCGCGGCACACCACGGCGGTCCGCGCGTGCCACGAGGGTCCCGTTGCTCGTCCGCAGGTCGCGGACGAGGACGTGCCGACGTCGTGCCGTCAGCCGGAGGTGCTCGCGCGAGACCGTCGGGTCCTCGACGCGCAGGTGCGCGCTGCCCGCCGGGCCCGCACCGCGCCCGACGACCAGCACGGGTGCGACCCGGGCGAGGGCGCCGCAGTCCGGTCCCGCGACCACGGCGACGTGGAAGCGGGCGTGCAGCGCGGCCTCCTCCGGCGGGGTGGGCCCGCGGCTGAGCCGGAGCTCGGCGCCCGCCAGGAGCGGGTACCGCCCGCACGGGTGCGCGTCGTCGACCGCGACCGCGCCCGCCGCGAGGCGCGCCCCGGGCGCCGACCACCGGGGGTCGCCCGTGAGGCGGCCGAGAGCGGTGCGGACGTCCTCCGCGCGGGTCCCGGGCGGGACGTCGACCTCGGTGGCCGGCGCGGAGCCGGTGGGCTGCAGGAGGAGTCGCACGGCGACCACGGTCGTGCATCCCGTCCGGCGTGACGGCAGGCCCGTGGACATCGGGGGAGGACCCCGGCGTCCACAGGCCCACCGGTCGGGCGAGCGCTCAGTCCACGCCGAGCGCCGCGACGGGGGACGTGCGGGCGGCTGCCCGCCCGGGCAGGACCGACGCGAGCATGCCCGCGGCGAGCGCGACCACGAGGACCAGCACGAGGTGCCACCACGTGACCGCCAGCACGACGTCCCCCATCGCCCCGAGGAGCGTCGCCGAGCCTGCCCAGCCGTACAGCACGCCCAGGACGACGCCCAGGAGGGCACCCACGCCCGCGATGAGCGCACCCTCGATCGCGAGCATCCACCGCAGCCGTCGCCGCGACAGCCCGATCGCGCGCAGCGTCGCCGACTCACGGCGCCGCTCGAGCACCGACAGCGACAGCGTGTTCGCGACCCCGACGAGCGCGATGAGCACCGCGACGCCCAGCAGCCCGACCACGATCGCGAGGAGCGTGTCGATGAGCCGCTGGTTGCCCGCCCGCTCGAGGGCCGAGCCGTTGACCTCGACGGACTCGTCGGCGAGCGCGTCGGACAGCGCCGGCACCACGTCCCCGGCGTCCTTGACGTCGTCGAGGCGGACCCACACCCGTGTCACGGCGGCGTCGGGGGACAGCCCGTCGAGCACCTCCGGCGTCACGTAGGAGGTCTCGCCCCCCAGGTCGACGACCGCGACGCGCAGACCCAGCTCCCGGCCGCCGGTCGGCGGTGTCCCGTCCTCCCAGGACGTGCGCGCCACGACGTCGACGACGTCGCCCTCGACGACGCCGAGCGTCTCGGCGAAGTCCGTGCCCAGGACGACGGTCCCGGGCTCCAGCCGGCTCGCGAGCACCTCCCCGCCGCGCATCAGCGACCGGGCGACGGCCGGGGTCACGGCGTAGACGTCCGTGGGTGTCTCCTCGGTGCTCCCCGCCGGCTCGATCGTGCCGAGCGTCGACGCGAGCGTCGCGGTGCCGGCGACCCCGTCGGCGTCCGCGAGGGTCGAGACCGCGGCGGGCGCGATCGCCGGCCGCTCGCCCGTGCCGTCGTCGAACGCGGTGACCTGCACGTCGACCGGGAACCGTTCGTCGAGCTCCCGGTCGAGCGTGACGCGGGCGCTCGCGGCCCCGGTGCTCATGAGCGCGACGAGCGTCACGCCGATGAGCAGCGCGGTGCTGGTCGCCGCCGTGCGGCGGGGGTTGCGCAGCGTGTTGGCGGTCGCGAGGCGCGCGGTCGGGCCGTTGCCCGCGAACGTGCGCCCGACGAGACCGACGACGCCGGGCACCCAGTACACGGCGCCCAGCAGGATTCCCACGAACGACGCGGCGCCCCCGAGGACACCGAGCGCGAGACCGACCATGGGACTCGCGACGATGCCGAGTGTCACGCCCCCGGCGAGGGCGACGAAGCCGCCGGCCGTGAGCAGCAGGCTGATCGCGAGCCGGGCCCGGCCCCCGCGCCCGCCGACCTCGGTGAGCTCGGCGGGCCGCAGGGCCGCGACGGGGGCGACGCGGGTCGCGGCCCGCGCGGGGAGCAGCGCGGCGAGCACGGTGACCGTCGTCCCGACGGCGAGCGGCACGAGAACGACCCACGGCGTGATCGTCACGGTCCCCGGCAGCGGCACGTCGAGGTCGACGCGCTGCAGCACGAGCAGCGCGACCTGCGCGAGCACGGTGCCCGTCACGAGCCCCGCGAACGACGCCATGCTGCCCAGGATCGCCGCCTCGGTGAGCACCGAGCGGCGCACCTGGCCGCGCACCGCCCCGACGCACCGCAGGAGCGCGAGCGTGCGGGTCCGCTGGGCGACGAGCACCTGGAAGGTGTTCGCGATGACGAGGGCGGCGACGACGAGCGCGATCGACGCGAATCCCAGCACGAGACCGGTGAAGACGTCCGTGCCCTGCGTGACGCGCCCGAGCGCCCGGACCGCGGCCTCGTCGGGCGTGAGGACCGTGACGTCGTCGACGGCCTCGCCGATCAGCGTCGTGGTGCGGGCGGTGCTCGTGCCGGGGGCCAGGGCGAGCAGCGCACCGGACGGAGCGAGGTCGTCGAGCGACGCGGCGCCCGCGACGGCCAGGACGTCGTCGAGGGGCAGCACCGCCGCGCCGCCCATCGCGAGGTACGCGCCGCGCGGGTCGTCGACGAGCCCGGTGACCTCGAGCGTGTAGTCCTCCGACTCGTAGGAGCCGTCGGCGGCGGTCTCGCCCGGGTCCGGGTCCCGCTTCGAGGCCGGTGACGGCCCCGCGGTCGGCCCGGGTGAGGCCGCCGGGTCCGCGGGGCCCGCGGGGCCCGCGGGGACCCAGCGCACCCGGCTCGTCACGACGTCGTCGCCGGGTCGCACACCGATCCGCTCGGCGGTCGCGGAGGGCAGCGCGATCTCGCCCGGCTCGTCCGGGAGCCGGCCGTCGACCAGCTCGAGCGGGTCGAGGCGCGGGTCCGACGCGCGGGGCAGCGCCAGGAGCGAGGCCCGCTTGCCGCCGCCCGCCCGGACCTCCAGCCAGCCCCGCACGTCGGGCTGGACGGCGTCCACGCCCGGCAGCGCGCGCAACGCGGCGAGGTCCCCGGCCGTCACCATGCCGTCGACCGTGAGGTCGGCGTCCGCGAGCGCGGCGGCGACGGAGTCGTAGCTCGTGCGGGTCATGACGCCGCCCGCGAGGAGCGTCGCGGCGACGAACGCGGTCCCGATGGCGATCGCGATGCCGCCGGACGCGAGGCGCCCGAGGCTGCGCCGCATCTGGGCCAGGGTGAGACGCAGCATCAGGCGCGCACCGCCGGGATGCTGCCGGTCGCCGTGAGGGGCTCGCCCGCGGGGACCTCGAGCCGGCGCAGCGCGTCGAGGCCCGCGAGCACCGCGTCGGGCGTCGGTTCGACGATGTCGCCGGCGATCCGCCCGTCGGCGAGGAGCACGACGCGGTCGGCGTAGGCCGCGGCGGTCGGGTCGTGCGTGACCATGATGACCGTGCGGCCCAGCTCGCGCACCGAGCGCCGCAGGAAGCTGAGCACCTCGGCGCCGGAGCGCGAGTCGAGGTTCCCGGTGGGCTCGTCGGCGAACACGACCTCGGGCCGGGCGACGAGCGCGCGGGCGATC
The DNA here is from genome assembly GCF_053607065.1 of Cellulomonas sp. NPDC055163. Taxonomy (NCBI): domain Bacteria; kingdom Bacillati; phylum Actinomycetota; class Actinomycetes; order Micrococcales; family Cellulomonadaceae; genus Cellulomonas; species Cellulomonas sp. NPDC055163. The sequence continues at coordinate 367,934 of NZ_JBSGSU010000007.1, read as the reverse complement.
GCGACACGCTGCTGCTGACCGCCGGACAGCTCGGCGGGGCGGTGCGCGAGGCGGTCGCGCAGGCCGAGCGTCCCGACGAGGGTGTCGAGCCACGCCGGGTCGACCGCTGCTCCCGCGAGGTCGAGCGGCAGCGTGATGTTCTGCGCCGCGGTGAACATCGGCAGCAGGTTGAACGACTGGAAGACGAACCCGACGCGGTCGCGACGCAGCCGCGTGAGGGCGTCGTCGTCGAGCGTCGTGACGTCGGTGTCACCGAGGTGCACCGTGCCCGAGGTCGCCGAGTCGAGACCCGCGAGGAGGTGCATGAGCGTCGACTTGCCCGAGCCCGAGGGGCCCATGATCGCGGTGAACTCCCCGGCCGCGAAGTCTACGTCGACACCGGCGAGCGCGTGCACCGCGGAGGCCCCGCTGCCGTACACCTTGGTGAGGCCGCGCGCGCGGGAGGCGACGTGCGGCTCGGGGCCGGCAGGGCGGTAGACGGTCGTGTCCACGGATGCTCCAGGGGTGATCGGGGTGGTGGTCCCGACGCTACGGAGCGCGGCGCGCGGTGCGCGTCGGGCCGTGGGCTGGTCCGGCGGTCATCCCGTGGGGGGACGGCTCACGCGCCGGGTCGCACGAGGCCCGTCTCGTAGGCGACGACGACGGCCTGGACGCGGTCGCGCGCGCCGAGCTTGGCGAGGATGCGCCCGACGTGCGTCTTGACGGTGGCCTCCGCGACGAACAGGTCCTGGCCGATCTCGGTGTTGGACCGTCCCCGGGCCATGTGCACGAGAACCTCGCGCTCGCGCTCCGTGAGGTCGGCGACGGCCGCGTGCGCCGGCCCGGACTCACCGGCGTGCTGCTCCGCGGGGAGCACGGTGACGAGGTGCTCGATGAGCCGGCGGGTGCTCGACGGCGCGATGACCGCGTCACCGGCGTGCACCGTGCGGATCGCGTCGAGCATCTCCTCGGGCGGCGCGTCCTTGAGCAGGAAGCCGCTCGCGCCGGCGCGGATCGCGGCGAGCACGTACTCGTCGAGGTCGAACGTCGTGAGCACGATGATGCGCGGGGCGGGCTCGCCGGGGGTCGCGGCAGCGGTGATCGCCGCGGTGGCCGCGAGGCCGTCCATCGTGGGCATGCGCACGTCCATGAGCACGACGTCGACCTGCCCGACGACGCTCCGGGACGCCGCGTCGGGGGCGAGCGCCCGGACGATCTGCGCGCCGTCGCCGGCCTCGAGGACGACCTCGAGGTCGGGCTGGGAGTCGATCACCATGCGGAACCCGGCCCGCACGAGCTGCTGGTCGTCGACGAGCGCGACGCGGACGGTGCCGCTCACAGCGGCTTCGGGGTGGTCATGTCGGGGGCTCCCTGAGGTGCGGTCGGTGGCGGTCCTGCTACGGGCGGACGTGGGGGCGCGGGCGCGAGCACAGGTGCGGGCGAGGCCGTCGACCCCGCACCCGTCGTGGGTGCGGCGAGGACGCCGGGCGTGGGGCGGCCGCCGGGTACGGCGAGGGCGCCGGGTGCGGGGGCGCGGTCGCCGCCGACGGGCGGCAGCGGGATCTGCGCCCGCACGCGGAACCCGCCGCCGGGCCGCGGACCGGCCGTGACCGAGCCGCCGAACATCGCCGCACGCTCCCGCATCCCGAGCAGGCCCTGGCCGAGCCCGTCGGACTCGGCGGCGGCGCCGCGCCCGTCGTCGCCCACCTCGAGCACGAGCGACGCGTCGAGCCACTGCACGACGACCGTCACGGTCGGGTCGGGCCCGGCGTGCTTGAGGATGTTGGTGAGCGCCTCCTGGCAGATCCGGTAGGCCGTGAGTCCGGCGCCGGGCGGCAGGCGGCGGGCCGTGCCCATGCGCACGAGCGAGACGCGCAGCCCGCTCGCGCGCACCTGCTCGACGAGGGCCTCGAGGTCCTGCTCGGCGGGCTGCGGGGAGTAGGCGGCACCGCCTCCCGCGCCGCCCGGTCCGGTCGAGATGCCGCTCACCGCGGGCGCGGCGCCGCCGGGCTGGGCGGGCTCGTCGGTGCGCAGCACGCCGAGCAGCCGCCGCATGTCGCCGAGCGCGGCGCGCCCGGTCTCGGCGATCGTGCCGAGCGAGCGTGCCGCCGCGGCGGGATCGGCCCCGGCGGCGTACCGGCCCCCGTCGGCCTGGGCGATGATCACGCTGAGGGAGTGGGCGACGATGTCGTGCATCTCGCGCGCGATGCGGGACCGCTCCGCCGCCGTCGCGATCTGGTGCTGCTGGTCGCGCTCGATCTCGAGCCGGCGCGCACGGTCGACGAGCGCGTCCATCGCCTCGCGGCGCGACCGGCGCACGAGGCCGAACGCCCAGACTGCGAGCGAGATCGCGGAGCCGAACATCCACGCGAACACGCCCGCGAACGGGTCGTTCGCCCAGGCGAGCGTGAGGCCCAGCACGAGCGACCCGACGATCGCGCCGGCGACCGCGACGCGGTGGGCCCAGCGGGGCCCGTGCACCGTGACGGAGTACAGCGCGAGCAGCACCGCGACGTCGGCCGGCAGCAGCGGGCCGTAGCCGCCGGTGAGGTGGATGAGTGCGATCGTGTAGACGGTCGCGACCGAGGCGACGGGCTGGGCGCGGCGCCACGCGAGCGGTGCGATCAGCGCCAGCGCGATGAGCGGGACCCCGGCGCTCTGGTAGCCGGACTCGTACACGGTGCCCACGACGGCGGTGACCGGGACGGCGACGAGCGCGAGGAGCCCGGTGCCTGCGGCGTCGACGGCGAGCCGATGGGTGTCCTCCCACCGGATCGCTCGCTCCCACCAGCCCACCGGACGAGCGTAGGCACCGAGCACCGCGTCGTCGTGCACCCGGGGGTGGACGGGCCGTCGCCGTGCCGTCCGCCCGCGGGGGGACCGGACCGCCTGCCGGGACTGGGGGGAAGCCGGCCGGGGCGCGTGCGACGGCCGGGGCCGCAGGTCAGGACGTCACGTCGCCCGCGGAGCACGTCGTCCGCGGAAGTCCTCCGGACATCGCGCGGTCGTGACCTAGCATGGGCCAATGACTCACGTGCTGCTGGCGGAGGACGACCCTGCGATTGCCGAGCCTTTGGCTCGCGCGCTCGGGCGTGAGGGTTATGACGTCCACGTGCAAGGCACGGGTCAAGGAGCCATCGACGGCGCGGCAGCGGCCGACCTCGTCGTGCTCGACCTCGGGCTGCCCGACATGGACGGTCTCGACGTCGCGCGCGCGATCCGCAACCTCGGGCTCACGACCCCGGTCCTCGTCCTGACGGCGCGCGCCGACGAGGTCGACCTCGTCGTCGGGCTCGACGCGGGCGCCGACGACTACGTGACGAAGCCGTTCCGTCTCGCCGAGCTCCTCGCACGCGTCCGGGCGCTCCTGCGGCGCACCGTGGGCGACCCGGCGGACGAGGACGAGCTGCACGCGCAGAACGTGCGCGTCGACGTCGCCGCGCACCGCGCCTTCCAGGGTGAGCGCGAGCTGCACCTGACCGCGAAGGAGTTCGACCTCCTCCGGGTGCTCGTCGCCGCCTCGGGCACCGTCGTCGCGCGCGAGACGCTCATGCGCGAGGTCTGGGGCTCGGACCCGTCGGGCTCGACGAAGACCCTCGACATGCACGTGTCGTGGCTGCGCCGCAAGCTCGGTGACGACGCCAACTCGCCGCGCTACATCACGACCGTGCGCGGCATGGGCTTCCGGTTCGAGACCGGCGAGGCAGATCGGGGCTAGGCGTGCGCCGTCGCGTCCTCCAGGCGACCATCGCCGCGGTCACGGTCGCGGTCGTCCTGCTCGGCTTCCCCCTCGCGTTCCTCGGGGCTCAGCTCGTCGGCGAGACCCAGCTCCAGGCCATCCAGAAGCGCGCCGACGAGCTCGCGGACAAGGTCGACTTCCGCATCGACGAGGGCATCCCGTTCAGCGAGCGCATGCTCGAGCGTCACGTCGGGGGCGACGGCGAGCTTCCCGCGTTCGTGCTGGTCACCGCGCCCGACGGGACCCGCTACCAGGCCGGGGAGTTCATCGAGGGACGCACGCTGTCCAAGCACGTCCTGAGCGACACCGGGGTGCAGGTCTCGATCTACGTCTCGTGGTGGGACGTGTTCTGGCAGACGATGCGCGTCATCGGGCTCGTCGTCGCAGCCGCCGTGGTGGCGTTCGCCGCGGGCATCGCGATGGCCATCTGGCAGGCGAACCGGCTCGCCGCGCCGCTCGTCTACCTCGCCGCGTCCGCGGAGCAGCTCGGCTCCGGTCAGGTGCGCCCCGAGCTCGAGCCCTCGGGCGTCGAGGAGATCGACCTCGTCGCCGCCGAGCTCGCGCGCAGCGCCGACCGCATGGCCGGCCGGCTCGCCGCCGAGCGTCAGTTCGCCTCCGACGCCTCGCACCAGCTGCGCACGCCGCTGACCGCGCTGTCGATGCGCCTCGAGGAGATCACGCTCGCCACCGAGGAGGAGGCCGTCCGCGAGGAGGCCCGCATCTCCCTGGAGCAGGTCGAGCGGCTCGTGACCGTGGTCGACGACCTGCTCACGCGGTCGCGGCGGGCGCAGGGGGGCACGACCGAGGCCGTGCGGCTGCTCGACGTCGTGCACCAGCAGGAGGAGGAGTGGGCGCCCGCGTTCGCCGCGGCGAAGCGCCGGCTCGCCGTCGAGGTCGGGGCCGGCGTCCAGGTCCTCGCGACCCCCGGGGCGCTCGCACAGGTCGTGGCGACGCTGATCGAGAACTCCCTCAAGCACGGGGACGGGACGACGACGGTGCGCTCGCGCAGCGGCGGGCCGTCCGGTGCGGTCGTCGTCGAGGTCGCGGACGAGGGGGACGGCGTGCCCGACGAGCTCGCGCCGCGGATCTTCGAGCGTGAGGTGACCTCGGGCAAGGGAACGGGTCTCGGGCTCGCCCTCGCGCGGGACCTCGCCTCGGCCGACGGGGGACGCCTCGAGCTCGCGCAGCGCCGGCCCGCGGTGTTCGCGCTGTTCCTCTCCGGGGTGCCCGCCCAGCTCGCGCCGGACGTGGTCATGCCGCGTGGCTCGGTCATCTCGCCGCGGACCGACCGCCGCTGGCGGTAGGGCGCTCCGGACCGCTCGCCGCCGGCGGTAGCGCGGACGCGGACGCGGACCCGTCGCCGCGGGCGGTAGGGCGGACCAGTCACCGCCGGTGGCAGCGTCGAACCGGCCGCAGCCGGCGGTGCGTGCGTGGCTGCGGAGTTCAGGCCCGGTCGAGCGAGGGGACCGACGCAGCCGCGTCGAGCGACGCGGTGTCCGCGACCGTCCGGTTCCCGTCGAGCACGGGCTCGCCGGTCACCGTGACGTCCTCCAGGACGACGGGCGGGGCGACGGTCGGCACCACGTCGCCCGAGGCGGACGTGAAGACGAGCGTCTTGTACCCGACGTACCGCACGATCGTGCCCAGGCCGATGCCGATGATGTTCGCGACGTTGTCCGCGAGCGGGGTCGTGAAGCCCAGCACGTAGTGCGAGAGCGCGAGGGTCCCGATGCCGAGCACGACGCCGATCGCGTTGACCACCGCGTAGGCCACGAACTCGCGCCCGCGCCGGGCGGTGCGGTGCTCGGCGAACGTCCAGTGCCGGTTGCCGAGCCAGGAGACGACCGTCGCGGCGGCGATGGACAGCACGCGCGCGGTGATGGGCTTGTCGATCAGCAGCTCGCCCGGCCCGAACCGCAGCAGGTTGAACAGGCCGAGGTCGACGACGAACGCCACCCCGCCGACCGACAGGAAGCGTGCGAGCTCGAGCACGCGGACCCGCAGCGCGAGCAGCCGCTCCGGTCCTGCTCCTGGCGTAGACGTCACCGGTGGATCGTACCCCTGGGCCTCCGGGCGGCGGCGAGGGCGAGATCGGGTGAAAACGGACGTGCGGTCGGCGCGAGGGAGCCGCCGTCCCGGACGGTGCGCGCCCACGCCGCGGGGCTCGACTACTCTCGTCGCCCGTGACAGCACCCGTCGTGGCCGTGGTCGGTGGAGGCCAGCTCGCCCGCATGATGACACCCGCCGCGACAGCGCTCGGGGTACACCTGCGGGTGCTCGTCGAGGAGCCGGCGTCGTCGGCCGCGCAGGTCGTGGTCGACGCACCCGTCGGTGCCGCACGCGACGAGCGTGCCGTCGAGGGGCTCGTCGCGGGCCGGCCGGGCACCGTCGTGCCCGCGCACGCCGCCCCCGCCGACGTCCTCACCTTCGAGCACGAGCACGTCCCCTCGGCGCTCCTCGAGCGGCTCGTGGCGGGTGGCCTGCCCGTGCACCCGGCGCCGGGTGCGCTCGTGCACGCGCAGGACAAGCACGTGATGCGCCGGCGCCTGACCGAGCTCGGCGTGCCGTGCCCGCGCTGGGCGGCGGTGGCCGACGCCGCGGAGCTCGAGGCGTTCCTCGGTTCGACGGGCGGCGAGGCGGTCGTCAAGACGGTGCGCGGAGGCTACGACGGCAAGGGCGTGCGCGTCGTCCGGTCCGCGCACGAGGTCGACGACTGGTTCGACGCCGCCGCACGCGGCGAGGGCGCCGAGCTCCTCGCGGAGGAGAAGGTGCCGTTCACCCGCGAGCTCGCGGTGCTCGTGGCCCGCACGCCGTCGGGCGAGGTCCGGACGTGGCCCGTCGTGGAGTCCGTGCAGGTCGACGGCGTGTGCTCCGAGGTCGTCGCACCCGCGCCGGACCTCGACCCCCGCACCGGCGAGGAGGCGCGGCGCACCGCGGTGGCCGTCGCCGAGGGGCTCGCCGTCACGGGCGTCCTCGCGGTCGAGCTGTTCGAGGTCCCGGGGGAGGCGCCCGGCGCCGCGCCGCGCGTGCTCGTCAACGAGCTCGCGATGCGACCGCACAACTCGGGGCACTGGACGATCGACGGCTCCGTCACGAGCCAGTTCGAGCAGCACCTGCGCGCGGTGCTCGACCTGCCCCTCGGCGACACGGTGCCGCGGGCGCCGTGGACGGTCATGGTCAACGTGCTCGGCAGCGCGCGCGCCGAGCTGACCGACGGCCTCGACGTGGTCGCACGGGCCGACGCGCACGCGAAGGTGCACCTCTACGGCAAGGGCGTGCGCCCCGGGCGCAAGCTCGGCCACGTCAACGTCTCGGGCGACGACCTCGACGACGTCCGCCGGCGGGCCCGGGCGGCGGCGGCCCTGCTGCGCGGCGAGGACCCCGTCTGACGGGCGGCGCCGGCCCGGCACCACACCGGTGCGGGCCTCGGCCGCGCACCTGGCACCACCTCGCGAACGGGAGACGGACATGGCAGCACAGCCCCTGGTCGGCATCGTGATGGGATCGGACTCGGACTGGCCCGTGATGCAGGCCGCGGCCGAGGCCCTGGGCGAGTTCGGCGTCCCCGTCGAGGTCGACGTCGTCTCGGCGCACCGCCAGCCCGAGAAGATGGTCGAGTACGGGCGCTCGGCGGCCGGTCGCGGGCTGCGGGTGGTCGTCGCCGGTGCCGGCGGCGCCGCGCACCTTCCCGGCATGCTCGCGGCGGTGACGACCCTGCCCGTCATCGGTGTGCCCGTGCCCCTCGCGCACCTCGACGGGCTCGACTCGCTGCTCTCGATCGTGCAGATGCCCGCGGGCGTCCCGGTCGCGACCGTGTCCGTCGGGGGCGCGCGGAACGCGGGCCTGCTCGCGGTGCGCATCCTCGCGTCGGGGGTCGACGACGACGCGCGGCGGCTCGCCGCGGCCATGGCCGACTTCCAGGTCGGGCTGCGCGCGCAGGCTGACGCCAAGGGGGAGCGGCTCCGCGGCTCCTACGCCGACGGCGGCCGTCCCCGTACGGGGTTCACGGCCTGACCTCCGTCGGCACGCGTCCGCGCCGGGGTCCACGGCCTGACGGCCGTCGGCACGCGTCCCCGCCCGGGGTCCACGGCCTGACCTCCGTCGGCGCGCGTGCCGGCACGGGGTTCACGGCCTGACCTCCGACGGCGCGCGTGCCGCCGATCCACGCCGACCGGCGCGCGCCTCCGACCGGCGACCGGCGCGTGACTCCCGTCGGATGCCGATGTCGCGCCCTCCGACCTGACCTCGACCCCGTCCCCGGCGCGAACCCCAGCGCGGGCCGACCAGGCGGGCTCGCCGCTCAGGGGGTCGGCATCCCGCCGACGGGGCCGGGCGGCTGCGAGCCGTCGCGGATCGCCGCGAAGAAGCCCGGTGCGCGCTCGGGGTCGAGCAGCACCGACGACCCCACGCCCCCGGGCCGGTAGTCGACGTCGGAGATCGGCGGTGTCCCGGTGATGCCGTCGGGCCCGTTCGCGGAGCGGAACGTCAGCGCCATGCGGCCCAGGTCGAGCATGCCGGTCTCGTCGCTCACCGTGAGCGCCCCGGTCCCCGACCGGAGGAGGGCGACCTGCTTGCCGGGCTGCAGGAGCAGGCCCGGGTCCTGCACGCGGCTCGAGATCGACCCGATGAGCTGCTGCTGGCGTTCGGCCCGCCCGATGTCCCCGTCGGGGTCCGACTTGCGCATGCGGGCGAACGCGAGCGCCTCCGGCCCGGTCACGTCGCGGCAGCCGGGCGTCCAGACCATCCCGCTGTCCTTGTCGTCGACCGTCAGGTCGGAGCACAGGTTCACGCCCCCGACGGCGTCGACGATCTGCTCGAACCCGCCGAAGCCGACCTCGACGTAGTGGTCCACGGTCATGCCCGTGAGGCCCTCGACGGTCTGCACGAGGAGCGGTGCGCCGCCCGCCGAGTACGCCGCGTTGAGCTTGCCGGGCCCTTGCCCGGGGATCTCGACGTAGGTGTCGCGCGGCAGGCTCAGGAGCGCCGCCGGACCTGAGGCGGGCTGGTGCAGCAGCATCATGGTGTCGGACCGCTGGCCGGTCGTCTCGGGGTCCTCGATCGTCCCGTCGGCGCGGGAGTCCGACCCGGTGAGCAGGTACGTCGTGCCGTCCGTCCCGGCTGCTCCCGAGAGCGCCGTGACGTGCGCGAGCTTCCCGTCCGCCCAGATGATCAGCCCGATCGGCCAGGCGAGCGCGAGGACAAGCACCACCGCGACACCGGCCACGACCAGCCGGCGCCGTGAGACGCGGGGGAGGCCGCCGGGGGCATCGACCCCGGGACGCACCGATCGGGACACCCCGGGACGCGCGCCGGAGGAGGGCGGCGCCGCCGGCGGCCGACCGGCGGGCGGCCGGGCGCCGGAGGTGCTCGCCGCACGGGCGGGCCCGGGGGCGGCGGGCGTCGGGCGCCCGGCGACGACCACGGGCTCGTCAGCGGCGGGGCGGCGGCCCGTGGCGGGCGTCGCGGGCCGGACCGCGGGCGGGCGGCCGGGTGTCGAGGGCCGGTCGGTGCGCGGGGCTGGAGTGCGCACCGGTGCCGGGGGTGCGTCGTCGCCGGGCCGAGATCGCGCCTGCCGCGTCCCCTCGCTCGGCGTCGGCGTCGGCGTCGCCGGCCGCGAGGTCCGCGGCGTCGCCGGACGGGTCGGTCTCCCGGGGGTGCGCGTCCCGCCGCCGACGGACACCGCGTCCGAGGAGCTCGGTGGCCGGCCGGAACCCGCCCCGGGAGCGAAGCTCGGCGGCGTCGCGGGAGCCGCCCCGTCACGGCGGGGGGCACGGCCGGGCGTCCCCGGGGTCAGCGGTCGGGCGGAGCCGCCGCTGCGCGCGCGCGAGCCGCGGCTCGTCGGCTGCTCATCGGGCGTCATGGCACCCGCTCACGCCGGACCGCACACGTCGCTGACCGCGGCGGTGAGGGGGGCGTCCTCGGGCGGCGTCGACGGTGTGGTCGGGGCGACCTCCGGCGCAGCGGTGCCGGGGTCCGCCGGAGCGGCCGTCGCGCCCGGGTCGGCCGGTGCCGCCGGGGCGGGGACGAGCGGGAGGTCGGCTGCCATGTTGGCCCAGATCTGGTCGGCCTCCGACGTCCACTCGACGCGGTTCGGGTCGCTCTTGGCTGCCGCGAACGGGATGGTCATGAAGGTGATGTTGTTCGTCGAGACGTTCTGGAGGCTGAACGCGAGCCCGGTCATCGCGGGGATCGACGCGAGCTCCGGGTTCGCCGTGACCGAGCTCGTGGCGGCGTTGAGGAACTGCACGAGCTGCGGCACGTCGGTGAGCAGGCTCTTCGAGAGGACGGTCCGCACCGTCGCCCCGAGGAGCTTCTGCTGACGCACGAGGCGGTCGGTGTCGGAGCCGTTGCCCAGGCCCTGACCGGTCCGGGCCCGCGCGTAGGCAAGCGCCGTCGACCCGTTCAGCACCTGCTCGCCCGCGGCGAGCTCGAGCCCGGCCTTGTCGGAGCTCATGTCGTTCGGGATGCACATGGGGATGCCGCCGAGCGCGTCGACCATCCCGATGAAGCCGGCGAAGTCGATCACGACGTAGTGGTGGATGAACACCCCGGTCGTCGACTCGACGGTCTGGATGGTGCAGGCGGCCGCGTCGGAGGCGAGCCCGGTCTGCTCCGAGCCGATCGAGAACGCCGCGTTGAACTGGCCGAACTGGGCGCGCGAGGACGAGCCGTCCGAGCGTGCGCACGCCGGGATGTCGACGAGCGAGTCACGGGGGATCGAGACGAGCTCGACGCGGGACCGGTCGGCCGAGATGTGCAGCACGATCGTCGTGTCCGAGCGCATGCCGGCGACCTCGCCGCCGATCTCGCCGTTCGCGCCGTCACGCACGTCGGAGCCCATGAGCAGGATGTTCACCGCCTGGCCGGCGTTCGGGTCGTCCGGGTCCGGCGTCGGGGTGGGACGGTCACCGAGCAGCTCGGTGACGTCCTCGGCCTGGATGTTGCTCTGCAGCTGGGAGTAGGCCGCAGCCATGCCCGAGCCGGCGAACGCGAGCAGGGCCGTCGTCGTGAGGGCGATCCCGCGCAGGACGCCGTGGCCGCCGTGCCGGCGGGCGTGCCGGACAGCGCGGGGGCGCGACGAGGCTGCGTGGCGGATGGTCACCCCAGAAGGATAGGAGCGCGGCGCGCGGGGAGCGGGGAGCAGCGTGTCGGGCGCGGTGGAGGATCTGTGCAGATGACGGGACGCGCGCGGTGCCGGCCCACGGCGCTCCGGCACGAACCCGACCGATCCCGGCGAACCGCCCGCGAGCGGGACGCGGGACGGGGTGGCCCCGCCGGGCGGGATGGCCCCGCCGGGAGAGGTGGCTCCGCCGCACGAGGTGGCTCCGCCGCCGGGCGAGGAGCCACCTCCGGGAGGTCAGCGACCCAGCTGGGCGTACTTGGCCTCGGTGGCGTCCTTCTGCGGCCGCCACCACGCCTCGTTCTCGCGGTACCAGGCGATCGTCGCCTCGAGCCCCGCGCGGAAGTTCTCGTACCGCGGCGTCCAGCCGAGCTCGTCGCGCAGCTTCGTCGAGTCGATCGCGTACCGCAGGTCGTGGCCGGGGCGGTCGCTCACCAGGTCGTACGCGTCGCGCGCCTGGCCCGTGAGCTCGAGGATCAGCTCGACGACAGCCTTGTTGTTCTCCTCGCCGTCCGCGCCGATGAGGTACGTCTCGCCGATGCGGCCGCGCTCGATGATCGCCCAGACCGCCGAGTTGTGGTCCTCGACGTGGATCCAGTCGCGCACGTTCTCGCCCGTGCCGTAGAGCTTCGGGCGGATGCCGTCGATGACGTTCGTGACCTGGCGCGGGATGAACTTCTCGACGTGCTGGTACGGACCGTAGTTGTTCGAGCAGTTCGACAGCGTCGCCTCGACGCCGAACGAGCGGGCCCACGCACGCACGAGCAGGTCGCTCGCCGCCTTGGTGGAGGAGTACGGGCTCGACGGGTTGTACGGCGTCTCCGGCGTGAACTTCGCCGGGTCGTCCAGCTCGAGATCGCCGTACACCTCGTCGGTCGAGATGTGGTGGAACCGCGTGCCGTGCCGGCGGACCGCCTCGAGCAGCGTGTACGTCCCGATGACGTTCGTCTGCACGAACGGCCACGGGTCGTGCAGCGAGTTGTCGTTGTGCGACTCGGCGGCGAAGTGCACGACGACGTCGGCGTCGCGGACCAGGGAGTCGACGAGCTCGGCGTCGGCGATGTCGCCCCGCACGAACGTGACGGCGTCGGCGACGGGGGACAGGCTCGCCTCGTCGCCGGCGTAGGTGAGCGCGTCGAGCACCGTCACCTGGACGTCCGGGCGCTCGCGGACGGTCTGGTGGACGAAGTTGGAGCCGATGAAGCCGGCTCCGCCGGTGACGAGCAGACGCACGAGAGGACCTCCTGGGACGCGGCTGGGCGGGGTCGAGCCTAGCGGGGACGGGAGGAGGGCCGCGCCGCCGGGCGGGTGCGCGCGTGTAGGGTGACGCGACGGTGGCGCCTGGCCTCGCGGTGCGCGGGCACGACGCCCCCTCGACCCCCTCCCGCTCGTCACAGACAGGGCCGCTGCATGCGCAACGACACGACCACTCGTCTACGGGGAGCGGTTCTCGCCGGCCTCGCCGTCTCGGTCGGTGCCGTGGCCCACGTGCTGCTGCAGGCGGGGATGATGCGCAGCTGGCCCGGCTGGAACCTGTCGGCCTTCCGCAACTACTTCGCCTCCGACCAGATGGCGTACCTGTCGATCGTGCGGAGCGTCGCCGAGGGTGAGTCGGCGTTCGTCGAGCCCTTCACGCTGACCGGCTCGATCTACTACCCGCGCGGCTACTACGTCGTGATCGGCACGCTCGCCCGGCTGACCTCGACCCACCCGGCGACCATGTGGACGCTGTGCGGCCTCGCAGCGCAGGTCCTGCTCGTCGTCGCGATCGGCGTCACGTGCGTCCTGCTCACCCGGCGGTGGTGGACGGGTGTGCTGGGCTTCCTGCCCTTCCTGATCGGGACGGGCGGCTGGCTGCTCGACCAGCCGACGTGGATGCGCCAGCTCGACTCGCACGCGGTGCTGTGGGGCCCGTTCGCCGTGCTCTACACGCTCAACGGCGAGTCGGTCGCGCTCGCGCTCGGCGGGGTCGCGATGCTCGCCCTCCTGCTGGTCGGCGCCCGTCGGCTGCCGCAGCGCCTCGAGTGGCCCGTCGCGATCGCCGCCTGCCTCCTCGTGGGTTCGCTCGCCAACATCCAGACGTACTCCTTCCTCGTCTCCGCGTACGTCGTGGTGGCGTGCGCCGCGGTCGTGGGCCTCGTCCGCGCGCGGTCCTGGGTCGCCGCCGGGATCACCGTCGCGTTGTTCGCCGTCGTCGCGTTCGCCGGTCCGGTCGTCGCGGAGGACGCGAGCCCGCTGGCGGTCCTCGTCCTCGGCCTCGCGCCGGCGCTGCCCGGCCTGGTGCTCCTCCTGCGCGCGACCGGTGCACGCCTGTGGTGGTGCGCCGTCGCGGTCGCGGTGGGTGCGGCGCCGCAGGTCCTCGCGACCGTCGGCGGGCTCCTGCGGAAGGACGACTTCCTGGTGTACCGGGAGGCCTCGACGAAGAACCTCGGCGTCCCCGTCGAGTCGGGCCTGTCGAGCGGGGTGTGGATCGTGCCCGCGCTGCTGCTCGTCGCCTGGATCGGCTTCCGCCGCCGCCACCTGCTCTGGTCCGCGCTCCCGCTCGGGCTCGTGACCGTCTGGGCGTGGCTGTCGGTCAACGACCGCTGGGGCGCCAACCAGGAGCCCTACCGCTTCTGGCTCGACACCTACCTCGTCGTGACGGCGCTGACCGTGCCGCTGCTGGCCTGGGCGACGTCCGCCGCGCTGAGCCGCCGGGTCCCCGCCGTCGAGCAGGCGGCGCCGGGCGCGGCCCCGGACGAGCAGGACGGCGACGCACCGCACGACGACGGCCGCCCCGAAGGTGACCTGGAGGTCGGCGCCGATCCGGCGGACGGTGCCGACCGCCGCGCGGGCGTCCGCGACGAGGAGCCGGTCGGCGCAGGGCCGAACCGGGTGCTCGTCGCCGTCGCGCTCGTGCTCGCCGTCGTGGTCGCCGGGATCTCGGTGCGCGACTTCGTGCTCTTCCGTCGCGACGTGACCGCACTCGGCTACATCCCGCTGGTCACGCCGCGCTACGAGGCGGTCACGGCCCTCGCCGAGCGGACCGACGGCGCGCTCGTGCTGCCCGACAGCTGCCTCGACCCGATCCTCGTGAAGCTCGCGTGGGGCGGCCCGGTCGCGTTCTTCAACCTGGGGCTCGCGTGGCCCGACCAGGTCGAGGACATCGCGGAGCTGCTCGCGCAGCGCGGCGCCGGCGCGGTGGACCCGGCCCGGGCGGAGAGCGCGGGGGTCCGCTGGCTGATCGCCGACGCGTCGTGCGCGCTCGAGATCGCCGACGACGGCAACGCGCAGCTCGTCGCGACGCAGGAGTTCACCGACGCCGCCGGCACGGTCGGGACCGTCGAGCTGTGGGAGGTCACCGGCTGACCCCGCCGGTGCCGCGCGGGGCCGGCTGCGTCGACGGGCACGTCGGCCCAGCCGACGGCCGTGCCCGCGGTGAGCGGTCTGCCGGGTGCTCAGCCGCGCGTGTAGACCCCGAGCGTCGCCTCGGCGCACCGGTCCCAGGTCCACCGCCGGGCCCACGCCTGCCGTCGCGCGACCGCGTCGGCGTCGGCCGGGGCCTGCAGGACCTCGAGGAGTGCCGCCGCGAGCGCGTCGGCATCGTCCGGGGCCGCGGCGACGGCGAGACCGCCGGAGACCTCCTCCAGCGCAGGGATCGTCGAGCGCACGACCGGGCGGCCCGCGGCGAGGGCCTCGAGCACGGGCAGGCCGAAGCCCTCGTCGATCGAGGGCAGGACGAGCGCGCGGCTCGCGGCGACGACGGCGCGGAGCTCGGCCTCCTCGAGCCAGCCGGTGAGGCTCACGCCCTCAGCGCCGAGCAGCGCCTGCTCGCGACCCGCGGGCCCGGCGAGCACGAGCGCGGGGCAGCCGGGCACCTCGGCGCGCAGGCGGCGGTAGGCCTCGAGCAGCCGGGGGAGGTTCTTGCGCGGGTCCAGGGAACCGACGAAGACGAGGTAGTCGGTCGGCAAGTTGCGGGCCCGCAGCCACGCGGCGTCCGCGGGCTCGGCGGTGAACCAGGCATCGCCGACCCCGAGCCGGGTGGCCACGACACGCTCGGGGGCGAGCCCGTAGTGCTCGCGGACCTGCTCGGCGACCGTCTCGCTCGGCGTCACGACGGTCGCGCCGCGGGCCAGCGCTCGCGGCACGAGCTCGCGGTAGGCGAGGCTCGCGGCCGAGACCGTGTCCTGGAGCAGCGCGTAGGTGAGGTCGTGCACCATGACGACCTCCCGCGCCCCGCGGGTCGGCGGCGACACGAAGTTGGTGCCGTGGAACACGTCGCACCGCCCGACGAGCGACTCGATGCGGGGCCGGTCGCCCCGCAGCCACGCCGATCGCACGAGGCGGGCGGGGACGCGTGGGCCGACCTGCTCGACCCCGGCCGGGAGCCCCGGGACACGGCCTCCGCGCGCCGTCCAGGTGGTCACCCGGACCTCGCAGTCGAGGCCCAGCCGGGCGGCGGCGGCGGGCAGGTGCTGCACGAGCTCGTGCACGTAGCGACCGACGCCGGTACGGGGTCCGAGCAGCGGCGTCGCGTCGAGAACTGTCCTCACGCCCGAATAGTGTCATGTGCCCCGACCTGCACGAGCATCCGTCGGACGGCTCGGCGCAACACGCGCCGAAACGCTTGCCACGCGCGTGTGACGTCCCGAACACTCGGTGAGTGACAACCATGACAGGCGCCCACCACAGCGCCACGCGGGCCCACGGCCCGGCAGCACGTGCACTGCGGGGAGCGCTGCTCGTGCCGCTCGTCGCGACGTTCCTCGTCCCGGTGCAGAGCGCCTCCGCGGCGGAGCCGGCGACGGTCGTCCAGCCCGAGGCCGAGACCGCGCCCATCGAGAGCGCCGTCGACCAGATCGTCGTCGACGTGCCGGCCGTCGAGGCGTCGGGGGACCTCAGCACCGACGGGACGGCTCCGGAGCCGTCGCCCACGACCGGCGGCGACGTCGCCGCGGAGGTCGTCGCGGACGAGGCCACCGCGGACGGGCTCCTCGAGACCCCGGTCGTCGAGACCGACGAGTTCGCCCTGCTGGGCGTCACGTGGCCCGACGGCGGCGACGTCACGGGACTGGCGCCCGAGGTCCGGGTCCGCACCGACGGGGACTGGTCCGAGTGGATCGCCGTCGAGCCCGCGGACGACGGGCCGGACGCCGGGACCGCCGACGCCGCGTCCTCGGTCCGGGGCGGCAGCGAGCCGCTCTGGGTCCCCGGTGCGGACGCCGTCCAGGCGCGGTTCGCCGCGACGGAGACCGGCGGGCCCGAGGACCTGCGCGTCGAGCTCGTGCAGCCCGGCGAGGGGACGAGCGGTGCGTCGGTCACGACGTCGAGCGGCGCCGGCGACGCCGTCGTCACGACCGCCGGGTACCGCACCGCCGCGGCGACCACGGCGGCGACCTCCGGGGCGCTCCTCGCGGCGTCCTCGAGCGCACCGCAGCCCTCGATCGTGAGCCGCGCCGGGTGGGGTGCCGACGAGAGCCTGCGCACGTACAACGCCGGCTGCGGGACGCCCGAGTACTCGTCGGGCCTCGTGGGCGCCGTCGTCCACCACACCGCGAACGACAACGGCTCGTACGGGACGCCCGAGCAGGCGCGGGCGCTCCTGCGCAGCATCTACGCGTACCACGTGCGCAGCCGCGGCTGGTGCGACATCGG
This sequence comes from Cellulomonas sp. NPDC055163, assembly GCF_053607065.1. Lineage (NCBI taxonomy): Bacteria > Bacillati > Actinomycetota > Actinomycetes > Micrococcales > Cellulomonadaceae > Cellulomonas > Cellulomonas sp. NPDC055163. The sequence continues at coordinate 351,462 of NZ_JBSGSU010000007.1, read as the reverse complement.
CTACAACTTCGTCGTCGACCGGTGGGGCTACATCTACGAGGGGCGCGCGGGTGGCATCGACCGGCCCGTCAAGGGCGTGCACGCCGGCGGCTTCAACACCGGGACCGTCGGGGTGTCGATGCTCGGCGAGTTCACCTCGGTCGGTCCCTCGAACGAGCAGCGCGACGCCGTCGCCCGGATCATCGCGTGGCGCCTCGGTGCCTACGGGAAGGCCCCGCAGGGCCGGATGCAGTACCACACCCTGGGTGGGGAGAACTCGCGCTTCCCGGCGGGGACGACCGTCGACCTGCCGGTCGTGTTCGGCCACCGGGACACCGCCTACACCGCCTGCCCCGGCAACATGGGGTACGCGGCGCTCGACGGCATCCGCGCACGGGCGCAGTCGCTCACCTCGTACACCGCTCTCATCCAGGCGCTGTACATCGACCTCCTCGGGCGCGGCGCCGACCCGTCGGGCCTGCAGACGTGGGGCGACCAGCTCGCGCGCGGCGTGAGCCAGGCGCAGCTCGTCGCGACGCTCACGTGGAGCGACGAGTACATCGACCGCCGCGTCGTGCAGGCGTACCAGACCGTGCTCGGCCGTGCCCCGGAGCCGGGTGGCGCGGACCACTGGCGCCGGGTCGTGCGGGCCGGGGTCGTCCCGCTCGACGACGTGCCGCGCTACCTCATGGCGAGCCCCGAGATGTACGCCAAGGGCGGCGGGACGGACCGCGGGTTCGTCAACGTCATGTACGAGCAGGTCCTCGGGCGTCCCGCGGGCGCCCCGGAGCAGGCGTACTGGGCCGACCAGATCCCGCGCGCGGGCCGCGAGGTCGTCCTCACGGGGATCTGGGTGTCCTACGAGTCGGCTCGGCGCCGTGCCGCGGTCTACTACCGGACGTTCCTCGGGCGCGAGCCCGACCCGTCGGGGCTCGAGACCTGGACGATGATCCTCATGGGTCAGGGCGAGAGCGCGGTCCGTACCGGCATCGCCGGCAGCCAGGAGTACCTCGACCGGGCGCGCTCGCGCTTCTGAGCAGTCCCGACCGAGCCGCACGACGACGGCGCCGGCCCCCTCAGGAGAGAGGGCCGGCGCCGTCGTCGTACGGGCGTGCGGAGCGCGTGCGGTCAGCCGACCTGGCCGGCGAACTTGAGGTCGACGTTGACGAACCCGACGGTGCGACCGTCCGCGACGACGACGAGGCGCGCTGCCTCGGACAGGCGGTGGATCTCGAGGCCGTTCGTGCCCGCGATCGCACCGTGCAGGAAGTAGCTGCCCTCGCCCAGCTCGAGCGCCGGAAGCGTGAACTCGAAGACGGCCGCGCCGTCGACGGGCGGCATGTCGATCTCGAGCAGGCGGGTGTTGGTGCCGAACACGCTCTGGCCGAGCGGGTTGTCGATCCCGAAGCCGAGCACCCAGTCGTCGAGCCGCTCCGTCGCCTCGAGGTGGACGCGCACCGTCACGTCCGCACCGGGGCGGATCGTGTCGACCGTCGAGCCGGCGGGGTCGAGCACCGTGACCCCGGTGATCTTGGCGCGCGGCGGGCGGACGCGCGGCTCCTCGTCGACCGGGGCGGCCTCGGCGCGCGCCTGCGCGCGCTCGATCTCCTCCTGGCGGGTCGCCTCGAAGTCGTCGCGCAGCGCACGCAGCGCCTCGCGCGGCTCACCGTCGGCGCGCACGTGCCCGTGCTCGAGCACGACGGCGCGGTCGCACAGGTCGGCGACCTGGTCGAGCGAGTGCGAGACCAGCACGATCGTGCGCCCGTCGTGCTGGAACCCGCGGATCTTCTCCATGCACTTGCGCTGGAACGGCTCGTCGCCGACGGCGAGGACCTCGTCGATCAGCAGGACGTCGGGGTCCACGTGCACCGCGACGGCGAACGCGAGCCGCACGTACATGCCCGACGAGTAGAACTTGACCTGCGTGTCGATGAAGCGCTCGATGCCGGAGAAGTCGACGATCTCGTCGAAGTACCGGTCCGTCTGGTTGCGCGACAGGCCGAGGATCGAGGCGTTGAGGTAGACGTTCTCCCGGCCCGTGAGGTCGGGGTGGAAGCCCGCGCCGAGCTCGAGCAGCGCGGCCAGGCGCCCGCGCAGGTGCACGCTGCCGGACGTCGGCTGCACGATGCCGCCGATCGTCTTGAGCAGCGTGCTCTTGCCCGAGCCGTTGGGCCCGACGAGGCCGACGGAGCTGCCCGACTCGATCTCGAGGTCGACGTGGCGCAAGGCCCAGAAGTCCTCCTTGTGGAGGTTGGATCGGCCGAAGTTCACGAGCCGCTCCTTGAGCGACTTCTCCTTGCGGATCACGAACCGCTTGGAGACGTCCCGGACGGAGATCACATTGGTCGACACGCGGCTCACAGCTCCTGGGCGAAGTTGCCCTGGAGCCGCGTGAAGATCCGCTGCGACAGCCAGAGCAGGACGATGCTGACGGCGAGGGCCACGCCGAGGCGCAGCATCAGGTGGTCCGGCATGGGCTCGTTCTCCCCGGCGCTCCAGAACGCGCGCTGGAAGCCGAGGACCGCGAGCGTCACCGGGTTGGCGAGGTAGACCTCCTCGAGCGCGGTCCCGCCGATCGCGCCCTCGACCTGCTTCCACGAGTAGACGATGGGCGAGGCCCAGAAGAGCACCATGGTCGTGATCTCGACGAGGTACTGCACGTCGCGCAGGTAGACGTTGACCGCCGAGAGCACGAGCGCGAGCGCCAGGCCCAGCGCGAGCAGCAGCGCGAACGACACGGGCAGGTACAGCAGCCGGGAGTCGAGTCGCAGGCTGCCGGTCAGCACGGCCGCGACGACGAGGATCCCGAGCTGGATGCCGAAGTTGAACAGCGCGGAGCCGGTCGTGCTCAGCGGGAAGATGTCCCGCGGCACGTAGACCTTCTTGATCAGCCCGCCGTTGACCACGATCGAGGAGGTGCCGGACAGCACCACCTCGCTGAACAGCTGCCACGCGGTCAGCCCGGTGAAGATGTAGATCGCGAACTGCGGGATCGAGCGCTCCGCTTCGAGGAACTTGCCGATCGCCACGTAGTAGATGACGAGCATCGTGAGCGGGCGCATGAGGCTCCAGAAGAAGCCCAGCACGCTGTCCTTGTACCGGGCCTTGACCTCGCGGCGCACGAGCAGGTCGAGCAGCTCGCGGTGGGCCCAGATGTCGCGGACCGACGTCCAGGTGCCGGCCGCGAAGCCGCGGACCGGTCCGGCGGACCGCATCGGCTCCCGGGCGAGCGCAGCGGCGCGGCTGTCAGCCGGGGTGCTCATGGAGATCTCCGTTCACGTGCTCGGGCGGACGCGGAGCGCCGCGACACGAGTGCCCACAGTACCGAGTGCGGGAGGGCCTCGACGCCGTCGGCGTGTGGTGCCGGGCGGCCCGGTGGGTGCATGCTGCAATGGTCAGCGCTCCGCTGACCGCTCGAGAGGGACCACCGTGCTCCACCGTGCTGCGCCGAACGTCCGGCGGGCGCTGTCCGTCACCCTCACCGCCGTGCTCGGCCTCCTGGGGCTCGGCGCCGCCGCGGTGCCGGCGCAGGCCGCCGGCGCCGAGCAGGCCACGTTCACCGGCCGCGGCTACGGCCACGGGCGAGGGATGGGGCAGTACGGCGCGCTCGGGTACGCCGTCGACGCGGGCTGGTCCCACGACCGGATCCTCGCGCACTACTACGGCGGGACGGCGCTGCGGGCCGACGCGGGCAACCCCGGGATCGACGTCGAGCTGACCCGGCTCACGGGTGCGCACACGTACCTCTCGGGTGCCGGCCTCGCGGTCAACGGCCAGCCCGTCGGGTCGGGGGCGCTGAGCGTGCGCTTCCTCGGCGACGGGCGCTACCAGCTCTACGTCGCCCCCGACTGCGGCGGCGGCCCGGCCCGCACGTGGACCCCGTGGGGCGGGCCCGTGGGTTCCGGGCTCACGGTGACGTCGACCGCTAACCAGGTCACGGTGTGCGAGTCGGCGTACGCGCGCGGGTACCGGGGGAGCGTCGTCGTCTCGTGGGTCTCGGGAACCACGTACACGTTCAACCGCCTCGCGGTGGAGGACTACCTGCGCGGCGTCGTGCCGCGCGAGTCGCCCGCGTCGTGGGGGTCGCTCGGCGGTGGCCGCGGGCTCGAGGCGCTCAAGGCGCAGGCGGTCGCCGCGCGCAGCTACGCGCTCTCGTCGAGGCGGCCGTCGGGCGCGACGACGTGCGACACCACGACGTGCCAGGTGTACCTGGGGGCGACCGAGCAGGCCAACGGCAGCGCCACGGTGAAGTCGCTCGAGCACCCGCTGACGGACGCCGCCGTGAGCCAGACGGCCGGGCGGGTCATGCGGACGCCGGCCGGGGCGATCGCCCGCACCGAGTTCAGCTCGTCGACGGGCGGGTGGACGGCAGGCGGCACCTTCCCGGCGGTCGAGGACGCGGGCGACGCGACGGCGCTCAACCCCAACCGCTCCTGGACCGTGCAGCTCGGCCTCGCCGAGGTCGCGTCCGCGCTCGGCACCGGGGCGATCGCGTCCGTGCGGGTCTCGGCGCGCACCGGGCTCGGACCCGACGGCGGACGCGCCACGTCCGTCCAGGTCACGCAGACCGACGGCACCACGCGCACGTTCACCGCGAACGCGGTCCGCTCGGCGCTCGGCCTCAAGAGCGACTGGTTCTCCGTCTCGACGCTGTCGACCGCCGAGGTCCAGAAGGTCGTGACCGCGCTGTACGTCGACATCCTCGGGCGCGGGCCCGACCCCGAGGGGCTCGCGACGTGGACCGCCATCGTCCTGCGTGACGGCGACGCGGGCCAGGTCGCGCGCGGGATCGTGATGTCGACCGAGCGGCTGCACACGTTCGTCGCCGCGGAGTACCGCGCCGCGCTGGGCCGTGAGCCGGAGCCGGGCGGCCTGCAGTTCTGGACGGAGTACCTCCAGCGCGGGACGACCGTCCCCGAGCTCCAGGCGTTCATCTACAGCTCGGAGGAGGGCTTCGCCCGCCAGGGACGGGACCTCGAGACGTGGGCCGGTGCGGTGTACGCCGGCGTGCTCGGCCGCGAGGCGGGACCCTCGGAGCGCGCGTTCTGGGCCTCGCAGGCGCAGGCGCGCGGCCGCGCGGAGGTCGTCCGCGCGATCGCGATGTCGGACGAGGCCGGGCTGCGGCGTCTCGACCGCTACTACCGGCAGATGCTCGGGCGCGGGCCGGACCCGTCGGGCATCGGCACGTTCCTGCCGCTCATGTCCGGGAACGGCGACATCGTCCTGCCCGTCCACCTGGGCTCGAGCGGCGAGTACTGGGCACGGGCGCAGACGCGCTGAGCCGCCCGCCCGGCGCACGTCCGCCTGCCGGGCGCTCGCGCGCCGGGCGGTGGCCGGGCGGGGTCAGGCGCGGGTGACCGCGTCGTCGAGGAAGTAGTCCCACAGCTCGGCGGCGTACGCGTCCCACGCCCGGACGTCACGCCGGGCGGCCTCGTCACGCAGGCGCGCGTACGACGCGTCGTCCTGGAGCAGCGTCTCCATGCCCCGGGCGATCGACTGGTCGTCGCGCGGGTCGACCAGGAGCGCGCCGCCGTCCGCCGCGATCTCCAGCATGCTGCCGAAGTCCGACGTGATCACCGGCGTCCCTGACGCGAGCGACTCGGCGACGGGCAGCCCGAAGCCCTCGTTGAGCGAGGGGAACACCGTGAACCGCGCGAGCCGGTACGCCGAGAACAGCAGCGAGTCGTCGGCGCCCGAGATCGTCTCGACCGGGCGGTTGCGGTTCTGCAGCTCGGTGACGCGGTGGTGGAAGCGGTCGCTGTTCCACGAGTTGCCGCCGATGAAGGTCAGGCTGAACTCGTGGCCCTTGCGCCACAGGTCCTCCGCGGCCTGGAGCACCGCCATGTGGTTCTTGCGGGGCTCGTGCGAGCCGACGCACAGCACCATCGGGAGGTCGGCGATCAGGAGCCGGTCGCGCGAGGCGGCGAGCTCCTCCGCGGTGGGCTCGACGACCTCGGCCGCGAGGAACACCGAGCGGATGTCGGGGCCCGGGAGGCCCGCACCGCCGAGCATCGTGCGCCAGCCGCGGTACTCCTGGGCGGCCGCCTCGGAGATGGTGCCGATGCGGCTGAACCGCCCGGCAGCGGCGAGGTGACCGGCGAACTCGGCGGGAAGGCCGGCGATCGCGGTCTCGCTCGACGTGAGGGGGACGAGGTCGAATCCGATCGCACCCACCGAGGTCGTCGTGTACGCCGCCATGGCGTGCAGCCGCTCGGTGCGGGGGCGCTCGGCGGCGAGCTCGGGGATGAGGTACTCCGAGCGCCACGGCACGACGCGCGAGCGCGGCGCGGTGGGCACCTCGGCCGCACCGTCCACGAGGCGGCCGAGCCCGGGGCCCTGCAGCTCCACGGGGCACGTGAGCTCGTCCGTCCAGCCGATCAGCGTGACGGGGTGGTCCCGTGCCCAGCGGCGCGCGCACTCGCGGGCGACCCGCTGGATGCCGGTGAAGAACGTCGTGCGGGCGGTGTTGTGCACGTCGACGACGACCTCGCCGGTCGCGATGCGCACGGGCTCGGGCGCGCGCGCGGTGTCGATGAGCTCGAGCGCCGCGTGCACCGTGCCGAGCGGACCGTCGAGGGTGCCGCGCCGCGAGGCGGCGAGCACCTCGCGGTCGGTCGGGAGCCGCGTGCCGAGCACCGCGAGCGTGAGCCACACCGCGGAGCGGTCGCGCGGGTCGAGGACGTCGCGCAGGCGCTCGAGCGCCGTCGCCGTCCCGTCGACGGTCCGCTCGGGCGTCCCGGGCGTCCCGGGCGTCCCGGGCGCGCCGGTCTCGAGCTCGTCGGGTGCGCCGGCCGCGGGCCCGCCGAGCGCGTCCGCAAGCGCTCCCATGCGCTCGACGAGCGCGTACGGGTGCTGGTCGGGCAACGCACGGACGGCCGCGTCGACCCTCCGCGTCACACCGGTCGGTCCGTCTCCCGTCAGGTCGAACGTCCTCATCGTGCAGCAGCCCCCTCGATCAGCACGTCCCACAGCTCGGATGCATACGTCTCCCACGGTCGCGGCGCCCGGGCCGCAGCCTCGGCGCGCAGCCGCTCGACCGTCGCGTCGTCCACGAGGAGCGTGCGCATCGCGTCGACGATCTGCTCGTCGTCGCGCGGGTCGACGAGCAGGCACCCGCCCTCCTCGGCGATCTCTCGCATGCTCCCGTAGTTGCTCGTGACGACGGGCGTTCCCGACGCGAGCGCCTCCGCGACGGGGAGGCCGTAGCCCTCGTGCAGCGACGGGAAGATCGAGAAGCGTGCCGTCGCGTACGCGTGCGCGAGCTCGGTGTCGCCCATCCCGCGCACGACGCGCACCGGCCGTCCGGCGCCGCGCAGCTCGGCGACGGCGTCGTCGAACTCGGTCATGTCCCAGCCGTGCCGACCGACGAACGTCACTGAGAAGTCGAGGCCCTCGCGCCAGAGCCGCTCGGCCGCGAACATCACCGCCAGGTGGTTCTTGTGCACCTCCTGGCTGCCGACGCACAGCACGGAGTGCGGCGTGGTGGGGCGGGCGCCCGGCACGCCGCCGCCGGTGCCGACCACCTCGTGCCCGAGCTGGACCTCGCTCACCACGGGCCCGGACAGGCCCTGGCTGCGCAGGCTCTCGGAGAAGCCGCGGAACTCGTCGGCGGCCGTCACGCTGATGCCCGCGACGCGCGTCGCGTACTTGATCGCCGCGAGGTAGCTCACGAAGAGGTTCGGCTCGTTCCAGGGGCGCAGGTCGGCGCTCACCACGGGGATGGCGTCGTAGCCGATCGCGACGAGGTTCGTGCCCGAGAACCGCGCGACGGCGGCGAGCTTCGGGCAGGTCTCGACCGCGGGGACCTCGGGGAGCACGAGCGTGCACCGCCAGGGCACGAGCAGGCTGCGCGGGACGTCCTCGTCTGCGGCGTCCTGCGCGGGCGCCGTGTCGTCCCAGGCGAGCACCGACTGCCGCTCGCGCTCGCTGAGGCGCCGCGTCCCGGCTGCCCCGTCCGTCCAGGCGGCGAGGACGACGTCGTGCTGCGCGACCCAGTGCGGGACGGTCTGGCGCACGACGCGCTGGATGCCGGTGTGCCGGTCGCTGTGGGCGGTGTGGTTGACGTCGACGACGACCGCGTCCGTGACGACCTCGATCTCGACGGGCAGGCCGGGGTGGGTCCGCGCGACGGTCCAGGCGGTCTCGAGCAACCAGAGGGACGCCGTCGTGGTGTCCTCTCCGTCGAGGACGCGCTGGGCGCGCTCCATGTCCTCGGGCTCGGGGAACCGCGCGGTGAGCGCGACGAGCAGCAGCCACCGGGTGGCCGCCGGTGCCCCGGGCCCACGGACGGCGGACACGAGGAGGTCGAGCAGCACGGCCGCGTCCGCGGGAGCGTCCGCGAGCGGCGCGGGCACCTCCTCGAGGAGGTGGGGCGCGACGGCGCGGAGCCGCTGGTCGAGCGCGACGAGCACGTCGGGCGACGCCACGAGCGTCACCGGTCGCTCCGGACCCGTCGGACGGCCCGCAGCGGTGCGGTGACGCGCCAGGAGACCGTGCGGCGGAGCTCGGCGATCTCCTGCCGGCGCAGCGCGAGCTCGGCGTGCATCCCCGCGCGCTCCTCGGCGAACGCGCGCCGCAGCTCCTCGGGGTCGTCGCCGGGGGCCGCGACGAGGCTCTCGGCCCAGCGTGTCAGGGCGGCCGTGCGCCAGCGCAGCGCGTCCTCGACGCCGCGCGCACGCGCCACGCCGAGCTCGGCGATGCGCTCCTGGGCGGCGACGGTGTGCCAGGTCACGTAGCCGTCGAGCACGCACGCCCCGTGGTCGAGGAGCTCGCGGAGGCGGTCGGCGTGCTCGTCCGCCACGTAGAAGCGCGAGAGCCCGTCGAAGAGGCAGAACTGGTAGCCGCTCGCGAGGACGCCCGGCTCCCAGGCCTCGTGCGAGCGCACCGTGCTGTTCGGGCGCGTCGCCTCGACGACGAGCACCCAGGGGCGCCAGCGCGCGAGGTCGATCGTGCTGAGGACGTCGGCCTCGGCGCCCTCGGTGTCGACGCTCATGAAGTGGATCGGCTCGTCGGCCCAGCCGAGGCGCTCGAGCAGGTCGTCGAGGCGGGCGCTCGGGACCCGGACGTCGGTCGCGGTGCGGCCCGTGGCGCCGTGCGCGTCACGCACCTCGTCGACCGTGGTGGACAGCCCGGTGTCGTCGTACGTGTGCAGCACGACGTGGTCGTCCGGCGAGGACGAGATCACACCCTGGAACACCTCGTCGTCGGGGCGCTGCTCGCGGTGCAGGTCGGCCAGGTGGGCCAGCGGCTCGACGGTGAGCCCGCGCCACCCCCGGTCGTAGAAGCTGCGGGACACGGAGTCGTCCGCGGGGTGGTTCGCGCCCACGTCGATGTAACGCCCGACAGTGACGTCGCTGAGTGCGCGTCGCAGGACGACGTCCTCGCCGTTCTGCGCGTGGGAGACAAATGTCTGATCTGGCACCCGGAGATCATAGGGCACCGCGCACGGCGTGCCCGGACGTCAGGACGCCGGCGCGGACGCCTTCTCGGGGTGCATCCGCGACCCCAGCCAGGCGTAGGCCAGGCGGCGCTGAGCTGCGGCGACGCGCGCGAGGACGTTGCCGCGGCGCACGTCCGCGAGGGTCACGGACCCGGGCGCCAGGGTGTGCACGCGACGGTGGAACCCCTCGGCCTGCTCGAGCTGCTGACGCATGAGCCGCACGCTCCACTGGCTCGCGCTGACCCGGAAGGCCGCGAGCGGCTCGTCGACCACCGTGAGGTCGCCGCGGAGCAGCACCTGGGCGTACGTACCGGCGTCGATGTAGTACGGGTAGGTGTCGTCCCACCAGCCGACGGCCTCGAGCGCGGCGCGGCGGAACATCACGCACGCGGGCTCGCCGAGCGGGTTGCTGCCGCTGCGGACCACCGCACGCAGCGCGTCGCGCCCGCTCATCCGCCCGGACAGGCCCTGGAGCCCGCGGGCGCGCAGGAAGACCTTGCCCCGGCCGTCGACGAGGTCGCGCGACGAGGTCACGACGAAGGTGCCCTCGCCCGCGGCGTCGAGCGCCTCGACCTGGCGCTCGAGCATCGTCGGGTAGAGGAGGTCGTCACCGCAGACGAGCTTGAGCAGCTCGCCCGTCGCCTCCTTGCTCACGCGGTCCCAGTTGGCGCGCGCGCCGCCGCCGGCCGGGGTCCGCAGGAGCCGCACCCGGGGGTCCGCAGCGAACCGCTGCAGGCGCTCCCACGTGTCGTCGGTCGACGCGTGGTCGGAGACGACGAGCTCGAAGTCGGTGTACGTCTGGGCGAGCACGGACTCGAGCGTCGCCTCGATGTACTCCGCGTTGTTGTACGCGGGGACGACGACGGACACGCGTGGGGTCACCGGGTGGCTCCTGGGTCGGACGGGACGGCCGGCGCGTCGCCGCGCGCGGGGCTGCGGCGGAACGAGAACCCGCGGTGGCCGAAGAAGCTGACGAGCATCGTGACGAGGGTGATGAGCAGCTGCGCGGGGATCGGCGCCAGGTGCCCCACCTCGACGAGGAGCGGGAGGCACACCGCGTTGATGCCGAGCGAGGTGAGGTTGACGAGCTCGAACCGGGCGAGGTCGAGCCACACGTGGCCCGTGACCCGGAAGACGAAACGCCGGTACAGCACGAACGCGCACAGGACCGCGGCGACGTGCGCGCACAGCAGGCTGACCATGTAGCCGAAGGTCGGGCCGACGACCAGCTCGAACAGGACGAACCACCCCGTTCCGACGACCGTGTTGATCGCACCGACGATGAGGAAGGCGATCCGCTGGTCCTTGACGAGCCGGAACAGGGGACCCAGGCTGCCGACCATCCCGGCGGGCGGCCGGTGCTCGGCGCCTCCGTCGGAGGGAGCAGTCACAGGGGGGTCCCTCGTTCGCGGGCCGGTGGTCGGGCCGGCACCTCGGGGGCCCGCGAGCGGGGCCGCGCCTGATGCCTCCGCGACTATAGTCGCTCCCGTGCCGACGCCCGAATCCCTGCCCCACGACCTGCACCGCGTCTCGGTCGTCATCCCCGTCTACCAGGGGGAGCGCACCCTCCCCGCGCTGCTGACCGAGATCGCGGCGCTCACGACCGAGTCGGTGACCCCGGACGGGAACCGCGTCGTCGTCGCCGAGGTGCTGCTCGTGTTCGACCACGGGCCGGACGGGTCGGCCGAGGCGATCCGGACGCTCGAGCGGGAGCACGCGTTCGTGCGCTCGGTGTGGCTGAGCCGCAACTTCGGCCAGCACCCCGCGACCCTCGCCGGGATGGCCTCCTCGGGCGGCGACTGGATCGTCACGCTCGACGAGGACGGCCAGCACGACCCGGCCGCCATCCCGGACATGCTCGACACCGCGCTGCGCGAGCGCGCGACCGTGGTCTACGCCAGGCCGCTGAACCCGGCGCCGCACGGCCCGCTGCGCAACGCCGCCTCGCGCGGGTCGAAGCGCCTGATCGACCGGCTCGTCGGCGGCACGGACACGACGTCGTTCCAGAGCTACCGGCTGATCCTCGGCGAGGTCGGCCGCAGCGTCGCCGCGTACGCCGGCTCGGGCGTCTACCTCGACGTCGCACTGAGCTGGGTGGCGGGCGACGTCGCGACGACGCCCGTGCACCTGCGCGAGGAGGGTGGGCGCCGCTCGGGCTACTCGCTGCGCAAGCTGCTCTCGCACTTCTGGCGGATGGTCCTGTCGAGCGGCACGCGCGGGCTGCGTCTCGTCAGCGTGCTGGGCGTCGCGTTCGCGGTCGTCGGGCTCGTGCTCGCGGTCGTCATCCTCGTCGGCCGGATCGCCGGCGACCCGGTGCCGGAGGGCTGGACGTCGACCGTGATCATCGTGCTCGTGAGCACGGGTGCGGTGCTGTTCTCGCTCGGGGTCGTCGCGGAGTACGTGGGCGTCGCCGTCAACATGGCGATGGGCAAGCCGCTCTACCTCATCGTGAGCGACCCCGCCTCGGGCCCGCTGGGCCGCCGCCGCCCGCGGTGACGACGCCACCGGGACCCACCTGGGTCGTCGGTTCGCGAGGGCTGCTCGGGGGAGCGGTGACGCGTGCCCTGCAGGACCGCGGTGCGCACGTGCTGACGACGCGCGTCCCGTGGTCCGATCCCGAGGCGGCGGTGACCGCGCTCGACGACGGCCTCGCGTCCGTGCTCGACACCGCGGGCGCGGGCCCGTGGAACCTCGCGTGGTGCGCGGGCTCGGGCGTCACCTCGACCTCGGGCGACGCGCTCGACCGCGAGGTGGCGACGATCGGCGCGTTCGTGGACCGGGCGCTCGCGCGCACCCCCGACGAGCTCGCGCAGGGCGCGGTGTTCCTGGCGTCGTCCGCGGGCGGCGTGTACGCCGGGGCGGCGCACCCGCCGTTCGACGAGACGACCGTGGCCCGGCCGCTCGCGCCGTACGGTGCGGCCAAGCTCCGGGCCGAGGCCGAGCTGGCCCGCCTCGCCTCGTCCGGCGGCGCACGCGTGCTCGTCGGGCGGATCTCGAACCTCTACGGCCCGGGGCAGGACCTCGACAAGGCTCAGGGCCTCATCTCCCAGATCAGCCGCGCCCAGCTCCTCGTCCAGCCCATCGGTGTGTACGTCTCGCTCGACACCGTGCGGGACTATTTGTACGTCGACGACGCCGCGGCGATGGTGTGCGACGGGCTGGTCGCGCTCCGCGAGCGCACCGCGACCGGGGACGTCGTGACGAAGATCCTCGCGTCGCAGCGCTCGGCGTCGATCGCGGCGGTGCTCGGGGAGTTCCGGCGTGTGGCCAAGCGCCGTCAGCTCGTCCGGCTCGCGGCCTCGCCGCAGGCCAGCCAGCAGGCGCGCGACCTCCGGTTCCGGTCGGTCGTCTGGCCCGACCTCGACGAGCGGGCGCTGGTCCCGCTTCCCGCGGGGATCCTCGCCACGGTCACGGACATCCGGATGCGGATCGGGGCGGGCGAGCTCTCGGCCCTGAGCCGCCGCGACTGACCGGACCGCGCCCGCGGGCGGCGCCGAGCGCACCCCGTGCGCAGCCGGGCGGGGTCGGCCGGGGTCAGGCGGGGTCGCGGTGCTCGACGAGGTACGCCCACAGGTCCGCGGCGTACTCGTCCCACGTCCGCGTGGGGGCCGACGCGCCCGCGCGAGCGACCGCGGCGTGCACGGCGTCGTCCGTCACGAGCGAGACCAGGGCCTCCGCGAGCTCGTGCTCGTCGCGCGGGTCGACCAGGAGCGCGCCGCCGTGCTGCGCGATCTCCTGCATGCTGCCGAACCGCGACGTGACGACGGGGGTGCCGGTCGCGATCGCCTCGGCGACCGGGAGCCCGAACCCCTCGTTGAGCGACGGGAACAGCACGCAGCGCGCGAGCGCGTAGCCCGCCCAGAGCAGGTCGTCGGAGAGCGCGGAGACGGACTCCACGGTCCGGCCCGCGTCCTGGAGCTCGCGCAGCCGTCGCGTGAAGGCGTCGCTGTTCCAGGAGTTGCCGCCGACGAAGACGAGGTTGAACTGGGCCCCGGACCGCCACGCGAGCTCCGCGGCGTGCAGCACCGCGAGGTGGTTCTTGCGCGGCTCGTGGCTGCCGACGCACAGCACGAGCGGCAGCGCGTCCGCGAGGAACCGGGTGCGGGCGCTGTCCAGAGCGGCCTCCGACGGGCGCTGCGCCTCGACGGGGAGCACCACGGGGGCGATCTGCGGTCCGGGCAGCCCGACCCCGGCGAGCATCATGCGCCAGCCCTCGTACTCCCGGGCGGCCGCGTGCGAGATCGTCGCGACGCGGTCCATGTGCCGGACGGCCGCCATGATCCCGGCGAACGCGCTGCCCATGCCCTCGCCCACCGTCTCGCCGCTGCTGAGCGGGACGCAGTCGAACCCGATCACGCCGGTGCGCGAGCCCGAGAACTCGGCGAGCGCGAGCAGGCGCTGGGTGCGCGGGGCCTCGGTCGCGAGCTCGGGGAGCAGGTACGTGCAGCGCCAGGGGACGAGCACGCGGCTGTCGCCGCCCGGCCGGAGCTCGACGTGGCTCGCGCCGTGCAGGCCCGTGCGACGCTCGTCGGCGTCGAGGCGGCGCAGCGAGCGGTCGTCCCACGTCCAGCCGACGAGAGCGATCTCGTGGTCCCGGTCCCACCGCACCGCGGCCTGCCGGGCGACGCGCTGGATGCCGGTCGCGAGCGCGGTGTGCGAGGTGTGCTCGAGGTCGACGAGGACCTCTCCGGTGACGACCTCGACCTCGCGCAGCCCGCGCCCGCGGTGCAGCGGGTTGCGCGACGGCGTGAGGTACGGCGCCAGGGCGTGCAGCGGGCCGTCGAGCGTGATGTCCCGCGCCACGCGGACGACGTCCGCCGCGAGCGGCAGCTCGGCGCGCAGGACCGCGAGCGCGAGCCAGACCGACGAGCGGTCGGCGTCCGCGAGCAGGTCCTCGAGGAGCCGGAGGAGCGCGCGGGCGTCCTCCGGTGCCGGCTCGCCGGACAGCGTCGCCACGAGGGTGTCGAGCCGCGTGCGCAGCGCACGGCGCTGGCCGCCGCGGGCCAGGTTGACGGACGCGACGAGGCGCGTCCCGAGCGGGCTGGACACGGTGCTCACCGGGCGACCTCCACGTCGTCGACGAGCTGGGTCCACAGCTCGCGGGCGTAGTCCTCCCACGTGCGCGGGCGGCGCTGCGTGGCCTCGGCCGACAGTCGTGCGCGCAGTGCGTCGTCGACGAGCAGCGAGCGCATGGCCCGCAGCAGGTCGTCGTCGTCGCGCGGGTCCACCAGGAGGGTGCCGCCGTCGGCTGCGATCTCCTCGGTGCTGCCGTAGCTGCTCGTGACCGCCGGCGTGCCCACGGCGAGGGACTCGGCGACCGGCAGGCCGAAGCCCTCGTGCAGCGACGGGAAGACGGTGAACCGCGCCTCCCGGTAGGCAGCCCACAGCTCGGCGTCGCCGATCGCGCGACCGACCTCGACCGCGCGCCCCCGCCGGCGGAGCCGCGCGACCACGGCGTCGAACTCGTCGGACGCCCAGCTCGAGCCGCCGATGAGGCGGAGCCGGAACCCGAGGCCCTCGCGCCACAGCCGCTCGGCCGCGTGCAGCACGGCGAGGTGGTTCTTGCGCGGCTCGTGGCTCCCGACGCACACGACGAGCGGGAGGTCGCCCGGCACGACCGGCTGGTCGAACGCCGCTGCGGGGACCTCGACGGGGAGCATGCACTCGGTGACGTCGGGTCCCTCGAGGCCCTGCGCGGGGAGCATGTGCGCGAACCCGCGGAACTCGGCGGCGGCCGAGACGCTGATCCCGCTGACCCGGGTCGCGTGCTTGACGATGGTCAGGTACCGCACGAACCGGTTCGGCTCGACGGGTGGCATGAGGTCGGCGCTCACGACCGGGATGCAGTCGTAGCCGACGATCGACACGGCGTTCCCCGAGTGCTCGGCGAGCGCGGCCGTCGACGCGCACAGGTGCGGTGCGGGCACCTCCGGCAGCACCACGACGCTCCGCCACGGGACGACGACGCGTGCGCCGGTGAGGGTCGAGGCCGCCTCGCCCAGCGGGCCCGACCAGCGCAGCACGCGCTCGCGCTCGACCTCGTCCAGGCGACGCATCGTGCCGGAGCCGGTGCGGGCGACGAGGACGACGTCGTGCTCGGCGTCCCACGTCGGCATGGTCGAGCGGACGACCCGCTGGATGCCGGTGTTGAGGTCGTGCCGGGCGCTGAAGTCGACGTCGACCACGACGCCGCCGTCGACGACCTCGAGCTGCGCGATGGGGTCCCCGGACGCGCCGAGCCGCCCGAGGCTCGTCTCGAGCAGCCAGAGCATCGCGTCGGACGTGGACGCGAGCTCGATGCTGCGGCGGCTCGCGCGCACCGCGTCGTCGGTCGGGTACGTCGCGGAGAGCGCCACGAGGACCAGCCACAACGCGGACGAGCCGTCGCTCGCGCGGGCGTGCTCGACGAGGCGTTCCAGCACCACAGCGGCGTCGGCCGCGGCGTCGTCCTCGCGCTCGGGCTGCTCGGGCAGGAGCACCTCGGCGGCGGCGCGCAGCCGCTGGGCGAGGGCCGCGCGCACGAGCGTCGGGTCCGCGAGCTCGTGCTTCATGCGCGGCCTCGCAGCCGCGCGGCGACGGTCCGGGCGGCACGCAGGGGGCGCGTCACGCGCCACGACAGCGTGCTGCGCAGGGCCTCGAGCTCGCGGCGGAGCGAGTCCTGGTCGGGGCCGCCGTGCTCGCTCGCGGCGGTCGACCACGAGTCGAGCGCGCGCGCCCGCCACCGGACGAGCTGGCGGAGCGCCTCGTCGTGCTGGGCCTCGAGCGCGGCGAGCCGGGCGGCGAGGGCGTCCTGCCCCTCGGCCGGCGGGGCGTCGGGTGCGGCGGCGTCCCGGCCCGCGCCGGTGACGGGAGTGGCGACCACGTCCGTCGTGACGACCTCCGCCGGTGCGGCGTCCGGCGTCGCGCCGGGCTCGGTGGCGATCGGCAGCCGGACCCGGGCGGCGCGCGCGGGGTCCACGAGGTAGGTCGAGGCGCCGTCGTGCAGCACCACCTCGTACCCGGCGGCCGTCAGCGCCTCGACCGCCGGGCCCGCCCCCGGGACCTCGGACGCGGCGACGACGACCCACGGCCGGTGGGCCGCGACGTCGAGCACGGTCAGCGCGTCCGCCTCGACGGCACCGGCGTCCACGAGGAGCGCGTGCACGTCGCCGTCCCCCGGCCACGCGCTCGTCGCGGCGGGTCCGGCGAGCTCGTCCGCGGGGAGCGAGCTGCCGCTCCACCCGAGGTCGAGCAGCGCGGCGCAGCGGGTCGGCGACTGCGCCGTGGCCGGCACCTCGACGAAGCGTGGCCGTGGCACGAGGCCCAGCGCGTAGGCGAGGATGAGGTCCTCCGCGTGCGGCGAGCGGGAGACGAACGGTGTGGGCGGCACGGCCGCAAGTGTAGGTGTCCCGCCCGGACCGCCGTGCCCGCGTGCTCCGGCGGTCACGCCTCACCCGGTACAGTCGTCGCGCCAGCCGACGACATTGACGAACGAGTAAGGGTCTGATGAAGCGCGCACTGATCACCGGCGTGACCGGCCAGGACGGTCTGTACCTCTCCGAGCTGCTCCTGTCGAAGGGGTACGAGGTCTACGGCCTCATCCGTGGGCAGAACAACCCGAAGATCGACCTCGTGCAGCGGATCGTCCCGGGCGTCAAGCTCGTCACCGGCGACCTCACGGACCTCTCGAGCCTCCTGCGCGCGCTCAACGTCGCGCGGCCCGACGAGGTGTACAACCTGGGTGCCATCTCCTTCGTGGCGTACTCGTGGGAGAACGCGCACCTCACGGCGGACGTCACCGGCAAGGGCGTGCTGAACATCCTCGAGGCGATCCGCCTCTACGCGGGCGAGGACGCGGACAAGGTCCGCTTCTACCAGGCGTCGAGCTCGGAGATGTTCGGCAAGGTCCAGGACGTCCCGCAGCGCGAGAGCACGCTGCTGTGGCCGCGCTCGCCGTACGGCGTCGCGAAGGTCTTCGGGCACTACATGACGATCAACTACCGCGAGTCCTACGGCATGCACGCGTCGTCGGGCATCCTGTTCAACCACGAGTCGCCCCGCCGTGGCCCCGAGTTCGTGACCCGCAAGGTGTCGCAGGCGGTCGCGCGGATCAAGCTCGGGCTGCAGGACGACATCACGCTCGGCAACCTCGACGCCAAGCGTGACTGGGGCTTCGCGGGCGACTACGTCGACGCCATGTGGCGCATGCTGCAGCAGGACGAGGCCGACGACTACGTCGTGGCGACCGGCGAGACGCACTCGATCCGCGAGCTGCTCGACGTGGCGTTCCGTCACGTCGGCATCGACGACTGGGAGCCGCTCGTCAAGCAGGACCCCCGGTTCATGCGCCCGGCCGAGGTCGACCTGCTCATCGGCGACCCGTCGAAGGCGGCGGACAAGCTCGGCTGGGAGCCCAAGGTCGGCTTCGAGCAGCTCGTGACGATGATGGTCGACCACGACCTCGCCGAGCAGCAGGCCACGACGGGTCTGTAGGAACCCGTGCCTTCCTCCTTCGTGACCGGGGCGACCGGTCAGGACGGGTCGTATCTCTGCGAGCTGCTCGCGCGCGAGGGCCACGAGGTCCACGCCCTCGTGCGCGGCGGCGCGCAGCACGAGCCCGACGCCGGGCTCGTGGACCTGCTCGAGCGGGTACCGGGCGTGGTCGTGCACCACGGCGACCTCGCCGACACCGCCGGCCTGGCGGCGCTCGTCGACGAGGTGGAGCCCGACGAGGTCTATAACCTCGCCGGGATCTCGTCCGTCGCGTACTCGTGGCGCGAGCCCGCGGCGACCGGTCTGCTCTCGGGCGTCGCGGTCGCCGCCGTCCTCGACGCCGCGTGGGCGCTGCAGGAGCGCACCGGTCGGGCCGTCCGGGTCGTGCAGGCGGCGAGCGCTGAGATCTTCGGCGACGCCGAGCACGCCCCGCAGGACGAGTCGACCCCGGTCCGGCCGACCTCGCCGTACGGCGCAGCGAAGGCCTACGCGCACCACATGGTGGGCATCTACCGGGCGCGCGGGCTGCACGCGGCCAGCGCGATCCTCTACAACCACGAGTCGCCCCGGCGTCCGCCCACGTTCGTCACGCGCAAGATCACGCAAGGCGCCGCACGCATCGCCGCGGGCCTCGACGACGTCCTCACCCTGGGGTCGCTCGACGTGACGCGGGACTGGGGCTGGGCGCCCGACTACGTCGACGCGATGGTCTCGGCCGCGCGGCACGACGCCCCCGGCGACTTCGTGATCGCGACCGGCGTGCCGCACACCGTCGAGGACTTCGTCCGTCTCGCGTTCTCGCGCGTCGGGATCGACGACTGGCAGGCGCGCGTCCGGACCGACCCCGCGTTCGTGCGGCCCGCCGACGCGAGCGTCCAGCTCGGTGACGCCGGCAAGGCGCGCCGCGAGCTCGGCTGGACGCCGACGACGACGTTCGAGCAGCTCGTCGCGGCGATGGTCGATCACGACGTCGCCCTGCTCGCCGACGGGTCCGACCCGAGCCCGGCGTGAGCACCGTGACCCGGGAGCCGGCGGAGCAGTCGGCCGACGTGCCGGCCCCGGACACCGCGCCCGCCCGCCGGCTGCCCGCCGAGCTGCTCACCTACGTCGCGGCGGCGCTGCTCAGCACGCTCGTGACGTTCGTGTCGCTCCAGCTGTGGCGCGCGCGGCTCGACGTGCCGTTCACGTACTGGGGCGATGCGATCGCCGTGGCCGCGCACTTCAAGACGGTCCTGGAGACCGGGTGGTACGAGTACCAGCCGCTGCTCGGTGCGCCGGCCGGGCAGACGTACCACGACTTCCCGACGGCGGACAACCTGCACCTCGTCGTCGCGCACGTCCTCGGCTGGTTCACCTCGGACGTCGCGGTCGCGATGAACCTGTACTACCTGCTCGGGTTCGTGCTCACGGCGCTCGCCGCCGTCTGGTTCCTGCGCGAGTGCGGGGTGTCGCGGCCCCTCTCCGTCGCGCTCGCGGTCCTGCTGGCCGTCGCGCCGTACCACTTCCTGCGCGGCGAGGGGCACCTGTGGCTCGCGTCGTACTACCCGCTGCCGCTCGCGCTCGTCATCGTCCTGCGTGTGCTCCGAGGCGAGCACGTGTGGGGCCGCGGCCGTCGCGGCGGGGTCCTCGGGCTGCTCACGGGCCGGGGGGCGACGACGGTCGTCGTCCTCGCGCTCCTCGCGACGGCGTCGTCGTACTACGCGGTCTTCGTCGTCATCCTGCTCGCGGTCGCGGGCGGCGCGGCGTTCCTGCGCGACCACGACTGGCGACGGTTCGCCGGCGCGGCCGGCGCCGGCCTCGTCCTGGTCGCCGTGGTGCTCGCGAACATGGCGCCCGACCTGGTCTACGCGCACCGGAACGGTACGAGCGCCGCGGGCCTCGTGCGCAACGCCGCCGAGGTCGAGATCTACGCGCTCAAGCTCGCCCAGCTCCTGCTCCCCGTCCCCGGGCACCGGTTCGACCTGTTCGAGCGCATCCGGGGACGCTACGACTCGACGTACCCGCTGCTGTCCGAGAACCCGTCGCTCGGCATCGTCGCCGCGCTGGGCCTCGTGTGCGCGCTCGCCGTGCCCCTGCTGCGGCTCGTGCGGCGCTCGCCCGAGCGCGACGCCGCCGACCCCACGCACCGCAGCCGGACGGGCACGATCGAGCTGCTCTCGCTGCTCGTCGTCGTCGCGTTCCTGTGCTCGACCGTCGGTGGGCTCGCGACGTTCCTCTCGTTCCTCACGTCCAGCCTGCGCGGCTGGAACCGCATGTCGATCGTCATCGCCGTCCTGAGCCTCGCCGTCGTGGGCCTCGTGATCGACGCCTTCCTCGCGTACCTCGCCCGCCGGCAGGGGTGGAGCACCGGCGTCCGGCGCGGCGCCGCGGTGGTGGTCGCGGGCGGCTTGGTCGTCGTCGGGTCGATCGACCAGGTCCCGCGCGCCTACGTGCCGGCCTACGAGGCGTCGGCGGTGGCGTACGCGGCCGACGAGGAGTGGGTCACGACCGTCGAGGATGCGCTGCCCGAGGGCGCGATGGTCTTCCAGCTGCCCTACGCGGGGTTCCCGGAGACCCCGTCCGTCAACGGGGTGTTCGACACCGACCAGCTGCGCCCGTACCTGCACTCCGACGACCTGCGCTGGTCCGGCGGTGGGATCAAGGGCCGGTCGACCACGGACTGGGGCGCGGTCGTCGCGCAGCAGTCGCCGCCGAGGATGGTCACGAACCTGACAGCCGCCGGCTTCGCTGCCGTCGTGGTCGACCGCACGGCGTACGGCGAGGCGGCCGGGCCGATCGAGCGGGAGCTCGCGGAGGCCGCCGGTGCCCCCGTCGCCGAGAGCCGGGACGGACGCTTCGCCCTGTACTCCCTGCTCGACGAGGCGGAGTCGCTCGACGGGAACAACCCGCCGGAGGCGGTCCGCGAGGTCGCCGAGGCCGTCGTGGCCCCGGTCCTGCCGTACGCGGGGAAGGCAGTGGGCACGATGCCCGGCCCGACGGGTCGGTCCGACTGGGTGCTCCCCCCCGGGAGCGAGGGGATCGTCCTCGACAACGGCCGCGACGACAGCGTCCCGCTCCGGGTCCAGGCGTCGGTCACGTCGCAGCCCGGGACGGACGAGAGCATCGTGCTCCGGATCGGGGACGCGGAGGTCACGGTCCCGCTCACCGCAGGGGTCGGTGTGCTGGACGAGCGCGTCGACGTGCCGCCGGGACGCACCGTGATCACGGTCGACTCGCCGAACACCGTCACGCTCGGCGGCCTCGTCGTCGAGGAGGTCGGGGTACCTGAGCTCGTGCCCTGACCGTCCGTGTCCGTGAGCCCGGCGCGGCACCGGGGTCAGGATCGCGGCGCGTCACCGGGTCAGGATCGCCGCGCGTCACCGGGTCGGGGAGCGCAGGGCCGCGCGGTAGGCGTCGACCGTCCCAGCGGCGCACGCCTCCCACGTGAAGGCGCCGGCCCGCGTGCGCGAGCGCGCCGCGAGCTCGCCGTGCCGGTCGGCGGTCGCCGTGCGGATCGCCTCGGCGAGCGCGCGCGCGTCGAGCGGGTCGACCAGGATCCCGGCGTCGCCCGCGACCTCGGCCGTCGCGGTGCCGGCCGACGTGACGACCGGCAGCCCGTGCGCCATGGCCTCGAGCACCGGCAGGCCGAAGCCCTCCCACAGCGACGGGAAGCAGAACGCGCGGGCGCCGGCGTACGCCGCGTGCAGATCAGCGGTGCTCAGGCTCCCGAGGCGGTGCACGCGCCCCTCCGGCAGCGCGAGCGCCGCCCGGGCGGTCTCGGCCGACGCGTCGCCCCACCCGCTCGGCCCCACGAGCACGAGGTCGACGCCCGGGTCGTCGTCGAGCACGTGCCGGAACGCCTCGAGCAGCGTGCGCAGGTTCTTGCGCGGCTCGACCGTCCCGCACCAGAGCACGTAGGGCCGGTCGAGCCCGTGCCGGCGCCGGAGCCGGTCGACCTCGTCCGGGCCCACTGCGGGGACGCGCACGCCGTGCGGGACGACCCGGACCCGCTCGGGCGCGATCCCGGCACGCTCGCAGTCCTCCCGCGTCGCGTCGGAGACCGTGACCACGACCGCCGCCTCCCGCCGCACGACGTCGAGGGCGCGCCGGAAGAACGCGTTGCCACGCGACGTGAAGTGCTCGGGGCTGCGCAGGAACGCGAGGTCGTGCACCGTCACGACCAGCGGGACGCGCGTGCCCGGGACCGCCCACGTGGTCGCGTGGACCACGTCGGCGCCACGGCCGGCACGGGGCAGGCGGGCACGGTTCCACGCCTCGTAGAGCGCAGTCCTCGGCAGCGGTGCCGCCACGACGTCGAGGCCCGGCGGCAGCGACCAGCTGGGGTCCGGTGGTGCGCCGTGCCGCGCGCTGAGCCCGCGCACGTCGACGTCCGCGCGGGCGCCGAGCGCCGCGGCCAGCTCGCGGACGTACGTCCCCGAGCCGCCGGGGACGGGCTGCCAGAGCTGCTCGACGGTGAGCGTGACGGACAGGCGGTCCGGGTGGCTCAACGTGCGCGGAGCCCCTCGACGTACGCGCGCACGGTCTCGTGGTCGGGCAGGAGGCCCTGCTCGACGGCCTCCGCGAGCGTCGGCGCCGCCTCGTCCTTCTCGGACAGCTGCAGGGTGAGCGGCCGGCCGTCGCGCCCCGTCTCGGGCCACGCCAGCGCGAGCTGCGGGTCCATCGGGTGGACGCCGTGCTCACGCCCGGGGGAGTAGCCCGACGAGCACAGGTAGACGACGGTCGAGCCGTCCTCGAGCGAGACGAACGCGTGGCCGAGGCCCTCGGAGAGGTAGACCGCGCGGCGGTCCACGTCGTCGAGGAGGACCGCGTCCCACGTCCCGAACGTCGGGGAGCCCACGCGGACGTCCACGACGAAGTCCAGCACCGCACCCGCGACGCACGTGACGTACTTCGCCTGACCCGGGGGCACGTCGGCGAAGTGCACCCCGCGCACGACGCCCGCGGCGGACACCGAGCAGTTCGCCTGCTGCAGGTCGAGCGGGTGGCCGACCGCGTCGATCAGCGGGCCCACCTTGAACAGCTCGAGGAACAGCCCCCGGGGGTCTCCGAGGAGGCGCGGAGTGAACTCCCACGCACCGGGCACGGCGAGCTCGCGGTACTCCACAGACACTCCTTCGACGAGGCGACGACCAGGTCAGCCTAGTGCCCCAGTAGGCTCCTCCCGTCGGAGGTCGAGGACAGGGAGACGCAGTGCGCTGGTTGGTGACGGGAGCGGGCGGGATGCTCGGCCAGGACGTGGTGGCCGCCCTGCGGTCGGCCGGCGAGGACGTCGTCGCACTCGGCCGCGACCAGCTCGACGTCACGGACGCGGCGCAGGTCGAGCGCGCAGTCGCCGGCCAGGAGGTCGTCGTGAACTGCGCGGCGTGGACCGCCGTCGACGACGCCGAGTCCCGGGAGGCGGACGCGTTCGCGGTCAACGCCGTCGGGCCCGCGCGGCTCGCCCGCGCCGCCCGGCTCTCCGGCGCGCGCCTCGTGCACGTCTCGACCGACTACGTCTTCGCGGGCGACGCGACGACCCCGTACGCCGAGGAAGCACCGATCGCCCCGCGCTCGGCCTACGGCCGGACCAAGGCCGCGGGGGAGTGGGCCGTCGCCGCCGAGGCGCCCGACCACCTGATCGTGCGGACCGCGTGGCTCTACGGCGCGGGCGGACCGTGCTTCCCCAAGACCATCGTGCGCGTCGCGCGCGAGCGGGGCGGGCTCGACGTGGTCTCGGACCAGGTCGGGCAGCCGACGTGGTCGGCGGACCTCGCCGCGCTCGTCGTGCGCCTCGTCCACGCCGGCGCGCCGAGCGGGACGTACCACGGCACCGCGACCGGCGAGGCGAGCTGGTTCGAGTTCGCGGCCGCGGCCGTCGGTGCTGCGGGACTCGACCCGGAGATCGTGCGGCCGACGTCCGGGGCCGCGTACGTGCGCCCCGCACCCCGTCCCGCGTACTCCGCCCTCGGGCACGGCGCGCTCGAGCGTGCCGGGGTCGAGCCCATTGGCGAGTGGCGCGCGCGCTGGGACCTGGCCGCCGCGACGGTGCTGGCCTGACGGACGCCGGCGGCCCGCGTCCCTACCCGCACACCGGAAGCGACATGACACCTCACCCCCTGCCGGGCCCGAGCCGTGCACGGGACGCCGCGGCACCCCCACGGGACGGGGCGCCCGCACGTCCCGGCGCTCGCGACGTGCACCACAGCACGGCCCGGGCCGTCCCGCGCTCCCGCGTCGCGAGCAGCACGCGGTCAGCAGGCCCGGCATGACCGCCGCGCCGCGCCGCGAGCGGATGCGCGTCCTGGTCGACGCCACGGCGATCCCCCCTGACCTGGGCGGCGTCGGTCGCTACGTCGCCGAGCTGTGCCCCGCGCTGGCCCGTGCGGGCGTCGACGTCGTCGTCGCGGCGCAGGAGCGCGACGTCGCGGCGCTCGGTGGTGCCGCCGGCGTCGACGTGCTCGCCGCACCCGGCCGGATCGCCTCGCGCGCCGCGCGGCTCGCGTGGGAGCAGGTCGGCCTCCCCGGGGTCGTGCGCTCCGTCGGGGCCGACGTGCTGCACAGCCCGCACTACACGATGCCTGCGCGCGTCGACGCGGCGCGCGTCGTGACGCTCCACGACGCGACGTTCTTCAGCGCGCCCGAGGTGCACTCACGCGTCAAGCGGGCGTTCTTCACGACCGCGACGCGGCTCGCCGTGGCCCGCGCCGACGCGCTCGTCGTCCCCTCGCACGCGACGCAGGAGCAGGTGCTCGCGCACGTGCGCGGGGACGCCGGCAGGTTCGTCGTCGCGCACCACGGCGTCGACACCGCACGCTTCCACCCGGTGCCGGAGGCCGAGCGCGCACGGGTCGCCCGGTCGCTCGGGCTCGAGGGCCGTCCGTACGTCGCGTTCCTCGGGACGCTCGAGCCGCGCAAGAACGTGCCCGCGCTGGTCCGCGCGTGGGCCGGCGCGGTCGAGGGCACGGAGCCGGCGCCGGCCCTGGTGCTCGCCGGCGGGCGGGGCTGGGACCGCGAGGTCGACCCCGCGGTCGCGGCCGTCCCGGTGGGGCTGCAGCTCGTCCGCCCGGGCTACCTGCCGTACGAGGACCTCGCCGGCTACCTCGCAGGAGCGGCGCTCGTGGCCTACCCGAGCCTCGGCGAGGGATTCGGGCTCCCGGTGCTCGAGGCGATGGCGTGCGGTGCGGCCGTGCTGACGAGCCGCGAGCTCTCGCTCCCCGAGGTCGGCGGCGACGCGGTCGAGTACGCCGGGACCGACGAGGCGAGCCTCCGGGCGGCGCTGCGCTCGCTGCTCGCCGACCCCGCTCGCCGCGCCGACCTCGCGAGCCGGGCGGTCGAGCGGGCGGCGCTGTTCACGTGGGACGCCGCGGCGGCAGCGCACATCAAGGCGTTCGAGGCCGCCGTGCGTCGCCGACGCGGCCGCTGACCCCGCCGCAGGGTCGCCCGCGGGGCGGCGCGCCGCGACCCGGGCCGGTGCTCCGCCGCGCACCGGCCCGACCGCGTCACCCGGTCGACGTTCCGCGCGCCGAGCGCGGTCGAGCGTGTGCGCCGCCCCCCGCTGCGCGGCCGGCGCGCCGCCGCGACCGGCTCAGCGCCCTTCGTCGAGCAGACCCAGCAGGTACGTGCCGTAGCCGGACTTCACGAGCCCCTCGGCGCGCGCTCGCAGCTCGTCGTCGCCGAGGAAGCCCCGACGCCACGCGATCTCCTCGGGCGCCCCGATCTTCAGCCCCTGCCGGTGCTCGATCGTGCGCACGTAGTCGGAGGCCTCGAGGAGCGAGTCGAACGTGCCGGTGTCGAGCCACGCCGTCCCGCGCGGGAGCACCTCGACCTGGAGCCGGCCCCGCTCGAGGTAGGCCCGGTTGACGTCGGTGATCTCGTACTCGCCGCGGGGCGAGGGCTCGAGGTCGCGGGCGATCGCCAGGACGTCGTTGTCGTAGAAGTACAGACCCGGCACGGCGTAGCTGGACCGCGGGTTCGCGGGCTTCTCCTCGAGGGAGAGCGCACGGCCGGCGTCGTCGAACTCCACGACGCCGTACGCCGTCGGGTCGGCGACCCGGTACGCGAACACCGCCCCGCCCTCGATGTCGGAGAACCGCTGCAGGCGCGTGCCGAGGCCCGCGCCGTAGAAGATGTTGTCGCCCAGCACGAGCGCCACGGTGTCCTGCCCGACGAAGTCGGCGCCGAGCACGAACGCCTGCGCGAGCCCGTTGGGCTCCTGCTGGACCGTGTAGCTGATCGCGATGCCGAACTGCGAGCCGTCACCGAGGAGCCGCCGGAACTGCTCCGCGTCGTGCGGCGTCGTGATCACCAGCACGTCGCGGATGCCGGCCGCGATCAGGGTCGACAGGGGGTAGTAGATCATCGGCTTGTCGTAGACCGGAACGAGCTGCTTGCTGACACCCAGGGTGATGGGGTGCAGCCTGGTGCCGGAACCGCCGGCAAGGATTATCCCGCGCATGGTGCCCTAGTGTGGCGCACTCCCGAGGTGTTCGTGCGCGTTCGTGTGCAGGTCGGGTGCAGGTGTCCCGGTCGACTCGGGTCTCCGGACGCCGGACCGATACCATCGAGCGCCCGTGACCGTTCGACCAGTCGAGGACCTCGCCGTGCACCGCATCAGCAACCCGACCCAGAGCTACGCCTGGGGGTCGACCACGGCGATCCCGGACCTGATGGGGACCGAGGCCGGGTCGACGCCGGTCGCGGAGGTCTGGATGGGGGCGCACCCGAGCTCGCCGTCGTGGGTCGAGGACGACGGCGCGCGCGTCCCGCTGACCGAGGTCATCGCCGCGGACTCCGCGCGCACGCTCGGCCGGGACGTCGAGGCGCGCTTCGGCTCTGCCCTGCCCTACCTGCTGAAGATCATCGCCGCCGAGCACCCCCTGTCGTTGCAGGTCCACCCGCACGTGACGCGCGCGGTGGAGGGGTTCGCGGAGGAGGAGGCGGCGGGCGTGCCGATCGACGCGCCGCACCGCAGCTACCGCGACGCGAACCACAAGCCGGAGCTCGTCTACGCGCTGACGCCGTTCCAGGCGCTGTGCGGGTTCCGGGCGCCGCGCCGTGCCGCCGAGCTCTTCGCGGGTCTCGACGCTCCGCTCGCCAAGGAGCTGCACGGGGTGCTCGCCGCGCAGCCGTCCGCGGACGGCATCCGGGCCGCGTTCACGCAGCTGCTCGAGCCCGCGACCCGGCCGTCGGTCGAGGAGGTCCAGCAGCTCGTCGACGCGTGCGCGGAGCGCCTCGCGGCCGGCTCGCCGTCGCCGCGCGCCGACCGCACGGTCGCCGTGCTCGCGCGCGAGTACCCCGGCGACCCGGGCATCGTCACGTCGCTCCTGCTCAACCCGGTCACGCTGCAGCCCGGCGACGCGATGTTCGTCCCCGCGGGCGGGGTGCACGCGTACCTGAGCGGGCTCGCGGTCGAGGTCATGGCGAGCTCCGACAACGTGCTGCGCGCGGGCCTCACCCCCAAGCACGTCGACGTCGACGAGCTGCTGCGCAACGTCGACTACGTCGCGGCGCCGCCGATCCGTATCGCGCCCGAGACGTTCCACGGCGCGACGAAGGTGTACTACGCGCCGGTCGACGACTTCGAGCTGTCGGTCACGACGGTCGACGACGAGAGCACCCACCCGCTCCCGGGCCGCGGACCGCGGATCCTGCTGTGCCTCGAGGGCGAGGTCACGGTGTCCTCGCGCGACGACGGCGAGCTCACCCTCACGCGCGGGCAGACGGCCTTCGCGCCCGCGTCGGACGGCCCGCTGAGCGTGCGGGGCGTCGGGAGGCTCGTCCAGGCCGACGTGCCCTGACCGGTGCGGCGGCACGGCCCGCGCCCGGTCCGGGTGCGGCCTCGCCGGTGGTGCAGGACCGCGGAGGGACCCCGCGTCGCCGTCCCCTCGCGGACGGGGCCGAGCGTGCGCGTGCCCACCCTCGCGCACGGCCCTCGCACGCTCGGCCCCGCACGCTCGGCCCGGCACGCTCGGCCCCGCACGCTCGGCTGCGCCGTTTCGCCGGCGGTGGGCGGCTCACCGGGCCTCGGGTGCGCTCAGGCGCGGTGGCCGACGAGCAGGTGGTGCGGGTGCGCCCGGCCGCGGTCGAGCCGGCGTGCCTCCACGGTGAGCCCGAGGTCGGTGAGCCAGCCGGCGGTCGTCGCGGGCGGCACGAAGTCGAACGAGGAGCCCTCGGTGATCCGCAGGACCTTGACGGAGAGGGTCTCCTGGACCGTGTTCCAGCGGACCTTCCACGCCGGCTCCGAGCCCATCTCCTTGATCACGACGCGGCCGCCGGGGGCGAGCGCCGCGACCGCCTCCGCGAGCAGGCGGCGCTGCTCCGCCGCGGGCAGCAGGTAGAGGACGTCGACGAACACCGCGGCGTCCCACGGGCCGGGCGGCACCGTGCCCGAGACCCCCTCCGCGAACTCCAGGCGCGGCGTCGAGGTCGCGGCCGCGCGCGCGTGCCCGATCTTCTCCGCGTCGATGTCCGTCCCGAGGACCTCGCGGCCCGGTTCGGCCAGCGCGGCGTACGCGCTGAACAGGCCGTGCCCGCAGCCGATCTCGACGATGCGCCCGCTCGTGGGCAGCGCGGCGGCGACCGCGGGGAACGGCGCCGTCCACCAGCGGATCGCGACGTGCGCACGCACGCCCGCGGGCGCCGCTCGGTACAGCTCGAGCGCGGCGCGCCCGGCCACGTCGGGTCGGCGCTCACGCACGCTCATCGTCGGTTCCTCCACGGGTCGGTCGGGGCAGGTCGTCGAAGCCGCCGAGGCGGTACCCGGAGTCGGCCAGGAGCCCGCGGGTACCGCTGTCGAGGAGCATCGCGAGCTCGTCGGACCAGCGGTACCCCCACGCGAAGCGGGCCAGGTCCGGGTCGGGCTCGACACCCGGGTGCGTGTTGATCTCGAGCGTCGCGCCACCGTGCGCGGCGGCGGCGCGCACCGTACGGGCGAGGCGGTCCTGGTCGAGTGCACCGGCCTCGTCGAGGCCCGCGTAGTCCGCGGTCGTGACCAGCCCGGCGCGGGTGGCCCGGCGTGCGGCGGCGCGCGCGAGGACGGACACGCCGAGGCCGACGGGTCCGCGCGAGCGGCTGCGCGGGGTGCGGACCGCGGCCACCCCGTGCGCGGTCGCGAGCTCGACGACCACCCGCCCGACGGCCGGCCACAGGTGGGTGTGCTGGTGCGTGTCGACGTGGGTCAGCGGCAACCCCGTGCCCCGGATCCGCTCGAGCTGCGCGCCGAGCTCGCGCCGGACGTCGTCGACGTCGACCCGGCCGGCGGCCGCCCGCGCGACGAGCGTCCGGTAGGACAGCGGGAAGGCACCGCGGCGGTCCACGAGGGTCGGCACCTCGCGTGCGGTCAGCAGCGGGGCGTCCTCACCGACGAGCGCGAGGTGCGCCCCGACCTCGAGCGTCGGCGTGCTGCGCAGCATCGCGACGGCGTCGTCGAACGCCCGGCCTACGGCGAGCAGCGACGTCGACGTCACGATGCCGTCGAGGTGCGCCCTGCGGACCGCGCGGTTCACGCCGGGGGTCAGGCCCAGGTCGTCCGCCGTGACGACGAGCAGCCGCGTCACGCGGCGGGCGTCCGCGTGACCGGGGTGACCGCCTTGAGCTCGGAGCGCAGGCGGAACATCTCGCCGAGCATCGTGCGGATCACGCCGAAGGACGACAGCGTCGAGACACCGCGCGTGCGCGGGAAGTAGTCGACACCGATCTGCAGCACCTGGAAGCCCGAGCGCTGCGCACGCACGACGAGCTCGGCGTCGATGAACGAGCCCTCGCTGACGAGGGTCATGTCCTCGAGCACACGGCGCCGGATGAGCTTGAACGCGAAGTTGATGTCGCGCACGCGCGTCCCGAACATGAGCTGCACGAGGCCGTTGTAGAGGAACGAGTACACGGCACGACGCGGGCCCTCGCCCGTGCGGTCGAGGCGGTACGCGCTGACGACGTCGGCCTCGTAGGTGCGCAGCACGCGGATCGCGCGGACGAGCTCGATCATCTCGAACGGCAGGTCCGCGTCGGTGTAGAGCACGAGGTCGCCGGTCGCCGCGGCCAGGCCGCTCTTGATCGAGCCGCCGAGCTTGCGGTTCTCGGGATGGTGCACGACGCGCACGTGCCGGTCGGTGGCCGCGAGCTCGTCGGCGATCTGCGGGGTCGCGTCGGTCGAGGCGTCGTCCACGATCACGAGCTCGTAGTCCTGGATGTCGCCGGACTCGACGAGCAGGGCGCACACCTCCGAGGCGGCCTGGACCGCGCGGCGCACGTACTGCTCCTCGTTCCACATCGGGAAGAAGATCGACAGCGTGCCGAAGCGCTCCACCACCGGCTGCTCGGTGCTCACGCGACACCCACCCCTCGGCCGAACAGCGCGGTCATGGTCACGAGCAGCGCCCCCATGAGCACGAGGACGACGGGCCGCACCCGGCGCAGGCGCTCCTCGGCGAGCAGCTCGCCCGCGACCGCCATGACGGGGAAGGCCACGAGCACGTACCGTCCGGTTCCCATGAAGTCCTTCGTGCCGATGATGGGGATGGCGAGGACGACCGCGGCGTACGCGAGGTAGCCCCAGCCGAGGCGGCGCCAGACGCGCGGCAGCAGGAGCACCGCGCACAGGCACGCGAGGGCCTGCGCGGTCAGCAGGCCCGTCATCTTGAGCGGCCCGTTCACGAGCGTGCCCAGGTAGACGACCTTGAACCACGTCCGCGGCCCGACGCCCTGGTCCCAGCCCGGCGCGGACTCGACCTCGACGAAGGCGACCGGGTTGCCGAACTCGAGCCACAGGAACGTGCACCACGCGACGAGGCCGAGCACGGACGCGAGGACCCCCGCCTGGCGCAGCCGGACGTCGCGGACGGCGCCGACGAGCTCGCGCCACGACGGGCGCACCGCCGGGGCGTCCGGGTCGGCCGCGCGGGCCCGGTCCTGCGCGAGGAGCTCGAGCGTGCGGACGACGAGGCCGATCGCGACCGCGACGCCGACCGGTCGGCCCGCGGTCGCGAGCGCACCGACGAGACCCGCGAGCCAGTAGCGGCGGCCCTCCAGGAGCACGAAGGCGCCGATCGCGGAGAGCAGGAACGTCGAGTCGGCGTACATCGCGCCGTCGAGGTAGAACGCGTAGGGGTAGAGCATGAGGACCGCGAGCGCGGTCAGTGCCGCCGGCCGGCTGAGCCGTGCCCACGCCCAGCGGCCGAAGAGCAGCACGGACGCGGCGCCCGCGAGCACCGCGACGACCCACGCGGCCACCTGGTGGTCGCCCACGAGGTTCCCGAGACCGCGGACGGACAGGGGGTACACCGGGAAGAACGCGATCGAGGACTGCTGGCCCGGGGTGTACCGGTAGCCGGTCGTCGCGATCTCGTAGTACCAGCCGGCGTCGTACTGGTACCAGGCGTCGAGCCAGCCGGGACCCTGCTGCACGGGGGCGTGGTGGACCGCCGGGACGGTGCTCCACGTCCATGCGGCGACCGCCGTGAGGGTCGTCGCCACGAGCGCGTACACGCCCAGGACGGCGGCCCACGGGTACCGTCCGGCTGCGGTCGGGCTGCTGCTCGGCGTCGGTGTGACCGCCGTCTTCGTGTGCATCGCGCTCCCCTGTACGGTGACGCCCGGCACGGCACCGGGGCCGAGCATAGGGCCGCCCCCAGGCCCCTCACCGAGGACTTGTGTGTGTCTTGTGAGGAGGTTCGTGTGATCTTTGCACTCGTGAGCGTCGCCCTCGCGGCGGTCTGCTCAGGAACGGCGACGGTGCTGCAGGCGCTCGCTGCGCGGCGGGCACCGGTCGGCTCCGGGGTCGACCTCTCGTTCGTCGCACGGCTCGCGCGCAGCCCCGTGTACGTCGCGGCGCTGGTCCTGGTCGCGGCCGGGTTCGCGCTGTCGTTCGGTGCGCTGCGCACGCTGCCGCTGTTCGTGGTGCAGGCCGGCCGGGCGTCGAGCCTCGCGGTGGCCGCCGTGCTGGCGACCCTCGTGCTCGGCGCGCGTCTGCGGTGGCCCGAGGTGCTCGCGCTCCTGGGGACCGGCGCCGGCCTCGTGCTCCTCGCGCTGACGGTCGCGCCCGCGCCCGCGCAGACGGGCGGCACGGGCACCCGGGTCGTCGTCGCGGCGCTCGTCGTCGCGCTCGCGCTGCTCGGGGGCGCAGCCGCACGCTCGGCGCCGTCGGCCCGCGCGGGGCTCGTGCTGGCGGTCGCCGCGGGCGGGCAGTACGCGATGCTCGCCGTCGGTGCCCGGACCCTGCGCGGGCTGTCCCCGGCGGTGCTGCTGGGCGACCCGGTCTCGTGGGCGATGGCGGTCGCCGGTGCGCTGGGTCTGCTGTTCACCGCGCTCGCGCTGCAGCGCGCCCCCGTCGTCGCCGCGACCGCGGTCATGGTCGGTGTCGAGACCGTGGCCGGCGCGGGGCTCGGGATGGTGCTCGCGGGGGACCGCCCGGCGACGGGGGCCGGGCTCAGCACGCTCGTCGGGTTCCTGCTCGTGCTGGCCGGCGCGGTCGCGGTCGCCCGCTTCGGGTCGCCCGACGGTGCCGACGGTCCCGACGGCCTCGCTGCGGCTGCTCGTGCGACCGGTGCTGCGGGTGCCGCCGGCGGGTCAGCCGAGAGGGGCCTCGACCTCGACGCGCTCCGAGGACAGGACCCGGGTCCGGCGGGCGGGGTCGGCCGCGAGCTCCCGCGCGACCTCGGCTGACAGCGCGACGACCGAGCCGGCCCCGCCGAGGACCGCGAGCGTCGAGCGGGCGAACGTGACGGTCGCCGCCGCGCGTCCCGGGCCGTCCGGCGCGGTGACGAGGGTCCGTGCGCCGGGGGCCCCGGGCGCTCCCGCCCACGTCAGCAGGTCCCGGTGCGCGACGCGGAGGCCGTCCGCCACGAGCGCGTCCGCCGTCGGGTCGAGGTCCGGGACCCAGCCCAGGACGTCCCCGTAGGTCATGACCGCGGCGGCGGCGTCGATCGCACGCGGCGGCAGCTCGCCGTCGTACCGGCGGGCGAGCGCCGGCAGGGTGACCGCGACGACGGGGACGGCCGTGCCCCACGGTCCGGGACGGTCGGTCACCACGGCGTCGGCACCGTCCGCCGCGGCACCGCCCGGCTCCGCGGCGACGACGCACGCTCCCGTCCGCCACGTGGCGAGCGCCCAGAGGACGGTGCGCCAGTGCGGCGGCAGGTCGAGCACGACGCGGGCGCCGGGCGCGGCGTCGAGCTCCTCGACGAGGAGGTTCGCGGTCTTCGCGACCCAGTTCTCGAGCACGGCCCCGGAGAGCTCGACGCGCTCGCCGCCGGACCCGTACCAGGTCAGGCGCGGACGGCCCGGCTCGGGCTGGAGCGCACGCAGGAGGTCGGCGACGGTCGAGGGATGCATGCGGTCAGCGTAGGACGCGGCGTGTCGTGCCGTGTCGTGCACAATTCACCCGACAAACCACCCCAACTAGCACACCCCCGCTTGACGTACGGAAACGACACGCGTGTAATTCTGAGAACAGTTTCACCTGGAGCGAATCGCGCTCCGACCCACGGGGGCGGCGCGCACACGTGATGGCCAGCACGATCGAGCACGGAGGAATGATGTGGAATCTGCTCGACGGTGACGGATCCTTCCCCTCCGACGCACTCGGCACGACGCAGGTCGCCGAGCTGCCTTCGAACGTCCTTCCCCTGTTCGGCACGCCCGAGGACGACGGGCTCATGGGCTGGCAGGAGCGTGCCCTGTGCGCGCAGACCGACCCCGAGGCCTTCTTCCCCGAGAAGGGCGGGTCGACCCGTGAGGCCAAGAAGGTCTGCACCGGCTGCGACGTGCGCGCCGAGTGCCTCGAGTACGCGCTCGCCAACGACGAGCGGTTCGGCATCTGGGGCGGTCTCTCGGAGCGGGAGCGGCGCAAGCTCAAGCGCCGGGTCGTCTGACCCGAGCCGCCGCAGGGCATGATGTCGGCAGGATGACTGACTTCCCCCTGCCCCTGCGCGCCCCCTCGGAGCCCCTGCTCGGTGCCACGCGCCTGGCCTCGGCGGTGACCGCCGTCGTGGTGACCCTCGGCTCCACCCGCTACCTGCCGGCGACGCTGCGCGCCGTGGGTGCCCAGGACGTCGTGCCCGCGCGCGTGCTCGTCGTCGACGCCGGCCCGCACGCGGACGAGGACGTCCCGCGCCTCGCCCGCGGCGCGTTCGCGGCCCTCGGGACGGGCGCCCCCGAGATCGTCGAGCTGCACGTCCCGGGGGCTCGCACCTTTGGCGAGGCCGTCCGGCGCGCGCTCGTGGACGTCGCCCCGCCGAGCCTCGTCGCGCGGCCCGAGCGGGAGCCCGACCGCACCTGGCTCTGGCTGCTGCACGACGACAGCGCCCCCGAGCCGGCCGCGCTCTCCGAGCTGCTCCGCGCCGTCGAGCACGCGCCCTCGGTCGCGGTCGCGGGGGTCAAGCAGCGCACCTGGACCGAGCCCACACGTCTCCTCGAGGTCGGGGTCCGCACGTCGCGGTCGGGTCGCCGGATGACCGGCATCGAGGACTCCGAGGTCGACCAGGGGCAGCACGACGGCCGGGAGGACGTCCTGGGCGTCGGCATCGCGGGCGCGCTCGTGCGGCGCGACGTGTGGGACGAGCTCGACGGTCCCGACCCCGCGCTCGGTCCGTTCGGCGACGGCCTCGACCTGTCCCGGCGCGCCCGGCTCGCCGGTCACCGCGTCGTCGTCGTGCCCGCCGCGGTCGTGCGGCACGCCCAGGCGACGTACGCGGGGCTGCGCGGGGTCGAGCGACCCGGGGCCGACGTGGACGTCGACGCGGACGGCGACGGCCTCGCGGACGACGCCGACCCGCGCCGGTCGTTCGCCGCCCGGCGCCGTGCGCTGCTGCACCAGCGGCTCGTGACCGCGCCGCTGCCGCTCGTGCCTGTCGTGGCGCTCCTCGCGCTCGTCGCGGGGGTGGTGCGTGCGCTCGTGCGGGTCGCGACCAAGGAGCCCCTGCTCGCGGGGACCGAGCTCACCGCACCCGTGGGCGCGCTGCTGCACCCCGCGGCGGTCGTGCGGGCCCGCCGGCGCGGGCGCACGACCCGTCAGCTGCCCCGGCGCGCGCTGCGCCCTCTGCAGGCGACGTGGCGCGACGTGTGGGACGAGTGGCGCGACCGTCGCCTCGCGGGTGCCGAGGTCCGGCGCACGTGGCGCGCGCCGAGCGAGCTCGAGCTGCGTGAGCTCGCCGCGCTCGCGACCCGCCGCCGCGTCGGGCTGGGCGCCCTCGTCGTGCTGCTCGCGGGCGCGACGGCGCTCGGGCTCGGCTCGCTCGTCGGCCGCGTGGCGAGCGGCTCGTCGCTCGTCGGCCCCGCCCTCGTCCAGGCCTCCTCGGACCTCGGCGAGCTCACGCACGCCGCGCTCGCGCGCTGGGTCACGGGAGGACTGGGCGACGCCGGGCCGGCCGACCCGCTGCTCGTCGTCCTCGTGCCGCTCACGGCGCTGCTCGGTGGTGAGCTCGTGCGCGCGGTCGCGGTCGTGCTGCTGGGCGCGCTCGTGCTCGCGGGGGTCGGGGCGTGGTTCGCGGCCGGTGCGGCGACGCGCTCCGTGGGGACCCGCCTCTGGGCCGCCGCCGTCTGGGCGGGCGCACCCGCGCTGCTCCTCGCGGTCGGTGACGGTCGGCTCGGTGCGGTGCTCGCGCACGCGATGCTCCCGTGGGTCGCGCTGGGCGTCGCGCGCGCGATCGGGGTGCAGCGCCGCGACTCGGTGCTGTCCGGCCTCGCGACGGCCCAGCGCGAGCCCGACGAGGCGGTCTCGGAGGACGCGTCCGAGGTGCGGCTCGCCGCCGGCCCGCTCCCCGTGGGCGACCCCGAGGTGCCGGAGGACGGCCCGCACGCCCAGGCCGCCGACGAGGAGGACGTCGAGACGACCCGGCCCCGCGGCGCGCTGCCGCCGCGCGCCCCCCGGGCCGAGCCCGCCGACCCGTCGGGCGGACCCCGTGGTCTCGAACCGCTCGACGAGGACGTCGAGACCACCCGACCACGCCGGACGGCGCCTGCGGCCGGCCCCGACAGCACGCGTGCGTCGGCTCCCGTCCCGGGCGGCGCGCCGGCGCCCCCGCACGTTCCCGGGGTGAGCGTCGGTCCCCCGCCGTCCAGCGGGTCGTTCGCCGCCGCGGCGGGAGCCGCGCTCGCACTCCTCGTCGTCGTCGCGGGCGCACCGGTTCTGCTCGTCCCCTCGGCGCTCGTGCTGCTCGTGGTCGCGGTGTCCGCACCGCGGGCGCGCGGCCGGGTCGTGCTCGTGCTGGTCCCGGCGCTCGTCGTGCTCGGCCCCCTGCTCGTCGAGGCGTCCGAGCGCGGTGCGGCCGGGTGGCGGCTCCTGCTCGCCGACCCGGGGCCCGCACTCGCGGCCGAGCGCTCCGCGCCGTGGGAGCAGCTGCTGGGCGTCCCCGCGACCGCGACGGCCCTCGTGCCCGCGCTGCTCCCCGACGCCGTGCGGGGACCGTGGCCGTACGTGCTCGGGGGAGCGGTGCTGCTCACGGCACTGCTCGCGCTGCTGCGGGGGGCACCCGCCGCGCGCGCGGTGCGGGTCGCGTGGTTCGCGGCTGCCGCCGGGCTCGCGACGGCCGCTGCGGGTGGCGTCGTCCAGGTCGCGGCCGCCGACGGCGACTCCGTGCTGCCGTGGGCCGGGGCGGCTGTCTCCTTCGCGTGGGCCGGGCTGCTGGCCGCGGGCGTACTGGGTGCGGACGGCATCTCGGCGCGCCTGGCCCGCTCGACGTTCGGCTGGCGCCAGCCCGCCGTCGCGGTGCTCGTGGCGCTCCTCGGCGCGGTCCCGGTGCTGTGCCTCGCCTCGTGGGCGTGGCAGGCGCGCGACGGCGACGCCGTGCGGCTCACCGCGCTCGACCGGCCCGTCGTGCCGGCCGTCGGTCAGCAGTCGCAGGCCGAGCCCGCGTCCTCGCGCGTGCTCGCGCTGACCGGCGACGTCGACGGCGTCCTGACATGGCAGCTGCTGCGCGGCGACGGCGCCCAGCTCGTCGAGGTCGGCGCGAGCGTGACGACGCGCACCCTGACCGGACCGGTCGACGCCCCCGCGCTCGCCGAGCCCGACGACGCGACCGACGAGGTCCAGGACGTCGTCGCCCGCCTCGCCGGCGCGACGAGCGGGGACGTGTCCGGCGACCTGGCCGCGCTCGCCGTGGCCGACGTGCTCGTGCCCGCCGTGCCCGCCGTGCCCGCCGGCGGCGCGGTCGACGCGGAGGACGACCGGGCCGCGCTCGAGCGTGGCCGCGCCGAGCTCGTGGCACGCCTCGACGCGACGGCGGGGCTCGAGCGCATCACGGAGAACCCCTCCGGGGCCATCTGGCGCGTGCAGCCGTCCGCCGCCACCCGCGGCGCCACCCCGGTCGAGGTCGTGCAGTCGTGGGCGCGCGTCGTGGCCCCCGGCGACGACCCCGCGGCGGGTGTCGCGGTCGCGTCGAACGGCAACGCGGTCGACACCCGCGTGGAGGCCGGGACGGGCGACCGGCTGCTCGTGCTCGCCGAGCGCGCGGACCCGGGCTGGCGCGCGACGCTCGACGGTCGCCCGCTGCGCGCGGTGACCGACGGCTGGCGGCAGACCTTCGAGCTCGGTGACGACGGTGGCCGACTCGTCGTGGCGCACCGTGATCCCGAGCGCACCCCGTGGCTGGCCGCGCAGGGCGTCGTGCTGCTGCTCACGGTGCTGTTCGCGCTCCCCCTGCGACGACGGAAGGCGGGCCGGCGATGAGCGCGCGCACGTGGCCCGGGCGGGTGGTGCGCGTCGTGACCGGCGCTGCGGTCCTGCTGCTCACCGCCGGTGTCGTCCTCGGCGCCGACCGGCTCCCCACGGCGGCGCTCGTCGACGACGCCCCCGCGGTCATCGAGGTCCCACCCCCGCGCAGCACGCTCGTGTGCGCCGGGCCGCTGATCCTGCCCGACGACACCGGCGCCGGGGACTCGGAGTTCGACCCGACCCCCGTCGACCCCGTCGCGCGCGTCGACGCCCTGACCGCTGCCGCTGCGGACGGTGGCGCGGCGGCGGGTTCGCTCACCGATCTCGGGACGGGGGACGTCGCCGGTGAGCTGACCGCCGGCGGCCCGGCGTCGGTCGCGGGCGTGCCCGACCCGCGGGCCCCGCTCGTCGTGCGCGCCGACCCGGTCGACGGCCGGTCCGCCCGCGTCGCCGCCGTCACGTCGAGCGTCGTGACGGAGGGGGACCTCCGCGGGCTGTCTGCCGCGACGTGCCAGCGGCCCGGCGTGGACCTGTGGCTCGTCGGCGGCAGCACCGCGCTCGAGAGCTCGGCGTCGCTCGTCCTGACCAACCCGGGCACGACCCCGAGCGACGTCGACGTCGAGCTGTGGGGGCCGGCCGGCCCGGTCGAGCTCGCCGGCGGAGCGAGGCAGGTCGTCGCGCCGGGCTCCGAGCGCGTGCTCGTGCTCCCGGCCGTCGCCGCCGAGCAGCGCCGCGTCGTCGTGCACGTCGTCGCGTCGGGCGGCTCGGTCACCGCGCACCTCCAGGAGTCGCGGCTCACCGGGTTCACGCCGGCCGGGACGGATCTCGTGGTCCCGGGGCATGTGCCCTCGACGCGGCAGGTCGTCACCGGCGTCTCGGTGCTCGCCTCCGCGGTCGGCGAGGAGAGCCAGGCCGTGCTGCGCGTGCTCGCGCCGACCGAGCCGGGGTCCGTGCGCCTGACGATGCTCGGCCCGGACGGCGTCGCGCCGCTGCCCGGGACCGACGCGCTCGAGCTCGCAGCGGGTGAGGTCACCGACGTGCCCCTCGGCGGGCTGCCGGCGGGCGCCTACACGGCCGTCGTCGACGCCGACGTGCCCGTCGTGGCCGCCGCCGCCACCACGCGTCCGGGCCTGCCCGGCGAGCTCGACGACACCCCGGTGCTCGAGCGCGCGTGGTCCGCGTCGTCGGCGCCCGGGGGCGGAGGGCTCGTCGCGCTGCCCGAGGGCGTCGCGGCGACGACCGTGGTCACGGCGCTCGCCGACGGCGACGACCCGGCCGACGGTCGCCCGGTCGAGGCCGTGCTCCGCAGCTTCGACGCCGAGGGCGGTGTCCTCGGCGAGCAGGCGGTCACGCTCGAGCCCGGGCGGAGCGTCGCCGCGCCCGCTGCGGCCGGGACCACG
Organism: Cellulomonas sp. NPDC055163; assembly: GCF_053607065.1. NCBI lineage: Bacteria > Bacillati > Actinomycetota > Actinomycetes > Micrococcales > Cellulomonadaceae > Cellulomonas > Cellulomonas sp. NPDC055163. The sequence goes on along the minus strand of NZ_JBSGSU010000007.1, from coordinate 312,548 downwards.
GGGATCGAGCTCGTCGTCGAGGCCGGCGAGGACCCGGCCGTCAAGGTCGCGTGGGGTGTGGTGCTCGAGGTCGGGAGGCCCGACGGCACACTGCTGTCGGTCCTGCTTCCCGCGGCCGACGCCCCGACGGGCTCGCAGGTCAGCGTCCGGGCGGCGACGCGGCTCGGGCTCGACTGAGCCGCGTCAGCGTGCGGCGCGCAGCTCGAGGAGCTCGCGGGCCTTGAGCCCGACCCGGATCGCGACGCGCACCGGCAGCTGGTACCAGCGGTGGTAGCGGCGGGTGAGGTAACGCGCGGCGCTGCGGTGGTGCGCCGAGATCATCTTCGCGGGCCGCGCACGCCAGGACGTCCCCCCGACGTGCGTCACGCGCGCGCCGGGCACGTACACGTTGTGCCACCCGGCGTGCCCGAGCCGCTCGCCGAGGTCGAGGTCCTCGAAGAACATGAAGTAGGACGTGTCGAAGCCACCGACGGCCTCGAACGCCTCGCGCCGCAGCAGCAGGCACGCGCCCGAGAGCCACCCCGCCACACGCTCGTCGCCCACGACCTCCTGGCGGCGCTGGTACGCCCGGGTCCACGGGTTCGACGGCCACACGCGCGCGAACAGCGCGTGCCCGGCGCCCTGGGTCAGCGACGGCAGCTCGCGCGCCGAGGGGTAGACGCTCCCGTCCAGGTTGAGCAGCGCCGGGCCGAACGCGCCGGCGCCCTCGTGGCGCTCGGCCGCAGCGGCCAGCGAGTCGAGCGAGCCCGGCTCCCAGACGAGGTCGGAGTTCGCCACGACCAGCCAGGGCTGCGTCGCACCCGACGCCCCGGCGTTCGCGCCGCCGCCGTAGCCGAGGTTGGACCCCGGGACGACGACACGCGCGGCGTGCCGCTCGGCGACGTCCCGCGCGACGGTGTGGTCGGTGCCGTTGTCGACGAGGACGAGCTCGACGGGCGCCGCCGTCGCGCGGGCCAGCGACGCTGCGAAGTCCTCGAGCTCGTCGCCGGGGTGGTAGACGACGCAGACGACGCGGAAGCCGGTGGTGGCCGCTCCGGTCGCTCCGGCGGCGTCGGCACGCGCGTCGGGTCCGGGGGCAGGACGGGGGGCGGTGGGGTCGTCGGCGCTCATCGACGACACAGGCTAGTGCCCGTCGCCGTACTCCGGATCGACGTCCTCCGGTGCCTTCCCGAGCAGGTGCGCGACCTGCTCGACGACGACGTCACGGACGAGCTCCCCGAGGTCCGCGACGTCGATCGCACGCGACTCGACGGGCCGGCGGTACACCACGATGCGGGCCGGGAGCCCGGCGTCCGCGGGGAAGTACCGGCCGAGCGGGACGCCGCCGCGCTCCCAGGGGGCCGGGTTCGACGGCGGCACGTCCTCGACCGCGAACTCGGTGCCGTCGAGCTGACGGGCCCACCGCTTCTCGAGCCGCTCGACCGAGTCGAGCACGAGCTCGTCGAAGCGCTGCGCGCGGGTGCGGTAGCCGGGCACGTCGGTCGGCAGCAGGAGCCCGCGCAGCCCGCGTCCACGGCGGTCACGGCGCCGGACGGGGGCCGGCTCGGGGACCCGGCCACGGGCGAGGGAGCTCACGGTCGCACTGTAGCGGCGTGGGAGTGCCGGACGCGGGCCGCGCGGCGGTACGGTCTGCCCTGTGAGATCCGTCCGGCAGTGTTCGCGCACGGCGTGCGGCCGTGCTGCCGTCGCCACCCTGACCTACGTGTACGCGGACTCGACCGCGGTGCTCGGGCCCCTGGCGGGCTACGCCGAGCCGCACTCGTACGACCTGTGCGTCGAGCACGCGGGGCGGCTGACCGCACCGCGCGGGTGGGAGGTCGTACGGCTCACGCCCGAGTTCGTCGAGACCGGCCCGAGCCAGGACGACCTGCTCGCGCTCGCCGACGCGGTGCGCGAGGCGGGCAGGCCGCGCACGGGAGCGCTGCCGGTGGTGACCGAGCCGGCGTCACGCCTGGCCCCGCCCCCGGCGGCGGAGTCCACCGCGCCGCGGCGAGGCCACCTGCGTATCCTGCGCGACGAGGGCTGACGGGCTCCGGGGGGAGACACCATGGGACAGGGAGACACGCCCAGGCGCGGGCGCGGACGTGCCGGCGAGGAGCCGGCGCCGCTCGGGTCGCTCAGCCGCGGCGAGCCGGCGGTGCCGCGCGGGACCGAGACGTGCGCATCGTGCGGGTCGGACTCGCTGACCCGGCTGAGCATGGTGCTGGGCGACGGGACGGCGGTTGTCTTCGTCTCGTGCCACCGCTGCGAGCACAAGGGGTGGTACCCGACCGACGGCGACGGGACGCCGCTGACCCGCGACGACGTGCTCGCGCGGAGCGGCAAGAAGGCCTGAGCCGGCCGCTGCTCGGCTGCCCGCTGCGGGCGGACCGGGAGGCGCCGGTCGGTAGACTCCGGTGTGTGCCCAGCCCCGTGCAGTCGACCGTCGGACACCCGCGGGAGCTGCCGTGAGCAGCCCGGGCAGCTCCGCCGACGACCGTCCTGAGGCGCGCGACGCCGTGCTGGTGCGGCTCGCGGACGTCGCCGGGCGACGCCCTCTGACGGTGGTCGTCCAGGCCTCGGGCGAGGCGGGCGCGCACGCGTCCCGCGACGCGCTCCTGGGGGCCGTGGCCGCGACCGGGGTGCGCGTCGTCCGTGGGCAGGCGGGGGGAGCCGACGACGGTGCGGCGCTCGCGGAGCCCGTCCAGGGGACCGGCGCCGTCCCCCCGCTCCGGGTCGTGCGGTCGGCTGTGCTCGAGCACGCGGCCGACCTGGGCCTCGTCCTCGATCCCGACGGCTCGGTCCTCACGGTGGTCGACGAGAACGGTGAGCCCGTCGACGAGGGCGTCGTCGCGGCGCTCGTCGCGCTGCAGGTCGTCGCCCAGGAGCTGGCCGCGGGCCGCACCCCGACCGTGCTGCACGACGTGCTGGCGTCGCGGGTGCTGCTCGACCTCGGGGGCGGCGCGGGTGCCGAGCTCGTGCGCGTCCCGGTGGGCCGGGCGGCGCACGCGGACGGCCTCGCGGAGAGCGGTGCGACGCTCGGCGTCGGGCGCGGCGGGTGCTTCGCGTTCCGGGCCCCCGTCGGCGACGAGCCCGCGCTGCTCGCCGGTCTGCACGTGCTCGTCGCGCTCGGCGAGCAGCGGCACCCGGCGTCGTTGCTCGCCGAGCTCTACCAGCCGTACGCGTCGACCGGGCTGCTGCTCGTCGGGGTCGACGACGTGGCCGCCGCGGTCGAGCGCGTGCGCCACGCCTACGTCACGCTGGGCGGGGCGGGGCCCGTGACCGCCGACGAGCTCGACGGCCTCGCGGTGTCGCACTGGGGAGCCACGCCGCAGTGGTGGTTCGCCGTGCGGGCGTCCGGCGCGCCGCGCGAGGTGCAGCTGCTCGTCGAGGCCGCCGACGAGGACATCAGGGACAAGGTGCGGGACGACGTGCTCGCACTGCTACGAGAGGGACCGCTCACATGACGGAGAACACCGCGCCCGCGACCCGGACGCTCGAGCCCTGGATCCGCGAGATCCTGCGCTGCCCGGTCACGCATGCGCCGCTCGTCGACGGCGTGGGACCGGACGGCGCCCCGGAGCTGCACTCGACCGACCCGGAGAACCCGCTGGCGTACCCGGTGCGGGACGGCATCCCGGTCCTGCTCGCGGACGACGCCCGTTCGCTGCGCGGCGCCTGAGCACGACCGCACCGGCCATCACGCCACGCCGGCGTGGTGAGCGGGTGGGTGAGCGCCCCGCGGGCGAGCGCCCTGCGGGGGAGCGCCCCACGGGGGAGCGCCGCGCGGGTCAGGACTCCGTGAGCCGACCGTCCGCGACGGACCAGCGGCGGGTCACCCGCACGGCGTCCAGCATCCGGCGGTCGTGGGTCACGAGCAGCAGCGTGCCCGTGTACGACTCGAGGGCCTCCTCGAGCTGCTCGATCGCGGGCAGGTCGAGGTGGTTGGTCGGCTCGTCGAGCACGAGCAGGTTGACCCCGCGCGCCTGCAGCAGCGCGAGGGCGGCCCGCGTGCGCTCGCCGGGGGACAGGCTCCCGACGGGTCGGGTCACGTGCGCGGCGCGGAGCCCGAACTTCGCGAGCAGGGTGCGGACGTCGGCGTCCGGCCAGTCGGGGACCTCGCGGGCGAACGCCTCGACGAGGGGGACCGGCTCCGCGCCGGCCCTGTCGGCGCCGAGGGCGGCGCGCGCCTGGTCGACCTCGCCGACGGCGACGCTCGAGCCGAGCGACGACGAGCCGGCGGTGAGCGGGGCGCGGCCGAGCAGGGCGCGCAGGAGCGTCGTCTTGCCGGCGCCGTTCGTCCCGGTCACCGCGATGCGGTCGCCCGCGTCGACCTGCACGTCGAGCGGCCCGAGCACGAAGCCGGGCCCGCGCTCGGACGCTCCGAGCTCGACGACCGCACCCCGCAGCACGGCGGCGACGCTCGACCCGCGCGGGGCGGCCGCGATCTCGTAGCGCAGCTCCCACTCCTTGCGCGGCTCGGCGACCTCCTCGAGGCGCTCGATCATGCGGTCGGTCTGGCGCGCCTTGGCGGCCTGCTTCTCCGAGCCCTCACGGTGGTGGTGCTTGATGTGCTTGTCGGGGTCGCTGGACTTCCGGATCGCGTTGCGCACGCCCTTCTCCATCCACCCGCGCTGCGTGCGCCCGCGCTCCTCGAGCGACGAGCGCCGGTCCGCGTACTGCTCGTACGCCTCGCGCGCGTGCCGCCGGGCCGTGGCCCGCTCCTCGAGGTAGGCGTCGTAGCCACCGCCGTACACCGCGACCTGCTGCTGCGCGAGGTCGAGCTCGACGACGCCCGTGACGCACCGGGCGAGGAACTCGCGGTCGTGGCTCACGACGACGACTCCCGCGCGCTGCGAGCGGACGAAGGTCTCGAGCCGCGTGAGCCCGTCGAGGTCGAGGTCGTTCGTCGGCTCGTCGAGCAGCAGCACGTCGAACCGCGAGAGCAGGAGCGCGGCGAGGCCGACGCGTGCGGCCTGCCCGCCCGAGAGACCCGTCATCGGGTGGTCGGGGTCCACGGTGAGACCGAGGTCGGCGAGCACCTGCCCGGTGCGCTCGTCGAGGTCGGCGGCCCCGACGGCCATCCAGCGGTCGAACGCGAGCGCGTACGCGTCGTCGGCGCCCGGCACGCCGTCGGCGAGCGCCTGCGCCCCCGCGTCGAGCGCGTCCTGCGCGGCGGTGACCCCGGTGCGGCGGGCGAGGTGCGCGGCGACCGACTCGTCGGCACGCCGCTCGGGCTCCTGCGGGAGCCAGCCGACGAGCGCGTGCGCGGGGGACAGCGTCACCGACCCGGCCTCCGGGGTCGCGACGCCCGCGAGCAGCCGCAGGAGCGTGGACTTCCCGGCGCCGTTCGCGCCGACGAGCCCGAGCACGTCGCCCGGGGAGACGACGAGGTCGAGACCGGAGAACAGGGTGCGGTCGGCGTGCGCGGCGGCGAGGCCGCGGGCGACGAGGGTGGCGGTCACCCCGAGATTGTCCCCTGCCGGGGGCGCGTACCGGTCCTCGGGGCGACGGCGGCTGCCGCGGCCTGTGCAGCGCGAGCGCCGTCCGGCACGATCGGTGCATGGCGGACGGGGGAGCGGTGCCGGGGAGGGACGACGGACGGCCGGACGCCGGACCGCGCCGGATGCGTGCGTCCGCGGGACCGCGCCGCCCGCGTCCGTCCGCGAGACCCCGCCGCGGGCGTCCGGACGGGGGACCGCGGCGCGTGCGTCCGGCCGGGGAACCGCGCCGTCCCTCCCCGGCCTCCGGCGGCATGCTCCCCGCGGTCCTGCTGCTCACGCTCGCGCTCGGCGGGTGCACCGGCGGTGCCCCCGGCGGAGCGAGCGCGACGGTCACGAGCACCCCCGCCACGAGCGCTCCCGCCACCGGCAGTCCCGTCCCGAGCACCACGCCGGCCACCACGACCCCGGGCGCGGCGGCCCCGGAACCGCCCGCCGAGCCGCCGCCGACGGTCCCGCCGGAGCCGCCCGCGCCGCAGTTCGTCGCGACGGTGAGCGAGATCGGACCCGACCTCGCGGCGCGCATGGCCCCGTCGTGGCGTCCGGGCTGCCCCGTGCCGCTCGAGGACCTGCGCCACCTCACGCTCACGCACCACGATTTCGAGGGAAGCGTCGTCACCGGCGAGCTCGTGGTGCACGCGGACGTCGCCGAGGGCGTCGTCGGGATCTTCCGGACCTTGTTCGACGCCGGGTACCCGACCCGGTCGATGCGCCTCGTCGACGACTTCGGGGGCAGCGACGACGCGTCGATGGCCGCGGACAACACGTCGGCGTTCAACTGCCGGGCGATCACGCGGGGCACCGGCTGGTCCGAGCACGCCTACGGGCGCGCGCTCGACCTCAACCCCCGCGAGAACCCCTACGTCCGCGGCACGCTCGTGCTGCCGCCCGAGGGCGAGCCGTACGCGGACCGCCCCGACCTGCCCGGCGTCGTGCACGCGGGCGACGTGGTCGTCACCGCGTTCGCCGCTGCGGGGTGGCGGTGGGGCGGGGACTGGACGTCACCGGTCGACTACCAGCACTTCTCGGTGACCGGGCGCTGAGGGGCGCTCAGTCCACCGGGTCCGGCACGCCGTGGGGGAGGCGTGCCAGCAGCGCGCTCTCCTGGGCCGCCCGCTGCGCCGCGCGCCACCCGGCGGCGTGCTCGCGCTCACGCCGCTCGGCGAGCACCGCGGCGAGGAAGTACTCGGGGTGCGTGCCCACGGGTGGCAGCGGCGCGACGTACCGGCCGACCTCGGCCGCGAGCTGCGTCCCGAGCTGCACGCGCGACGCGGGGTGCAGCGTCCCGGTGCGCGCGAGGAACTGGCGGACCGAGAGAGCGAGCCCGTCGGGCAGGCGTCGCACGTCCGCGGAGTGCGCCCACGCGGCGAGGTGGGGCGGCATCGCGACGGCGGTGCGCGCGGGAGCCTTGCCGCGCACCCGCACCGCGTACGTCCCCGCGAGCACGTCCCCGACGCGCTTGCCCTGCGGGTGGGCGATCGAGCAGATCAGCGCGACCGAGCCGACCGTGAGCCAGAGCTCGCCGATGCCGACGAGGGCCCGGATCAGCGACTGACGGAACCGCACCGGCCCGCCGTCGTCCCGCACGATGCGGATGCCGGCGACGAGCTTGCCGAGCGACCGGCCCCGGGTCAGCGTCTCGACCGTGGTCGGGACGATGACCATGACGGTCGCGAGCGTCGCCACGAGGGCGATGCGCAGGAACGCCTCGCTCGGCGTGAAGGACGTCTGGCCGACGATGACCAGCACGAGGAACGCGGCGACGCCGAGCGCGGCGAGGTCGACGATCGACGCCAGGACCCGCGACGCGAACGACGTGGGGCGCGCGTCGAGCAGCACGCCCTCGCCCGTGACGATCCCGTCGCTCATCCCGCGTCCCCTCGTCGTCCCGTGCCCGTCCTGTGGCAGGGTAACGGGCGTGGACCTCGACGCCTTCACCGCGGTGCGCAGCCCCTCCTGGGCGCGCCTCGACGAGCTCACGCGCCGCCGTCGCCTCACGGGCGCGGAGGCCGACGAGATCGTCCGCCTCTACCAGGCGGTGGCGACCGACCTGTCGACCGTCCGGTCGAGCGCGCCGGACCCCGAGGTCGTCACCCGGCTCTCGCAGCTCCTCGCCCGGGCCCGCTCGCTGATCGCGGGGGCGCACGAGCCCGCGTGGCGCGACGCGGCCCGGTTCCTCGTCGTGTCGCTGCCTGCCGCGCTCTACCGGATCCGCTGGTGGACGCACGCCGTGACGTTCGCCTGCGTGGCGCTCGCCGTGGTGGCGGGCGTGTGGGTCGCGACGCAGCCCGACGCGCTCGCGGCGATGGGCACGCCCAGCGAGCGCACGGAGTACGTGGAGAACGCCTTCGCGTCCTACTACGACCCGGGCGCGGGGTTCGCCGCGATGGTGTGGACCAACAACGCGTGGATCGCGGCGCAGTCCGTCGCGCTCGGGATCAGCGGCATCTGGCCCGTGTGGATGCTCCTGCAGAACGCCGTCAGCGTCGGGGCGACCGGCGGCATGATGGCCGAGCACGGCAGCCTCGACGTGTTCCTCCAGCTCATCGCCCCGCACGGTCTCATGGAGCTGACGGCGATCTTCGTCGCCGGGGCGGCCGGGCTGCGGCTGTTCTGGACATGGGTCGAGCCGGGCCCGCGCACCCGCACCCGCGCGCTCGCGGAGGAGGGGCGCGCGCTGTTCACCGTCGCGCTCGGGCTCGTGGGCGTTCTTGCGGTCTCGGGCCTCGTCGAGGGCTTCGTGACCGGCTCGGGGCTCCCGTGGTGGCTCAAGATCGTGATCGGGGCCGTGGTGCTCACGGCGTTCTGGGTCTACGTCTACGTGCTCGGGCGACGCGCGGTCGCGGACCACGAGACCGGCGACCTGACCGCCGACGAGGCAGGGTACGCGGTCGCCGTCGCGGCGTGACCACGGCGCCGTCCGTCAGGCGAGCGCGACCCGGTGCTCCGCGGCGTCGTCCGCGACGAAGCGGACGAGCGCCTCCGCCTCGGTGACCAGCGCGGTGCGGGTCGCGGCGTCCACGGGCACGAGCGGGCGCACGGTGAGGGTCGCGAGCTCGCGCCGCGCGCGCACGCCGCCCGGGTCGAGCCGCTCGCGCGTGACGGCCCAGGTGCCGGCCACCCGCCCGTCCACGAGCACCGTGCCCGGCGCCATCCCGTTCTTCGTCACGAGCGCCCGCCGGTGCTCCTCCGAGACGACCCGCGTCCGGTCGGCGTGCGAGAGCGTGAGGTTGTCGAAGTCCGCGAGGAACCGGACCGGAGCCGGCGTCTCCGGGGCCGGACGCGGCGCGTCGGGCAGGTCGACGAGCTCCCGGCCCGATGCCGACCCCGGCCCCGGCTCGGCGCGGAACGTCACGAGCCCGGGGCGCAGGCGGTCGACGACCCTCGCGAGGCCGCCGAGTCCCGACCAGGTCTGCACGTCCGCGACGCTCGCCGGGCCGAACGCCGCGAGGTAGCGCAGCACGAGCCGCTCGAGCTCGGCCGAGCGCACGTCCGGGTCGCTGAGGTCGGGGGCGCCCACCGCGCGGTCGTCGCCGAACCAGGCCCGCGTCGTCGTCCACGTCGTCGCACCGGACCGGCCCCACACCCCGCGCGGCGGGACCTGGACGAGCGGGAGCGTGCCGCGTGCACCGTAGGCCAGGCTCCCGGGTGCGACGTCCGGCCAGCGCTCCGCGAGCAGGCGACCGAGCTCGGTCGTCGGGCGCGGCTCCGCCTCGACGAGTGCCCGGGCAGCCGCGGTGAGCTCCGCGAGGTCGAGGATCCGCAGCGCGGCGCCGTGCTGGACGTTCTGGCGCAGGTCGCGCTCGTACAGCGGCGCGATGAGCCCGGGCAGGACCAGCGCGTCCTCCGCGGTCACGAGGTGGATGGTCCCGCGCATGACCGCGATGCGGGCGACCCGTCGGTCGAGCAGCGCCTGCGACAGCTCCGCGTGGCGGAAGCCCGCGAGGCGTGACCACAGCGTGGTGTACGGCGAGCGCGGCAGCTGCGCCTGGAGCCCCACGAGGTGGTCGACGAGCGCGACCGCCGGCATCTCGGCCCGCGTCAGCAGGTGCTGGCGGGCGAGCAGCGCGCGGTTGAGGGCCGCGCGGTCGAGCAGGGGAGCGCTCGGGCCCGGAGCGGCGCCGGGCGTGCGTCGGGTGGCCACGCCGCGACGCTACCGGCCCGCCCACGCCCGAGGGGCGCTGACGGCCGCCGTCCTGCCCCCGGCACGACGGGGTGCCGGGGTGTCGGCTGCCGGTGGGCGTCGGGAGCCGGAGGCGCGCGGGGTCGTCGCGGTGCCGACGCGTGCAGGGACGCGGGGGCGACGGGTGCGTGCAGGGCCGTGACGCGCCGCCGTCGCGATCAGAGCCGACCGGCCGCCTTCAGCGCGATGTACGTGTCCGCGAGCCGCGGTGCGAGGTCGTCGGGCAGCGCGTCGACGACCTCGACCCCGCGCCGGCGCAGCCGGGCCGCCACCGCGGCGCGCTCGAGCTCGACGCGCTCGGCGGCGGCCGCGTCGAACACCGCGGCGACGTCCGAGCGGCCCGTCCGCAGCTCCTCGACCTCGGGGTCCCGCACCGACGCGAGCACGACCTGGTGGCGCTCCGCGAGGTTCCCCACGACCCCGAGCAGCCCCTGCTCGACCGCGGCCGGCTCGAGGGCCGAGAGCAGCACGAGCAGCGAGCGCTGGGTCAGGCGCTCGCGCACCTGGCCCACCACACCCGGCCAGTCGGTCTCGACGAGGGTGGGTTCCACACGGGCCAGCGCGTCGGCGATCGCGGGCATGAGCCGGGCGCCGCTCGCGCCGACGACGCGCGCGCGGACCTTGCGGTCGTACGCGAGGAGCTCGACGTGGTCGCCGGCCTTGGACGCGAGCGCGGCGAGCAGCAGCGCCGCCTCGATCGACGCGTCGAGGCGCGGGGCGTCGAGGGTGCGTGCGGCCGAGGTCCGGGACGTGTCGAGCACGATCAGGACGCGCCGGTCCCGCTCGGGGCGCCACGTCCGGACCACGACGTCGGCGCGCCGGGCGGTCGCGCGCCAGTCGATGGACCGGACGTCGTCGCCGATCACGTACTCGCGCAGCGAGTCGAACTCGGTGCCCTGGCCGCGCACCTGGACGGCCGCACGGCCGTCGAGCTCGCGCAGGCGCGCCAGGCGGCTCGGGAGGTGCCGGCGCGAGGCGAACTCCGGGAGCACCCGCAGCACGCCCGGGACGTCGAGCGACGCCTGGCGGCCCGCGAGCCCCAGCGGCCCCACGGTCCGGATCGTCACGCGGTCGGCGTGGCGGTCCCCGCGCCGGGTCGGCACGAGGGTCGTGGTCAGGCGCCGGCCGTCGCCGGGCGGCACGTCGACGGTGTGCCGGTTGCCCTGTGCACCCGCCGACGGCTGCCACGCGTCACGGACCGTGGCCCGCAGCCGCCGCGTCCCGACGTTGCGGACGGTGAGCACCGAACGGACCTGCTCCGTGAGCCGCACCGAGGTGGGCACGCTGCGCTGCACCGCGAGGAGCCTCGGCGACGCGGCCAGGGCGGCGTCGAGGACGCACGCGAGCACGACCACGAGCGTCCACAGCAGCACCGTCCCGGCGACGGGCACGACGAGGACCGCCACGACGCCGAGCGCCGTGAGCGCGACGGCCCGCCAGGTGATCGCCACGCGGCCGGCTCAGCGGGGGACGGGGACGGCGGCCAGCACGGTGTCGAGCACGCTCTCCGTCGTGACGCCCTCGAGCTCGGCCTCGGCGCGCAGCTGCACGCGGTGCCGCAGCGTCGGGTGCGCGAGCGCCTTCACGTCGTCCGGCGTGACGTACCCGCGCCCCGACAGCCACGCCCAGGCCCGCGACGTCGCCAGCAGGGCCGTCGCACCGCGGGGCGAGACCCCGAGCGCCAGGGACGGCGACTGCCGCGTCGCCCGGCACACGTCGACCGCGTACCCGAGCACCTCGCGCGAGACCTGCACGCGCGCGACCTCGTCGCGCGCCCGGCCGAGCACCGCGACCCCGGCGACGGGCCGGACGCCCGCACCGGCCAGGTCGCGCGGGTCGAAGCCTGCGGCGTGCCGCTGGAGGACCTCGATCTCCTGGTCGCGCTCCGGCAGGGGGAGCGTGAGCTTGAGCAGGAACCGGTCGAGCTGGGCCTCGGGCAGCTGGTAGGTGCCCTCGTACTCGACGGGGTTCTGGGTCGCGATGACCAGGAACGGGTCGGGGAGGCGGCGCGGGGTGCCGTCGACCGACACCTGGCGCTCCTCCATGGCCTCGAGCAGCGACGCCTGGGTCTTCGGCGGCGTGCGGTTGATCTCGTCCGCGAGCAGCAGGTTGGTGAAGACCGGGCCCTGCCGGAACGAGAACTCCGCGGTGCGCGCGTCGTACACGAGCGAGCCCGTCACGTCGCCGGGCATGAGGTCGGGCGTGAACTGCACGCGCTTGGTGTCGAGGTCGAGCGCCGCCGACAGCGTGCGGACGAGCAGCGTCTTCGCGACGCCCGGAACCCCCTCGAGCAGCACGTGGCCGCGGCAGAGCAGCGCGATGAGCAGGCCCGTCACGGCGGCGTCCTGCCCGACGACGGCCTTCGCGACCTCGGTGCGGACGGCCGCGAGGGCCGAGCGCAGCTCGGGGGACGGGCCCGCAGGGGCGGCCTGCACGGGCGGGGCGTGCTGCGGGACGGGCGGCGCGGCGTGCTGCGGCTGCGGGGCGGGCTCGACGGCGTGCTGCGGCTGCGGGGCGGGCGGGGGCGGAGCGCCGGGCGCGTGCTGGGACGGTGTGGCGGGCGTGGTGGGCGTGGTGGGCGCGGCGGCGTGCTGCGGCTGCGCCGCGGGCGCATGCTGCTTCTGCAGGTCGGGCCCCGCGGCGTGCTGCGGCCCGCCGTCCGGCCAGGCACCGTGCTGCGGCTGCGGCTGCGGCGCGTGCTGGGCCGGTGCGGCGGGCGCGTGCTGCGGCGCGGGAGCGTGCTCGGCGGCGGACGGCTGGGGTGCCGCGTCCGCCGGCCGGTCGAGCGGTGCCTGCGGCGGCGCGCCGTGCGGACCGTCCGTGGCCTGCCACGGGTCGGTGGGGTGTGCCTCGGTCACGATCGGTGAACCTCGCTCTCCAGCTCGTCGAGCCTCCGCGCCAGCTGCGTCAGCCCGGCGTCGTCCTTCGGGGGTGGTCCGTACAGCAGACCCGCGACCTCGTCGGCCGCCCGGCCGGTGGCCTGGGCGAGCGCGTCGATCACGGCGTGCGCGCCGGCCGACCGGGGCAGGCCCAGCCGGTGCGCGCAGCGTGCGGCCGACCCGGCCCGCAGCGCGGCTGCGGCGTGCCCGTACGAGCGTGCCCGACGGTACAGGCGCGCGCGCCCGCGCGTGGTCTCCGCCGCGCGCACCGTCACGGGGAGCGGCTCGGTCACGACCCGGCCGAGCCGTCGCCCGCGCCACAGCGCGGTCACGGCGGCCACGACCAGGAGCTGCAGCGCGAGCAGCCGGGCGACGGGAGGCAGCAGGTCGCCGACCCCGGGGCCGGCGGGTGCGGCGTCGTCGCCGAAGTCGTCGATCGACGGCACGTACCAGACGAGCTGCTCGTGACGGCCCAGCGCACGCAGGGCGAGCGCCGCGTGGCCCTCGTCCGCGACCTCGTCGTTGCGCAGGAAGCCGCCGTCGGCGAACGCGGTGACGCGCCGCTCGCCCTCGACCACGACGTACGCGCCCGAGTCCACCTCGTCGGGCGTCGCCGGGAAGCACGTCACGGCCTCGGGTGCGAGCGCGGTGAAGCCGGGCCCGCCGGACCGGTACGCCTCCGCCGCCACCGCCGTCGGGTCCTCGCACCGGGCGAGCCGGGTGGTCGGCGCGCCGTCGTCCGCACCCGACCAGCTGCGCGTCGCGGCGGTCGTGACCTCGTCGAGCAGCCCCGTCGGGTCGAGCAGGACGAGGTCGGCACCGGTCCCGGCGAGGTCCTCGAGCTGCGACGGCCCGAGCAGCGCGTCGCCGGTCACGAGGAGCGTCGTGCCCGCGTCGGCCGCGGCGACCGCCTCGGACGTCCTGCGGACGTAGGTGACCTCGACGCCCTGCTCCCCGAGCACCTGCGCGACCGCCCGGGCGCCGTCGGGCTCGGCGTTGTCCGGCGCGAGCGGGACGGTCGAGGTGCGGGGCTCGGGCAGCGCGGCGAGCAGCCCCACGAGCAGGAGCAGCGCGAGCACGGCGAGCGGAAAGCGCCAGCGCCGCCACCGCGAGCCCGCGCGCGACCGCGCGGTCGACCCGTCGCCGGTGACCGTCACCGGGCCGGAGCCGAGCGGGGGCGCCGCCGACGTGCCGGCCGGAGCGGGGGAGACGACGTGGCCGGGTGCTCCGCCCGGTGCGGTCGCGGGCGCCTCGGCGCTCATCGGTCCCCTCCACCGGGTGCGTCGTCGTCGCGCCCGCCGGCGGCCCGGGTGGCGCCCGCAGGTGCGAGCGCCGGGGTGCGGTCCGCGCCGGCGCTGCCGGCCGGCGTCCCGAGCGCCCGCTCGGCGGCGACAGCGGCGTCGACCTCCCGCAGCCGGGCGTCGTCGGCGGGTCCCGCGGGCTGGTCGCCGTAGACGACGTCGTCGAACAGCCGCCCGGCGTCGCGCAGCGCGGTGGCGGACGACGGCAGCCGGTACGCCGCCGCCTCGACGGCCTCGTGCGCGGTGCGGCCCGGCCGCTCGTCGAGCACCGTGCGCTCCTCGAGCGAGCGCACGACGGCCCGGAACCGCTCGGCGACGGCGGCGTGCCAGTCCTCGCGGGCCGCGGCGGCGTCGGCGGCGGCGCGCAGCTGGGCGGCCGTGCGCGTGTCGTCGCCGCCCAGCACGACCCCGCCGCCACCCCGCCGGCGCGTGCGGCGCACGGGTCCGGCGACCCACAGCGCGATGCCGGCGACGAGCGCGAGCAGCACCACGACGACGACCGCGGCGGTCCGGCCGTCCAGGCCGAGCGCCGGCACGCCGTCGAACAGGCTGCCGACCCAGTCGAGGATCCGCTCGAGGAGGCTCGGGCTGTCGTCGTACACGGGCTCGAGCAGCTCGCGCTCGAGCCACCGGCGTGCCTCGTCCGCGCCGGGCTCGACGGGGACGTCACCGGCACGGCCCGCGACGAGGGCGCCGGCGTGCGCGGGCACGAGGGCGAGCAGCGTCACGCGACCCGCTCGTCGGCCGCACGGGCGAGCTCCACGTCGAGCCCCTCGCGGCGCATCCGCACGTCGATGTACAGCAGCGCGACGACGGCCGCCGAGAACACCGTGGTGAGCGTGAGCGCGACGACCTGCGCGACCGAGCTGACCGCGACCGACGCGAACGACGTCAGCATCGGGTCGTCGAACAGGATCATCGCCGCGGTGATCGCGGGGATCGCGATGGTCTGGCTGATGATCTGCACGATGATGTTGACCAGCACGTAGATCCCGAGCAGGCGCCAGAAGCTGCCGCGCGTGAGCCGCCACGCGCGCGCGACGGTGGGCCCGAACCGCCCGCCCTCGAGCATGAGCGCGGGCGGCACGAGCAGCGTCCGGACCGTGAGCCAGAACCCGGCGAGGACGAGGACGAGCCCGCCGACCAGTGCGACGACGGCGACGGCCCACCACACCTCGTTCGCAGCGAGCGCGGCGACGCCGCCCGCGTACGCGGCGACGGCGACCACCCAGACGGCGCCCACGAGCAGGCTGAAACCGACCACCGACCAGATCCGGCCGCGTGCCAGACGCACGACCTCGCCCATGCTCACGGTCTGCCCGATCACCGAGCGGCTCACCGAGACGATGAGCAGGCCCGTGAGGATCGTCGTGGCGAGCGCGAGGAACGGCGTGGTGAGGAGGGTCGCGAGCAGCGACCCCATCTGGTCGCGCAGGCCCAGCATCCCGTCGGGGTCGATCGCGCTGGTCACGTCGCCGAGCGCGCCCGCGAGGATGCCCGTGAGGTACCAGGTGACCGCGGACATGACGGCGACGACGACGGTCACGACGACGACCGTGAGGCCGAACATGACGCGCGGGTTGGCGCGGACCGCGCGGAACGCGCCGTCGAGCACCTCCCCGAGACCCAGGGGCCGCAGGGGCACGATCCCGGGCTGGAGCGCGGCCGGCGGCAGCGGCGGTGCGCCGTAGCCGGGGGTCCCGTACCCGCCCGGCTGGCCGTACCCGCCGGGCTGGCCGTACCCGCCCGGCTGGCCGTACCCGCCGGGCTGGCCGGACCCGCCCGGCTGCCCGTACGTCCCCGGCTGGCCGTACCCGCCGGCCCCGCCGGGCGGCACAGGCCCCGGCGGCACGGGCGCCGGCGGCACCGGCTGCACGTCCCCCGGCACGGGGCCCCACCCGGACACCCCGGGAGCGGGGCTGCCCGGCGGCGCGGGGGGAGGCGGCACGGGAGCGCCTGGTGCGGGCTGTCCCGGTGCGTCCTCGTGCGGGGTCGTCATCGCGTCTCGCTCCCTGTTCTGCGCAGGCACGGGTGCGGCGCTCGTGCCGCGCCGTGCCGGCTCATCGTGCCACGGCAGCGCGCGCGCGTGGCGCAGCACCCCCCGGGTCGGCGCGCACGGGTGACCCCGCACCGGACATGGTCCGCACGCGCGGTGCGCGGTGCGATCATGTGCGCATGAAGGGTCGTGTGCTGGTGGTCGACGACGACACCGCTCTCGCAGAGATGATCGGCATCGTGCTCCGCTCCGAGGGGCTCGAGCCGGTGTTCTGCGCGGACGGGGACGACGCGCTCGCGGTGTTCCGCGCGTCCCAGCCCGACCTCGTGCTGCTCGACCTCATGCTGCCCGGCAAGGACGGCACCGAGGTGTGCCGGCTCATCCGGTCCGAGTCGGGCGTGCCGATCGTCATGCTGACCGCGAAGGCCGACACCGTCGACGTGGTGCTCGGCCTCGAGTCGGGTGCCGACGACTACATCTCGAAGCCGTTCAAGCCCAAGGAGCTCATCGCCCGGGTCCGGGCACGGCTGCGCCGCAGCGACGAGCCCGCACCCGAGCACCTCGCGATCGGGGACCTGACGATCGACGTCACCGGTCACCGCGTGACACGCGACGGCGAGCAGATCTCGCTCACGCCGCTCGAGTTCGACCTGCTGGTCGCGCTCGCCCGCAAGCCGTGGCAGGTGTTCACGCGCGAGGTGCTGCTCGAGCGCGTGTGGGGCTACCGGCACGCCGCGGACACCCGGCTGGTCAACGTCCACGTGCAGCGGCTGCGCTCGAAGATCGAGGCGGACCCGGAGCGCCCGGAGATCGTCGTGACCGTGCGCGGCGTCGGCTACAAGGCGGGCACGACCCCGCAGTGAACGCGTTCCGGGCCCGCCGGGCGCTGCGGCTCGCGCGGCTGCGGCTGACCCGGCGCGAGCGCGCGCTGGCGGGCGCGTGGCGCGAGTCGCTCCAGGTCCGGGTCGTCGCCACGACGCTCGCCGTCGGCCTGGTCGCGCTCGCCGGCCTCGGCGCCTACCTCTCCGACCGCATCCAGGCCGGGCTGTTCTCGCAGCGCATGGAGCAGGTGCTGCGCGAGAGCGCACGGGCGACGCGGCAGGCGCAGAGCTCGTTCACCGCGTCGACCGCCTCGACCGGCTCCGAGGTGCAGCAGCTGCTCAACGACGTCGTCAAGGTGCTGGGCTCGGGCGGTTCGGAGCAGCGCGAGGTGTTCCTGCTGCGCGCGCCGGGACAGGCGACCGCGTCGCAGATCGTGACCGCGGGCGCGACGGACGAGGAGCTGGTCGACCTCATCTCGCCCGAGCTGCGCGCGGCGACGGCGAGCGGCGAGGGGCAGCGCTGGCAGTCGGTCGCGTGGCCGCGCGGGACGGCCGGGGCCGACGGCAGCCCGGCGCGCGAGGTGCCCGCGGTCGTCGTCGGCGAGACGGTCACGCTGCCCGTCGTGGGGACCCACGAGCTGTACTTCCTGTACAGCCTCGAGGCCGAGCAGGAGCAGCTCGAGTTCCTCCAGCGCGTGCTCGGGATCGGGGCGCTCGCGCTCACGGTGCTGCTGGGCACCATGACGTGGGTCGTGACGCGGCAGGTCGTGCGGCCGGTGCGGATCGCCGCGCAGGTCGCCGAGCGGCTCGCCGACGGGCACCTGGACGAGCGCATGCCGGTGCGCGGGGAGGACGAGATCGCCTCGCTCGGGCGCTCGTTCAACGAGATGGCCGTGAGCCTGCAGGACCAGATCAACCAGCTCGAGGCGCTCGGGGCGCTGCAGCGCCGCTTCGTCTCCGACGTCTCGCACGAGCTGCGCACGCCGCTGACGACGATCCGGATGGCCGGCGAGGTGCTGCACGGCGCCCGGCACGACTTCGAGCCCTCGGCCAAGCGCTCCGCCGAGCTGCTGCAGACGCAGCTCGACCGCTTCGAGGACCTGCTCGTCGACCTGCTCGAGATCAGCCGCTTCGACGCGGGCGCGGCGGTGCTGGACGCCGAGCGGCGTGACGTGCGCGACGCGGTCAACGCCGTCGTCGACCAGGCCGTGCAGCTCGCCGAGGTCCGCGCGACGTGGCTGAGCGTCCACCTGCCTGCCGACCCGGCCGTCGCGGACGTCGACCCGCGCCGCGTCGAGCGGATCCTGCGCAACCTGCTCGTGAACGCGATCGAGCACGCCGACGGCTCGCCCGTCGAGGTCACGCTCGCCGGCGACGCCGAGGCGGTCGCGGTCACGGTGCGCGACCACGGCGTCGGGATGACGCGCGAGGTCGCGGAGCACGTCTTCGACCGGTTCTGGCGGGCGGACCCGGCGCGGGCACGCACCATCGGCGGCAGCGGGCTCGGGCTGGCGATCTCGCTCGAGGACGCCCACCTGCACGGCGGCTGGCTCGAGGCCTGGGGGCGTCCCGGCGGGGGTGCGGTGTTCCGGCTCACGCTGCCCCGGCGCGCGGGGATCCGGCTCGTCGCGTCGCCGCTGCCGCTCGAGCCCGAGGACGCGCCGGAGGCCGTGCCGCGTGAGCACCGGCACGGCGTGGACCCGGCGGCCCTGCCCGAGCTCACCGACCTGCACCACGACGCCGAGCACGAGCACGAGCACGAGCACGAGACCGACCGTCTGGAGACGCGATGAGCACGACGCTCCGCCCGACGCACCGCTCCACGCACCGCACGGCGGCCCGCGCGGTGGCCGGTGCCGCGGGCCGGACGCCGCGTCGCCGGACCGTCGCGTCCGCGCTCGTGCTCGTCCTGCCGCTCCTGTGGGTGCTCTCCGCCTGCGTCGCGATGCCGACGTCCGGCGCGGTCGAGGTCGGTGACGTCGAGGTGAGCGACGCCGGTCCGGCCGTGATGCCGCTCGCGGACCGTCCCGCGACCGACGCCGAGCCCGAGGCGATCGTCGTGGGCTTCCTCAAGGCGAGCCAGGCCGGGTTCAGCCGCGACCCGCGCCGCGGCGGCGACTTCCGGGCCGCCCGGGAGTACCTCGCCGGGGACGCACGAGCGTCCTGGCGCCCGCGCGAGAGCGTCGTGGTGTACCCGACGTCGAGCAGCCCGACCTTCACCGTCGTCGACGAGACCCAGGTCCAGGTGACCCTGCGGGTCGCGGCGCGCATCGACGCCGACGGCCGGTACGCCGAGGCGGCGCCCGACGCGGAGGAGTCGCTCGCGTTCGACCTGGTGCAGGACAGCTCGGACCAGTGGCGCATCGCGGGCCTCGAGGACGGGGTCGTGCTCGACGAGTCGAACTTCGAGAACCTGTTCAGCTCGGCGAACCTCTACTTCCTCACGCCCGACGACACCTCCCTCGTGCCCGAGACGCGGTGGTTCCCCGTGCGGAACATCGCGACGTCGATCGTCCGCGAGCTGCTGAAGGGCCCCTCCCCGTGGCTGCGCGACGCGGTCCGCTCGGCGATCCCGGAGGGCGTCGAGCTCACGCCGGAGACCGTCCCCGTCGACGAGACCGACAGCACCGCGTCCGTCGGGCTCACCGAGGCCGCGGCGCTCACGGACTCCGCGGAGCGCGCCCGGATGCTCGCCCAGATCGAGGCGTCGCTCGCGATCCCCGGGGTGCGCGCGGTCGAGGTCACCGCGGGCGGGGTCCCGCTCACGGCGTCGGCCGCCGAGCTGGGCCGGGGCGTCGACACCGACGCGCTGCTCGAGGTGGTCGCGGGGGACGCCGTCGTGCAGCTCGAGAACGGCGAGCTCGTCCCGCTGCCCGCGGCGCCCGAGCTCTCGGGCCGCGGCGTGCACGACCTGGCGCGCAACGAGCGCGGCAACGTGCACGTGGCGCTGTCCGACGCGGGCGACCTCGTGCGCCTCGGGGTCGGCGGCGAGCCCGCGACGACGATGCTGAGCGGTCCGGGCCTGCTCGCGCCGTCGGTCGACGGCCTCGGGTGGACGTGGACGGGTCGTCCCGGTCCGGCGGGGCTGCTGACCGCGGTCCGCGCGGACGGCCAGCGCGCCGACGTCAGCGTGCCGTGGCTCGCGGGTCGCAGCGTCACGGCGGTCCGCGTCGCGCGCGACGGTGCCCGCGTCGCGGTGCTCTCGACCGGCACGGACGGGCTGGCGCTCGACGTGGCGGGCGTCGTGCGGGACGCCTCGGGCAGCCCGCTGCAGCTCGGCGAGCCGCTCGGCACGGGTGCGACGCTCGTCGACGCGTCCGAGCTCGTCTGGGTCGACGACACGACGCTCGGCGTGCTCGGACGCTCGGGGGTCGCGACGAGCGCGGCGTACCACCTCGTGCCGCTGTCCGGCCAGACGCGCACGCTCCCGGCGCTCGAGGACGCGGTCGCGATCGCGGGCGGGAAAGGGCAGCGCTCGCTCTACGTCGCGACGTCCGACGCCCGGCTGTTCTGGCTCCCGGGCGTGAACGCGAGCTGGACCGAGGTGACCACCGGCGTGCGGGACCCGTACTTCCCCGGCTGACCCCGGCGACGCACCCCCAGGCCGCCCAGGTCTGCTGCCCCGTGCGGCGGCGGGCGCCGCGCCCGTCGCCCGCCGGTGACGGGTGGCACGGTCGCCGGATGCGAGAGGACGAGGGCAGGTCGAGCCTGCGGCGGTGCTGGGCCGACCTCGTCGGGCTCGTGCTCCCCGTCGCCTGCGCGGGCTGCGAGGCCCTCGACGTCGCGCTCTGCGCGGCCTGCGCGTCCCGGCTGCTCGGCCGGCCGGAACGCTGCGAGGACGGTGCCGGGCGGCTCGACCGGCTCGACGGACGCGGCCCGCTGCCGGTCTGGGCCACCACGCCCTACACCGGCCCCGTGCGCGAGCTCGTCGTCGCGTGGAAGGACCGGGGCCGGGCCGACCTCACCCCGGTGCTGACGGCGGCCGCGGGGCGGGCCGGGCGCGCGCTGGGCCCGCCCCTGGGGTCCGCGCTCGACGTCCTGGCGCACGCCCCCGCGGGCCGGGGCCGCCCCACGCTGCTCGTCGTGCCCGCCCCCTCGACCCGGGCCGCCCGGCGGCGCCGGGGCGAGGACCTGGTCGGGCGCCTCGCGCTCGCCGTCGCGTCCGGGCTGACGACCGCCGGTGTCCCGGCCCGCGCGCGGGCGTGCCTCGGGCGACGCGGGCACGGCCGTGACCAGGTGGGGCTGTCGGGTCGGGCCCGTGGCCGCAACCTCGCCGGCCAGGTCACCGCACGCGGGGGCCCGGGCGGTCTTGCAGGCGTCCCCGCGCTGCTCGTCGACGACGTCCTGACCACCGGGGCGACGCTCGCGGCGTGCGAGGACGCGCTCGTCGGGGCGGGCGCGGCGGTGCTCGGCGGCTGGGCGCTCGCGGCGACACCACCACCCGGACGGAGCAGTGCGGCGATTGGTCGTCCGGACGCCGCGGGGCTAGCGTGAGGGAACGAACCGACAGCACCCGGAGCGGCGCGACCGGCGGACGAGACCTGTCCGCACGCACCCGCCGGATGCAGGAGGAGGTGGTGCCCGTCGTCCGGCCCTCAAGGGCACATGTGCACGTCACCGGGCGGTCAGCCGCCCCCCTCGTCCTCCAGGAGGATCACATGGACATCGTGGTCGCAGGTCGTCACACCGAGGTTCCGGAGAAGTTCCGCCGGCACGCCGAGGAGAAGCTGACGAAGCTCGCGCAGCTCGCGCCCCAGGCCCAGCGCATCGACGTGGAGGTCTCGCACGAGCGCAACCCCCGCCAGGCGGGAGTCGCCGAGCGCGTCGAGCTCACGGTCGTCGACAAGGGACCCGTGATCCGCGCCGAGGCGTGCGCCGACGACCGGTACGCCGCGCTGGACCTCGCGATCGCCAAGCTCCAGGAGCGCCTGCGCCGCTCGCGCGACCGGCGCAAGGACCACCGCAACCACACCCCCCTCACGCCCGTCGACGTACGCCCGCCCGTGGTGTCCGACGAGCCCCCCGCGGCAGCCCCCGCACCCGGCGAGGTGGTCGAGACGACCCTCGGCGACTCGCCCGTCGTCATCCGCGAGAAGGTGCACACCGCACAGCCCATGACGATCGACGACGCCCTCTACGAGATGGAGCTCGTCGGTCACGACTTCTTCCTGTTCATCGACGTCGAGACGGCGCAGCCCTCGGTCGCCTATCGGCGGCGTGGCTGGAGCTACGGCGTGATCAAGCTCGACACCCCCGTGGCGACGCTGAGCCCGAAGCCCGTCGAGGCGACGGCCGCCGTCGGCTGAGCCGGGCGGCGCCGGCGCGCCGGGGGAGCGCGCCGTGAGTGTCGGAGCGGGGCGGCAGGATGGGCCGGTGCCCACCTCCCGCCCCGCTCCGCGTCCGGACCCCGAGCCCGGCCTCCCGACGCCGGGGCCTGCGCCGGAGGTCCTCTCGCTGTCGCAGGCCCGGCGCGTCGCCCTGCGCGCCCAGGGACTCGACCGGGCGCGCGCCGACCGCACGGGCGCGGTCACGATGCGTCACCTGCAGGGCGTCGTCGACCGGCTCGGCCTCCTCCAGATCGACTCGGTCAACGTGCTGGCGCGCGCGCACCTCATGCCGACGTACTCACGCGTCGGCCCGTACGACCCGGAGCTGCTCGACCGGGCGGCGGGCCATGCACCGCGCCGCCTCGTCGAGGCGTGGGCGCACGAGGCGTCGTTCGTGCCGCCCGAGACGTACCGGCTGCTCGGGTGGCGGCGTCGGGGCTACCTGACCTACGCGTGGGGCACGATCCGCGACGTCCCGCTCCGGCACGCGGGCGTGGTCCAGGAGATCCGCGACCTGATCGCCGACTCGGGCCCGATGACCGCGAGCCAGGTGCACGCGCTCTACGAGCACGAGCACCCGGCCGACCGCTCGGAGTGGGGGTGGAACTGGACGGTCGCCAAGCGCGCGCTCGAGTTCCTCTTCTTCACCGGCGAGGTCACGGCTGCGCGGCGGAACGCCCAGTTCGAGCGGTGCTACGACCTCACGGAGCGCGTGCTCCCGCCCGACGTCGCGGCGCAGCCCGAGCCGCCGGACGAGGACGCGGTCCGCGCGCTCGTCGAGATCGGGGCACGCGCGCACGGGATCGGGACGGCGCGCTGCTTCGCGGACTACTTCCGGATCAAGGGCCCCCGGGTGGCGCGCGCCGTCTCCGAGCTCGTCGACGCCGGGGTGCTCCGCCCCGTCGCCGTGCAGGGGTGGGACCGGCCCGTGTACCTGCACCGCGACGCGTCGCTCCCGCGCCGCGCGGAGGGCCGCGCGCTGCTCAGCCCGTTCGACCCGCTCGTCTTCGAGCGCCGCCGGCTCGAGGAGCTCTTCGGGCTGCGGTACCGGATCGAGATCTACGTGCCGGCGCCCAAGCGCGTGCACGGCTACTACGTGCTGCCCTTCCTGCTCGGCGAGCGGCTCGCCGCACTCGTCGACCTCAAGGCGGACCGCCGCGCCGGGGTGCTGCGCGTGCACGCGGCGCACACCGCACCGCCGGCGCCGGCCGCGGCGGCCGAGCGGCGGACCCGTGCCGAGCGGGTGGGCGATGTCCCGGGCGAGCTCGCCGCCGAGCTCGGGGTCCTCGCACGGTGGCTCGGGCTCGACGGGATCGAGGTCGGCGCTCCGGGCACCGCCGGAGAGGGCCGGGAGGTGCGCGGGGACCTCGCGCTGCCGCTCGCCGCGGCGCTCGCCCGGTGAGGGCGCCCGACGGGTCGACGCCGGGGGGTCGCGCGGCCGGGGCTCCCCGCGACGTGCCGCGGCCGGCCGTGCCGCCCGGCGTCCGGGCAGCGGAGGGCGCCACGACCGGCGGCCGGCGCCGGGTGCTCGACGGGTTCTCGCTGGTGGTGCTCGGCGCCCTGCTGTGGGGCACCGGCGGCGTCGCGGGGACGGTGCTCGCACGCGAGACGGACCTGCCGATGCTCGCCGTGGCGTCGTACCGCCTGCTCGTCGGGGGCGGCGCGCTCGTCGTCGTGCTCGTGCTCACGGGCCGGCTCGCGGGCGTCGGTCGCTCGCGCGCCGTCGTGGCCCGCGTCGCGGTGACGGCGACGCTCGCGGCCGTCTACCAGGCGTTCTACTTCGTCGCCGTGGGCATCGCGTCCGTGTCGGTCCCGACCCTCGTGGCCCTCGGCGCGTCGCCCGTGCTCGTCGCGGCTGCGACCGTCGCCCTGAGCCGGCGACGCCCTGCGGCACGCGTGCTCGTCGCCCTCGGTCTGGCGCTCGTGGGGCTCGTGCTGCTCGTGGGCGTGCCGACCGGGCCGGGCGCGACCACGGGCGCGCTCCTCGCGCTGGTCTCGGCGGGGGCGTTCGCGACGATGACCGTGCTCAACAGCCGCCCGGTCCCGGGCCTCGCGCCTCTGCCGCTCACCGCGCTGTCGTTCACGCTGGGCGGCGTGCTGCTGCTCCCGGTCGCGGCGACGCTCGGCGGCGGGCTCGCGGTTCCGCCCGCGGGCTCGGGGCCGGCCGGGTGGCTGCTCCTGGCGTTCCTCGGGCTCGTGCCCACGGCACTCGCGTACGGCGCGTACTTCACCGGGTTGCGCACCGTCCCGCCGACCACCGCGTCGGTCGTCGCGCTCCTCGAGCCGCTCACCGGCGCGGTCCTCGCGGCGCTGCTCCTGGGCGACCGGCTCGGCTGGCCGGGGCTCGTCGGCGGGGCCCTGCTCGGGGCCGCCGTGGTGGCTCTTCGACCGAGACCCTGACCTCGCCTACGATGGTCGGGGCCCGGCCGCGCGGTCGGACCGAGCTCGCCCCGATGCCGCCGGCGTGCGGGGCCAGTCAACGTCGGGAGTCACGCGTGCCTGCGATCCTCGAGAAGGTCCTGCGCTTCGGCGAAGGCCGGATCGTCAAGAAGCTGTCCGGTCTCGCCCAGCAGGTCAACGCGCTCGAGTCGAGCTTCGAGAGCCTGTCGGACGCCGAGCTGCGCGAGGAGACGGACCGCTTCAAGGCCCGCCTCGCCGACGGGGAGACGCTCGACGACATCCTCCCCGAGGCCTTCGCGGCCGTCCGCGAGGCGTCCCGGCGCACCCTCGGGCAGCGGCACTTCGACGTGCAGCTCATGGGCGGCGCGGCGCTGCACCTCGGCAACATCGCGGAGATGAAGACCGGTGAGGGCAAGACGCTCGTCGCGACGGCCCCCGCGTACCTCAACGCGCTGACGGGCAAGGGCGTCCACGTCGTCACGGTCAACGACTACCTGGCGAGCTACCAGGCCGAGCTCATGGGCCGCGTCTACCGGTTCCTGGGCCTGACCAGCGGCGTCATCCTGTCGAACCAGACCCCCGCGCAGCGCCGCGAGCAGTACGCGGCGGACATCACGTACGGCACCAACAACGAGTTCGGCTTCGACTACCTGCGCGACAACATGGCGTGGAGCTCCGACGAGCTCGTGCAGCGCGGCCACAACTTCGCGATCGTCGACGAGGTCGACTCGATCCTCATCGACGAGGCGCGCACGCCGCTCATCATCTCGGGCCCCGCGTCGGGCGACACGAACCGCTGGTACGCCGAGTTCGCCAAGGTCGTCCGCCGCCTGCAGGCCGAGCGCGACTACGAGGTCGACGAGAAGAAGCGCACGGTCGGCGTCCTCGAGCCCGGCATCGCGCGCGTCGAGGACTACCTCGGCATCGACAACCTGTACGAGTCGCTGAACACGCCGCTCATCGGGTTCCTGAACAACGCGATCAAGGCCAAGGAGCTCTTCAAGCGCGACAAGGACTACGTCGTCATCAACGGCGAGGTCCTGATCGTCGACGAGCACACGGGCCGCATCCTCCCGGGCCGCCGCTACAACGAGGGCATGCACCAGGCCATCGAGGCCAAGGAGGGCGTGAACATCAAGGCGGAGAACCAGACGCTCGCCACGATCACGCTGCAGAACTACTTCCGCCTGTACTCCAAGCTCGCGGGCATGACCGGTACCGCCGAGACCGAGGCCGCCGAGTTCCTCGGCACCTACAAGCTCGGCGTCGTGCCGATCCCGACGAACCGTCCGATGCAGCGCATCGACCAGGGCGACCTCGTCTACAAGAACGAGGACGGCAAGTACGACGCGGTCGTCGCCGACATCGTCGAGCGGCACGCGAAGGGCCAGCCCGTCCTCGTCGGCACGGTGAGCGTCGAGAAGAGCGAGCTGCTCTCCGCGAAGCTCAAGAAGCAGGGCGTCCCGCACGAGGTCCTCAACGCCAAGCAGCACGCGCGCGAGGCGTCGATCGTCGCGCAGGCCGGCCGCAAGGGCGCCGTGACGGTCGCGACGAACATGGCCGGCCGAGGCACCGACATCATGCTCGGCGGCAACGCCGAGTTCATGGCGGTCGCGGAGCTCGCCGACCGGGGCCTGGACCCCGCCGAGAACGCGGAGGAGTACGAGGCCGCCTGGCCCGGCGCGCTCTCGAAGGCGACCGAGGCGGTCGCCGCGGAGCACGACGAGGTCGTCGAGCTCGGCGGGCTGTACGTGCTCGGCACGGAGCGGCACGAGTCCCGCCGCATCGACAACCAGCTGCGCGGCCGCTCGGGCCGTCAGGGCGACCCGGGCGAGTCCCGGTTCTACCTGTCGCTCCAGGACGACCTCATGCGCCTGTTCAACTCGGGTCTCGCCGAGTCCCTGATGACGCGCGCGGGCTTCCCCGACGACCTGCCGCTCGAGTCGAAGATCGTGACGCGCGGCATCCAGAGCGCGCAGTCGCAGGTCGAGGCGCGCAACTTCGAGATCCGCAAGAACGTCCTGAAGTACGACGACGTCCTCTCGCGCCAGCGCACCGTGATCTACGACGAGCGCCGCCGCGTCCTCGAGGGCGAGGACCTCCAGGAGCAGATCCAGCACTTCACGAAGGACGTGCTCAGCGCGTACGTCGCGGCGGCGACCGCCGAGGGCCGCCCGGAGGAGTGGGACCTCGACGCCCTGTGGACGGCGCTCAAGGCCGTCTACCCGGTGTCGATCACGTCCGAGGAGGTCGTCGACCAGGCCGGTGGGGCGACGCGCCTGAGCGCCGAGCTCATCGAGGCGGAGGTCCTCTCCGACGCGGAGCACGCCTACGCCGAGCGTGAGGCCGAGCTGGGCGCGGACAACGTGCGTCAGCTCGAGCGCCGCGTGATCCTCTCGGTCCTCGACCGCAAGTGGCGCGAGCACCTCTACGAGATGGACTACCTCAAGGAGGGCATCGGCCTGCGGGCGATGGCCCAGCGCGACCCGCTCGTCGAGTACCAGCGTGAGGGCTTCCAGCTCTTCAACGCGATGACGGACGCGATCAAGGAGGAGTCCGTCGGCTACCTCTTCAACCTCGAGGTCAAGGTCGCCGACGGCGAGGCCGGACCGGGTGCACCGGGCGCCCCGGTCGTCAGCGCGCAGTCCGCGGCCCAGGCCGCTGCGGCCGCCGGCGGCACGCTCCCCGGCGCGACGCCCGCCGCCCCGAAGCTCGTCGCCAAGGGCATCGACGGGCCCGAGCGCCGTGCGCCGCTGCAGTACTCGGCGCCGTCGATCGACGGTGACGCCGGTGCCGCAGGCGGGGCGAGCGAGGGTGAAGGGGCGGGCGGTGCCGCCGCGACCCCGACGAACCGCGAGGAGCGCCGCAAGGCCGCGAAGCGCAAGCAGGGCTGATCCTCCGCGCGGCCTCGGCTCGCGCACGACGACGGGGACCCCCGGGCACAGTGCCCGGCGGTCCCCGTCGTCGTGTGTCCGGGTGACGCGCCCGTGACGCCACCGCGACGACGGTCCGGTCAGCCGAGCTCGAACGCGACGGCCCGCCAGGCACCGCGCCACATCTCGAGCCGCAGCGCCACGGCCCGCACCCGCGTGCCGTCGTCGACCACGACCGCCGCCTCCGCGACGTGCTCGCCGAGGCGGCACACGCGCACGCGGAGGATCTCCGGCCGGCGGGTCGCCGCGGTCCGGCCGAGCACCCGCACGGTGAGCGCGGCGCGCGCGGCGAGCTGCTCGAACACCTGCGGGCTGACCCAGCGGGCGAGCTGCGCGACCGACCGGGTCCCGCGCATCGCCTCCGTCGCCGCGAGCGCGAGGGCGCAGCAAACCGGTGTCGGGTCGGACATCGCCGGTGTCTCGCGCGGCGGCCCGGGGGTGCGCGCGGCACGCTCGGCCGCGAGGGTGGCCCGGCGCCGGGCGAGGAGCCGCTGCTCGAGCGTCGGCGGGCGCGTGTGCCCGGGGCCGGTGGACGGCGCGGGGCGCGGCGCAGGCGGGAGCGTGGGGACGAGCCGGACCCCGGGCGCGACGGAGGCAGGGGCGAGACCGTCGGGCGGTGCGGGCTGTGCCGTGCACGACTCCCCGAGACGGCGGGGACCTGCTCCGCCGGCGGGCTCGGGTGACGCTGCACGGCCGGTGCGGGCCGTGCGCAGGTCGGCGGCGTGGCTCGGGTTCGGGGCACCCGCGGGTCGTGCCGACCGTGCGCGGGTGGCGTCCGCGGTGCGGGGCTCGGCGGTGCGGGGCTCGGCGGTGCGGGGCGCGGTGGTGTGGGGCGCGGCGGTGCCGCACGGGACGGGTCCGCCGGCTCGGTCGAGCTCGAGCGTCGTCATGTGCGACTCCTTCGGCTGGGCGGTGCGGGTGGGCAAGGCGAGCCGCTGCTCGTGGCGAGGAGCCGGCTCGGGACGCACGGTGCGCCGGGAGGCCGGTGCACCGGGGTGGTCGGGGTGCACGTCGTGGGTCACCGGCCGGGCGAGGGCGGTGCTCACCGGGCGCCCGGCGTCGGAGCCGCGTCCGGCACCCGGAGCACCTGACCGGGCACGACGTGATCGGGGTCGGCACCGATGACGTCCGCGTTGGCGGCGTACCAGCGGGGCCACTCCGCGGCGACCTCCTGGTCGGTGGCGTCCTGCCCGAGGGCGCGCTGCGCGATCCGCCAGAGGCTGTCGCCGGTGACGACCACGACGGTGCGTCCGGACCCGGGCGCAGCGGCGCCGCTCGAGCCGGGGTCGGCGGTGGGCGGCGTCTCGGACGACGGGGCAGGGGTGTCGCTCGCCCGTGCCGGCGTCGTCCGGACGCCCGCCGTGCGCGCGGCGGCCTCCGCGCGGGAGCCCGTTCCTGCGCGAGCGGTGTCGGCACCCGGGTCCGTGCCGGCGCCGGCGGATGTGGTTGCCGTGGGAGCCGGGGGCGTGACGGGTGGCGCCGCGGAGCGCTCCCCGGCGCCGCCCGTCGCCCGCGGGGCCTCAGCGCCCTGCGGGTCGTCCGCGGCGGCAGGGGTCGACGTGCTGGGCGCCGTCGCTGCCGCGCCCGAGGTCCCGGCCGTGCTCGGTGCGTCCGCGCCGCGGTCCTCGCCGGCGGCTCGCGTCGCGTCGGGTGGCGCGGCGACCGCGGGCGGGGGAGCGGTGCTCGGCCCGGGGACCGGTGCCGAGCTCGTCGTCGCGCTCCACCCGACGTCGAGCCCGTCGACGGGCGCGGTCGCGTGGGCCGTGACGGCGCCCGAGATCCCGAGTCCGGCACCGAGGGCCACGACGAGCACGCGTCGCACGACGCCGGGAGCGTGGCGGGCGACCGCGCGCTCCCCGGCGCGCCACGTGAGGCCCACCGTGCGTGCCGCAGCGCACAGCGTCGCGACCGCGAGACCCCACACCAGCCAGGTCAGCAGGGCGAGCCCGAGGCTGACGACCCCGATCTCGACGACCCGGTCGACGGTCGCGGTGGAGGAGTCGACCGGGAGCAGCGCGCGCATCCGCACGGCGAGAGCCAGCCCGAGGCAGGCCGACGCCGCCAGCCCGAGGGGGAGCGCGGCGGTGGCGAGCAGGCGCACACCGGCCCGCCGGGTGGTCGTTCCGTGTCCGCGCATGCGTGCCCCCGAGCTCGTGGTCGCGGGGAGCCGTGCTCCGCACGCGATGTGCTTGTTTGATGCAGTTTGGTGTTGCTTGATGCGTTAGGTGTACTGCATCTGGTGCCGCGGGTCCATCGCCTGTCCACAACCGGGCACACCCGGAACGTCTGGCGAGGCTGTTCCCGGCCGCTCGGCGCCGGGGTGGCCTAGCGTGGGCGGATGCGTTGGGAGGCCCTGTTCGCGGACCTGGAGGCGCAGCTCGAGGCGGCACGAGCGTCCGATGCGGCAGCCGACGTCGCCGAGCTCACGCGCGCCGAGCGGGCCACGGTCGAGCTCGCCTCGCGGCTCAGGGCCGCCCACGGTCACGCGCTGACCGTCCGGTCCGGGGGTGCTCGCGTCGCGGGCACGGTGCTCGACGTGGCCGAGCAGTGGGTCCTGCTGGGCGACGGCCCCGCCCGCTGGCTCGTCCCCGTCGCTGGTGTCACCGCGGTCCACGGCCTCCCGGTCCACGCAGCGCCCGCGCCGGGAGCGGTCGAGCGCCGGCTCTCGCTCGGTCACGCCCTCCGGGCGATCGCCCGGGACCGCGCCACGGTGCGCGTCGTGCTCGACGACGAGGAGCTCACCGGCCGGGTCGACCGGGTCGGCGCGGACCACCTGGACCTGACTGTGCCCAGCCCGCACCCGGGCGCGGTCTGGGCCGTGCCGTTCCGGGCCGTGCGCGCGGTGCGGACGGGCTGACGCCTTCCGGCGGGGTCAGCGCTGGGCGCCCTCGTCGATGTCGTGCTCCGTCTCGATGCGCGCACGCGTCTGGGCGTACATCCGCTCGATGTACCGCTCGAGCTCGCTCGCCTCGACGCGCCACTGGAGCCGGCCGCCGATCTGGATCGCCGGCAGCTCGCCCGAGCGCACCAGCGCGTAGGCCTGCGCCGCCGAGATGTTGAGCACCTCGGTCACGTCGGCCAGCGTGAGGAACCTGGGAGCCATGACCGCAGTGTGGCACGCCGTCGCACGGCCCCCGCGTCGTCCACAAGGGTGTGCACGAGATGTCCGGAACGTCGGCATGATGGGCACCTCCACCCGGTCCGGCGCAGCATCAGGGAGTCGAATGAGCACGTCCGTGCTTGACCTGCCAGCACCTCTCGCGACGCGGCTGCGTCGACCCGGCTGGCGCGACCCGCGCCTCCTGGTCGGTCTGGCGATGATCGCCGGCTCGGTCGCGCTGGGCTCGTGGGTCGTGCAGGAGGCGCAGCGTACGACCGGTGTCTACGTCGCGCGCGACGCGCTCACCCCTGGTTCGGGCGTCGGCGCCGGCGAGCTCGCCGTCGCGCAGGTCCGCCTCCCCGCCGGTGAGCTCGAGCGCTACGTCACCGTCGCGGACGGCGTCCCGGAGGGCAGCGTGGCGCTCCGGGTCGTCGCACCGGGCGAGCTCGTGCCACGCGGGGCGCTCGGGGACGCGGCCGCGCTCGACGTCCGGCCCGTCCCCGTCACGGTCGACGAGGCGCCGTCCGAGGACGTGGTCGCCGGGGCCCAGGTGGACCTGTGGGAGGTGCCCGCCCGCGGCCCCGAGGCCGGCGCTGGGGTCGCCGAGCCTCGCGAGCTCGCGAGCGCGCTGACGGTCGCGCAGGTCAGCCGGCCGGAGGGCGCGTTCGTCACCGGCGGGACGACCGTGGTGCACGTGCTCGTCCCCGGCGACCTGCTGCCCGAGGTGCTCGCGGCCGTGGGCGGCGAGGGCTCGGTGCACGTCGTCCACGTGCCCGGGACGGGAGGCTGAGCGTGGCGGTCGGGGTGCTGTGCGCCATCCGCGGTGCGTCCGAGGCGGGCATCGTGCAGGCGGTCGACGGCACGGCCGGGCGGCTCAGCGTGACGCGTCGGTGCGCCGACCTCACGGAGCTGCTCGCCGCAGCCGAGGCGGGGCTGGGTCGGGTCGCGCTCGTCTCGACCGACCTGCCGATGCTCGACCGGGAGGCCGTGGCGGCGCTGCACCGCTGCGGCGTCCGGGTCGTCGGGCTCGGCGACCCGGCGCTGCCGTGGCAGGGGGAGCGCGCGATCGCGCTCGGCGTCGACCTCGTGGTCGACGCACCGGAGGAGGGCACGGACGCGACGGCGTTCGTCCGCAGCGTCGTCGCGCTGCTCGAGCGCGGGCCGTCCGGAGGTCCCGACGCCTTCGAGCACACGCCGGCGGCGCCGCCGACGCCGGGGCCGGAGTACGTCCTGCCGGGCGGCGACGTCACGCGGCCCGAGCCGAGCCGGCTCGTCGCCGTCTGGGGCCCGACCGGTGCGCCCGGGCGCACGACCCTCGCGATCAACCTCGCGGCCGAGATCGCGCTGCTCGGTCGCGCCGCACTGCTCGTCGACGCCGACACGTACGGCGGGACCGTCGCGCAGGCGGTCGGCCTGCTCGACGAGGCCCCGGGCATCGCCGCCGCGGCGCGCGCCGCCGGCCAGGGCGCGCTCGACGTCGAGCACCTCGCCCGGCTGACGCCGCTGCTCGCCCCCGGGCTGCGCGTCCTGTCGGGCGTCTCGCGCGCCGACCGGTGGCCCGAGCTGCCCACGGCGTCGCTCGAGGTGGTGTGGACCGTCGCCCGGGCGCTGTCGGCATGGACGGTGGTGGACTGCGGCTTCAGCATCGAGCAGGACGAGGTCCTCAGCTACGACACCCACGCGCCGCACCGCAACGCCGCGACGCTCTCGGCGCTCCAGGAGGCCGACGAGGTGGTCGTGGTGGGGGCGGGGGACCCGATCGGCGTGCAGCGGCTCGTGCGGTCGCTCGGCGAGCTCGCGGAGCTCGGCCTCACCGGCCGGCGGACGGTCGTGGTGAACAAGGTGCGCGCGTCGGTCGCGGGGCCGCGGCCCGAGGAGGCGATCGCGTCGGCGCTTGAGCGGTACGCCGGCGTCCAGGGCGCCGTGCTCGTCGCGGACGACCGCCAGGGCACCGACGCCGCGCTGCTCGAGGCGCGGCTGCTGCACGAGCTCGTGCCCGGTTCACCGGCACGGCGGGCGATCGCTGCGCTCGCCGCGCAGCTCGTCGAGGGCGGGTCGCCTGCCGACGGACCGGCGGAGCGGGAGCGCGCCGCCGCCCTCGTCCCCGCCGGTGCGCGCGCGTCGCGGGCGGACGGCCCCTGACCCGGCACACTGGTCCCGTGCGCATCTACCTCCCCGCGACCCTCGACGAGCTCGGCACCTCCCCGGACCCCGCGGGCGGCACGACGTTCGGCGCCCGGCGCGCGCACGCGGTGACGGACGCGCTGCGCGCGGCGCTCCCGGACGAGGACGACGAGGGGCTCGAGTACGCCGCCCAGCTCGCGGCGGCCGACGACGCCCTGCTGCGGGTCGCCGCGCACCCGGGCGTCCCCGAGCTGCGGCTCGTGCTCTCGGCCGACGTGCCCGACGACGCGGTGGTGCTCGCGACCGGCGAGGACGACGCCCCGAGCGCCGTCGACGTCACGGTCGACGTCCTGCTGCGCGACGTGGCGTGCGGGCACGTGGACGAGCCCGAGGCCGCGGCGGACGTGCGTGCGGCCCTCACCGGGGACGAGTCCGCCGTCGAGCGGCTCTCGGAGCGCGACCTGCTCTGGTACGACGCGAGCGAGCTCGGCGCGATCCCGCGCTGAGCAGGTGCGGACGAGTCCGCGCGCCCGAAGGCGAGTCGCCCGCTGCACGCCCCCCTGACCACGTGGGCCGCGAGCCGCACGCCGTCGGGTGCGGCGTACCGGCCCGCCTGCCACGTCCGTGAGGCGGAGGTGCCCGGTCGGCCCTCAGCCGTCGATCGGGTCGAGGATCTGCAGCGCCGCGTCGTGCAGCTTCCCGTTCGACACGAGCGCCGACCCGCCGAACGGCCCGGGCACGCCGGTCACGGACGTGAACCGCCCGCCGGCCTCGGTGACGATCGGCACGAGCGCGGCCATGTCGTGCAGGGCGAGCTCGGGCTCGGCGGACAGGTCGACGGCACCCTCGGCGACGAGCACGTGCGACCAGAAGTCGCCGTACGCGCGCGTGCGCCACACCCGGCGGGTCAGCGTGAGGAAGTGCTCGAGGCGGCCGCGCTCCTCCCACCCGGACAGGCTCGAGTAGGAGAACGAGGCGTCCTGGAGCCGGCCGACCTGGGAGACCTGCAACCGCGTCGCGGCGGCCAGCGACTTGCCGGTCCACGCACCCGAGCCCTGCGCGGCCCACCAGCGCTTGCCGAGCGCGGGGGCGCTGACGACCCCGAGGACGACCTCGTCGCCGTCGATGAGCGCGATGAGCGTGGCCCACACGGGGACGCCGCGGACGAAGTTCTTGGTGCCGTCGATCGGGTCGATGACCCAGCGGCGCGGGCCGTGGCCCGTGTCGCCCATCTCCTCGCCGTGCACGGCGTCACGCGAGCGGGCACGGCTGAGCTGGCCGCGGACGATCTCCTCGGCGGTGCGGTCGGCATCGGTGACCGGGGTCAGGTCGGGCTTGGTCTCCACGTGCAGGTCCTGCGCCTTGTAGCGCGCCATCGTCACGGAGTCGACCTGGTCGGCGATCACGTGGGCGAGGCGCAGGTCGTCGGCGTACCCGGGGCGCAGGCTCATGCCGGACAACCTAGCGGCGCCTGCCCCGCACCGGGGGGAGCGCCCGGTCAGGCGTCCGGCGTGGTGGGCGTGTCGGGGGCTGCGGACACCGGGGGAGCCTCGGGATCGGCCGCGCCGGTGCGGCTCGCGAGCAGCCGGCGGAACGACTCGACCCGGGCGGCGCGTGCGGCGCGGACCTCGGCGTCGGGGGCGTCGGCGACCCACTCGTCGAGCGCGCAGTCGGGGGCGTCCGCGGTGTGCGTGCACCCCCGCGGGCACTCCTCGCCGACGGCCGCGAGGTCGGCGAACGCGGTGAGCAGGCGCGACGGGTCGACGTGCGCGAGGCCGAAGGACCGGACCCCGGGCGTGTCGATGACCCACGTCGGTGCGTCGCCCTCGAGCTCCGGGACCCGGACGCGCAGGGCGATCGCCGACGACGACGTGTGCCGGCCGCGGCCCGTGACGTCGTTGACCACGCCCGTCGCGCGGTAGGCGCCCGGCACGAGCGCGTTCACGAGTGTCGACTTCCCGACCCCGGAGTGCCCGACGAGCACGGACGTGCGACCCGCGAGCGCGCTGTGTACCTGCTCGAGCCCGACGATGCCGTCCGGGCCGCGGCTCGTGACGACGACGCGCACCCCGATCGGCTCGTACAGGGCGACGAGGGGAGCGGGGTCCGCGAGGTCGGCCTTGGTGAGGGCGAGGAGCGCGTCCATGCCGGCGTCGTACGCCGCGACGACGCAGCGGTCGATCATGCGCGTGCGTGGCTCGGGGTCGGCGAGGGCGGTGACGATGACGAGCTGGTCGGCGTTCGCGACGATCACGCGCTCGACGGGGTCGGAGTCGTCGGCAGTCCGGCGGAGGACGGTCGTGCGCTCGACGATCCGGACGATGCGCGCGAGCGTCCCCTCGGCGCCCGACGTGTCGCCCACGAGGTCGACGCGGTCCCCGGGCACCACGCGCTCGCGTCCGAGCTCGCGCGCCTTCATCGCGGTCACGGGCCGCTCGTCCGGTCCGCCCGCGTCGGCGAGCACGGTGTACCGGCCGCGGTCGACGCCCGTGACGAGCGCGACCTCGGAGTCGGCGTGCTCCGGGCGCGTCTTGGTGCGGGGGCGCGAGCCGCGGCGTCCCGGGCGGATGCGGACGTCGGACTCGTCGAGCGGGCGACGCGGCACGGTCAGTCGCCTCGTCCGTGGACTCGTGCGGCGGTGCTCATCCGAGCATGCCCGACCACAGGCCGACGAAGTCGGGGATGGTCTTCGCGGTCGTCGCGACGTCCTCGACCCGCACGCCCGGAACAGCGAGCCCGAGCAGCGCGCCCGCGGTGGCCATGCGGTGGTCGGCGTACGTGCGCACCGTCCCGCCCGTGAGCGGGCGGGGTGTGATGACGAGCCCGTCGGACGTCTGCTCGGCCTGCCCGCCGAGGCGCGTGATCTCGGTCGAGAGGGCCGCGAGCCGGTCCGTCTCGTGGCCGCGCAGGTGCGCGACGCCGCGGATGCGCGTCGGGGAGTCGGCCAGGGCAGCGAGCGCGGCGATGGTCGGTGTGAGCTCGCCGGCAGCGTGCAGGTCGAGGTCGAGCCCGTGGATCCGGCCCGTCCCGGTGACCGCGAGCACGTCACCGTCGAGCTGCGTCGTGGCGCCCATGCGCTCGAGGATCCCGGGCAGCAGCCCACCCGGCTGCGTGGTCTGCGCCGGCCAGCCGGGCACGCGCACCGTCCCGCCGGCGATCATCGCGGCGCACAGGAACGGCGCGGCGTTCGACAGGTCCGGCTCGACGCGGACGTCACGGCCCGCGATCGTGCCGGGCTCGACGCGCCAGATGGTCGGGCGCGAGTCGTCGATCGTGACCCCGGCCGCCCGCAGCACGTCGACGGTCATCTCGATGTGGGGCAGGCTCGGCAGCGTCGGGCCGGTGTGCCGCAGCGTCAGGCCCTGCTCGAACCGCGCGGCGGCGAGCAGCAGCCCGGACACGAACTGGCTCGACCCGGAGGCGTCGACGTCGACGTGCCCGCCGCGCACACGTCCGCGGCCCGTTACCGTGAACGGCAGGTGGCCCGGCTCGCCGTGCTCGTCGACGGGGACCTCGAGCGCGCGCAGCGCCCGGAGCACGGGACCCATGGGACGGACGCGCGCGTGCGGGTCGCCGTCGAAGCGCACCGGGCCGTCGGCGAGCGCCGCGACCGCGGGCAGGAAGCGCATGACCGTGCCCGCGAGGCCGCAGTCGACGTCGGTGCCGCCCCGCAGGGCACCCGGGGTCACGACCCAGTCCGACGGCGCCCCTGGCGCGTCCTCGACGCCCACACCCAGCGAGCGCAGCGCCGCAGCCATCAAGAGCGTGTCGCGCGAGCGCAGTGCGCCACGCAGCCGGCTCGGGGAGTCGGCGAGGGCTGCGAGCACGAGGTAGCGGTTCATCAGCGACTTCGACCCGGGCACCTCGACGGTCGCGTCGAGCGGCCCGGGTGCCTGCGGCGCGGACCACAGGTCGGCGTCGTGCTCGGCGGGCCGGTCGGTCAGCGCGTCGGTCGTCATGTCGCCAGGCTATCGGCAGGCCCGCGGCGGGGTCTCGCCCGCTCACGGCGCGGGCGCTCCGCGAGCCGCCGGGTCGCCGCCGCTGCTCGACCCGCAGGTCAGGGTATCCGGGTGCCCGCCCGCGCGAGCGGCCCGAGCTGCAGCCGCGGCCGGCTCAGTCCCGCCCGGGAACCTTCGACGCGATCGTCGCGGGCACGTGGGCGTGGTCGTCGCGGAACCGGGCGAGGCGCCACGTCACGCCGGGGCGCCCGGCGTAGTCCGCCGCGGCGAGGAGCGCGCCGCCGGTCGCGGACAGCGTGCGCAGGAGGTGCGCGCGGCGCTCGCGGCCGGCGTCGGGGCCACCGGCGCCGGTGCCCTTCTTCGCGGGCAGGTCGGCCACGGCGAGGGGAGCGGTCAGGGCTGCGAGCAGGAGCGCCGACGTGCGGGGTGCGCGGCCGAGCGCGAACGTGAGACCCGCGACCGCCGTCGCGGCACCGTGCACGCGCACGAGCGTCGTGAGCTGTCCCGGGGTCGGCTCGCGGTACCGGTCCAGCGCGGCGACCTTGCCGCGGGGGACGGTCGCGGTCACGCGCGCGAGCGCCTCCCGCGCGATCTCGACGTGCGCGGCCGGGTGGCGCACCGCGTCGACCCCCTGCTGGACGAACGACGACGCGAAGAGCGGGCGGGCGAACCGGCGGAGCAGCATCAGGGACCTCCTGGGTCGGCGGACTCGGGTCGGGACGGGGTCGGGCGGTCAGGCGGCGTGGGCCTGGGGCGGGCGGGTCACAGCGCACCGCCCGCAGCTGCGGGGGCGTCCGACGACTCGCCGCCGTCCCCGATCTGCTCGCGGGCCACGTAGTTCTCGAGGTCGAAGAGGTTGTCCCGCGCGCGGGTGGCGACGGTGAGGAGGGTGCGCGCGGAGGCGACCTCCTCGACCTGCTCCTTGAGGAACCACAGGAGGAACTGCTCGCCGAGCGCGTCGCCCTCCTCGCGGGCCGCCCGGAAGATGGCCTCGATCTGCTCGGTCACCTGCGTCTCCTGCGCGAGCGCGAGGGCGATCGGGTCGATGACCGTCGTGAAGTCGTTGCGCACGGGGCTGCCCGCCGGGATCGCGACGTCGAGGTCCCGGTCGAGCAGGTACTGCACGATCATGAGCGCGTGGTTCCGCTCCTCGACCGCCTGGCGGTAGTAGTGCCGCGCGAGCTGAGGCAGGTCCTGCCCGTCGAACCACACGGCGATGGCGACGTACTGCTGGTGCGCGTCGAACTCGTGGCCGATCTGTGCGCGGAGCAGCTGGAGGAACCTGGAGTCCGTCATGCCGCCACGCTAGTCCTCGACCTGCGGGTCCGCGCCCGGGAATCGACCCGCCCCTGCTCGCGTTGACGACAGTCATGAGCTGCGCCACCGAGAGCCCGAGCGTCGTGCTCGACACGAGCCCACAGCCGGCCGGCGTCGTCGGCAGCCCCACGGGGGAGGCGCCGCGCACCCGCACCGCCCGCACCGTGCGGGTCGCGCTGGACGCTGCGGCCCCCCTGGCGGGTCTGCCCGTCCCGGCGGCACTAGGCTCGGCGTCGATGACCGAGGACACGAACCGCGCCCCTGAGGCCGAGGACGACACCGCCCGCACCGAGAGGTTCGAGGCGGAGGCTCTCGTGTACCTCGACCAGCTCTACGGTGCTGCGCTGCGCATGACGCGCAACCCCGCCGACGCCGAGGACCTGGTGCAGGAGACCTTCGCGAAGGCGTTCGCGGCGTTCCACCAGTACCGCCCGGGCACGAACCTCAAGGCCTGGCTGTACCGGATCCTCACGAACACCTTCATCAACACCTATCGCAAGAAGCAGCGCGAGCCGCAGCAGTCCGCGGCCGAGGAGATCGAGGACTGGCAGATCGCGCGCGCCGAGTCGCACACCTCGAGCGGGCTGCGCTCCGCCGAGGCCGAGGCGCTCGACCACCTGCCCGACTCCGACGTGAAGGACGCCCTCGCGCGCATCCCCGAGG
Organism: Cellulomonas sp. NPDC055163; assembly: GCF_053607065.1. Classification (NCBI taxonomy): domain Bacteria; kingdom Bacillati; phylum Actinomycetota; class Actinomycetes; order Micrococcales; family Cellulomonadaceae; genus Cellulomonas; species Cellulomonas sp. NPDC055163. The sequence goes on along the minus strand of NZ_JBSGSU010000007.1, from coordinate 274,065 downwards.
ACTTCCGCATCGCGGTGTACCTCGCGGACGTCGAGGGCTTCGCCTACAAGGAGATCGCCGAGATCATGGGCACGCCGATCGGGACGGTGATGTCGCGGCTGCACCGCGGCCGGGCGCAGCTGCGCGAGATGCTGCAGGACTACGCGCGCGAGCGTGGGCTGGTCGGGACGACGACGCCGGAGGGGACACGATGAGCGCGCAGGAGCCCGGTCACGGCGCACCCGCGGTGAGCGCGTGCGGCACGGACTGCGACGAGGCCCTCGGGCGGCTGTTCGAGTACCTCGACTCGGAGCTGGACGCGCCGGACGCCGAGCGCGTGCGGGCGCACCTCGAGGAGTGCGAGCCGTGCCTCGGCGAGTACGACGTCGAGGCCGTGGTCAAGAAGCTCGTGAAGCGCTGCTGCCAGGAGGAGGCGCCGGCGGACCTGCGCCTGCGCATCCATGAGCGGCTGACGGGCGTGCGGGTCGAGCCGGCCGAGAGCTGAGGCAGCGCTCGCCGGACCTGCGGGGCGGCGCCGTCCTCTCGAGGGCGGGTGTCCGGCTCGTCGGCGGCACGCCACGCAGGGCACGACGACAGGACATGACGAAGGGCCCGGTGCATCCGCACCGGGCCCTCGTCATGTCAGCGGCAGTGCGCCCACGCCTCAGGCGTTGGGACGGTTGCCGTGGTTCGCTGCGCTGCCCTTGCGGGCACGGCGCTTGCGTCCGCGCTTGCTCATCGGTGTCTCCTCGGGTTCTGGCGCGCGTGCTGTGCGCCGGATTCGCGTCCATGGTCCCACAACGGACGGGTCCCCCGGTGCGCCGTCCACGCGACCTGCGGCGACGCACCCCGCGTCCCCGCGTCCGTGCCGGGAAACCGCCCGCCGGATCGTTCAAGTGCGCGCCCCGCGGTCCCGATAGGACGGAGGTGAGCGAGCCCCTCTCCATCATCCCGTTCCTGCACGCCCTCGCGAGCACCGGAGGGTCCGACCTGCACGTCAAGGTCGGGTCCGCACCGCGCGTCCGGGTCGACGGGCGCCTGCGCAAGCTGCAGGTCCCGGACCTGAAGCCGCGCGACACCGAGCACATGGTCGCGGAGGTCGTCCCCGAGGAGCTCGTGGAGTCGTTCCGTCACACCCACGAGGCGGACTTCGCGTACTCCGTGCCGGGTGTCGGGCGGTTCCGCGTCAACGCGTACCAGGCGCGCGGCACCTTCGGCATGGTCTTCCGCCGGGTCGCCGTCGGTGCGCAGTCGCTCGGCGAGCTCGGGCTCCCGGAGGTCGTGGGCGAGCTCGCGCTCGAGCCGCGCGGGCTCGTGCTCGTGACGGGTCCGACGGGCTCCGGCAAGACGACGACGCTCGCGTCGATGGTCGACCTCATCAACGTGTACCGCGAGGTCAACATCGTGACGATCGAGGACCCGATCGAGATCCTGCACCAGGACAAGAAGGCGATCATCTCCCAGCGCGAGGTCGGCCAGGACACCGCGGACTTCACCGCGGCGCTGCGGGCCGCGATGCGTCAGGACCCCGACGTGATCCTCGTGGGCGAGATGCGCGACGTCGAGACGGTGCGCGCCGCGCTGTCGGCCGCGGAGACCGGGCACCTCGTCCTCTCGACGCTGCACACGATCGACGCGGGGGAGACGATCAACCGCATCGTCGACTTCTTCCCGCCGCACGAGCAGAAGCAGGTGCGCGTCGCGCTCGCGCAGGCGCTGCGCGGGATCGTCTCGCAGCGGCTCGTCCGCCGCGCCAACGGCACGGGACGGTGCGCCGCGATCGAGGTCATGGTGAACACGGGCCGGACCGCCGACGCGATCGTCGACCCGCAGAACGCGCCGCCGCTGCTCGACCTCATCCGCGAGGGCGAGTACTACAAGATGCAGACGTTCGACCAGCACCTGTTCGAGCTCATCCGCGACGACGTCGTGACCTACGAGGAGGCGTGCTCGGTCGCGTCGAACCCGCAGGACCTCACGGTCGAGCTGCGCGCGGCGGGCCTGGTCTCCTAGCGGTCGGAGGTCCGCGTCCGCGGTCCGCGTCCGCGTCCGCGGTCCGCGTCCGCGTCCGCGGTCCGCGTCCGCCTCCGCGGTCACGGATGAGCGGGCGCGGCTCGGGGCCCGCGGACGGCAGGTCGGTGCCCCGGCCGCGGGTCTGCCGTCGCGTCGCGGCGGCTCGGCCCGGCTGACGCGGGTCAGGCGGGGTCGTCCGGGAGGCCCAGCCAGGTGTGCCAGCCGGTGTGCAGCACGAGCCACGCCATGAGCCCGTAGCCGGCCTGCCCGGGCAGCAGACCGTCACCGGCCGCGAGGTCCCCGAGCCACTGCTCGTGTGCCGCGAGCGGCTCGTACGTGTCGACGTACGGCACGCGCCGGCGCATCGCAACGTCGCCGTACGCCGCGGACAGGTCCGCCAGCGCGTCGCCGTCGACGGCTCGCCCGGGCGGCGGGCCGACCACGAACGCGGGGACGCGGCGCTGCTCCGCGACGTCGAGGATGTTCGCGAGGTTGAGCCGGCTGCGCGCCAGCGAGAGCCCGGCGCCGGCGTCCGCCCGGCCGAGCGCGATCACGAGGCGGTTGTCGGCGTCGGGGCTGAACCGGCGGGCGACCTCCTCCTCCCACCGGGCGCCGAGCGCCGTGGTGGTCTCGCCCGGCACCGCGAGCGTGAAGACGCCGAGCGGTGCGGTGGTGCGCGTGCGCCCGGCGACGCGACCGACCCAGCCGAGGCCCTTGGGGTCGCCGACGCCCGCGGCGAGCTCGTCGCCGATCACCGCCAGGCGCACCGGCAGCTCGCCCACAGTCATCACTCCCACCCGTCTCGCGCGTCCGTGGGCTCGGGAGTGGTCCCCCCGTTCCCCGGCACAGTCCGGCCCACAGTGTCTCAGGCCGTACGCGTGTGCGAGCGGTCATCCGCAGGCGCGCCGGATCACCCGTGCGGGTGGAGGTGCCGCGGCGTCGAGGTGCGCAGGTGCGCCGCGTCGGGGTGTGCTCAGGCGCGCAGCGGACGGTCGTGCTCGTGCGAGCGCGGCGGCGGGCGCAGCCCGTACCCGTCGCCCCGGAGCGTGGCGACGAGGCGGGCGACCCACCAGAGGAGGAGGACGGCGGCGAGGACGATCAGGAAGAGGCTCATGGCAGAAAGTCTGCGACGGCACGATTCCTGCCGACAGTGGCAGATCTGACGATGCTCGTTGATCTTCTGCCAAGCGCGTGCCCATACTGAGCGCATGCTCCGCTCCGTCACCGCGATCGTCCTGCCGGGGGTCGCCCCGTTCGAGCTCGGCGTCGTGTGCGAGGTCTTCGGCATCGACCGCCGCGACACCGGGGGCCCGTCGTTCGACTTCACGATCTGCACCGTCGAGCCCGGCCTGGTGCCGACGAAGCTCGGCCTCGGCATCATGGTCGAGCGCGGGCTCGACGCGACCGAGGGCGTCGACCTCGTGGTCCTGCCCGCCTACGGGGCGCCCACGCAGCTCCCCGAGAGTGTCGCGGTCGCGCTGCGCGCCGCCCACGCGCGCGGAGCCTGGGTGCTCAGCGTCTGCAGCGGCGCGTTCGGGCTCGCCGAGGCGGGGCTGCTCGACGGCCGCCGCTGCACGACCCACTGGATGTACACCGACCAGCTCGCGCGCGAGTACCCCCTCGCGCAGGTCGACCCGGCGGTCCTCTACGTCGAGGACGACGGGATCATCACGAGCGCCGGCACTGCGGCCGGAATCGACGCGTGCCTGCACCTCGTGCGGCGCGAGCTCGGCACCGCCCCCGCCGCAGCGATCGCCCGCCGCATGGTCGTCCCGCCGCACCGCGACGGCGGGCAGGCCCAGTACGTCGACACCCCGCTCCCGTGCGACGCGGACACGCTCGCGCCGCTCCTCGCGTGGATGGTCGAGCACCTCGACGGGGAGCTCGCGGTCCCCGAGCTCGCGGCGCGTGCCCTGATGTCCGAGCGCACGTTCGCACGACGGTTCCGCGCCGAGACGGGGACGACGCCCGCCGCGTGGGTCACGCGGCAGCGGCTCTCCCGTGCGCAGGAGATGCTCGAGCGGACCGACGCGAGCGTCGAGGAGATCGCCCGCCGGTGCGGGTTCGGCAGCGCCTCGGTGCTCCGGCACCACTTCGCGCGGGCACTCGACACGAGCCCGCAGGCGTACCGGCGCACGTTCGCGTGCCCCGCCGAGGTCGACGGAACCATGGAGGCTGCCGCCACCGAGGCTGTCACCGTCTGACGTCGCCGCGCCGTGCGGGGTGCCGAGACGCGGGAGCCCCTCACGCGCGAACGGTCGACGGCGACCCTGCCTGCGACTGGTTCACCGGCGCGTCTCTCCGGCGAGCGACCCACTGACGACCGACGCCGCGCTCCCCGGGCGGGAGCGCGGCGTCGGTCGTCGTACGTGCAGGGCGCGCGCCGACGCTCAGCGGGCGAACGCCGTCTCGACGAGCCGCGCCTGCTCGGCCTGGTGCTTCTTCGCGGAGCCGGCCGCGGGCGACGCCGAGGCAGCGCGCGAGGCGACCCGGAGCGTGCGGCCCAGCAGCTGGGGCGCGTGCATCGACACGTGCGACCACGGGCCCTGGTTCTCGGGCTCGTCCTGCACCCACACCAGCTCCGCGTCGCCGAACGGGGCGAGCGCCTCGCGCAGCGCGTCACCCTCGAGCGGGTACAGCTGCTCGAGCCGCACGATCGCCGTGCGCTCGTCGCCCGACGACACGCGGTGCGCGAGCAGGTCCCAGTAGACCTTGCCCGAGCAGAGCAGGACGCGGTCGACCTGGTTCGCCTTGGCCGCGGCGAGGTCGTCGCCGATGACCGGGCGGAACGTGCCGGTCGTGAAGTCCTCGACGGACGACGACGCCGCCTTGAGGCGCAGCATCGACTTGGGCGTGAAGACCACGAGCGGGCGGCGCGGCCGCGAGTACGCCTGGCGGCGCAGCAGGTGGAAGTGCGACGCGGGCGTCGACGGCTGCGCGACCGTGATGTTCTCCTCGGCGCACATCTGCAGGAACCGCTCGATGCGGCCCGACGAGTGGTCCGGACCCTGGCCCTCGTAGCCGTGGGGGAGCAGCAGCACGACCGACGAGCGCTGGCCCCACTTCTGCTCGGCCGAGGTGATGAACTCGTCGATCACGGTCTGGGCGCCGTTGACGAAGTCGCCGAACTGCGCCTCCCACAGCACGAGCGCGTCGGGGCGCTCGACCGAGTAGCCGTACTCGAAGCCGAGCGCTGCGTACTCGCTGAGCGAGGAGTCGTAGCACCAGAACTTCGCCTGGTCCGCCGAGAGGTACAGCAGCGGGGTCCACTCGGCACCGGTCTCGCGGTCGTGCATGACGGCGTGGCGCTGGACGAACGTGCCGCGGCGCGAGTCCTGCCCCGCGAGGCGCACCGGGGTGCCCTCGATGAGCAGCGACCCGAACGCGAGCAGCTCGCCGTAGCCCCAGTCGACGTTGCCGTCGCGCGACATCTGCTCGCGCTTGGTCAGCAGCTGCGCGAGCTTCGGGTGGACGGTGAAGCCCTCGGGCGGTCGGACGTGCGCACGGCCGATGCGCTCGAGCACCGCAGGGGCGACCGCGGTCTTCCAGCCGACCATCATCCCGGCGTCCTCGAGCTGCGACTCGGGCCGCTCGAGGCCCGCGACCGGCTCGCTCGACGGGGGCGGGGTGTAGCCGCCCTCGCGCGTCTCGGTGAACACGCGCTCGAGCTGGGCCTGGTAGTCCTTCAGGACGTGCTCGGCCTCCTCGAGCGTGATGTCGCCGCGTGCGACGAGCGTCTCGGTGTAGAGCTTGCGGACCGAGCGCTTCGCCTCGATGAGGTTGTACATGAGCGGCTGCGTCATCGAGGGGTCGTCACCCTCGTTGTGGCCGCGGCGGCGGTAGCAGACCATGTCGATGATGACGTCGCGGTCGAACTGCTCGCGGTACTCGAACGCGAGCTCGGCGACGCGCACGCACGCCTCGGGGTCGTCGCCGTTGACGTGCAGGATCGGGACCTGCAGGCCCTTGGCGATGTCCGTGGCGTACTGCGACGAGCGCGAGGACGACGGCCCGGTCGTGAACCCGACCTGGTTGTTGATGATGACGTGCACCGTCCCGCCGGTGCGGTAGCCGCGCAGCTGCGCGAGGTTCAGCGTCTCCCAGACCACGCCCTGGCCCGCGAACGCCGCGTCGCCGTGGATGAGGATCGGCAGCACGGAGAACCCGTCGCCGCCGAGGTCGATGCGGTCCTGCTTGGCGCGCACGATGCCCTCGAGCACCGGGTCGACGGCCTCGAGGTGCGAGGGGTTCGCCGCGAGGTAGACCTGGGTCGTCGCGCCGGACTCGGCGGTGAAGGTGCCCTCGGTGCCGAGGTGGTACTTCACGTCGCCCGAGCCCTGGACGGACTTGGGGTCCTGGTTGCCCTCGAACTCGCTGAAGATCTGCCCGTAGGACTTGCCGGCGATGTTCGCGAGGACGTTGAGGCGACCGCGGTGGGCCATGCCGATGCCGACCTCGTCGAGCCCGTTGTCCGCGGCCTTCGACAGGATCGCGTCGAGCAGCGGGATGACGGCCTCGCCGCCCTCGAGCGAGAAGCGCTTCTGGCCGACGAACTTCGTCTGCAGGAACGTCTCGAACGCCTCGGCGGCGTTGAGGCGGCGCAGGATGCGCAGCTGGTCCTCGCGCGGCGTGCGGGCGTACCCGGACTCGAGCCGCTCCTGGAGCCAGCGGCGCTGGCGCGGGTCCTGCAGGTGCATGTACTCGATGCCGATCGAGCGGCAGTACGAGTCGCGCAGGAGCCCGAGGATGTCGCGGAGCCTGGCCCGGGGCTTGCCCGTGAACCCGGCGGTCGGGAAGACCCGGTCGAGGTCCCAGAGCGTGAGCCCGTGGTTCTGGATGTCCAGGTCGGGGTGCTTGCGCTGGCGGTACGCGAGCGGGTCGGTGTCCGCCATGAGGTGGCCGCGCGAGCGGTAGGAGTGGATCAGCTCCGCGATGCGCGCCGGCTTGGTGGCCTCGGTGTCGGGGTCCGACGGCGAGTCGCGGACCCAGCGGACGGGCTCGTACGGCACGCGCAGCGACCGGAAGATGCGGTCGTAGAAGTCGTCCTGGCCGAGCAGCTTGTTCGCGAGGATGCGCAGGAAGTCGCCCGACTGCGCGCCCTGGATGATGCGGTGGTCGTACGTCGACGTGAGCGTGAGCACCTTGGAGATGCCCAAGCGGTTCAGCTGGTCCTCGGAGGTCCCGGCGAACTCGGCGGGGAAGTCCATCGCGCCGACGCCGACGATCGTGCCCTGGCCGGCCATGAGGCGCGGCACGGAGTGCACGGTGCCGATCGTGCCCGGGTTGGTCAGCGAGATCGTGGTCCCCGCGAAGTCGTCGACCGTGAGCTTGTTGCCGCGTGCGCGCCGCACGACGTCCTCGTACGCGCTCCAGAACTGCGCGAAGTCGAGCGTCTCGGCCTTCTTGATGCTGGGGACGAGCAGCTGGCGCGTGCCGTCGGGCTTGGCGAGGTCGATCGCGAGGCCGAGGTTGACGTGCGCGGGGGTGGTGACCGCGGGCTTGCCGTCGAGCAGGCTGTAGCCGGCGTTCATGGCCGGCATGTCCTTGAGCGCCTCGACGAGCGCGAACCCGATGATGTGCGTGAACGAGATCTTGCCGCCGCGGCCGCGCGCGAGGTGGTTGTTGATGACGATGCGGTTGTCGACCATGAGCTTGGCCGGCACGGCACGCACCGACGTCGCGGTCGGGACCTCGAGGCTCGCCTCCATGTTGGTCACGACGCGCGCGGCGGGGCCGCGGAGCTTCTGGACCTCGTCGGTCGGCTCGGCGGCGTCGGCGGGCGAGGTGCGGCTCGCCGTGGCGACCTCCGCGTAGGGCGCGGTCGCGGGCTGCGCGGTCGCCACCGGCGGGATCGTGGCCACGGGCTCGGCGGGCTCGGGGATCACCGTGTCGTCGGCGCTCGCGGGAGCCGTGGGGGAGGCGGTCGGTGCCGGTGCGGCGGGTGCCGGCCGAGCCGGGGCCGGCGGCTGCCCGTTGGCGGCGCTGGTCGGGGCGGGCGCGGTGGCCGGCGCCGCTGCGGCGTCGGGTGCACCGGCGCCGTCGCCGCCCTCGCCCGGCTTGTAGCCCTCGAAGAACTCCCACCACGCGGGGTCGACCGCGTTCTTGTCCTTGAGGTACTGCTCGTACAGCTCGTCGACGAGCCACTCGTTGGCGCCGAAATCGGCCTTGCTCGAGACTGGCTCTGCCTTCTGGGACACGCGAGGATCGCCCACTTCCGCCGCGGCCGCGCCGCGTCATCGCCGGATCTGTTTGACCACAACCCTACGTCAGCACGGTCCCGGACGAGCACTCCGCACGCGCTGAGAGAGCGCTTTCCACGGGAGTTCGGCGAAGTCCGCCGGGCGCGGTCAACCTGGGGTCACGGGGCTGTCTCCCGGGCCCCAAGACCCGGTGCGGGCCGGGTCGGCAAGGTCATGTGATGTCGCGGCGGAACGTCGTCGCGCGCCCGACGAGCGCGAGCACGAGCGCGTACGCCATGAGCACGAGCATCCCCTGCCACCAGTCGAGCAGGGCGCCCATGCCGGCCTCGGCGTAGAACGACCCGCCCGAGACGGCCTCGCCCGCCGCCCCCGGCAGGAACGACGCCACGTCCTTGCCCCACGACGTGAGCCCCAGGACGACGCGCAGCACGGGCTCGACGAACTGGGTGAACGCGATGAGCACGACGATCGCCGCGACCTGGTTCGTCAGCACCGTCCCGAGCGCCACGCCCACGACCGACCACAGGGCGAGGGCGAGCGCCGAGAGCGCGAGCGTGCGCCACGTCTCGACCTCGCCCAGGAACGTCGGCTCCCCGAGGGCCGCGAGCACGCCGGCACCGGTGCCCGCCGTCACGAGCGTCGCGACGACCCCGAAGACGAGGCCGATCACGAGGCCGGCGACGAGCTTCGCCACGAGGACGACGTTCCGGCGGGGCTCGGCGAGCAGCGTCGGGGTGATCGTCTGGTGCCGGAACTCGGTGGTGACGGACAGTGCGCCCACGATGACAGGGAACACGTACCCGAACGTCACCGCGATCGTGTACACCGTGCGGACGACCGCCTCCGGTGTCAGCTCGGGCGCCTCGCCCCCGCCACCCGCCGGGCTGCCACCCATGCCGCCGCCCTGCGTGAACGCCCACGCCATGAACCCGGCGATGAACATCATGTAGCCGACCATGACGAGCAGCAGGACCCACCAGAGCCGCGTCGTGACGATCTTGCGGTACTCGGTGACGAGCGCGGCCCTCATCGGGCACCTCCGGTCGGGGTCGTGGGGGTCGTGGGTGCTGCGGGCGCTGCGGGCACGGCGGCCTCACCGGCGGCGCCGCCGGTCAGGCCCAGGAAGATCGACTCGAGCCCGGTGTCGCGCGGGGCGAGCCCGTGCAGCTCGAGGCCGGCGCGGTACGCCGCGGCGCCCACGGTCGCGGCGTCGACGTCCCGGACCTCGAGGGTCGTGGCGGTCGTCGCACCCGGCACGGTCGTGGCACCCGGGTCGCTCGCCGCACCCGCGGCGGGACGTGCGCCGGGAGTGCCGCCCGGCGTCGCGGCGACGGGAGCGAGCGACCAGCCCTCGCGCTCGACGAGCGCGTGCAGACCGGCGACGTCCGGGGACGTGACGCGGACGCCGGGCGCCGCGAGGCGCTCGAGGTCCGCGAGCGTCGAGGCGTGCACGAGCCGGCCGCGGGCGATGATCACGACGTCGTCGACGGTCTGCTCGACCTCGGAGAGAACGTGGCTCGACACCAGCACGGTGCGCCCCTCGGCGGCGAGCGCGCGCAGGAACACGCGCAGCCACCGGATGCCCTCGGGGTCGAGCCCGTTCGCCGGCTCGTCGAGCAGCAGCACGCGCGGGTCCGCGAGCAGAGTCGTGGCGAGCGCGAGCCGCTGGCGCATGCCGAGGGAGAACCCGCCGACGCGCCGGCGCGCCGCGTCCGAGAGCCCGACGAGGTCGAGCACCTCACGGGCGCGCGCGTCCGGCACCCCGGCCTGGGGTGCGTAGACGCGCAGGTGGTCGAGCGCGGTGCGACCCGGGTGGAAGCTCGCGGCCTCGAGCGCGGCGCCGACGACGCGCTGCGGGCGCTCGATGTCGGCGTACCGACGGCCGCTGATCGTCGCGGTCCCGGAGGTCGGCTCGACGAGGCCGAGCAGCATGCGCAGCGTCGTCGTCTTCCCTGCACCGTTCGGGCCCAGGAAGCCGGTCACACGACCCGGACGGACGTCGAAGGACAGGTCGTCGACGGCGCGCACGGCACCGAAGGACTTGGACAGGTTGCGGACGCTGATGCCGTCCTCGACGGCGGTCGGACTCATGGCGGCACCCTACTGAGCGAACGCGCAGGTCACGAGCGGCCCGGCGTGTCCCGGGCCGGGGCGCGCCGGTCGACGACCCCCGTCCCGTCCCGTCTCAGCGCCGCGCCGGGAGCGTGACGCGCATCGTGCAGCCGCTGCCGGCGCCCGTGTCCGCGACGACGATCGAGCCCCCGTGCAGGTCGACCGCCCAGCGCACGATCGCGAGACCCAGGCCCGTCCCGCCCGTCGAGCTCTGACCCGTGATCGCCGGGGTGTTGCCGCGCACGAACCGCTCGAACACCTGCTGGCGCTGGTCGCGCGCGATGCCCGGCCCCTGGTCCACGACGTCGATGCGCACGTCCCCGCCGGCCCGGCGCGCCTCGAGCCGTACCTCCGCGCCGGTCGGGGAGTGCCGCACCGCGTTGTGCAGGAGGTTCGCCACCACCTGGTGCAGGCGCTCGCGGTCGGCGGGCACGGTGAGGTCCGGCGGCTCGACGACGACCGGGAAGCGCAGCCCCCGCTCGGCGCCGACGAGCGCCGCCTGGTCGGCCGCCTCCTGGAGGAACTCGCGCAGCGGCAGGTCGGTGATGTCCAGCCCGACCGCGCCCGCCTCGACGCGCGAGAGGTCGAGCAGGTAGGCGACGAGCCGTCCGAGCCGCTCGGTCTGCGCGAGGGCGGCGCGCATCGTCGCGGGGTCGGCCTCGCTCACCCCGTCGACGATGTTCTCGAGCTGCGCCTGCAGCGCCGTGACCGGGGTGCGCAGCTCGTGCGAGACGTTCGCGACGAGCTCCCGGCGCAGCGTGTCCGCCGACTCGAGGTCCTCGGCCATCGTGTTGAACGCCGCCGCGAGCTGACCGACCTCGTCGTGGCTCGTGGCCTGCACCCGCTGGGAGTAGTCGCCGCCCGCCATGGCCCGGGCCGCCGCCGTCATCTCACGCAGGGGAGAGGTCATGCCGCGCGCGAGGACCTGCGTGACGACGAGCGAGAACGCGACGGCGAGCGGCAGCGTGCGGCTCGGACCCAGCGAGTTGTGCAGGCCCAGCCACGTGACGAAGGCCGCGAGGGTCACGGTGGCCGCGACGAGGATCCCGAGCTTGATCTTGATCGAGCGGAAGCTGTCGAGCGGGCGCACGTCGGGCAGCAGCGGCCGGCGCCCGTCGGCCCGCGAGTGCCGGGGGACCCCCGCGCTCACGGGGCGGGCGAGCCCGAGGGCGCCGTCGCCGGCTCGAACGCGTAACCGACGCCGTGCACCGTGCGGATCAGGTCCGCGCCGAGCTTGCGGCGCAGGGCCTTGACGTGGGAGTCGACGGTCCGGGTGCCGCTCGCGTCGACCCAGTCCCACACCTCCGCGAGCAGGCGCTCGCGCGTGAGGACGGTGCGGGGCGTCGCCGCGAGGGTCAGCAGCAGGTCGAACTCGGTGGGCGTGAGGTGGACCTCCTCGCCGGCGCGGTGCACGCGGCGCTGCGCGCGGTCGACGACGACGTCCCCGACGGTCAGGGGCGGCGTCGCGTCGGGCTGGGTCGCCTGCTGCGCGGCTGCCTGCGCGGCGCGCTCGGTCCGGCGCAGCAGCGCCTTGGTGCGGGCGACGAGCTCGCGCATCGAGAACGGCTTCGTCATGTAGTCGTCGGCGCCGACGCCCAGGCCGATCAGCATGTCGGTCTCGTCGTCGCGCGCCGTGAGCATGAGGACGGGCACGGGGCGCTCGGCCTGGACGCGCCGGCACACCTCGAGCCCGTCGATCCCGGGCAGCATGACGTCGAGCACGACGACGTCGGGCTGCAGCCGGGCCGCGGCCTCGACGCCCGCGTGGCCGTCACCGACCGTCTCGACGCGCCACCCCTCGGCGGACAGGCGCTGGCTGATCGCCTGCGCGATCGCGGGCTCGTCCTCGACGACGAGGACGGTCGTGGTGGCGCCGGTCGTCTGCGCCGGGCCGCCGGCGCCAGGGGTGCTCGACATCGTCATGCGCCCAGGGTGGCACAGGCGCGCCGGCGGCCGACGGACCCTCGCGTGCCGGATGCCGCGCCGTCCGACGTTCCGTACGATGGTCCGACCATGAGCAGCTCAAGTAGCTGCCGGCGTGCTGCCCGGGCCTCCGAGCCCGGGAGCGACCATGCCGGCCCCTCCACTGCCCTCGTCCCCCGTGCCCTGACGACCGCCGGCGTGCCGTGCGGTCCGTCGGTCGTGCGCCGCGCCGCCGGTGACCGCGGCGTCGCCGGCGCCGGGAGGTCCGCGTGCTGACCGAGTGGCTCCTCGTCGGCCTCGGCGTCCTCCTCACCGCCGGCACCGCCGTGTTCGTCGCGAGCGAGTTCGCGCTCGTGACCCTCGACCCCGGCCTCGTCGAGAAGGACACGCTCCCCGACGACAAGCGGGGCCAGTCCGTCGTCAAGGCCCTGCGCCGGCTCTCCACCGAGCTCTCGGGCGCGCAGGTCGGGATCACCGTGACGACGATCCTGCTCGGCTACACGACGCAGCCCGCGGTCGCCCGGATGTTCGGCGGTGCCCTCGAGGACTCGTTCCTCGGCGCGGCCGTCGGAGGCGCGGTGTCCGTGCTCCTCGCGATCATCCTCGTCAACGGCTTCTCGATGCTGTTCGGCGAGCTCGTCCCCAAGAACTTCGCGCTGAGCCACCCGCTCGGCACCGCGCGCGCCGTCGCACCCCTCCAACGGGCGTTCACGACCGCGCTCAGCCCCGTCATCTCGTTCTTCAACGGCAGCGCCAACGCGCTCCTGCGCCGGGTCGGCGTCGAGCCGCGCGAGGAGCTCTCCGGCGGGCGCTCGCCCCAGGAGCTGGCCTCGCTCGTGCGCCGGTCGGCCGCCGTCGGGACGCTCGACGAGTCGACCGCGACCCTGCTGACCAACTCGATCGACTTCGAGGAGCTCACCGCCGTCGACGTCATGACCGACCGGCAGCGCATGGTCGTGCTCCGCCGCGAGCACACCGCCGCCGACGTCATGACCCGCGCACGGGAGACCGGCCACTCGCGGTTCCCGGTCATCGGGGAGAGCCGCGACGACATCGTCGGGGTCGTGCACCTGCGCCGCGCGATCGGGGTGCCGTTCGAGAAGCGCCCCGAGGTTCCCGTCGCCGCGCTCATGGTCGAGACACCGCGCGTCCCCGAGACGGTCCGGCTGGGCCCGCTGCTCGTCGAGCTGCGCGACCTCGGCCTGCAGATGGCCGTCGTCGTCGACGAGTACGGCGGCACGTCCGGCGTCGTGACGCTCGAGGACGTCATCGAGGAGCTCGTCGGGGACGTCGCCGACGAGCACGACCGCCGGCGCGCGACGAGCGCCCGGCGCATCGACGGCTCGTGGGCGCTGCCCGGCCTGCTGCGCCCGGACGAGCTCACCGAGGTCACGGGTCTGACCGTGCCCGACGACGGACCCTACGAGACGCTCGGCGGGCTCGTGATGGCCGCGCTCGGCCGCGTCCCGCAGCTCGGTGACGAGGTCGTCGTCGACGGCGTCCGGCTGCGCGTCGAGCAGATGCAGGGCCGGCGCGTCGAGCGGCTCGTCGTGCAGGCCGTGCCCGACGAGGGTGACGGCGAGGCCGACGCCGCGCCGCGCACGTCCGCACGCGGGGGTGAGCGCGCATGAGCTCCGAGGTCGCCCTCCTCCTCGGCGTGCTGCTGCTCGCCGGCAACGCGTTCTTCGTCGGCGCTGAGTTCGCCATCCTGTCCGCGCGCCGCAGCGCCATCGAGCCGCTCGCGGCCGCCGGCGACCGGCGTGCCCGGACCGTCCTGTGGGCGATGGAGCACGTCTCGCTCATGCTCGCGTGCGCGCAGCTCGGCGTGACCGTGTGCTCGACGAGCCTCGGCGTCGTCGCCGAGCCCGCGATCGCGCACCTCATCGAGGACCCGCTGCACGCGCTCGGCGTCAGCACGGACCTCGCGCACCCGATCGCGTTCGTCGTCGCGCTCCTGATCGTCGTGTACCTGCACGTCGTCCTCGGCGAGATGGTCCCCAAGAACCTCGCCGTGTCGAGCCCCGACAAGGCCGTGCTGTGGTTCGGGCCGCCGCTCGTGTGGCTCGGGCGCGTCGTGCGCCCGCTCATCCACGCGCTCAACTGGCTCGCCAACCACGTGCTCCGTGCGTTCGGCGTCGAGCCCAAGGACGAGGTCGCCTCCGCGTTCACCGCCGAGGAGGTGCAGTCGATCGTCGAGCGCTCGCAGGCTGAGGGGCTGCTCGACGACGCGCAGGGTCTGCTGTCCGGCGCGATCGAGTTCTCCGACAGGACCGCCGCCGAGGTCATGGTCCCCGTCGCCGACCTCGTCATGGCACCCGAGGGCGCGACGCCCGACGAGATCGAGCGCCTCGTGGCCCGCACCGGGTACAGCCGCTTCCCCGTCGGCAGCCAGAGCGGCGTCATCAGCGGCTACCTGCACCTCAAGGACGTCCTGTACGCCGACGCGACGAACCGCACCATGGCGGTCCCGTCGTGGCGGGTGCGGGCGCTCGCGGTCGTCGGGCCGGACGACGAGGTCGAGACGGCGCTCGGCGCGATGCAGCGCTCGGGGTCGCACCTCGCGCGGGTCGACGTCGACGGCCGGGCCGTGGGCGTGGTCTTCCTCGAGGACATCCTCGAGGAGCTCGTCGGCGAGGTGCGCGACGCGATGCAGCGTCAGCAGCTCTGACGTGGGTGGTTCGTGCGTTGTTCGCGAGTTGTTCACCCGGTCCGGACCTGCGGATCCGGTCCTGGACGCGTGTTCAGCGGGGTTGGAACGCCCCCGACCGTCCGTTATGGTTTCGTGACCGCACCCCGCAGAAGGGCGCCTGAGACGGTGTCCGGACGTGCGAGAGTGCGGGTGGCGTCCTGTCCCGACCAGTCGTGAGCGGAGGTTCCGTGGGGTCCGACCCGATCGAGTCCGCTCCCGCAGCCCCCGTCTCGCGTCGTCAGCTGCGCGAGGCCGAGAAGGCCCGTCAGGCCGCTCTCGCCGCTGCGGCGGCAGCGGCGCCCGTGCCGTCGTTCGCCCCCGAGCCCACCCGGGTCCCGCGCGGCGCCGAGCCCCCGGCACGTGCGCGCGAGGGCGGGGTCCAGGCAGCCCCCGTCGCGACGCTCGCGGTCCCGCGCGGCACGGCCCCCGACGAGACGCGCGTCCTGTCGCGCTCGACGTCCCCGGACACGACGCGCGTGCTGCACCGCGGTCCCGGTGCTCCGGCGCCCGACGTGCGCGGCGGCGTGGCCGGAACCGCTGGCAGGGCGCCGGCGGCCCCGTCCCGGGTGGCGACGCGGGCGAGGCTCCGGGACTCCGGTGCGGTCGACGAGACCCGCGTGGTCCCGCGGGACGGCGCTGCGGCGGAGCCGAGGGCCCTGCGCTGGGCGAACGTCGAGGGCGCACCGGCTGCACCCCACGCCGGCGGGGCTGCGGCGGAGACCCGCGTCGGGTCACGTGCCGGGACGGCCGACGAGGCCCGCACGTCCCCGTGGTCCGCAGGTGCCGCTGGGACGCGCTCCGCCCGCCGAGCCGTACCCGAGGCGCCCGCCGAGGTCAGCCGCCGTGATGCTGCCGACGTCAGCCGCCCCAGCGCGGGCGAGGTCACCCACCGCAGCGCTGTCGAGGCCCCCCGCCAGGTTGCCCTCGAGGAGACTCGCGTCGTCCGCCGTGGGAGCGCACCCTCGGCCCCCGTCGCGCCGCAGCACGACGGTGCACCGCACGAGACGCGCACCGTCGCGCGCACCCCCGCGGTCGAGGAGACGCGCGTCGTGCCGCGCACCCCGGACGCGGACACGACCCACGTCATGGCGGCGACGCCGGACGCCGACACGACGCACCTGATCCCCGCGACACCCGACGCGGACACGACGCGCACGATCCCCGCGACACCCGACGCCGACACGACGCACGTGATCCCGGCCACGGCCGACGCGGCTGCCGGGCACGCGGTCGACTCCGGCACCGTCGCCTCCCGCCGCGCCGCACGCGCGTCGTCGGGCTCGGCCTCCCGGCGTGTCCCGCGCTCGGCTGGCACCGCCCCGGCGAAGGGCATCGCGCACGGGCCGCGCGGCGGCACCTGGGCCGCACGGACGGGCGTGGTCGTGGCCCTGCTCGGCGTCACGGTCGTCGTCCCCGTCGTCGAGAACGCGCTCCCCGGTGGAGGGGACTTCGGTGACCCTGCGGTCGTCGAGGCCGAGCTTCCCGACACCGTCGAGGCCCTCACCGCGTCGAGCGCGTCGGGCCTCCCGCCGGCATCCCTCGTCTCCGCGGACGCGAGCCCGATGCGCTCCGACCTGGCCGCGAGCCGCAGCGAGGAGCGCGAGCCGCTCCCCGGCTGCGACGGTGCGACCCGCGCCGCCGGTGCCAACGGCCTGCTCGCGACCGACGACCTGTGCACGCTGTGGGAGGGCAAGACGCAGCTGCGTGCGGACGCCGCCGTGTCGCTCGCGGTCCTCAACCAGGCGTTCATCGCCCGCTTCGGCGTCGACATGTGCCTGTCGAGCGGCTACCGCACGCTCGCGCAGCAGCGGTCCGTCAAGGCGCAGAAGGGCGGCCTCGCGGCTGCCCCCGGCAAGAGCAACCACGGCTGGGGCCTCGCCGTCGACCTGTGCTCCTCGGAGACCACGGGCGCCAAGTGGACGTGGCTCAACGAGAACGCCCCGTCGTTCGGCTGGGACAACCCCGCGTGGGCCCGCCCGGGCGGCAGCGGCCCGTACGAGCGCTGGCACTGGGAGTACACGAAGGGCGTCCAGGAGGACGGCGAGTTCTACGGCTGACCGCCGCCGTCGTCCGGCGCGGTCGCGCCGCTCGCGCTGAACCGCGTCGCCCACCCGTCCTGCGCGCACGTGGACGGGTCGACGCGGTCGCACCGCTCGGGCTGAGGCACCTTGACCCGCCCGCCCTGAGCGCACCCGGGTGGCTCATCGAGCCGCCCTGCAGCTGCCGCTGGGCGGCGGTGGTGCTGAGCGGGACCGCCACGCTGGAGGGCAGCGTGAACCCGACCATCTCGTGACGTCGCCACCCAATGTCTCGCGGGCGTGGGCCGTCGACGACCCCGTGATGCCGAGCCCGCCCGACCTGCGTCGTGAGGGTCTCCGGCGCAGGAGTCGTGTCGCAACGGTGCTGTTCAGCGCCTCGGGGCCGGCCGTTATGGGAGCGAGGCCCGGTCCCGAGTCTCAGCCGCTGAGTGATTCGCGAGGTTCAACGCGTGTGTCTCATGGCGTCGCCGTGTGGCGGGTTCAGGGGCGACGACCCGCGTCGTCGACTGCGAGGACCTCGGGCGCGGGTTCCCACTCCGCGCTCGCCACGAGCTCGACCTCGAAGCCCGAGCAGTCCGCGAGGTACGCGGCATGGTGCTCGGATCCGCCGGCGAACGGGTGGCGTTCGGGGAACAGGAGCGTCCATCCGTCCGCGAGGGCAGCCTGCGTGAGCGCTTCGAGCTCCTCGGGCGTCCCGGCGTGGAACGCGAGGTGATTCAGGCCGGCGCGGGTGCGCTCGTGCGAGCCGCTGACGTCGGGGCCGGACTCCAGGACGAGGTAGGTCGCGCCCAGGTCGTACCGCACGCCGGTCGTCCACCGACGGGACTCGGCGTACCCGAGGCGCAGGAGGAGGCTCCCGAGCGTCGCCTCCGAGGCCGCGAGATCCGTCACCCAGAGCTCGACGTGGTGGAGGGCACCTCGGGTCACGTGCACGTCCTCCTGTGGGTCGGGTCGGGGTGGGACGGCGGGGCGGGCGGCGCGTCCTGGGGGCACATCACGCAGCACGGGCCGGGCGTCGTCGCCCGGCCCGTGGTCCGTCGGAGATCCCTCGCCGAGCGGCTCAGAGCAGGCGCATGCCCCAGCGGACGGTGTGGCTCGCACCGGGCTCAAGGCGTACGAGGCGCTCGCCAGTGCGGAACGCGTCGGCGATGCAGCTCATGGGCTCGCACGCGACGCCGCGGCGCATGATGCCGGGGATGTCGTCGCCCGTGCAGACCTGCCAGGTGTCCATCGTGTCGTCCATCCAGACCGCGGACGCGCGGCCGTCGGGCGACGCGAGCGTGATCCACGCGAGGCCGTCGTCGTCGCGCACGACGTCGACGAACGCGTCGTCGAGCGCGAGGCCGGCGAGCGGGCGGGGCGTGCGCATGTCGTCGTCGGCCCCGAGCGGCGCGGTGCCCGTCGGCAGGAGCCGGTCGTCCACGAGCACGCGCGTCGCGGCGTCGACCTGGATCGTGCACTCGTCCACCGAGGCGTCGCCGGGGGAGAGCCACGGGTGGAAGCCGACGCCGTACGGCGCGGCGTGCTGCCCGAGGTTCGTCGCCGTGACCAGCACCTCGAGACCCTCGTCGGTCAGCGCGTACGTCGCGCGCACGCGCACCGGGAACGGGTAGCCGAGCGTCGGCACGATCTCGTGCTCCAAGGTCACCGACGTGTCCGAGACGGGGCTGCTCGGCGTGAACCGCGCGTGCGAGACGAGCCCGTGCAGCGCCGTCATCCGGCCCGGCTCGTTGACGGGGACCTGGTGCTCGACGCCGTCGAACGTGTACTGCCCGTCGGTCAGGCGGTTGGGCCAGGGCGCGAGGACGGCGCCCGAGTACGCGGGCGCGATCTGGTCCTTCTCGAACGGGAGCGCGACGTCGCGGCCACCCACCGAGTACTCGCGGATGCTGGCGCCCACCTCCGCGATCGTGGCGTGCTGGTCACCGCGCGCGAGGTGGTACTGGCGTCCGGACGGGGCTGGGATGTTCACGTCACCACGCTAGCGGGCCGGGCGGGCGCGGGTCTCCCGGCGCGGACGTCCGCTCGTGCGCGGGCCTGCGAGATCCGGGGTGTGGACAACCGGCGACGGCGTGTCCGGATCCTCCCTATTGTCGGGGCGGCGCAGTGCGGCGACGGCAGGGGGCGAAGTGGACGGGGTCGAGATCCTCGAGACCGAGGTGCGCGCGCTCATCCGCCGTCGCGGGCTGGACCCCCTGCGGGACCGGCGCGGTGTCCAGGCGCTCGTGGCCGACGTCCTCGCGGACTACGACGAGCGCAGCCTCCTCGGCTCGGTCCCGGTGCTGCCGGACCCGCCCGCGGCGCTCAAGGCGGTGCTCGACGCGGTCGCCGGCCTCGGCCCGCTGCAGCGCTACCTCGACGACCCTGAGGTCGAGGAGATCTGGATCAACTCCCCCGAGCAGGTGTTCGTGGCCCGACGCGGGGAACCCGAGCTCACCACGACGATCCTGACCGAGGGGCAGGTCCGCGACCTCGTCGAGCAGATGCTCAAGACGTCGGGGCGCCGCCTCGACCTGTCGAGCCCGTTCGTGGACGCGAGCCTGCCGGGTGGCGAGCGCCTGCACGTCGTCATCCCGGACGTCACGCGCAAGCACTGGGCCGTGAACATCCGCAAGTACGTCGCCCGCGCGCGGGACCTCGACGACATGGTGACGCTGGGCTCGCTGACGCCCGCGGCCGCGAGCTTCCTCGACGCCGCGGTGCGGGTCGGGCTCAACGTGCTCGTCGCCGGTTCCACCCAGGCGGGGAAGACGACGATGCTCGGTGCGCTCGCCGGCTCGATCCCCGCGCGCGAGCGGATCGTCACGTGCGAGGAGGTCTTCGAGCTGCGCCTGCTGCACCGCGACGTCGTCGGTCTGCAGTGCCGCCAGCCCAGCCTCGAGGGCACGGGCGAGATCCCGCTGCGCCGGCTCGTCAAGGAGGCGCTGCGCATGCGCCCCGACCGGATCATGGTCGGCGAGGTGCGCGAGGCGGAGGCGCTCGACCTCCTCGTCGCGCTGAACGCCGGCGTGCCAGGCATGTGTACGTTGCACGCCAACTCCGCGCGCGAGGCGATCACGAAGCTCTGCACGCTCCCGCTCCTCGCGGGCGAGAACGTGTCGGACCGCTTCGTGGTCCCGACGGTCGCGGGATCGATCGACGTCGTCGTCCACCTCGGCCTGGACGCCCGCGGACGGCGCCGGGTCCTCGAGGTCGTCGGCGTGCCCGGCCGCGTCGAGAACGGGGTGGTCGAGCTCGCCGACCTGTTCCACCGCCAGGGCGAGACGCTCGTGCGCGGCGAGGGGTACCCGCCGCACGTCGAGCGGTTCGCGCGCGCCGGCATTGACCTCCCTGCGCTGCTGCGCGCCGGGCGCTGAGGCGCGCCGTGGGAGTGGTGCTGGGGCTCGTGCTCGGCGCGGGGCTGTGCTGCGTGTGGTGGTCGCTGTGGTCGGCGCCCGTGCGCCGGACGCGGCGCAGCGACGGATGGCACGCCCGGACGCAGGACCTGCTCGTGCAGGCAGGGGCGGCCCAGGTCACCCCCGGTGCGCTCGCGGCGACGAGCGCGGCCCTCGGGGTCGTCGTGCTGGTCCTCGGCTCGGCGTTGACCCGGGCCCCTGCGATCGCGACGTGCTTCGCCGTCATGGCGTGCGCGGCGCCGTCGGCCCTCGTGCGCGGGCGCGCGCGGCGGCGGCGCACCCAGCTGCGCGACGTGTGGCCGGAGATCGTCGACCACCTGGGCTCCGGCATCCGGGCGGGGCTCTCGCTCCCGGAGGCGCTCGGCCAGCTCGGTGACCGCGGGCCGGTCGAGCTGCGCGAGCCGTTCGCGGCGTTCGCCGAGGACTACCGGGCGACCGGCCGGTTCGGGGAGTGCCTCGACGCGCTGAAGGTGCGCCTGGCCGACCCCGTGGCCGACCGGATCGTCGAGGCGCTGCGCCTCACGCGCGACGTCGGCGGGACGGATCTCGGGCGGCTCCTGCGGACGCTGTCCGGGTTCCTGCGCGAGGACGCCCGCACGCGCGGGGAGCTCGAGGCGCGTCAGAGCTGGACGGTGTACGCCGCGCGGCTCGCCGTGGCGGCGCCTTGGCTGATCCTGGCGCTGCTCGGGACGCGGCCCGAGGCGGCGCACGCGTACAACTCGGTGAGCGGGGGGATCGTGCTGCTCGTCGGTGCCGCCTGCTCCGTCGTCGCGTACGCCGTCATGGTGCGCATCGGGCGGCTGCCCGAGGACCCGCGGGTGCTGCGGTGAGCGGCGCGCTGCTCGGGGCCTGGATCGGCCTGCTCGGCGGTGCGGGAGCAGCGCTCGTGTGGTCGAGGCTCGCGGCCCGCCGGGTCCGGCTCGACGACCGGCTCGCACCGTACCTGCGCCCGCGGCGGTCGTCCTCCACCCTCCTGCGCACCCCGGTCGTCCGGTCGCCGTTCCCGACGCTCGAGCGGCTCATCGCTCCCGTGATGGCCGACGGGGTGCGCGTGGTCGCACGGTTCGGGTCGCCGACGGCCGACGTGCGGCGGCGCCTCGAACGCGCCGGTCGGCGTGAGTCGGTCGAGGAGTTCCGTGCTGGCCAGGTCGTGTGGGGCGTGCTCGGGCTCGCCGGCGGGCTGTTCGTCGCGCTGCTGCTCGCCGCCACCCGCGGCGCGCCGCTCGCGCCCCTCGTCGTCCTCGTGGTGCTCTCCGGGACCACGGGCGCACTCGCGCGCGACTACCAGCTTTCCCGCCAGGTCGCGGCGCGGGAGACGAGGCTGCTCGCCGAGCTGCCGACCGTGGCCGAGCTGCTCGCGCTGTCCGTCAGCGCGGGCGAGGGGGCGGTCGGGGCGCTCGAGCGCGTGGTGCGGACCACCCGCGGCGAGCTCTCGGGCGAGCTCGCGCGGACCCTCGCCGACGCCCGCTCCGGCACTCCCTTGACCGTCGCGCTGGAACGTCTCGCGCACCGCACCGGGCTGCCTGCGCTCGCGCGGTTCGCGGACGGGGTCGCGGTCGCCGTCGAGCGCGGCACACCCCTCGCGGAGGTGCTCCGCGCGCAGGCGCAGGACGTCCGTGAGCACGGGCGTCGCGTCCTCATGGAGTCCGGCGGCCGCAAGGAGGTCCTGATGATGGTCCCGGTGGTGTTCCTCATCCTGCCCGTGACCGTGCTCTTCGCGGTCTTCCCGAGCATGACCGTCCTGAACGTCGGGCGATGAGCCGCGCCGACGTGCACGTGCCACCGCGGTCCCGTACCGCAGCACCCTGGAGGAGAACCATGAGAGTGACCCGCAGCCTCGACCGCACGGCTCCGCCGCCTGCACCGGACGGCGCCGCCGAGATGCCCGCGCTCGCCGCAGGCTCTGCGGCACATCGGGGGACCGGCGTCCTGCGTCGCCTGCGAGCGCGGTTCGTCACCGGTGGCGAGGACCGGGGGGACGTGCCGGGCTGGGTCCTCGTGACCCTGATGACCGCTGGTCTGGTCGTGACGTTGTGGGCGGTTGCCGGGCCACGGCTCGCGCAGGTGTTCGAGGACTCGCTGTCGAGCGTGCAGGGCCCGGGTGGCTGAGGCGGTGCCGACGTCCGTGGGCGGGGTGCCCTGGCGCGAGGTGCGCGCCAGCGCGCGCGTGGCGTCGCACGACGGCGAGCGCGGGTCTGCCGTCGTCGACTTCGCGCTGGTCGGCGGCCTCGTCACGCTGCTCTTCGCCGGCGTCGTCCAGCTCACGCTCGTGCAGCACGTACGCAGCACGCTCGTCGACTGCGCGGCCGAGGGCGCCCGGTACGCGGCGCTCGCGGACCGTGCGCCCGAGGACGGGGTCGCGCGCACCCGTGCGCTCATCGGGAGTGCGCTGTCGGACGCGTACGCGCAGGACGTCTCAGCGGCCCGCACCCGGCTCGACGGGCTCGACGTCGTCGAGGTGACGGTGACGGCCCCGCTACCCGTCGCGGGGTTGCTGGGTCCCGGCGGGGCGCTGACCGTCCGGGGGCACGCGCTCGCCGAGGACCCGGCACCGTGACGGCGGACCGCCGATCCGCGGCACCGCGAGCCGCTGCGCCGGAGTCCGCCGGCGTCGGTGCGGCGACGCCGGCCGAGATGGTCGCCCTCGCGACGCCCCGGGCCGTGGTTTCCCCCGCGAGGGCCGCCGTGCTGGCTGGCGCCGGGGCGCTCGTCGACGTGTCTGACCCAGCGACGTCCGTGGCCGTGGTCGTCCCGGCGACGTCCGCCGCTACGGCGACCGAGCCGTCGCGCGCCTCCGACGAGGGCAGCGCCGTCGTGGAGTTCCTCGCCCTGACCCTCGTGCTCCTGCTGCCGGTGCTCTACCTCGTGCTCGTGCTCGGGCGCGTGCAGGCGGCGACGTTCGCCGCCGAGGGCGCGGCGCGGGAGGCGGCCCGCAGCTATGTCCGGGCCGACGACGCCTCCCTCGGGCAGCAGCGGGCGCTGGCGTCGGTGGGCCTCGCGCTGCGGGACCAGGGGTTCGACGAGGTCGACCCCGCCGGTGCGCTGACCCTGACCTGCTCGAGCAGCCCGTGCCTCGCGCCGGGCAGCGACGTCGCGACGTCGGTCGCCGTGGACGTGCTGCTGCCGTTCGTCCCGCCGGTCGTGCAGTCGGTGGTCCCGCTGTCGGTCCCCGTCGTCGGGCACCACGTCGCGGCGGTCGACACGTTCCGGGCGTCGTCGTGACGGCGTGGGCGCGGCGCCGTCCCCGGGTCGGGCGCGCCGGTGCGGACGACGGGCAGACGACGATCCTCACGCTCGGCCTCGTCGTCGTCGCGCTGCTGCTGGTCACGGTCGTGGTCTCGGCGACCGGGGTGCACCTCGACCGCAAGCGGCTGCTCGCGACTGCCGACGCGACGGCGCTCGAGGCGGCCGACGCGCTCTCGACGGGCTCCTACTTCGACCCGTCGACCGCGGGCGGGGCGACCTCCGGCGGGCGGATCCTGCTGACCGATCGTGCGGTCGAGGGCGCCGCGCGGGCCTACCTCGGGGAGAACCCCGAGATCAGCGACCGGTTCGTGCGCCTCGAGCTCGTCGACGCAGCGGCGGTCGACGGCAGGTCGGCGCAGGTCCGGCTCCGCGCCCTGGTCCGACCGGCTCTGGTCAGCTGGGTCACCGCCCCGTGGTCCGACGGCATCGTGCTCGAGGCCGAGTCGACGGCCCGCGCGTGGTGAGTCCGGGCCGAGCGGGTAACCTCGACACCCGTGGCCACCACCGACTTCACCGCTGAGCTCCGCGACCTGCGCACGACCCTGGACTCGATCCAGGCGGTCAGCGACCCGACGGCGCTGAGGGTCAAGATCGCCGACCTGTCCGAGAAGGCGTCGGCCCCGGACCTGTGGGACGACCCGGACGCCGCGCAGAAGGTCACGTCGGCGCTGTCGGCGGCGCAGGCCGAGCTCGACCGGGTGCAGAAGCTGCGCGGGCGCATCGACGACCTCGAGACGCTCGTCGAGATGGCGACCGAGGACGGCGGCGACGCCGACACGCTCGCCGAGGCCGAGTCGGAGCTGCTCGGGATCCGCAAGGACCTCGGCGAGCTCGAGGTCCGCACGCTGCTCGCGGGGGAGTACGACCAGCGCGAGGCCGTCGTCACGATCCGCGCCGGGGCCGGTGGCGTCGACGCCGCCGACTTCGCCGAGATGCTCATGCGCATGTACCTGCGCTGGGCCGAGCGCCACAACTACCCGACGTCCGTGCTCGACACGTCGTACGCCGAGGAGGCGGGCCTCAAGTCCGCGACGTTCGAGGTCAAGGTGCCGTACGCGTTCGGGCACCTGTCCGTCGAGGCCGGCACGCACCGCCTCGTGCGCATCTCGCCGTTCGACAACCAGGGCCGCCGCCAGACGTCCTTCGCGGCCGTCGAGGTCATCCCGCTCATCGAGCAGACCGACTCCGTCGAGATCCCCGAGTCGGAGATCAAGGTCGACGTGTTCCGCTCGTCGGGCCCGGGCGGTCAGTCCGTCAACACGACCGACTCGGCGGTCCGCATGACGCACATCCCCACCGGGATCGTCGTGTCGATGCAGAACGAGAAGTCGCAGATCCAGAACCGGGCGGCCGCGCTGCGCGTCCTGCAGTCGCGCCTCCTCCTGGTGCGCCAGGCCGAGGAGAACGCCGCGAAGAAGGCCCTCGCCGGCGACATCAAGGCGAGCTGGGGCGACCAGATGCGCTCCTACGTGCTGCACCCGTACCAGATGGTCAAGGACCTGCGCACGGAGTACGAGGTCGGCAACACCTCCGGGGTGTTCGACGGCGACATCGACGGGTTCCTCGAGGCCGGCATCCGCTGGCGGCGGGGGCAGCAGCCCGACGCGTAGGGGCGAACCGCTCAGAACGGGCGTGCGCCGGTCGACAGTGTCTTCAGCGGGAAATGACCTCGACCGGGCAGGGGAGCACGAACAGGGGGATGGGCTCATCGCTGCGACGTACCCGCACGTACCGGGACGTACCGGGCACACGCCCCGGGTGACGTTCCGCGGTGCGCTCGATGGGGCACCGGGGCGGCGGCGTGTCTGCTGCCGAACGTCCGCCGGGCCTGCCTACGGTGGACGAGGCCAGAGCACGCGCCCCATCCCTGCCCCCGAGACTGGCCCCGAGCCGTGATCCGATTCGAGAACGTCACCAAGGTCTACGCGCGCGGCGCGAGGCCTGCCCTCGACGCGGTCGACCTCGAGGTCGAGCGCGGGGAGTTCGTCTTCCTCGTCGGGGCGTCCGGGTCGGGCAAGTCGACCTTCCTGCGGCTCGTGCTGCGCGAGGAGCGCCCGTCCGCCGGCAAGGTCTTCGTCGCCGGCAAGGACCTCACGACGCTCTCGTCGTGGAAGGTCCCGCACCTGCGCCGCCAGATCGGCGCGGTGTTCCAGGACTTCCGCCTGCTGCCCAACAAGACGGTCTTCGAGAACGTCGCGTTCGCGCTCCAGGTGATCGGCAAGCCGCGCCACCACATCCTCACGACGGTCCCCGACACGCTCGAGATGGTCGGGCTCGCGGGCAAGGAGAAGCGCCGCCCGCACGAGCTCTCGGGCGGCGAGCAGCAGCGCGTCGCGATCGCCCGCGCGTTCGTCAACCGCCCGTCGATCCTGCTGGCCGACGAGCCGACGGGGAACCTCGACCCGACCACGTCGCTCGGGATCATGCGGCTGCTCGACCGGATCAACCGGACCGGCACCACGGTGGTCATGGCGACGCACGACGACGAGATCGTCGACCAGATGCGCAAGCGCGTGATCGAGCTGTCCTCCGGCGAGCTGGTCCGTGACCAGTCGCGCGGTGTGTACGGCTCGGCGCGCTGAGAGGGCACCCCCGTGAGACTGCAGTTCATCCTCTCCGAGATCGGCATCGGCCTGCGCCGGAACCTGTCGATGTCCATCTCGGTGATCCTCGTGACCTTCGTGTCGCTGACGTTCGTCGGCGCCGCCGCGCTGCTGCAGCTGCAGATCGGTGCGATGAAGGGCGACTGGTACGACAAGGTCGAGGTCTCGGTCTTCCTGTGCCCCCGCGACTCGCCGGAGCCGACGTGCGCCGCCGGTGAGGTCACCGAGGAGCAGAAGGCCGCGATCCAGGCGGCGCTCGACTCCCCGGACATCGACCCGTACGTCGAGAAGATCTACTTCGAGTCGAAGGACGAGGCGTTCGCGGCGTTCGAGAAGCAGTTCTCGGACCAGTGGTGGGCGGCGGAGACGACCGTCGACGACATGAACACCTCCTACCGGATCAAGCTCGCGGACCCCGAGAAGTACCAGGTCGTCGCGGACGTGCTGACGGGGCGGCAGGGCGTCGAGGAGGTCCAGGACCAGCGCGCGCTGTTCGACAAGCTGTTCCTGGTGCTGAACCGGGCGACGCTGCTCTCGGCCGGCCTCGCCGCGGTCATGCTGCTCGCGGCCGTGCTGCTCATCACGACGACGATCCGCCTCTCGGCGATGAGCCGCCGCCGCGAGACCGGGATCATGCGGCTCGTCGGCGCCTCGAACCTGTTCATCCAGCTCCCGTTCATGCTCGAGGGCGCGATCGCCGCGACCATCGGCGCCGGCCTTGCGGTCGCGGGGCTGTGGGTGGGCGTGAAGTACCTGGTGACCGACTGGCTCGGCGCGTCGGTCGAGTGGATCCCGTACGTCTCGACGTCGGACGTCTGGTTCGTGACGCCGTTCCTCGTCGCGATCGCCATCGGCCTGGCCGCGATCTCGTCCGTCGTGACGCTCAGCCGCTACACGAGGGTGTGACATGACCGACCCGCAGCACACCCGCCCCCGGCGCCGCCTCGTGACCCGGGCGGTCGCCGCCGGCGTCGCCGGGCTGCTCGGCGTGCTCGCCGCCGTGCACGGGTCCGCGTTCGCCGACCCGCTCTCGGACCAGCGCCGCGCCGCCGAGCAGAAGGCCGCTGAGAACAAGGCCGCCCGCGAGCGCGTCGCGGCGTCCCTCGAGGGCATCAACGCCGATCTCGCGCAGGCCGTCCTGGACCTGCAGGTCGTCGAGCAGCGCCTACCCGTCGCGCAGGCCGAGCTCGCGACCGCCGAGGAGACGCTGCAGCGCACCGAGCGGGAGGCCGAGCTGATCGCGGCCCGGCTGGTCGACGCCCAGGAGCAGGAGACGACGATCGGCGCGACCATCGCCGCCGACACCGAGCGCGGGCAGAAGATCCGTGTCGCGATCGGCCAGATGGCCCGTGAGGCTTACAAGGGCGGCAGCGGCACGTCGAGCATGGACATCGTGCTGGACGCCGAGAGCACCGAGGACTTCATCGCGCAGTACGGCCTCGTGACCACGGCGCTGCGCACCCAGACGCAGGCGCTCGACGAGCTGCGCGCCATCGAGGCGCAGAACCGCAACAGCCAGGCCCGCCTCACAGCCGTCCGCACCCGCATCACCGAGCTCAAGGCGGAGGCGGACCAGAAGGTCGTCGAGGCCGACGCCGCGCGTGACGAGGCTGCTGCGCGCAAGGCCGAGGTCGAGCGGCTCATCGTCGAGCAGGCCGCCAAGAAGGCGACCATCGAGGCGCAGAAGTCGGCGGCGCAGGCCGAGCAGGCGCGCATCGACGCGGAGGCGGCCGTGATCTCCGCGCAGCTCGCGAGCATCGCCGCGCAGCAGAAGGCCGCCGCCGAGGCCGCAGCTGCGGCCGCGGCTGCCGCCGCCCGCGCCGCAGGGAAGCCCGCACCGGCACCGGCACCGGCCGCGCCCGGGCCTGTCGGCCGGGGGCTCTTCCAGAACCCGACGTCGATCAGCCCGGCGTACGTCACGTCGGAGTACGGGATGCGCCTGCACCCGACGCTCGGCTACGTCCGCCTGCACGCCGGTATCGACCTGCGGACCTACTGCGGCACGCCGCTGTACGCGGGGCGCGCGGGGACCGTGCAGTGGGCGCAGTACCGGTTCGGCTTCGGCAACCAGGTGATGATCGACCACGGGCTCGTCAACGGGAACTCGCTCATGTCGAGCTACAACCACATGACGCGGTTCGTCGTCGGCGGTGGGGAGCAGGTCAGCGCCGGCCAGCTCATCGGCTACTCGGGCAACACCGGTACGTCGGCCGCCTGCCACCTGCACTTCGAGGTGTACCTCGACGGGAACACCACGAACCCGCGGCCGCTGCTCGGGATGTGACCCGGCACTGCCACCGGGTGTCGCGCCGCCGCCGGGGCGGGCGTGCTCGGGCGGGCTGTCGTGGAGCCGCTGGCCGGGAACGGGCCGTCCGGACAATCCCTGCGGGCGGATCCTGGGGTGCGGGGTAGGCTCGACGACCGGCAGATCCGCCGAACGTGCGTGAGCGAGAGGGTGCCGTCATGGCGAAGGACACGGGGCGCAAGCTCGTCGCGTCCAACAAGAAGGCGCGCCACGACTACATGATCGAGGACGTCTTCGAGGCGGGGCTCGTGCTCAGCGGGACCGAGGTGAAGGCCCTGCGCGCCGGCCGCGCGTCGCTGATCGACGGCTGGTGCGAGATCACCGACGGCGAGGCGTGGCTCGAGGGCGTCCACATCCCGGAGTACTCGCAGGGCACGTGGACCAACCACGCGCCGCGCCGCAA
Organism: Cellulomonas sp. NPDC055163; assembly: GCF_053607065.1. Classification (NCBI taxonomy): domain Bacteria; kingdom Bacillati; phylum Actinomycetota; class Actinomycetes; order Micrococcales; family Cellulomonadaceae; genus Cellulomonas; species Cellulomonas sp. NPDC055163. The sequence goes on along the minus strand of NZ_JBSGSU010000007.1, from coordinate 245,158 downwards.
GCGCAAGCTCCTGCTGCACCGGACGGAGATCGACCGGCTCTCGTCGAGGACGCGGGAGAAGGGCCAGACGATCGTCCCCCTCGCGCTGTACTTCCTCGACGGCCGTGCGAAGGTCGAGATCGCGCTCGCACGCGGCAAGAAGGAGTACGACAAGCGCCAGGCGCTGCGCGAGCGGCAGGACAACCTCGAGGCGCAGCGCGCGGTGCGCGAGAAGCGCGACCGCTAACGGGTCGCCCGTGCACGCGCGGCGCCGTCGGCGCTGTCCGGGGCTCAGCCCGTCCGCGCCCCGAGCGAGCGGCACAGCGCGTCGGGATCGGTGACCGGGAGGTCGCACACGAACCCGCGGCACACGTAGGCGGTGGGCCGGCCGTCGCGCAGGGGACGGTCCTGCAGGAGCGGCACCGGCTGCTCGGACGCCGTGCCGGTGCCGACGGCCACGACCGCGCCCGGCGCGAGTCCCGCGCGTGCGGCACCCACGAGCGCGCGCGTCGCGGGGTCGTCCGGCGCGCCCACCACGGCGATCTCGCGCGGTCCGTCGAGCACGGCCTCGGCGAGCGCGAGCGGCCAGCCCGTCGCGCGGGGGAACCGCCCCGACACGGCGAGCGGGCGGTCCAGGGCACGCTCGGCGGCCTCACGGTGCTCGCTCGACCCGCTGAGCATCGCGTAGGTGAGCAGCGCGCCCGCGGCGGCGGACGGCCCGGACGGGGACGGGCCGTCGGCGATCTCCTGCGGGCGCTGCAGCCGCGCCAGCACGGCGTCGGTCTCGTCGTCGGCGGTGTCCCAGAAGCTCCCGGCGTCGTCCCGGAAGTGCGCGAGCACCGTCCCGAGCAGGGCGCCGGCGCGCGTGAACCACACGGGGTCGCCCGTCGCGGAGAAGAGCGCGAGGTAGCCCTCGGCGACGTCGGCGTAGTCGGCGAGGACGCCGGGGGAGCGGCCGACGGCACCGTCGCGCGACGTGCGGGTCAGGCGCGGGCCGGTCTCGCCCTCGCGCACGTGCAGGGACCACAGCAGCTCGGCGGCGCGTGTCGCGGCGTCGACCCAGTCGGGCCGGTCGAGGAGCGCGCCGGCGTCCGCGAGCCCGGCGATCGCGAGCCCGTTCCACGCGGCGACGACCTTGTCGTCCCGGCCCGGCTGCGGGCGCCGGTCGCGCGCCGCGAGGAGGCGGGCGCAGACGTCGTCGAACCGTGCGCGCTCGCCCGGTCCCGGGTCGGCCCGCAGCCCGAGCACCGACGTGCCGTGCTCGAACGTCCCGGCCGCCGTGACGCCGAACAGCTCGGCCGCCCACGCGCCGTCCTCGGGCCCGAGGACGGCGACGAGGTCCTGGGGCGTCCACACGTACGTCAGGCCCTCAACGCCCTGCGTGTCCGCGTCGAGCGACGCGGCGAACCCGCCCTCGGGGGTGCGCATCTCCCGGAGCAGCCACCCGGCGCTGCCCTCGACGACGCGGCGGGCCAGCTCCGAGCCGGTCGCCCGCCACCAGTGCGCGTAGACGCGCAGCAGCTCGGCGTTGTCGTCGAGCATCTTCTCGAAGTGCGGCACCGTCCAGGTCGCGTCGACGGAGTACCGCGCGAAGCCGCCGCCCAGCTGGTCGGCCATGCCGCCACGGGCCATCGCCTCGAGCGTGCCCTCGGCCATCGCGAGGGCGCGCGCGTCGCCGGTCCGCGCGTGCCGTCGCAGCAGCCACTCGAGCACCAGGGAGGGTGGGAACTTGGGCGCGCCGCCGAACCCGCCCGCGCGTGCGTCGAACTGGGCCGTGAGGGCGTCGAGCGCCGCCGCGGTGCGCGCCTCGAGCACCTCGTGCACGACCGGCGCGGGGGCCCCGGTGCCCGCCGGGGTGGCCGCCCCGAGCGCCTCCCGCAGCGCGGTCGCGTTGTGCTCGACGTCCTGGCGCTGCTCGGCCCACGCCTGCCCGATCGCCTGGAGCACCTGCGGGAACGACGGCATCCCGCCGACCGGGCGCGGCGGGTAGTAGGTGCCGCAGAAGAACGGCTCGCCGTCGGGCGTCGCGAAGACGGTCATGGGCCAGCCGCCCTGACCGGTCATCGCCTGCGTCGCGGCCATGTAGACCGCGTCGACGTCCGGGCGTTCCTCGCGGTCGACCTTCACGGACACGAACCCGCGGTTCATGAGCAGCGCCGTCGCCTCGTCCTCGAACGACTCGTGCGCCATGACGTGGCACCAGTGGCAGGCGGCGTACCCGACCGAGATCAGCAGGGGCACGTCGCGACGACGGGCCTCGGCGAACGCCTCGTCGCCCCACTCGTACCAGTCGACAGGGTTGTCCCGGTGCTGCTGGAGGTAGGGGCTCGTGCTCGCTGCGAGTCGGTTCGCCACGGGGGTCCTTCGGGTCGTTGTCCGCCGTGCTGGCCGGTCGGTCCCACCGTCGCACGCGGGCGACGGACGTGCAGGGGCGGCACCCCGGGCTGGCCGGGCCAGCGGGTGAGCGGCTCAGCGGGTCGCAGCGCCCCCGGCCCGGTGCTCACGCCACGCGCGCCAGGCGCCCGTCGACCAGAGCGCCCACACCACGAGGAGCGGCTGGAAGAGCAGCCGCACCGCCCGCGCCGCGTCGGAGTCGAGGCCGAAGGCGTCGGTGCGCGTCACGAGCTGGGAGATGTTGCCGGGGAAGACCGCGACGAAGAACGCGGCGACGACCCACCCGACCAGCGCTCGGTGGCGGCCGCCGACCGCGACCAGCGCGGCACCGAGGGCCACCTCGACGACCCCCGACGCGACGACGACGGTGTCCGGGTCGAACGGCACCCACGTCGGCACCTGCGCCTGGAACTCCGCACGCGCCGTGGTCAGGTGGCTGACGCCGGCGAACGCGAGGAACACCCCGAGCGCGAGACGGCCCACGGTCCTCGGGCGCGTGCGCGTCGAGGCCGGCTGCGCGGTCCACGGCGCGCGGCGCGTGACCGGGCCGGTGTGCGTGCGGGCGGGGTGTGCGGTCATGTCCGGGCCCTCCGTCGACGGGTGGTCAGGCCGCGCGAGGTGCGCGGTACTGCTGGTGCCGCACCTGGCGCGTGGCGCGCCGGCCGGTCAGCGCGCCGCGCGCAGCGTGTTCGCGCTGACCTTGTGCAGCAGCCGGCGCAGGTCTGCCGACTCGTCGGGGGTGAGGTCGAGGGCCGCGCCGATCGCGTCGGGCACCGGGGTGCTGCGCTCCTGCAGCGCGGCGCCCTTGGCGGTGAGGGAGACGAGCACCGAGCGCTCGTCGTCGGTGCGGCGGCGGCGGTCGACCAGGCCGCCGGCCTCGAGCCGCTTGAGCAGCGGCGACAGGGTGCCGTAGTCGAGCTGGATCTCGTCGACCAGCTCGCGGACCGTGCGCTCGCCCTGGTACCAGAGCACCCGCATCACGAGGTACTGCGGGTAGGTCAGGCCGAGGTCGTCGAGCAGCGGCCGGTACACCGAGGTGAGGTTGCGCGACGCGGAGTAGATGTCGAAGCAGATCATCGCCTCGAGGGCGCCCGGCGCGTCGCCGTCGGTCCCGGGGGCCGCGCCGTCGGGGTGCGGTCCCCGCGCGGCGTCGGAGCGTGGCCGGCGCGTGCGCGTGCCGTGCGCCGTGGCGTCGTCGCTCACCGCTCGCCCACCCCCCGTGGTCGCGCTCACGACCCCTCCGTGCCGGACGGGACGCCGCGCGGGCAGGTACGCCGCTGCGCGGTCGCCCCGGAGGGCTGGGTGGTGGTCATGTCGGCTCCATCGTAGGTGGCCGGCGCGGTGGCGGCCCAGTCAACCCGGACCGCCACCGCGGTGCGTCAGCTCGCGAGGAAGGCGAGGAGCGCCTCGTTGACCTCGTCGGGGTGCGTCGCGAGCAGGCCGTGCGGCGCGCCTTCGATCTCGACGTAGGTGGCCTCGGGGAGGCGCTTGCGGAACTCCCGCGCGGTCGCGTCGATGGGGAGGATCCGGTCGGCGGTGCCGTGCAGGACGAGCGACGGCACGTCGACCTTCTCGATGTCGGCGCGGAAGTCGGTGAGCCAGCTCGTGACGACGGCGTACGCGGCGATCGGGGCGGACGACGCGGCGACGTTCCAGCTGCCGCGCACGGCGGCCTCGCTCAGGCGCGAGCCGAGGTTCTCGTCGAGGTTGTAGAAGTCGGCGAAGAAGTTGTCGAACCACGCGTGGCGGTCCTTCGTGGCGGCCTCGCGGATGCCGTCGAACACCGAGCCCGGGACGCCCGTCGGGTTGTCGTCCGTGTGCAGCAGGAACGGCTCGAGCGACGCGAGGAAGGCGGCCTTCGCGACGCGTCCCGAGCCGTAGGTGCCGAGGTAGCGGCCGACCTCGCCGGTGCCCATCGAGAAGCCGACGAGCACGACGTCGTTCAGGTCGAGCGTCTCGAGGACCGTGTGGAGGTCCGCGGCGAACGTGTCGTAGTCGTACCCGGTCGTGACCTTGCTCGACCTCCCGAAGCCGCGGCGGTCGTAGGTGAGGACGCGGAAGCCGTTGTCGAGGAGTGCCGCGGTCTGCTTCTCCCACGAGTGCCCGTCGAGCGGGTAGCCGTGGATGAGCACGACGGGCTGACCGGTGCCGTGGTCCTCGTAGTACAGCTCGATGTCCGTGGAGTTCTCGGTGCCGACGGTGATGAAGCCCATGGTGCGTCTCCTCGTGTGATCGGTGTCCGCTGCGCGCCCGGTCGGGCCGGTACAACGAACACAACTCTATCGTGCACAAGGTATCCGTCAAGCCCTCCCGCGTGAACGGCTGGCGAACGTCCGGGGGTTGCGCGGGAGCGCCCGGGCGCGCAAGCCTGGACGGGACGGGTTAGTAAGCACTATGTACAAATAGGCCCGACCAGCCCGACCAGCCCGTCGTGGGTCGCCCCCGAGCAGAGAGCGAGAGTCCCGATGAAGTGGTTCCGCGAACGTGGCGTGCGTGCTGTCCTGATCGGCGGGTTGGTGGGAGCGATGGCCGTCCCCGTCGGCCTCGCCACGAGCGCCGGCGCGCACGGCTGGGTCACGTCACCCCCGAGCCGGCAGGACCACTGCAGGACCGGCGCGGCCGGATTCGACTGCGGTCAGGTGAAGTACGAGCCACAGAGCGTCGAGGCGCCCAAGGGCTCGATGCTCTGCAGCGGCGGCAACGCCCAGTTCGCCGTCCTCGACGACGCCGGCAAGCCGTGGCCCGTGACCTCCGTCGGACGCTCGGTGACGTTCCAGTGGAAGCTCACCGCCGCGCACAGCACCAGCACGTGGGAGTACTTCGTCGACGGCGTGCTGCACCGTACGTTCGACCAGGGCGGCGCCCAGCCGTCGGCGACGATCAGCCACACGCTCACGGACCTGCCGGCCGGCCGGCACACCGTGCTCGCGCGGTGGAACGTCTCGAACACCGCGATGGCGTTCTACAGCTGCGTCGACCTGCAGGTCGGGAGCGGGACGCCCACGCCGACGCCCACCCCGACGAGCCCGACGCCCACCCCGACCCCGACCCCGACCGGCCCGAGCGCGTGCGCCGCGGCGCCGTGGTCCGCCGCAGCGGTCTACCTCGGCGGCGCACGCGTCTCCTACGCCGGCCGCACCTGGCAGGCCCAGTGGTGGACGCAGGGCGAGGCGCCGCGCGCGACCGAGTGGGGCGTGTGGCGGGACCTCGGCCCGTGCTCGACGACGGGTGCGCGGACCGTCCGCACCGCCGCCGCCTGACGGCACCGCGCACGGGGGCCGGTCGACGACGCCGGCCCCCGTGCGGTGGGCACCCGGGTGACGCGGCCCGGCGGGCGGCCCGGACACTGGCCGCCCGACGGCCCGCGGGCCAGACTGACGGGCATGCGCCTGCCCGTGATGCCGCCCGTGGACCCGATGCTCGCGAAGTCCGTGCCGAGGATCCCCGCAGGGCAGTGGTACGAGCCCAAGTGGGACGGCTTCCGCGCGATCGTGTTCCGCGACGGCGACGAGGTCGAGATCGGCAGCCGCAACACGAAGCCGATGCAGCGGTACTTCCCGGAGGTCGTGCAGCACGCGCTCGACCACCTCCCGGAGCGGTGCGTGGTCGACGGCGAGATCGTCGTGCCGTCCGCGACGACCGGCGGGCTCGACTGGGACGCACTCCAGCAGCGGGTGCACCCCGCGGCGTCCCGCGTGCAGCTGCTCTCGAAGGAGACGCCCGCGCTGCTCGTGCTCTTCGACGTGCTCGCGCTCGGCGACGACGACCTCACCGGTCGCCCGTACGTCGAGCGCCGGCGCATCCTCGAAGGGCTCGTGCGGGGGAGCGGTCCGGTGCACGTGACGCCGTCGACCGACGACGCGGACGTCGCGCAGGACTGGTTCCGGCAGTTCGAGGGTGCCGGGCTCGACGGCGTCGTCGCCAAGGGGCCGGACACCACCTACCAACCGGGCAAGCGCGTCATGCAGAAGATCAAGCACGAGCGCACCGCCGACTGCGTCGTCGCCGGGTACCGTCCGCACACCTCGGGCGGCGACGCGCTCGGCTCGCTGCTGCTCGGGCTGTACCGGCCCGACGGGGTGCTCGCCTCGGTCGGGGTCGCGGCGTCGTTCACGATGGCCCGCCGCAAGGAGCTCGTGGCCGAGCTCGCTCCGCTCGTCACCGACCTCGCGACCCACCCGTGGGGCGGCGAGCCCACCGGGCGCACGCCGCGCAAGGGCGAGACGAGCCGGTGGAACAGCGGCAAGGACCTGTCCTTCGTCCCGCTGCGGCCCGAGCTCGTCGTCGAGGTCGCGTACGACCACCTCGAGGGCGACCGGTTCCGGCACACCACGCAGTTCCGGCGCTGGCGCACGGACCGCGACCCGGGCTCGTGCACCTACGCGCAGCTCGACGAGCCGGTGCGGTTCGCGCTCGCGGACGTGCTCGCGGCGCGCTGAGGTCCGCACGCCCGGCGGGCGGTGGGTCCAGGGCCGCGCCCGTGGGGGTCACGTGGCGACGGCGGCAGCACCTCAGCGCCCGCGGCGGCGGCGCTCGCGCCTGCGCGCATCGAGCCTGCCCGCATCGCGCCGGCTCGCGTCACGCGTGCTCGCGTCACGCCCGTGCGGCGTGTTCCTCGTCATGCGTCCAGCGGTGGCGGAGCCGGGCGGTCTCGGCGACGCTCGTGCGAGCAGCACCGCACGGACCGGCCGGGACACGCGCCGGCCGCGTCCCGCCCGAGCCCGATCGGAGCCCCCGTGACCCTGACCTCGCCCGCACGCCCCTCCGGGGCCACGACCACCACAGCCGGGTCGCCGGTCCCGCGCCTCGCGACGCACGACGTGGACGGCGCCCTCGTGACGGGTGCGGGGGACCATGAGGTCGAGCGTGCCGACCTGCTCGCGGCGATGACCGTGCTCGAGGCCGTGCAGCTCGAGCCCGTGGTCGTGGCGTGAGCGGCCGGGGTGCGGCCGACGCCGCCGCCTCGGGCGGATCGTCCGCAGGGTCCCGCCCGGCCGTCGCGGCGACCGACGACACGTACGCCGCGGTCACGCCGCTCCCTGTCGCGTCCGCCGATCTCGACGCGGCGGTGCAGCGGGTGCTCGGTGAGGGCGCCCGGCTGCGCGAGTCGCAGCGCGACGCGCTCGACGGGCTGCGCGACCGGGACACCCTGCTCGTCGCGCGGTCCGGCGCGGGCAAGACCGCCGTGTACGCGATCTCGACGCTGCTGACGGGGCGGCTCAGCGTCGTCGTCTCCCCGCTCCTCGCGCTGCAGCGCGACCAGGTGACCGCGCTGCGCGAGGCCGGGCTGCGCGCCGAGGCCGTGAGCTCCGCACGCACGGCACGCCAGCAGCGCCAGGCGCTCGAGCTCGCGGCCGCCGGGGAGCTCGACGTGCTGCTCCTCGCACCCGAGCAGCTCGTGCGCTCGGCCGTGATCGACGAGCTCGTGACCGCCGACGTCGGGCTCGTCGTCGTCGACGAGGCGCACTGCGTCGCCGAGTGGGGCCACGACTTCCGGCCCGACTACCTGCAGATCGGCGCGGCCGTCGAGCAGCTCGGCCGTCCCCGTGTGCTCGCCATGACGGCCACCGCGTCGCCGCACGTGCGCGACGAGATCGTCGAGCGCCTCGCGATGCACGAGCCGCGTGTGCTCGTGCACGACGCCGACCGGCCCAACATCTGGCTCGGCGCGCACCACGCCGCGACCGAGTCCGAGCGGGACCAGCGCGTCGTCGCGTGGGTGCTCGAGCAGGAGGGGGCCGGGATCGTCTACGGGCGCACCCGGACCCACGTCGAGTCGCTCGCAGCGGCGCTGGCCGACGCCGGCAAGCCCGCGCTGGTCTACCACGCAGGGCTCCGCGCGGCCGACCGCGCAGCCGCGCAGGACGCGTTCCTGCGCGGGGACGCCGACCTCGTGGTCGCGACCAGCGCGTTCGGCATGGGCGTCGACCGGCTCGACGTGCGCTTCGTGGTGCACGCCGGCCCGTCGCCGTCGCTCGACGCGTACTACCAGGAGGTCGGGCGCGCCGGGCGCGACGAGGAGCCCGCGACCACGGTGCTGTTCACGCGGCCCGACGACTTCGGGCTCAACCACTACCTGCGCTCGGGCGGCGGCCCTCGCCCGGAGACGGTGCGCAAGGTCCTGCGCGAGCTCGCCCAGGAGCCGGCCACGCGCGACCAGCTCGTCGAACGCACGGGGCTGACCACCCGCACGCTCTCGCGCGTGCTCGGGGCGCTGCTCGGCGTCGAGGCCGTCCGTCAGGAGGGCGACCTGCTGCACGCGGGCGAGCTCACGCCGGCCCGGGCCCTCAAGGCCGTGACCGAGCGGCGTGAGCGGCTCCAGGAGATCGACACCACGCGCGTCGAGCTCGTCCGCACCTACGCCGACGCGACCGACTGCCGCCGCCGCCTGCTGCTCGAGCTGCTCGGCGAGGCGCACCCCCGGCAGTGCGGTCGGTGCGACAACTGCGAGCAGGGCACGTCGCTCGACGTCGACGAGTCGCGGCTGCGGACCGGGGAGCACGTCGAGCACACCGAGTTCGGCCGCGGGGTCGTGTCCGTCGTCGAGGCGGAGCGCGTGACGGTGCTGTTCGACGAGCGCGGGTACGTCACGCTCGACACCGCGATCGCGCTCGACTCGGGGATCCTCTCGGTCGTGCCGAACAGCTCGACGGCGGGTGGCCTGGCCGCGGACCTGACGTCCGAGTCGCCCGACGCCGAGGCGGGAGCCGCATGACGGACGTGACCGCGGCCGTCTCCGGGCCGCTCGACCCGGGCGACGGCCCCCCGGTACGCGCGAACGTTCTCCTCGCGGAGGACGACGAGCGGACCCTGCGCCGTGGCGCCCCGCGCGTGTCGACGATGCCGCGGCGCACGACGGTCACGCTCGGCACCGCCGCGGAGGTCGTCGCGACCGAGATCGGTGACCTGGACGCGCCTGGGCCGACTCTCGTGCTGGTGCACGGGATCGGTGTCTCGGGCCGGTACTTCGCCCCGCTCGCCGACGTCCTGGGACGCGACCACCGCGTGCTGGTCCCCGACCTGCCCGGCTTCGGCCGCTCCCCGCGGCTCGAGCAGCGCCCGACGATCGAGAGCATGGCCGCGACCGCGCGCGACTACCTGCGGGCGGCGGACCTCGACCGGCCGGTGCTCGTCGGCCACTCGATGGGGGCGCAGGTCGTGACCGAGGTCATGCGCCAGGCGCCCGGCGCCGCCCGGCGCGGGGTCTGCATCGGCACCGTCACCGACAGCCAGGCGCGCAACGCCGTCCGCCAGGCCCTGCGCCTCGCGCGCGACGGCCTGCACGAGTCCGTGCGCGCCAACGCGATCATCACCTCCGACTACCTGCGGGCCGGCCCGCGCTGGTACACCGCGATGCTCCGGCCCATGCTCGGCTACGCGACCGAGGAGGCCGCCGCCGAGGTGACCGACGAGATCCTGTTCGTGCGCGGCGAGAAGGACCCGATCTGCACGCGGCGCTGGCAGGCCGAGCTCGCGGCCGCCGCCCCACGCGGCCGCACCGCCGAGATCCCCGGGGCCGGTCACGTCGCGATGTACACGCACCCGGAGGCGGTCGCCGCGCTGTGCGTGGGGGAGGCGCCGTGATGCCGCGCGTCGCGGACGTGCTCCGCAAGGGCGCGTGGTGGGCCGCCGACTACGCGTACGTCACCTGGTGGCAGCTCGCGGGCGTCGTGCGCCGGGCGGGCGCCGACGACTGGCTGCACCCGGACCCACGCGTCGAGCCCGCGGTGCTCCTGCTCCCCGGCGTCTACGAGACGTGGAAGTTCATGCACCCGCTCGCGCAGTCCCTCCACGACCGGGGTCACGCGGTGCACGTCGTCGACCGGCTCGGGCTCAACGCCGGCGCCATCCCGGCCGCGGCGGACCTCGTCGCGGAGCAGATCCTCGCCGAGGACCTGCGGGACGTCGTGATCGTCGCGCACAGCAAGGGCGGGCTCATCGGCAAGACCGTCATGGGCCGCCCCGACGTGGGCGACCGGGTCGCCGGGATGGTCGCGATCAACACTCCCTTCGCCGGCTCGCCCTACGCCGGCTGGATCCCGCTGCGCAGCGTCCGGACGTTCGTGCCGACCGACGAGGTGCTGACCGCGCTGCAGGCGCACCAGGTCCCGAACAGCCTCATCACGAGCGTCTACACGCGGTTCGACCCGCACATCCCCGGCGGCAGCGAGCTCGTCGGCGCGCACAACGTGCAGCTCGCGACGCCCGGGCACTTCCGGGTGCTCAGCGACCCCGACCTCGTGCCGCTGCTGGTCGAGGAGCTCGCGCGTCGCGTGCGGAGCTGAGGCCGCCGCCGTCGCCGCGGCCGCCGTCGTCGTCGCGGTGCGTCAGTCGTCGATGCCCGTGCCGCGCTCGACGGCGTCGTCGGCCCCGTGCGCCTTGCGTGCCTCGAGGAGCGGGACGACGAGCCACAAGACGGTCAGGAACGCGAGCGTCCCGCCGCCCGCGAGGTACCCGGCGGTGCGGTTCACGACGAAGTCGAACAGCAGGAGCGCCGCGCCGCTCAGCACGAGCGCGAGGAACGCGAGCCCGGCGCGCGCGAGCCGGTCGCCCCACTCGACGAGCTCCGGCTTGAGCCCCTTGCGGAACAGGATCCGGTGCAGGCTGACCGGGGCCGTGATGAGCCCGGTCGTCACGAGCGCGAGCAGGACGAGCACGAGGTAGACGTCGCGCTGGAACTCGTCGAGGTCGTCGAACCGCTGCTGGAACGGCACCGTCAGCAGGAACCCCGTGAGGATCTGCACGCCGGTCTGCGTGACCCGCAGCTCCTGCAGCAGCTCGTTCCAGTTGCGGTCCATGCGCTCGGTGCGCGTCTCGCGACGGTCGTTGTGCAGCTCGAGCTCGTGCTGGGCCACCATGTCCACCTCATCGGGGTCGTATCCGGTATGTCTGTGCGTATGGTGCCGCCTGCGGGCCCGCGGCGCGCGGTGGGACGCCGCCCGCGGGTCGCATCGTGGGCAGGTGTCCGGGTGGCGGCCCTGGCTCCGCCGTCAGCGCAGGTCAGCGGGAATGAACGGGACGCCGCCGGGTGTTGTGACGTAAGATGAGCGACGCACGCCAGCCCTTCCGGGGGCCGGTGCGCGGTTGACAACTCAACACGGGGGTGATCGGTTTCGACGGTGATCGTCGAGCCAGGAGAAGCGGGCCGAGGACGCACGGTTATCTCGTAAACGATCCGTGCAAACCCATAGGTGCCAATACATCGCGCACCGACTTCGAACTCGCCGCCTGAGCTAGTTACGAAGTCCGTCAGCCCGAGAGTGCTCTCGACTCGGTAGCTGGCGTCATCTAGAGAGCCACTGCTCCCAGCATTCGTCGTCGGTGCTGGGGGGACTCTTAGACGACTGAGCCCGCTCGCGACATGCTTGCTAGATCGCGAGGGCTGAGAAAAAGCGCAGCAAGCTGCGCCCGGAGAAGTCCTGGTTTTTCGTCATCGGACGCGGGTTCGATTCCCGCCACCTCCACTGCTGCGAGCGCCGCAAGGCTGCCCCGGCACTCGAAGGCCGTCATCCCTCTCGCCGGGGGTGGCGGCCCTTCCTGTGCCCGGGGCCGTGCGCAGCGCCAGGCCCCAGGCAGGTCACCCTCCGTGCACGACCGCCGCGCTGCCCCCGCCGCGACGGGCAGGTTCGGCCACCGCCAGCAGCGCCCCGCCCGGGAGGAACTCGATCGCGGTGGCCGCGCCGATCTCCGGGTTGTCGGTGAACACATGGCCGAGGGCCTGCAGCGCCGTCCGGTCGAATCCGGGCTCGGCCTGGACCGCAGCGGTGTTGCGCTGGGTGGCGCGCGGCGCTGCGACGGCGGCCGGCAGGTCCATCCCGAGCTCCAGGCGGTTCACGAGGACCTGCAGCACCGTCGTGATGATCGTCGACCCGCCGGGGGAGCCGAGCGCCAGGAACGGCCGGCCGTCGGCCAGGATGATAGTCGGCGCCATCGAGCTGCGCGGCCGCTTGCCGGGGCCGGGCAGGTTCGGGTCGGCGCCGCCCTGGGTGTCGGTGAAGTTGAAGTCGGTCAGCTCGTTGTTGAGCAGGAACCCGCGGCCCGGCACCACGATCCCGTTGCCGCCGAGCGACTCGATGGTCAGGGTGCACGCGACGACGTTGCCCCAGCGGTCCGCCGTGGTCAGGTGCGTCGTGGACTCGCCGTCCGACACGTTCGTACCGAGCGACGCAGGCTCGCAGGCGGCGTAGTCGCCGTCCGGCACGCCGGGCGCGACCGGCTTGACGAGAGCGGTGGTCGGGTCGATCAGGCACGCGCGCTCGGCGGCGAACCCGTCCGAGAGGAGCTGCTCGAGGGGCACGTCGACGAACGCCGGGTCGCCGACGTACCGGTTGCGGTCGGCGAACGCCAGCGCGCTCGCCTCGAGGTACCCGTGCAGCGTCTGGGTCGTGTCGAACGGTCCGCCGGGACGCGACTCGAGGATGTTCAGGGCCTCGCCGACGGTCGAGCCGCCGGACGACGGTGGCGCCATGCCGTAGACGTCGAGCCCGCGGTACGACACGAGCGTGGGTTCGCGCAGCGGGGCCTCGTAGGACGCGAGGTCGCCCGGCTCGAGCAGCCCGGGGCGGACGACGAGCGGGCTGTGCCGGCGGACCGGCGGCTCCTGGACCGTGCGGACGATCTCCCGGGCGATCCTGCCGCTGTAGAACGCGTCGACCCCGCGGTACGCGAGCGTGTCGTAGGTGTCGGCGAGGTCGCGGTTGCGGAAGACCGAGCCGACCGCGGGGGGTGCGCCGCGCCGCAGGAAGAGGTCCGCCGACGACCGGAAGGCAGCGAACCGGGCGACGTTCGCGGCGGTCTGGTCCGCGAACGTCTGGTCCACCACGAATCCCCGGCGCGCCACCTCGGTCGCCCCCCTCAGGGCTTGCCGCAGGTCCAGCGAACCCCACTGGTCGAGAGCCGTCGCCCAGGTCCGCGGGGTGCCGGGCACTCCCACGGACAGGCCCGACGTCACCGCGTCCGCGAACGGGATCGGCACGCCGTCCTCCACGAACGCGTCGCTCTGCATCGCCGTCGGCGCGGTCTCACGCCCGTCGATGGTGTGGACCTGACCGGTTGCCGCGTCGTAGTACACGAAGAAGCCGCCGCCCCCGATGCCCGCCGAGAACGGCTCGGTCACGCCGAGCGTCGCCGCGGCCGCGACGGCGGCGTCCACCGCGTTGCCGCCCCGGCGCAGCACGTCGAGGCCCACCCGGGTCGCGTCCGCGTCGACCGTGGTGACCGCGCCGCCGTAGCCGGTCGCGACCGGGACCTTGTCGTCGGGACCCGGGTGCGGCGGGTGCGCCGAGGCGGGCGCGACGCCCACCCCCAGTGCGAGGACGACGGCGGCGACGAGCGCCACACGCGAGCCGGTCTGCCGGGACGGTCGCATCAGGTCTCCTCGGGCGAGAGGCTGGTAGGTCCCGTCCTACCACCCGCCGGCGGAGCCGTCGAGGCTCCTCCTCCTGATCGGTGGCGAGGGCTGCCCCGGCACTCGAAGGCCGTCGGCCTCTCGCCGGGGTGGTGGCCCGTCGTGCACCCCGGGCGACGTGGCGCGCGTGGTCACGGCCGGAACGCGCTGCCGACCTGGTCGGCAGCGCCGTCGGTGGCCGGGAGCTCACCGCGCCGGACGGCGCGGACGAGCGCCGCGTGGTCGGCCTCCGTCTGGTCGGCGTACGCCCGCGCGAAGGCGACCACCGCCCGGTCGAGGCGGTCCGACCGGCCGGCGTACCCCGCGATCATCGACGCGCCGCTCGTGCGCGCGTGCCCCTTGGCGAGCAGGTGCCCGACGATGCCCGCGTAGTCGGCCAGGGCCGTCCCGTCGATCGCGTCGAGCGGGACCGTGCCCTTCATGTTCCGGAACTGCCGCACGTAGTACTGCCGCTCCCCGACGGTCGTCCACCCCAGCAGCGGGTCGCTCACCGTCTGGAGGGCCTGCTGGTACTCCACGACGCGCTGGCCCTGGTGCGTGTGCCACGCGGAGTCGCCGTGCACGAACGGCGCGAGCACCGAGCGGCGCGCCTGCTTGAGCTGGAGGAACAGCACGTCGTCGGGGTCGCTGCCCTCGAGCAGCGCGACGTACGCGCGCAGGCCGACGCTCCCGACGCCGACGACCTTGTGGGCGAGGTCGACGAGCGTGTAGCCGCCGAGCACGCGTCGCCAGTGCGGTGCCAGGGTGTCGAGGTAGTCGTCGAGCGCCGCCGCCAGGTGCTCGGCGTCCGGTTCGGGCACGCGGGTGATCAGGGGCGGCTGGTCCACGATCTGCCGCCGGCCCTCGTGCTCGCGCGTGAACCTCGGCAGGGCGCGGTCGCTCGTGCGACTCCGGGCGCGCCGGGCGGCCCGGACGATCTCCGCGCGCAGCGTCTTGTCGCTGGCTGAGTCGTGCATCCGCTCGACGTCGAGCCGGTTGTACGAGCGCAGGAGCAGAGGTTGCCCGGCGAGGAAGCGCACCTCCGACCGGTACGCGGAGACGCACGACGCGACGGCGTCGGCACACTTCTCCTCGCTCGCCGCGTTCTCCCGGCCGGCGACCCAGATGCTCGCCACGAGGCGACGCAGGTCCCACTCCCAGGCGCCGGGGTGCGCCTCGTCGAAGTCGTTGAGGTCGATGACGAGCTCGCCCTCGGGCGACGCGTAGAAGCCGAAGTTGCCGAGGTGCGCGTCGCCGCAGACGACCGGCGTGATCCCCGTCGCCGGCAGGCCCGCGACGTCGTGCGCCATCACGATCGCGGTGCCGCGCAGGAACCCGTACGGCGACGCCAGCATGCGCGCGACGCGGATCGGCACGAGCTCCGCCAGGCGTCCCTCGTGCGACCTGCGGATCAGCTCCACGGGGTCCGGGCGGTCCGCCGGGGCGCTCCACTGCGCGAGCGCCCGACGGGGGACCTGCTCGCGGAGGCTCTTGCCGAGGGCGAACCGCTCCTGGCGCGACGTCGGCCGCCGACGCAGCGAGGTGAAGGCGTCGCTCTCGGCCGTGGCGAGCACGGTGTGGCGCGCGCGGCTCCTCGTCACCTCGGCCACCTCGGCCACCTCCGCTCCCTGCCCGTCTCGTTCTACCAGACCCCCGGCCCGCCGGACGGTCGAGCGGTCCGGCGGCGGTCACGCCCCGGCTGTGCCTAGGCTGCGCGGATGGCCACAGTCATCCTCGTCCGGCACGGGCGCACCACGGCGAACGTCGACGGCATCCTCGCGGGGCGGTTGCCCGGGGTCATGCTCGACGACGTCGGGCGCGAGCAGGCCGCGCGCACCGGGGAGCGGCTCGGGGTCGTCCCGCTCGCCGGGCTCGTGTCGAGCCCGTTGGAGCGCTGCCAGGACACGGCCCGGGCGCTGCGCGAGCGGCAGGCAGGCGCCCTGGAGGTGCGGCTCGACGAGTCGCTCACCGAGTGCGGCTACGGCGAGTGGCAGGGGCGGTCGCTCGGCGAGCTCGCGCAGGAGCCGCTCTGGTCGGTCGTGCAGACGCAGCCGTCGGCGGCGGCGTTCCCGGGCGGCGAGTCGCTCGCCGCGATGCAGGCGCGCGCCGTCGCGGCGGTCCGCGGGCACGACGCCGCGTTCGAGGCCGAGCACGGGCCCGGTGCGGTGTGGGCGGCCGTGAGCCACGGCGACGTCATCAAGGCGGTCCTCGCCGACGCGCTCGGCATGCACCTCGACCTGTTCCAGCGCCTCCACGTCGGCCCCGCGTCGGTCTCGATCGTCCGGTACGGGACGACCCGACCCGACGTGGTCGCGACCAACACCGACTTCGGGGACCTGGCGTGGCTGCGGTCGAGCGGCCCGGTGGCGGACGCGGCGGTCGGGGGAGGGGCCGGGCCCAGTGGCGTCGCCCGGCGCGATCCCGGTGCGGCCTCGTAGACTGCGGCGCATGCGGACCCTCGTCCACGAGTTCGACTGGCCGGATCGCGTCGTCGTCGGAACGGTCGGTCGCCCCGGCGAACGGACGTTCTACCTGCAGGCCCGCGCGGGTGCGCGCTCGACGAGCGTCGCGCTCGAGAAAGAGCAGTCCGCGGTGCTCGCCGACACCATCGACGAGCTCCTCGACCGGCTCGTCGCCGAGGCCGGCAGCACGGTGAGCGTCCCCACCGAGACCCCGGCCGAGCTCGTCGACAACGAGCCGCTGGACCAGCCCGTCGAGGAGCAGTTCCGCGTCGGTGCGCTGCGCCTCGGCTGGGACCCGCGCACCGCGCAGGTCGTCATCGAGGCCTACCCGGTCGAGGCGGCCGGCGACGAGGACGACGACCTCCCGGAGGTCGAGCCCGAGCCGGACGCCGACGAGCCCGCCGAGATGCTGCTCGTGCGCATCCCCGTCGGCACCGCCCGGGCCTTCGCGCAGCGCACCCGCCAGGTCGTCCGCGCCGGCCGGCCCGCCTGCCCGCTCTGCGGCGGACCGGTCGACCCCGACGGTCACGTCTGCCCGGTCCCTGAGGGCGTGTGACGGCTCCGGACGTCGACCTCGACGGCGGCGCGCTCGAGCTCGTCGGCCGGATCACCGCTGCCTCGAACGCGACGTTCGTCGGCAAGGTCGCAGAGGTCGCGGTCGTCTACAAGCCCGTGGCAGGCGAGCGCCCGCTGTGGGACTTCCCGGACCGGACGCTCGCGAACCGTGAGGTCGCCGCGTACCTCGTCTCGGAGGCGACCGGGTGGGACGTCGTGCCGCGGACGTGGCTGCGCGACGGGCCGCTCGGGCCGGGCATGGTGCAGCTGTGGCAGGAGCCCGACGCCGCGCAGGACCCCGTCGACGTGGTCCCGGTCGCGCAGGTGCCGGCGCAGGGCTGGCGCACCGTGCTCGAGGGAAGTGACGAGGACGGCCGGACCGTCGCGGTGATCCACGAGGACACCGCGGCGCTGCGGCGCATGGCGGTGTTCGACGTCCTCGTCAACAACGCGGACCGCAAGGGCGGGCACGTCCTGCCGATGGTGGGCGGTCACCGGTACGGGGTGGACCACGGGGTCACGTTCCACGAGGAGCACAAGCTGCGGACCGTGCTGTGGGGGTGGCTCGGGGAGCCGCTGTCGGCGGAGGAGCGGGCCGGGGTCGAGCGGGTGCGGGCCAGGGTGACCGGTGACCTGGGTGAGCGGCTCTCGACGCTGCTGAGCGAGGAGGAGGTCGCCGCCCTCGCCGAGCGGTGCGACCGCCTGGTCCGGGCCGGCCGGTTCCCCGCTCCCGGCGGCGCCATGCCGGCCGTGCCGTGGCCGTTGTTCTGACGGTCCGGCTCGACCCGCCGGTGGACCCCGTGGACGCTGTCGCACGCCGAGCACCGTGCGCACCGCACCCGGCTCGTCGTCAGCCCGCGAGCCCCCTCCGGTACGCGTAGACGACCGCCTGCACCCGGTCCCGCAGGTCGAGCTTCGTGAGGATGCGCGAGACGTAGGTCTTGACGGTCTCGGGGCTGATCACGAGCGTCGCGGCGATCTCGCTGTTGGACAGGCCGTCGGCCAGGAGACGCAGCACCTCGAGCTCCCGGGGGGTGAGCGCGCTGTCGGCCGGGGTCTCCGGGGGCCGGATCCGACCGGCGTACCGGCCCACGAGCCGGCGCGTCACCTCAGGGGCGAGCAGCGCGGCACCCGAGGCGACGGTCCGGATGCCGTGCAGGAGCTGCGCGGGCGGGGCGTCCTTGAGCAGGAAGCCGCTGGCCCCGGCGCGCAGCGCCTCGTACACGTACTCGTCGAGGTTGAACGTCGTCACCACGAGCACCTTGACCGGGCGCGCGACGCCGGCACCCGCGAGCAGCCGGGTCGCCTCGATCCCGTCGAGCACGGGCATCCGCACGTCCATCACCACGACGTCGGGCTGCAGCCGCCCGGCCAGGTCGACCGCGGCGCGCCCGTCGCCGCACTCGCCGACGACCTCGAGGTCGGGCTGCGCGCCGATGATCGTCGCGAAGCCCGTGCGGATCAGCGCCTGGTCGTCGCACACGAGGACGCGGACGGGAGCGGTCACGACGGGCTCCCGGCGGGGATGCGTGCGTGCACGACGAACCCGCCACCGGGCTGCGGGCCCGCGCGCAGCTCGCCACCGAGCACGCCCACGCGCTCGCGGAGACCGACGAGCCCGCGACCGCCCCCTCCAGCCGACCCGGGTCGCGACGCCGAGCCGCCGGTGCGCACCTCGACGGTGACAGCGCCGTCGTCGCGGCGGACGAGGACGGTCGTGGGGGCGCCGTGGGCGTGCTTGAGAGCGTTCGTGAGCGACTCCTGGACGACGCGGTACGCCGCGGCCTCGGCGTTGCCCGCACCCCGCCCGGGATCGCCCTCCGCCACGTACTCCACGGGCTGCCCGGCCCGGCGGGTCTGCTCGACGAGCTCGGCGAGGTCGCCGACCGTCGGGGTCCGTGCGTCGGGGATCGGCGCGGCGGCGTGCCCGGGGTCGAGCACGCCGAGCAGGTGGCGCAGGTCGGTGATCGCTCGGCGGCCGGTGTCGGTGACCGCCGTGAGGGTCTCGTCGAGCGCGTCCGGGTCGGCCGTCCGGTAGCGCGCGGCCTCGGCCTGGACCACCATCGCGGTCACGTGGTGGGTCACGACGTCGTGCAGCTCGCGCGCGATGCGGGTGCGCTCGGCGACGCGCGCGCTCTCGGCGGCGTGGGTGCGGTGCTCCGCCTCGGCCGCCCGGGACTGCCGCAGCCAGACGCCGACGCACCAGGCCGCCGCCAGGAGCAGGGAGAAGGTGAGGTACCCGCTCGCCTGCTCGCGCGAGCCCGCACGGTCGAGCGCGACCGCCAGCGGGACGTACGCGGCGGAGGCCACGGCGGCGGTCGTGCGCCGGAACCGGTCGAGGTGCGCGGCCGTGCTGACCAGCGCGATCGGCAGGGCGATCCCCGCCACCGAGTGGTAGCCCCGGAGCTGGTCGACGGCGAACCCCAGCGACACGAGCGCGAGGCAGGCGGCGGGCAGACGCCGGCGGACCACGAGCGGCGCCGACTGCAGGGCGACGACCACGACGGTCAGCGCGTCGGCCGGCCGGTGCGGCACGTCGCCGAGCTGCGTGCCCTGGTGCTGCAGTGCGGGGACCAGCGGCGCGACGCCGACCAGCAGGGCGAGGGGGAGGTCGCGGACGGTGACGTCGAGCTCGCGCCACGTCGCCGCCACCCGTTCCCGGTCCATCACCGTCACACGCTAGCGGTGGCGAGGGTGCGGTCCGCACGCCGCCGAGCGGGCACGATCCGCCCTCGTAGGTGAGCGACGCGCAGGAACCCGACCGCGAGCACCGCGCCCGCGAGCACGGCGAACAGGCTGCCCTCCGGTCCGAACGCCCCGCCGGACAGCAGGACCGGCCCCGACGTGACGCCCTCGAGCAGGCCCTGCGGGGTGTCGTTGCCGGAGACCTCGGTGCCGAAGATCCCGGCGGCGGCGGCGTTCCAACCGAAGTGCAGCCCGATCGGCAGCCAGAGCGTCCGGGTGGCGACGTACGCGGCGCCGAGCATCGCCCCGGCCTCGACGGCGATCGCGACCGCGCCCCAGACCGTCGCGTGCGGGTTCGTCAGGTGCACGGCCCCGAACAGCACCGAGGTCAGGAGCAGCGCACCCCACGTGCCCGCGCGCTCCTCGACGACCCGGAACAGCACGCCGCGGAACAGGAGCTCCTCCGTGACGGCTGCGGCCGCGGTGAACCCGAGCAGGCCGACCGCGACGGTCGCCGAGCCCCAGCCGTCGACCCGGTAGCCGCCGGTGAGCGCGATGCAGGCGATCACCGCGCCGAACATGAGCACCCCGAGCAGCAGCCCCCGGGCGGTCGCGCAGCCGGCGCCGTCCCGCGCGAGCTCGCCCGGCGCCCGGTGCTCCGTCCGCCGGACCACCCACCGGTACGCGACGAGTGCCAGGACCGCGGTCGCGGTGCCGAGCAGGAGCGTCCCGAGCCAGCTCCCGTCGACCGCGGCGACCGCCTGACCACCGACGAGGGCGACGACGAACACCGTTCCGAGCTGCTTCAGCAGGCGCATGACCGGCCTCTCTCCACGTGCTGCGGCGGGGTGCGGCGGCTGTGCCTCGACCGTAGGGAGGCGGCGGGGGCGGGCGGGTCACCGTGGGGTGGGCAGCGTGGGTAGCTCGCACGGGGGATGGCGCTCGGGCGGTCGACGACGCAGGACCAGGGCTGCCCGAGGTGCGGAAGGTCGTTCGTCATGACCGTTGCGGAGCGACCGCTCCGCCTGATCGGGCGCCGGCTCCGGACGCCGATCGTCCGGGAGGCGGCCTACCGTCGGTCGGGTGGACGAGGTCGGGGTCACGGTGGACGGCTACGGGATCGAGCCGTTGAGCGCGGACACGTGGGGTGCGTTCGCGGCGCTCGCGGAACGGCACAACGGCGTGTGGGGCGGGTGCTGGTGCACGTGGTTCCACTGCTACCCGGACCCGCCGGAGCGCAGGCAGCTCGGCAACCGCGAGTTCACGCACGAGCTGGTCCTGAGTGGTCGCACCCACGCGGCGCTGGTCGTGGACGGCGACCGGGCGATCGCGTGGGCCCAGTTCGGGCCGGTCTCGGAGGTCCCGAACATCCACCACCGCAGGCAGTGGGAGCAGGGCCTCGTCCGGGCACCCGACTTCCGCATCACGTGCCTGTTCGTCGACCGTGACCACCGCCGCAGCGGGGTCGCCGCCGTCGCGGTGCGCGGCGCGCTCGCGCTGATCGCCGAGGCGGGCGGCGGCCTCGTCGAGGCCTACCCGCACGACCTCCCGCCCGGCAAGAGGACGTCGTCGTCGTTCCTCTACAACGCCACGCGGACGATGTACGAGGGGCTCGGCTTCACGTACCAGCGACCGAAGGGCAAGGGGAACTGCGTCATGACCCTGGAGGTCGCCGCAGCGGAGCGGCCCGCGTCCGCGAGCTGATCACGGGCTGATCGCGGACCGACCGCGCCTCAGCCGGCCCGGTCCGGCGACCGGCGGCGCAGGTCGACGACGCCCATGACGAGCGCGACCGTCAGGAGTGCGACGGTCGCGCGCAGGCCGTGCGTGACACCGGTCGCGGTGTCGCCGCTGCCGGAGCCGGCGAAGTAGAGCGACCCGGCGACGGCGATCCCGACGGCCGAGCCGAGCCGCTGCCCGGTCTGCAGGACGCCGCCCGCCGCGCCGGCCTGGTCGACGGGGACGTGCTCGAGCGCGAGCGTCTGGTTGGGGGAGATGACGAGTCCGCTGCCGAGCCCCGCGACGAGCAGCGGTGCGGCGATCCACCACCCGGTCGCGGGTGAGCCCGCCGCGAGCGCGAGGAGGACGTCGGTCGCCACGACCCCGACGACGACGAGCGCGAGGCCGAGGACGACGACGCTCCGTCCGCGCGTGCTGACCGCCCGCCCGCCGACCGCGGACGTCACCGCCGAGCCCACCGCGAACGGGGTGATCGCGAGACCCGCGGCCAGGGGCGAGTAGGCGAGCTCGTCCTGCAGGTAGAGGGTCAGGACGAAGAAGATCGACGTGAAACCCGAGAAGTACGCGAGCGCGAGCAGCGCGCTGCTGCCGTAGCCGGGGACGCGGAACAGCGACAGCCGCACCATCGGGGTGCCGCCGCGTGCGGCGACGCGTCGCTCCCACAGCCCGAACGCGACGAGCAGGACGAGCCCGGCGAGGGCCAGCACGAGGTCGACGGTCTCCCGCTGCTCGCTCACGAGCGGCCACAGGAGACCGACGACGCCGGCCCCGAGCAGCAGGGCCCCGACGGGGTCGAGGTCGCGTGCGGGCTCCTTGTCGCGCCGTGGCGTGAGGTAGCGCAGCGACAGCAGGACGGCGACGAGGCCGACCGGCAGGTTCACGAGGAACACCCAGCGCCAGCCGTCCTCGGGCCCGACGACGGCAAGGATCACGCCGCCGAGCACCGGCCCGATCGCGGTGGAGACCCCGATCGTCGTGCCGAGCCGGCCGAACGCCCGCCCGCGCTCGGCGCCACGGAAGAGCTGCTGGACGATCCCCGAGACCTGCGGGTTGATGATCCCGCCGCCGACGCCCTGCACGAGGCGCGCGGCGACGAGCCACTCCGCCGTCGGCGCGAGACCGGCGCCCAGCGACGCGAGGGTGAAGACGACGACCCCGACGATGAACAGGCTCCGCCGACCGCGGGCGTCGCCGAGCCGGCCGGCGCTCACGAGGACGAGCCCGAACGTCAGCGCGTAGCCGGACACCACCCACTGGAGCGCCGACGGGGACGCGTCGAGGTCCTGGGCGATCGAGGGGAGCGCGACGTTGACGATGCTGACGTCGAGCAGCGTCATGAACCCGGCGGCGAGGCAGACGCTGAGCGCCTTCCAGCGGTTCGGGTCCGGCTCGTCGGTGGGTGGGGCCGCGCTGCGGGTCCGGGCGTCCGTCACCCTTCCGGACACTACGTCGCAGCTCCCGACCGCGCGCGGGGCCGTCGCTGGGCGGTCGTGCGGCTCACGGCCCGACGGGCTGCCGCAGGATCGTGCGCATCCGTTCCGGCGCGACGCGTCGCGGGTCCGAGAGGTACACCTCGTGGTGGTGGCCGCGGAGCCCGCGCCCGGCGTCCGCGGCGAACGCGTGCAGCCGCTCGATGGTCGGTCCCTCCGTCGCGTACGGCCCGTGGTGCATGACCTGGACGACCTCGCCCTCGTCGAGCACCTCGAGCCGGAGACGCTCCGCCGCCGGGGCCTTCCCCTTGCGGGTCGCGGCGTCGAGCGCCTCGGCGACGAGCTCCGCGGTGACCCCGTCGTGCTGGGCGATCAGCATCGTCCACAGCCAGCCGTCGCGGCGGCCCGACGTGAAGGTCGTGAGGTCGTCGGCCCACCACAGGCCCTCGAGCGGCATCACCGTCCACGGCGCACCGCCCGACGCCTTGACCAGCGCCCGGACGCCGTAGCTCACCGCGTAGAGCGTGTGCACCGCGTCGACGTAGGCGGGCGCGGTCGACGGGTCGCCCGCGCCGTCGACCATGAGGTACCGGACCGGGGGGACGACGACGAGCTCGGGGTCGTCCGGTGCTCGCCACACGGCAGGGTGCGTGCGCCGCAGGTCGGGTCCGGTCGCGGCGGTCATCTCATGGCTCCTCGCTGGCGGTGGGTCGGGCGACGGGGCGACGGTCGGGGCGACGCGCCCTGTCGCCCGGCACCGGCCGAGATCCCGTGCCGCGTCGACCCGCACCGGCGCCTGCGGTCACCCCGCGGCGAGCACCTCGCGCAGCCGCGCCGCGAACGCCTCCGGCTGGCCCGGCATCCCGTACTCGTCGCCCAGGAACCCGCCGTGGTTGCTCGGGAACACCGCGAGCTCCTCACCGAGCTCCCCGGCGAGCGCCTCCGTCGTGCGCCACGTCATCGTGTCCTTGCTCTCGATGCCGGCAGCGAGCACGAGCGGGACCGAGGCCGCGCGCAGCGCCTCGACGTCCGGGCGGTAGGCGACCACCGGGTCGGCCGCGCCGGACAGCAGCGGGTCGGTGCGGGCGCCGTCGTCCTCGCCCGGCATGCCGAACATCGCCGGGTCCGGGGCCTCCGCCAGGACGTCGGGCGTGAACTCGCCCTCCCAGGACGTCATGGCGATGAACGAGGCCATGCCCCAGCCCCAGCCCTTCGCGTCGAAGGTGCCCCGGACGCGGCGCCACACGGCTGCGGCCTCCTCCGCGTCGGGCAGCACCGTGATCGCCGGCGGCTCGTGCGCGACGACCCGCACCACGTCCCCCGGGTGGGCGGTGAGGAGCGCGAGCGCCGTGATCGCGCCGCCGCTGCTGCCGAACAGGTCGACCGGCCCGGCACCGAGCGCGGCGACGAGGAGGTGCAGGTCCTCGGCCTGCTGCTCCGGGCGGTGCTCCGTGCCGCCGTCGTGGCGCACGCTGCGGCCGAGCCCGCGCGGGTCGTACGTGACGACCGTGCGGTCGGAGAAGTACGAGGCCAGCGTGCCGAAGCCGGCCGCGTCCATCGGCTGCCCGATCATCAGCAGCGGCGGGGTGCCGCCGGCCGTCGGGAGCGGCCCGCGCACGTCGTACGTGAGCGTCGCGCCCGGGACCTCGAGGGTGTGGGTCGCGAGGGTCGTCGTGGTCATCGCCGTGCTCCTGTCGGTCGTCGGTAGGTCGGGGCGCTGCTCCGCGCCCGCTGGCAGGTCCGACTCCGGTCGGCGCCGTAACTCATCGGGCCGTGAGGCGCGGCCGGGTCAGAACAGCAGACCCTTGAGCACCACCGTCCCACCGGCCCCGGCGAGCGCGAGCACCAGGCCGACGATCGCGGCGGTCCGGCCCACCGGCGCGTACCCCGCGGTCGTGAGCTGACCGGCCCGCACGAGCCCCTGCCCGCACAGCACGATCGCCGCGATCGAGGTGACCAGGAACGAGTTGACGACGAGCGACAGCACCCCGAGGACGAGCCCCGCGGTCGCCCGGGTGTTCTTCAGGACGACCGGGGCCAGCGGGCGGGCGAGGCCCTCGAGCGGCCGGGTCCGCGCGTCCCAGGCCGTCCCGTCCCACCAGCGCTCGACCCCCGGCGTCGCGCGGTCGGGGTACCAGCCGGGTGCGGCGTCGCCGCGCGGCGCTGCGGGCTGCGGGACGGTCGGGTCGGGCGCGTCGTGGCTCATGGCCTCATCCTCCGGCACGCGGCGCCGGGGGCCGCCACGGCGGGCGGCGGGTGTTCACGAAACCGGCACGCGAACGACCCCGGGGCGCGGCGTGCGGGTCCTAGGGTGCGTGCGTGACCCTGGGTGAACCCGCGCTGCTGCGCATCAATCACGTGTCCGAGAGCGTCTCCACCGTGCAGGGCCACGGTGTGCACACCGCGTTCTGCGACCTCGCGGCGGCACACGCGGCGCTCGGCTTCGACGTCGGCATCAACGAGGACCGGCGCGACGGCGTGCTGCACGTGCACACCCTCGGGCCGGCGAGCCTGCGCCGGCTCCGGCGCCACCGCGGGCTGCGGGTCGTGTCCGCGCACGTGACCCCGGGCTCGCTCGAGGGCAGCCTCGTCGGCGTCCGGTTGTACGGGCCGGCGTTCACGGCGTACCTGCGGACGTTCTACAACCAGGCGCACCTCGTCCTCGCGGTGAGCGCGGCGGCCGCGGCCGAGCTCCAGGAGATCGGGGTGCGCACCGCGATCGAGGTCGTCCCCAACGCGGTCGTCGCCGAGCCGTTCCAGGGCTCGCCCGAGCACCGCGCCGCCGCCCGCTCCGCGCTCGGGATCGACGGGGAGGAGTTCGTGGTTCTCGGCGTCGGTCAGCTGCAGCCGCGCAAGGGCGTGCAGGAGTTCGCCGACTGCGCCCGCGCCCTGCCCGACGCGCGGTTCGCCTGGGTCGGGGGGACGCTGTTCGGCGCCGCGTCGGCCGGTCGGGGGGAGATGAGCCGTGTCGTCGCCGACGCGCCCGCCAACCTGCGGTTCACGGGCCAGCTCTCGCGCGCCGAGGTCGCCCGGTACTGCCGCGCGGCCGACGTGTTCCTGTTCCCCTCGCGGCACGAGACGTTCGGCATGGCGCCCGTCGAGGCGGGCTTCGCGGGGCTGCCGCTCGTGCTCAGCGACCTGCCCGTGTTCGCCGAGGTCTTCGGTGACCGGCCCGACGCGTACCTGCAGGCGGCGGACGTCGCCGGGTACGTCGCGCACCTGCGTGCCCTGCGCGCGGACCCGGGGCTGCGCGCGCACGCGGGGGCGCGGGCGGCGGCCGCGGTCGCCCGCTACGAGGGGAGCCGTGTCGCGGAGCAGATCGCCGACCTGTACCGGATCTGGTCCGGGTTCGGCGTGCTCGGCACGGGCACGGCGCCGACCGCGCAGGTGCGGTAGGCGGCGCCCGGGGGCGTCACTCCCCGCGCACGTGGCTGTACAGCCAGTCGACCATGACGTCGTTCGAGTACGTCGGCACCCACGCGAAGTGCGGGTTGACCGGCGTGGTCCCGGCGGTCCACGCCGTGAACAGCGTGTGGCTGCCCTCGGCCTCCGCGCGCTCCCACTGCGCGCGGGCGTTCGCCTCGTTCTCCTCGTCGGGCAGGTTCGCGGCCCACTCGTCTCGCGTCACCGGCGTCCCGGTCGCCTCGATCGCGGCCATGAGGTTCCAGTCGGAGTCGGGGCGGTCGAAGAGCACGGTCGTGTCGTCGACCGAGTGCGTCGCCCAGATCGGGATGTCCTTGAGGACCGGCGCCGACGCCAGGTCCGCGTAGCCCGTGGCCGGCAGGGCCGCCGCGAACAGCTCGGGGCGCTTCGGCAGGATGTCGAACGTCCCCATCGACCCCATGGACAGGCCGGTCAGGTACACGCGGTCGGGATCGACGGGGTACGTCGCGATCGCGCGGTCCACGAGCTCGAGCAGCGCCGACTGCACGCCCGGGACCTCCCACACCGACTGGCCCGGCTCGACCGGCTGCACGGACGGCGGCGGCGCCTGCGGCACGAGCACGAAGCTCGGGTCGGACGCCTGCCGCGACGGCTTCGCGAACGCGACCCCGAGCTCGTTCGCCAGGAGCTGCGTCGTGCCGTCGGTCCCGCGCTCGCCCGAGCCGTGCAGCGCGACCACGAGCGGGTACAGCGTCGCGTCCGGACCCTCGCCGGGACGTCCGCCGGACGGGCGGCCGTGGTGCGGGCCCGGCGCCCGGTCGCGTCCGGGGGAGTAGAGGCCGTAGCGCAGCAGCACGCCCGAGGACCCGGTGGCGGCGCGCTGCACAAAGTCGTCGACCACCGGGATCACGACGTCGTCGTTCGCGAGCGCGTCGCCCGTCTCGCGCACGAGCACGCGGCCACGGCGGTCCACGACGTCGTCGAGCACCTCGACGAGGTAGGCGCCCTCGAGCGCGTACCGGTGGTTGAGCGTGCCGTCGTACCAGAGCACCCCGGCGTTCGGGTCGTCCGCGGACAGCTCGACGACGACGACGCGACCCCGGGAGCGTGGTTCCCCGGGCTCGGCGGAGTCGCTCAGGTACGCGTCGGTCACGGTGCGCGGGGCGGTGACACCGTCGAGCGTCGCCTGCACGGCGAACGCCGCCTCGTCCAGGTCGGTGTACGGGGCGCTGACCGTGCGGTCGAGCTGGATGGCCACGGCGGTGACGGCGGCGCCGAGCGGTCCGACCTCCGCGACGACGTCGACGCCGACCACGGAGGCGGCCCCGCGTCCGGACTGCGGTGCCGGCACCGCGGTGGCGGGCGCCGGGACGAGCACCGCCGCGAGCAGGGCTGCGGTCGCTGCCGCCGGGACGAGGTGTGCGCGGACCGTCATCGGTGCCCCCCGAGATGGTGGCGCGGTCGCCGTTGACCGCGCGCTCGTCCATTGAACGGGTGGGCGAAACCCGGGTCAACGGACGAAACGGACATCCTCGGTCGGCGACCGGCCCCGCCGCACGGTGGCCCGGTCCGTCGCTGCGGACCGTCGGGCACACGCGGGACCGGAGCTCAGCGCGGGGTGTCCGTGCGGTGCTCGTCGACCTCGACGTCCGGGTCGGCGCGGTGCGCTCCCGTGCCCGTGCCCGTGCCCGTGCCGGCGTCCGAGCGGCGGACGTCGGTGGGGACGTCCGGGTCGATGCGGTCGGCGCGCCCGAGCTGGTCGTCGAGCTTGGCCCGGGCGCCCTCGGCGTGCTCCGCGCGCCGGCGGGCCTCGGCCTGGAGCTCAGCGGCGTCCGCCGCCCGCTGGTCGGCCTCGGCCTGCGCGAGCCGCGCCTCCGCGTCGACCCGGGCCGCCTGGGCCTCGCGACGCTGGACCTCGATGCGGTCGGTCTCGGCCTTCTCCCGGATCTCCCGCGCCTTGGCGCGCTGTGCCTCGGCCGCTCGCTCGCCACGCCTGCGCGACAGCGCGAGCAGCACCACGACGACCACCACCAGCACGACGACGCCGATGATGATCCCGACGGTCTGGCCGTCCATGATTCCTCCTGAGGTCCGAACGGGTGACCTCGCCACCCGACCGCCAACGGGACGCGGGCGCAACCGGAGGCGCGCCGCACCCGTGGCGGCGACCCCTTCGGGTGACGGCGCGCCACCCCGGCAGACGGGTGATTCTGGTCCGGCGTCCAGGTGCACCCGCCCCCGTCGCTCACCGCGGCGCCCGCCGTGCCGAATCGCACACCATGAGCGGGCCTGGGTCGACGGGACGGACGCTCGGCTCCCGACTGTTCGCCACGTACGCCGCCGCGAGCCTGGTGCCGATCGTCGGCATCAGCGCGCTGCTGATCAACGGTGCGCGGTCCGACGCGCTGAACAACGGGCTGCTCCAGGCGAAGGCGCAGGCGGCCGTCATCCAGCAGATGGCCATCGGCCCGGCCCTGCGCGACGCGCACCTCGACGGCACCGTCCAGGACGAGGCCCTCACGGAGGACGCCGTGCGGCGCCTCGGCGAGTCGACGCAGCTCGCCGTCTTCAACGCCTCGGTCGTGCACCTGCGGGTGCGCGACGAGTCGGGCCGTGTCCTGTTCTCCGACGACGGCTCTCACCGGAGCCCGCAGGCCGCGGACTCGCGGGACTTCCGGGCCGCCGTCGCGGGCACGCCCGTCGCGAGCCTCGTCGGGGACGGGGTCGACGGGACGGTCGTGCGCGTGACCCAGCCCATCATCGTCAGCACGGCAGGGCGCGCGAGCGGCGTGCTCGAGGTCGAGCTGCCGTACGAGCCGATCCAGCACAGCCTCGACGCGAGCCTGCGCAGCACCTACGGCCGCCTCGCCGGTGGCCTCCTCGTGCTCTACGTCGTGCTGGCCTCCATCTCGTGGTCGACGACGCGGCGCCTGCGCCAGCACGCCGCCGAGCGCGAGCACGAGGCGACGCACGACCAGCTCACCGGGCTGCCCAACCGCGCGCTGCTGCGCGAGCGTGTCCGCCGGATGACGGACCGCGGCGCCGAGCCGCACGGTGCGTTCGCGCTCGTCGACCTCGACCGGTTCAAGGACGTCAACGACACGCTCGGCCACCACGCGGGCGACGTGCTGCTCGAGGTCGTCGCCCGCCGGCTGCAGGGCGCCCTGCGTCCGGCCGACACCGTCGCGCGGATCGGCGGAGACGAGTTCGCGCTCGTCCTGCCGGGAGTGACGACCGTCGACGAGGCGCACACGCTGCTCGCGCGCGTCGTCGAGGAGCTGGGCGCCGACGTCGACCTCGACGGAACCCCGATCCGCATCGACGCGAGCATCGGCGTGGCGCTCAGCCCGCAGCACGGTGCGTCGTTCGCCGAGCTGCTGCGGCACGCCGACGCCGCGATGTACCGGGGCAAGCGCGGGACGTCGAGCGTCGTGATCTACGAGCCCGGGGCCGCCGAGGCGCCGACGGGTCACGGGCTGCTGATGCGCGAGCTCGCGGCGGCGCTCGACCGTGACGAGCTCGTGCTGCACTACCAGCCGCAGGTCGACCTGGTGAGCGGCCGGGCGGTCGGCCTCGAGGCGCTCGTGCGCTGGCAGCACCCGACGCGCGGGCTGCTCCCACCGGCCGAGTTCCTGCCCACGCTCGAGCAGTCCCACCTCATCGACCCGTTCACGGCGTGGGTCCTCCGGCGTGCGCTCGCGGACCGTGCCCGGTGGGCCGGGCTCGGCCGCGACCTGTCCGTCGCGGTCAACGTCTCGCCGCGCAACCTGACCACGACGGGGCTCGTCGGGACGGTCGCCGAGCTGCTCGAGCGCACCGGGACCCCGGCGGAGCGGCTCACGGTCGAGGTGACGGAGAGCGCGCTCGGCACCGACACCGAGCAGGCGGGCGCCGTCCTGCACGCGCTCGTCGACCTCGGCGTGCGGGTCTCGCTCGACGACTTCGGCACCGGGTACACGAGCCTGCGCCAGCTCCGCCGCCTGCCGTTCGCCGAGGTCAAGGTCGACCGGGCGTTCGTCGCGGGCGTCGCGTCACCGGACCCCGACGCCGACCGCGCGGTCGTCGCGTCGGTCGTCGGGCTCGCGCACGGGCTCGGCTGCGTCGTGGTCGCCGAGGGGGTCGAGGACGCCGACGCGGCCGCGTGGCTCCGTGCCGCGGGCTGCGACGTCGCGCAGGGGTACCACTACGCCCGTCCCGGCCCGTGGCGCGACGTGCTCGGTCTGCGCGCCGCCACCGACGCCGTCCCCGGCACCGGCGGGACCGCCCCGGTGCCGCCGAGCGTCGCCGGCACGCCGAGCACCCACGACACCGACAGCACCCAGAGCACCGAGAGCACCGACAGCACCGAGAGCCAGGTGGCAGCGCCATGAGCACCCACGTCCTCCGCCGGACCGCCGGCGTGACCACCGCGGCCCTCGTGGCCCTCGCGACCCTCGCGCTCGCCGCGTGCGCACCCGAGACCGAGCCGGAGCCCGACGAGCGGCGGGCCGCGTTCTCGCAGGAGCTCCACGACCGGCTGCCCGCCGACGTCCGGGACGACGGCACCCTCACCGTCCTGACGTCGGCCGGCTACGCGCCCGTCATGTTCTACGCCGCCGACGGCCGCACGCTCGAGGGTTCCGAGGCGGACCTCGCGGCGGCGCTCGGGCGTGTGCTCGGCGTGGACGTCGAGTTCCAGCCGGCCGAGTTCCCGACGATCCTCGACCGGCTCGCCGCGGGTGAGGCCGACCTCGGCATGTCGGGGATCACCGACACCGTCGAGCGGCAGGCGAAGGTGGACTTCGTCGACTACTTCCGCGCCGGGACCGCCATCCTCGTGCAGCACGGCAACGCGCACGGCATCACGGGGCTCGGCGACCTGTGCGGGCGGCCGGTGTCGGTCGGCGCGGGGACCACGCAGGAGCTGCTCGCCGGCCGCCTCCAGGAGACGTGCGGCGACGAGCCGCTCGCCGTCACGCAGTCCCTCACCGCGGCCGACGCGATGCTCGAGCTGCGCGCGGGCACGGTGCAGGCGACGCTCGTCGACTACCCGCCGGCGGCGCACCTCGCGAGCGACCCGCGCAGCCGCAGCGCCTTCGAGCTCGTGAGCGACGAGCAGCACGAGCCCGCGCCGTTCGGCATCGCGGTCTCGCGCACCGACGCCGGGCTGGCGCCCGTCCTGCAGGACGCCATGAGCGAGGTGCTCACCTCGGGCGAGTACGCGGACGTGCTGGCCCGGTGGAACCTCCAGGGCGGCGCGGTCGACGAGATCACGCTCAACGCGGGGACGTGACGGTGCGCGCGTCCCGACCGGGCGGTGCCCGGCGACTGGGCGTTGCCCGGCGACCGGGCGGCGTCGGCGACCGGGCGCCGTAGAGTCGGGGCCGTGCACTGCTCGTACTTCGTGGCGGGGCGTTGCCGGTCGTGCACGCTCCTCGACCAGTCGTACCCGGAGCAGCTCGCAGCCAAGCAGGCGCACGCGCAGGCCGTGCTCGGGCCGCGCCCGGAGCTCGTCTGGCTCCCGCCGGTCGCGAGCGTCGAGGCCGGGTTCCGGAACAAGGCCAAGATGGTCGCGGGCGGCACGGTCGACGCCCCGACGCTCGGGATCCTCGACCCCGCGGGCGCCGGCGTCGACCTGCGTGACTGCCCGCTCTACCCGCCGGCGCTGCACGCGAGCCTGCCCGTGCTCGCGGACTTCGTGACGTCGGCCCGGCTCACGCCGTACGACGTCGCACGCCGGACCGGCGAGCTCAAGTACGTGCTCGTGACGCAGTCGCCCGACGACGAGCTGATGATCCGGTTCGTGCTGCGCTCGCAGGAGTCGGTCGCCCGGATCCGCAAGCACCTGCCGGCACTGCTCGCCGCCCTTCCCGCCGCGGTCGTCGTGTCGGTGAACCTGCACCCCGAGCACAAGGCGACCGTCGAGGGCGACCGGGAGATCCTCCTGACGGGCGCGGAGACGCTGCGCATGCGCGTCAACGGGCTCGACCTGCACCTGCGCCCGCAGAGCTTCTTCCAGACGAACACCGAGGTGGCCGCGGCGCTGTACCGGCAGGCGCGCGACTGGGTCGACGAGCGCTCGCCTGCGACGGTCTGGGACCTCTACTGCGGGGTCGGGGGCTTCGCGCTGCACGTCGCGGCGCCGGGCCGCACCGTGACCGGGATCGAGACCAGCGTCGAGGCGGTCGCGAGCGCCGAGGTCAGCGCGCGTGAGGCCGGCCTCGACGGCACGCTGTTCCGCGCGGGCGACGCGACGGCGTTCGCGCTGGGGTCGGGCGCGACCGACGGCGGCCCGGGCACCCCGGACGTGGTGGTCGTCAACCCGCCGCGGCGGGGTGTCGGGCCGCAGCTGGCGCGTTGGCTCGAACGCTCGACGGTGCGCAGCGTCGTGTACTCGAGCTGCCACTCGGGGTCGCTCGCGCGGGACCTCGCCGAGATGCCGTCCCTCGTGCCCGTACGCGGCCGGGTGCTCGACATGTTCCCGCAGACGATGCACTACGAGGTCGTCACGCTGCTCGAGCGCCGGTAGGCGCGGGGCCGGGACCCCGCGGCGGCCTAGCGCGCCGCCTGCCGACCGCGTGTCGCCGGTGCGTGGTGGACTGCACCGGTGGCGACCCAGGGCATGACCTACGAGTTCGACGCCGAGCTGTGGCTCTGGCAGGCGCGCAGCGACAGCTGGACGTTCGTGAGCCTGCCGGCGGACGTCGCGGACGAGGTGCTCGACGTCGCCGGCGGGCGGGCGCGCGGCTTCGGGTCGCTCCGCGTCGAGGTCACGGTCGGCGCGACGACGTGGCGCACGTCGATCTTCCCGGACTCGGGTCGCAAGACGTACGTCCTGCCGGTCAAGAAGGCGGTGCGCACCGCAGAAGGGCTCAGCGCCGGGGCGACCGCGCGCCTGCGCCTCGTGGTCCTCGACGCCTGAGCGCGGCGCGTTCAGGCGCGGTCCGCCGCTGTCTGCCGTTCCTCGTCCGCCCCGTCTGGCGCCTCCCGCGCGACCCGCGCGTCCCGCACGTCCTCGCGGCGCAGGGCAACCACGACGACGAGGGGCCACAGCGCCTGTGCGCCGGCGACGAGCCGCTCGGTGAGCCCGGTGGCGGCGCCGCCGTCCGGTGTGGCGCCCTGGAGCTCGGCGACGAACAGCACGAGCAGGCCCGTCAGCACCCCGGCCGCCCCGAGCGCGACCGCGCGCCGTCGCACCCCGGACGCTCCCGGGGACCAGGCGGCTGCGGGCCACAGCGCGAGCGCACCGAACCCGATCCCCGCGGCGACGCCGTGCGGGTGGGGGAACGCGTCGACGGGGAGCGCCGCGACCGCGAGCGTCGCGAGCCCGCCGACCGCGTGCACGGTGCGGGCGAGCCGGGGGAGCGCCCGCAGACCGGCGGCCGTGACGACGTGCGCGACACCGGTCAGCGCGAGCCCGGCCGTCATGACCCAGGGCGCGGTGACGTCCGAGGCGGCGAGCGCGCTGATCGTCTCTCGCACCGCGTCGAAGTCGCCCTGCACGGCGGCGGCGACGGTCCAGCTGCCGATCATCGCGACCGGGGCGGCGATCGCGGACGCGAGCGCCCACGGGGGGACGGGCGGCCGGTCGGTGGGTCGCGGGGCGGGCATGCTCGGACGGTACGCAGGCCCGGCCCGGTGCGCCCGCCCGGCACGGGTGAACCCGCGGCGGACCGGCTCCGGAGATGCGGTCAGTGCCCGGCCGCGCCGGTCGTGTCCGCCTGCCACGCCGCAGCGGCCGCCTCCACCGTCAGCCGGAACAGCTCGGGGTAGGACGTCCGCAGCCCTTGGGCGGTCACCGCGAGACCGTCCGCGCCGAGCGCGCGGTTCGCGCGACGGGACGCCCGCGCGATCGTCGTCAGCGCGAGCCGGTCCCAGACGTCGTCGGCGACCCGCAGGACCAGGACGTGCTGACCCGAGTGCGTCCATGTCGAGATCTCGAGCACGTCGGCCCACGGCACGGTCTCACGCGCGACGCGGACGTCACGGAAGCCCTCGGGGGAGATCGTTACGACCGGGCCGCGCTGCACGAGCGCCCGCCGGACCCACACGAGGCCGCAGAAGCCGAAGAACAGCGCGCCGACCCACCCGACGACGACCGCGACGACGCCCTCGCCGAGCACCGCGAGCGCCGCCGACGCGGCGGTCATGAGCGCGCTGAGCAGCGTGAGACGCACGGTCTGACCGGGGGACGTGCCGATCTCGACGGTCCGGCCGGCGGGGGCGGCGGGGCCGGCGGGGGTGGTCACACGGTCTCCTGGGCGTCGGCTGGGAGCACCTCGACGTGCACCGTCCAGGTCACCGGCGCGCCCGGCTCGAGCAGCTGCGCGCGGCCGTCGTCCCGTGACGCGCTGAGGGCCTCCCGGGCGCCCGTCGCGGGCTCGAGCGCCACGACGCGCTCGCGCGAGAACATGCCCGCGTCGACCCAGAGCGCCAGGTAGGGCACCGCGGCGACGTCCCAGGAGAGCCGCAGCACCGACCCGTCGGCCGCGCGAACGCCCGCCCACGAGGCCGGGGTCTGCGGCGCGACCCAGATCTTGAGCGCCTCGCCCGCCTGCACGTGCTCGGCGTCGGCGAGCTCCGGGGTCCACGGCGCGCGCCCGTCGAGCCCGTAGACGCCGTCGACGTGCGTCGCGTCCGCGGGCAGCTCGATGTGTGCCCCCGGCCCGGGGGCGAACTGGGGGTGTGCGGCCCACTGGAACGGCACCGGCTCGGTGCCGAGCGCCTCCGCGGTGTAGACGAGCGCGATCCCGGTCGCGGTCGGCTCGGTGCGACGCGTGAACCGGTACGGCAGCGACCGGCTCTCGAACCCCCACGAGCCGTCGTCCCGCCGGGTCCACGGCGTCGTCCAGGCCTCGCCGTGGTCGGGGAGTGCGATGCCGTCGAGCTCGTCGGCGTCGACGTTCGGGACGCACTCGTCCCACCCGCACATCTCGGCGTCGGTGAACGACGCCGGGCCCCGCGCGGGCGGCGGCACGTCCGCTCCCGGCCCGAGCAGCCACTCGCGTCCCGAGGCGTCGCGCAGCGACGCGATCTTGGCGCCGCGGCCGGGGACGACCACCGCGACGAGCCCCCCGCCGCCGGTCACCTGCACCGCCGGCTCGCCGTGCCAGGTGGTCGTCGACTCGTGCGTGCGTGTCACCGTGCTGGTCTACCAGATCGCCCGGGCCCCGCGGTGCCGGAACGCGTCGTGGCGACGCCGGGCCGCCCGCCACCTACGCTGCCCGGATGGACTGCGACGTCGTGGTGGTCGGTGCGGGGATCGCGGGTCTCGAGTGCGCCCGGACCCTGCACGAGCGGGGGCTGCGGGTCGTGGTGCTCGAGGCCGCGGGCGAGGTCGGCGGGCGCATCCGGTCGGAGCGCGTCGACGGCTTCACGGTCGACCGCGGGTTCCAGGTGCTGAACCCGGCCTACCCGGCCGTGCGGGCTCGCGTCGACGTCGCCGCGCTCGACCTGCGTCCTCTGCTGCCCGGCGTGGCGGTGCGGCGCGACGACGGCCTCGCGCTGCTGGCCGACCCGCGCCGTGCGCCGCGCCTGCTGCGCGAGACCTTGCGCAGCGGGTACGAGCGCCCGCGCGAGCTCGTCGCGCTCGCGCGGTGGGCGGCGCCCGCGCTCGGGCCGGTGCGACGGCTGCTGAGCGCTCCGGACGACGCCTGGGGGCGCTCGCTCGACGCGCACGAGGCCGACGGGCGGGTGCGGCGCGAGGTCCTCGAGCCGTTCCTGGCCGGCGTGCTCGCGGAGGACGACGGGTCGTCCTCGACCCGGTTCGTGCGGCTGCTCGTGCGCATGTTCCTGCTCGGGACCCCGGGCGTGCCGGCCGCCGGCATGGGCGCGTTCCCGGCACAGCTCGCGCGCGCCCTGCCCGACGTCCGGCTCGGGCACGGTGTCGAGCGGGTCGACGCGGTCCCCGGCGGGCACCGGGTCCGCGCCGCCGCCGGGTCGCTCACGGCGCGGGCGGTCGTGGTCGCGACCGACGCGCCCTCGGCCGCGACGCTCACGGGCGTCGCGGTGCCCGCCATGAAGGGGCTCGTCACGTGGTGGTACGCGACCGACGAGCCGCCGGGCACCGAGCCGGTCGTCGTCGTGGACGGGCGCCGGCGCGGACCGGTGGTCAACGCGGCGGTGATGAGCGCCGCCGCGCCGTCCTACGCGCCGCCGGGCGAGGCCCTCGTCCAGGTCACGGCTCTGCTGCGGGGCACGGCGCCCGACGAGGCGGACGTGCGCCGCCAGGCGGGGGAGATGTTCGGGGTCGGCACGTCCGGCTGGCGCGAGGTCGCGCGCCACGACATCCCCGCGGCGCTGCCCGTGCAGCCCGCGCCGCTGTCGACCCGTCGCCCCGTGCACCTCGGCGACGCGCTGTTCGTCTGCGGGGACCACCGCGACACCGCGTCGTCCCAGGGTGCGCTCGTCTCCGGCCGGCGGACAGGTGCGGCGGTCGTCCGGGTGCTGCGGGGGACGGTGCGCTGAGCTCCGCCGCACAACGCGGACCGACCTCCGGCGCCCCGGTCTCCGCCCGACGCCGTCAGGCGTCCGACGTCGAGCGCGCTCCCGCGGCGGCGATCGACCGGCGGCCGCCCGGCAGCGCCATCGCGAGCCCGACGACCGCGAACAGCGCGACCCCGGCCGCGACCAGCAGCTGCTCGACGCGGAAGCGGTCCGCGAGCGGCCCGAACACCGCCATCCCGACCGGCATCGCGAGCGCCATGACGATGCCGACGAACCCGAACACCCGGCCCTGCATCTCGGGCTCGACCGTCTCCTGGAGCACGGTCGTCGACGGCGTCGAGAAGAACGGCACCGCGAACCCGAGGGCGAACATCAGGCTGAAGAAGACCCACATGTTCGTCGACAGGCCCATCGCGACCGAGAGCACCCCGAACACGAGCGTCGAGCGCAGCAGCAGCGTCATCCGGTTCG
Organism: Cellulomonas sp. NPDC055163; assembly: GCF_053607065.1. Lineage (NCBI taxonomy): Bacteria > Bacillati > Actinomycetota > Actinomycetes > Micrococcales > Cellulomonadaceae > Cellulomonas > Cellulomonas sp. NPDC055163. The sequence goes on along the minus strand of NZ_JBSGSU010000007.1, from coordinate 208,247 downwards.
CGTTCGCAGCCCACGCGGCGACCGCGCCGCCGCCGAGCATCATGCCGACGCTGAACGCGACCTCGTTGACGGTGAGCTTCCAGACCTCGTCGCCGAACGTCCGCACGACCATGAGCGGCGTGAGGTACGACGGCGCGACGATGAGCACGAACACGACGGCGAACAGCCCGAGCACCCAGCGGACGAACGCGTGGTGCGCGACGTACCGGAAGCCGGCGACGAGGTCGTCGACGTACCCGACGGGTGCGTCGGCGTCCGACCGCACGAGGCGCGGCACCCGGATCGTGAGCAGCAGCGCGATCCCGACGACCGCGGTCACGACGTCGACGAAGAAGATCGCCACGATGTCCCAGCCCGCGTAGAGGGCTGCCGCCGCGGCCGGGGCGAGCAGCATCAGCGCCGCCTGGATGGTGCCGTTGATCCCGTTGACCCGCATGAGCCTGCTGGTGGGCACGATCTGCGGCAGGAGGGCGCCGACCGCGGGCGTCTGGATGCCTGCGCCCGCCGAGCGGATCGCGAGCGTGACGTAGATGAGCCACAGGTCGTCGGCGCCGCCCATCATGAGCAGCGCGAGCGCGAGGGTCGTGACCGCGATCGTGGCGTCGGCCCCGATGATGAGCGCCCGGCGGTCGAGCCGGTCGGCCCACACGCCCCCGAACACCGACACGACGGCCTGCGGCAGGAACCCGACGACCGACGACACCGCCAGGACGGTGCCCGACTGCGTCGTGAGGGTCAGGTGCCACATGACCGCGTACTGCACGAGCATCGAGCCGAGCAGCGACACCGTCTGGCCCGTGAGGAAGACGGTCACGTCGCGCCGCCAGCCGGGCCGCTCCTCCTCGGCCGGGGCGAGGGCCTCGGCGACCGCCGGGCCCGCGGGTGGTGCGGCGCCGTCGTGCACGCCGGGCGTCCCGTGCTCCGGGCCTGCGGTGTCCTCGGGCGGCGTCGTCGTCACCCGCCCATGGTGCGGACCGCGGCCGGAGGAGTCCAGGGGATGGGCACGACCCCGCCGAGGCTCAGCGCGGGACGAGCCCACCGCCGACCCACGCCCGGATCGCCGCGACGTCCGCCGGGCCGAGCTCCATGCGCGCACCCCGGCACAGCCCGACGACGTTGTCCGCCCAGGTCTGCGCGAGCTCGACGGCGCTCGGCCTCGTGGTGAGGTCGAGCCCCGCGAACAGCACCCCCGAGATCACGGTGTTGACGGACGCGCGGCCGATCGCCTCGCCCGCGGCCTGGCACGCGTCGCGCACGCGCCGGGCGGTCTCGGGCCGCACGAACGGGGTCGTGCGGACGTCCTCCGCGAGCGCCGTGAGCAGCACGCGGTAGCGCTCGGTGGGCAGGTTGGGGATGTCGGTGACCTCGACGACCTGGCGCTGCAGCGGCGGGAGGTCGACGCTCTCCACGGGCTGCAGGTCCGCCTCGCTGAAGCGCTTGGGGTCCCACACGAACCCTGGCGCGGGCTGCGGCGCGGTCCCGAGCTCGGGGACGGTGCGCGCGAGCCACGCGAACAGGTCACCCGTGCCGTCCCAGCCGGAGCCGCGCAGCGCGGGGTCCGCCTTCCACGCCGCCTGCGCGACGACGTCGCCGGGCAGGGGCCGCTCCGCCGCGCGCACGAGGCGCAGGACCGCCTTGCGGGCCGGGCTGGCCGGTGCGCGTCCGCCGCCCCGACCCGCGGCGGGCGACGGCGGCTCCGTACCGGCGACGGTCGCCGCCGGCGCGGGTGCGTCCGGGGCGGTGGCTACCGGCGCGACGAGCTCGGCGACGGCGGGCGGGGTCACGAGCTCGACGAGCTCGTCGGCCGTCACCACGGTGTCCGCGACCGCGCGGTAGGCGCTCGCCGCGGGGCCGGCGGTGACGATCGTGACGCGCCGGTCGGCGGCCCGGCAGCGCAGCGCGAGCGGCGTGAAGTCGGCGTCGGCGGACAGGATGACGAACTCGTCGTACCGGGTCTGCGCGCTCAGGGCGTCGACCGCGTCGAGCACGAGGTTGATGTCGGCGCTGCTCTTGCCCTGCTGGGTCAGCGACGGGCAGTCGACGACGCTGAAGCCGGCACGCGTGAAGTTGGGCCGGAACTGCGAGAACACCGACGGGTTGAGGTAGCACGCCCGCACGAGGAACCGGCGCGTGAAGTCGCCGTCGATGTCGCTGCCCTGCTCGAGCGCGCGCAGCCAGTCCCCGGGGTGCGCGGCGAAGGCCTCGGCCGCCACGGGGTCGAGCCGCTGCAGCCCGATGTACACGTTGTCGAAGTCGACGAACAGCGCGCACCGCAGGCGCCGGCCGTTCTCGGTGGTCTCGGTGGTCGTCGTCACCCCGGCATCCTCCCCGCCCGGGGGCCTCCGGCGCACACCGGGGGTTCTGGACGCGCGTCCCGGGGACCGTCGTGCGATGGTGAAACGGCGATCTCCGAACCCGACGACGAGGCGGTGCTGATGCGAGCGATGGTCTACCGGGGTCCGTACCGGATCCGTGTCGAGGAGCGTGACATCCCGGCGATCGAGCACCCGAACGACGCGATCGTCCGGGTCGCGCTGTCGGCGATCTGCGGCTCCGACCTGCACCTCTACCACGGGATGATGCCGGACACCCGCGTCGGCACGACGTTCGGCCACGAGTTCATCGGGGTCGTCGAGCAGGTCGGGTCCTCGGTGCAGAACCTCCAGGTCGGCGACCGGGTCATGGTGCCGTTCAACGTCTACTGCGGCTCGTGCTTCTTCTGCGCGCGCGGCCTGTACTCGAACTGCCACAACGTGAACCCGAACGCGACGGCCGTCGGCGGGATCTACGGCTACTCGCACACGACCGGCGGGTACCACGGCGGTCAGGCCGAGTACGTCCGGGTGCCGTTCGCCGACGTCGGCCCGCAGAAGATCCCCGAGTGGATCGACGACGAGGACGCGCTGCTCATGACCGACGCGCTCTCGACGGGCTACTTCGGCGCGCAGCTCGGCGACATCGACGAGGGCGACGTCGTGATGGTCCTCGGCGCCGGCCCCGTCGGGCTGTTCGCGGCGAAGTCGGCGTGGCTCATGGGCGCGGGGCGGGTGATCGTCGTCGACCACCTCGACTACCGGCTCGAGAAGGCGCGCACGTTCGCCCACGCCGAGACGGTCAACTTCACCGAGCACGACGACCTGATCGTGCACATGAAGCGGACCACCGGCCACCTTGGCGCGGACGTCGTGATCGACTGCGTCGGCGCGGAGGCGGACGGGAGCTTCTTCCAGCACCTCACGGGTGCGCGGCTCAAGCTCCAGGGCGGGTCGCCGATCGCGCTCAACTGGGCCATCGACTCGGTGCGCAAGGGCGGGACCATCTCGGTGATGGGCGCGTACGGCCCGGTGTTCAGCGCGGTCAAGTTCGGCGACGCCGTGAACAAGGGGCTGACGCTGCGCATGAACCAGTGCCCGGTGAAGCGTCAGTGGCCCCGGCTGTTCGAGCACATCCGCAACGGCTACCTCAAGCCGAACGACATCGTGACGCACCGCATCCCGCTCGAGCACATCGCGGAGGGCTACCACATCTTCTCCGCGAAGCTCGACGGCTGCATCAAGCCTCTGATCGTCCCGAGCGCGAGCTGAGAGAGGACCTCCCCATGGCCTACACGCCCGAGAAGCCCCCGCTCCCGGAGACGTTCGACGAGCTGCGCGCGCGCATCCCCGGCTGGGGTGTCGACCGGGACCCCCGCGACCGGCCCGCCGTGCCGCGCGAGCGCTTCGACCCCGGCGCGAGCGGCGCACGCTGGGAGTTCCCCGAGCGCCAGGAGGAGCTCGCGCCGCGCGAGCGGTCGATCGAGCACGCGTTCCTCACGCCGGTGTTCGGCACGGCCGCACCGCTCCACGGCACGTCGGGGGCGATCCGCCGGTTCGCGTACGCCCGGTACAGCGAGGCGCGGGCCGCGCACTGGCTGCTGCTGCTCGGCGCCGACCGGGTCGACGCCCTGGAGAACGCGCTCGCGTCGTTCGTGACGCTCCGCCCGGACAACCCGGTCACCGAGACCGGGGTGCTGAGCGAGGTGTCGCACCACCCGGTCGCCTCGCGCCGCGAGGGCAGCCGCGCCGACCTCGGCCACCAGGCGCTCGACCCCGTGCTCAACGCGGTCCCGTGGGTGGTCGGCGGCGCGCTGGCGCTCGCGGGGGCTCGCTCGGTCGTGCGGGCGCTGCGGCGCTGACGCGGGACGCGGCGTGAGGCGCCGGTGCCCGAGGCGCTGCGGCGCCGGGGCGGCGCGCGCTCAGACCGGTTCGGGCTCCGTGCTGATCCGCAGCGCCGCGACGAGCTCGCGGTAGAGGTCGTCCGTCGCCAGCAGCTCCGCGTGCGTACCCGTCGCCCGGACACGGCCCGCCTCGAGCACGACGATCTGCTGGGCGTCGATCACCGTCGACAGCCGGTGCGCGATCGTCAGCACCGCGTGCTCGCGGCCGACGCGGTCGATGACGTCCTGGATCGCCGCCTCCGTGAGCCCGTCGAGCTGCGCGGTTGCCTCGTCGAGCAGCAGCACGTCGGGCTCACGGACGACCGCCCGGGCGAGGGCGACCCGCTGGCGCTCGCCGCCGGACAGGCTCGTCGCGGACACGACCGTGTCGAGGCCGTCGGCGAGCGCCCGGACGCGGTCCCCGAGCCGGACGGCGTCGAGCGCGCGCCACACCTCGTCGTCGGTCGCGTCGGGGTAGCGGATCACGACGTTCTCGCGCAGGGTCCCGGACAGCAGCGGTGTCTCCTGCTCCACGTACGCGAGGCGCGAGCGCACGGCGTCGATGCTCAGGTCGGCGAACGGCGCGCCGTCGAGCCGCAGCGACCCGGCGGTCGGGTCCACGAAGCGCAGCAGCAGCGAGAACGTCGACGTCTTTCCGGCGCCGGACGGCCCGACGATCGCGGTGTGCCCGCGGGTCGGCACGGCGAGCGACAGCTCGTGCAGCGCAGGCGCGTCCGCGCCCGGGTAGGTGAGCGTCACGCCGTCGAGCTCGAGCACGGCGACCGACGCGGGCGCCGCCGGCAGCGTGCCGCCCGCGTGCACGTCCTCGATCTCGATGCCGTCCGTCTCGCGGATCCGGGCGGCCGCCGCCACGCCGGACTGCAGCTGCGTGAATGTCTGGGTCAGCGTCGTGATGGGGTCGACGATGTTGAAGGCGTAGAGCAGGAACGCCACGAGCGTCGACACGGTGAGGTTGCCCGCGTCGACGCGCCAGGCGCCGATCGCGAGGATCGCGATGACCGCGAGCTGGATGCCGCCGCCGGCGATCGACCACGCGACCGCGGTGATCCAGACCGCACGCACGCTGTGCCGCGCCGACTCCTCGGCCTCGTGCACGATGCGCGCGACCTGACGCTCCTCGGCGCGGCTGGCCTTCACGGTCCGCAGCGCGCGCAGGCTCGTCTCGAGGACCGAGCCGAGCTCGCCCACGGAGGCCTGGGCAGCGCGCTGCGCGACCCCGATCCTCGGCAGGAGCAGTCCGAGCAGCACCGCGACCACCACGATGGCCGCGAGGGTGCTGAGCAGCAGCGGCAGGTCGAGCACCGCCATGAGAACGACCGTCCCGACCAGCGAGACCGAACCGTTGACGAGCTGCACGGCGCTGGACGACGCCGCCTCGCGCAGCAGCACCGTGTCGGACGTGATGCGCGTGACGAGCTCGCCGGTCGGACGCTCCGTGACGTCCCCGAGCCGCCCGCGCAGGAACCGGTGGACGAGCGAGGTGCGGGCCTCGAGCACGACCTGCTCCGCGAGGCGCCCGAGCAGCACCCACTGGGCGAGCCCGCACGCGAGGCCCAGGAGGAGGAGGCCGACGAGGATGCCGACCGGACGTGCGAGCGAGGCGCCCGTGCCGAGGGTGTCGAGGACCCACTTCGTGGCGAGCGGCATCGCGAGGGTCGCGGCGGTCGCGCCGAGGCCCAGCACGATCCCGACGGCGACGACGCGCGCGTGCGGGCGGACGAAGGCCCACAGGACGCGCAGGTTCTCCCAGCGCAGCGGAACCTTCTCGGCGGCGTCGGCGGCGGTGGCGGCGGCGTCGGTGGCGGAGAGGGTGCCGTCGGTCGCGGTGGCGGGGCCCGGCCCCACGACGTCGTCGCTCGTGCTCGTGCGCTCGGCGCTCATGACGCCGCCCTCGCGACGCGCGACGCGACCCCGTCGAGCAGGAGCGCGAGGCCGGTGCGGAACGTCTCGGTCGCCTCCTGCTCGAGGTAGGGCACCGACTCGTCGTCGAGGGTGAACGCGCCCTGGTCGGCGAGGCGGGTGACCGTCGGGAACCGCGTGCCGAAGTCGGTCGCGACCTGCTCGAGGAGCGCCGAGCGCTCGTACCACCACGCGTCCTCGGCGACGCCGGTCAGCGACTCCGCCTGCCGGGTCTCGGCGACCGTCTGCGCGACGCCGCCGACGAGCTGGGCCAGCGCGCTCGCGAGCCGGCGCAGGTCGCGCGGGGGCAGCCCGGACTCCTCGACCGCGGCGAGCAGGCCCTCGAGCTGGGCGTACTGGTGAGGCCCGAGCACGGGTCGCGCGGGGGAGACCTGGAGCACCCACGGGTGGCGCAGGTAGAACGTCCAGGTCGCGTCCGCCCAGGCCTCGACACGCTCACGCCACGTCGCGCCGGGGTGGCTGAGCGGCAGCTCGGCGTGGACGGCGTCGAGCATGAGGTCGACGAGCACGGCCTTGGTGGGCACGTGGGTGTACAGCGCCATGGCCGTGCAGCCGAGGCGCTCGCCCACCGCGCGCATCGACACCCCGGGCAGGCCGCGCTCGTCGGCGAGGGCGATCGCGGCGCCGACGACCGCGTCGACGCCGAGCGCGGCGGGTGCGGACGTGCGGCCCGGCGGCCGGCCTGCGGTTGCGGCCGGCGGGTCACCGCCCGACGCGGAGGAGCGCCACAGGAGCGGCATGGCACGGGCGGCGTCGCTCGGGGGTGCCGTCACGATGTCTCCTTACGCTGTAAACTGGCGACTATACAGCGTAAACGGCCGCGGCGGCCAGGGGGCGTCCCAGGGCCGGCGCGTCGAGCCGCCCGAGGTGCGCCGGGCCGCCGACAGGGCCGGGGGTCGGGCGGTGTCGCGTACCGGCCCGCGTCAGCGCGCCGGGTCGCAGCTCGGCGTCCGGGCCGTGCCGGTCAGCGCCGGTCAGCGCCGGTCAGTGTGCCGGGGTGCACCCCCGGCGGTCAGCGAGCCGGGGGTTCGCCGCCCGGTCAGCGTGCCGGGCGCTCGCCCTCGCCCGTGACCGACGCCGCACCGTCGCCGCCCGGCCCGGGGGTACCACGCGTCTCCGACGGCGACGCGAGGCTCCGCCCGAGCCGGCTGTGCCGGCGACCGTAGAGCCCGTAGATCACGAGCCCGACGATCATCCACACGACGAACCGCAGCCAGGTCTCGAGCGGCAGGTTGATCATGAGCCAGCCGCACGCGACGACCCCGAGGATCGGCACCACGGGCGCGCCGGGGGTCCGGAACGCGCGCGGCAGGTCGGGGCGGGTGCGCCGCAGGACGAGCACGCCGAGGCACACGACGACGAACGCGAACAGCGTGCCGATGCTCACGAGCTCGGACAGCGCCGAGAGCGGCACGAACCCCGCGAGGATCGCCACCGCGCCCGCGACCACGACGGTGATGAGCCACGGCGTGCCGAACCGCGGGTGGACACGCGCGAGCGACGGCGGCAGCAGGTGATCGCGCGACATCGCGAAGAGCACGCGCGTCTGGCCCAGCATCAGCACGAGGATCACGCTCGTGATGCCCGCGACGGCGCCGAGCGCGATGAGCCGCGCCGCCCAGGTGATGCCGACGGCCTCGAACGCCTCGGCGAGCGGCGCGCCGGTGTTGAGGTCGCCGTACGGCACCATCCCGGTGAGGACGAACGACACGGCCATGTAGAGCACCGTGCAGATCGCGAGCGAGCCGAGGATGCCGCGCGGCATGTCGCGCTGCGGGTTCTGCGTCTCCTCGGCGGTCGTCGCGACGATGTCGAACCCGATGTAGGCGAAGAACACCACCGAGGCCGCGGCGACGACGCCGAACGCGCCGAAGTGCGTCGGCTCGAGCCCGAGGAACGCCTGGACGATCGGCTGGTGCAGCACGCTGCCGGCCGCCCCCTCGGGCGCCTGCGCCGGCGGGACGAACGGCGAGTAGTTGGCGGTGTCGATGTACATCGCGCCGAGACCGATCACGAACAGCACGACCGCGACCTTGATGACGACGAGCACGCCGGTGAACCGGCTCGACGTCTTCGAGCCCCGGATCAGCAGCAGCGCCAGCACGAGGACGATCGCGATCGCCGCGAAGTCCGGTCGCGCCGTGTCACCCGCGAGCCACGGCGGCAGGTCGAACAGCGACGCGAGGTACGCCGACCACCCGCGCGCGACGACCGCCGCGCCGAGCATGAGCTCGAGCAGCAGGTCCCAGCCGATGATCCAGGCCACGAGCTCACCGAGCGTGGCGTAGGAGAACGTGTACGCGCTGCCCGCGACCGGGACGCTCGAGGCCAGCTCGGCGTAGCAGAGCGCCGCGAGGCCGCACGTGACCCCGGCGAGGAGGAACGACAGGACGACGGCGGGACCGGCGTTGGTCGCGGCCTGCTGGCCGGTGAGCACGAAGATGCCGGTGCCGATGATGACGCCGACGCCGAACACCACGAGGTCCCACGCCCGGAGGGTGCGCTTGAGGCGGTGGCCCGGCTCGTCGGTCTCGGCGATGGACTGCTCCACGGTCTTCACTCGCCAGATGCCCGCCATGGGGACCCCCGCTGCTGCTCTCGCACGTGTCTTCCCGGTCGGCCCGACACTAGCGGCGCACCTGCGCGGCCGCCCTGGGACGAGGGTCCGGCGTCGACCGGCCGCGGTCTGCTGCGCGCGGGGTCCTCGCCCGTGCCGCGCTCCGCGGTGGCGCCCAGCCGCGGCGCGGTCGAGGCTGGGGGCCTGCCGACGAGGGGAGCACGCGATGGGCGACGACCTGCACAAGGGCGACGAGGTGACGTGGCGCAGCCACGGCTCGACCGTGGAGGGGAAGGTCGAGAAGAAGATCACCGAGGACACCGAAGCGGCCGGGCGCACCGTCCGCGCGTCGAAGGACGACCCGCAGTACCTCGTGCGCAGCGACAAGACGGGCCGGGAGGCCGTGCACAAGCCGTCGGCGCTCGACGAGGGCTGACGCCCGCGCTCGAACCGGGCGGACGCCCGCCCGGTCAGGCCCGGCGGCCGAACAGGGCGAGCAGGCGCGTCTGCTGGTCCGCGTCCTCCGCCACGTCGAGCGGCCCGGCGAACACGGGGCCGGGGCCGAGCTCGTCCGTGCGGCCGGACCACTCGACGAGCAGCCGGTCGACCGTCGCGGGGTCCATGGCGTCCTCGACCCCGAGGCCGCGAGCGAGGTCCCAGCCGTGCACCGCGAGGTCGGTGAGCATCTCGTCGAGGTAGTCGTGCGCCGCGGTGGGGCCCCGGCTGAGGTCGACGGTCCGCTCCAGCGCGCCCGGCTCCGCGAACGCCGCGAGCGCAGCCGCGACGGCGGCGTCCCATGCGGCGACCGGGTCCGCGCCGAGGACGTCGCCGTCGAACCGGTCGCCCACCTCCGCGACGGTCCGGCCCGCGAGGAGCTCGACCGCCCACAGCTGCTCGGACGTCAGGTGGTCGACGAGGTCGCGCACCGACCACTCGCTGCACGGCGTGGCCCGCTGCCACGCGGTGTCGCCCGGCGGACCCACGCGGTGGACCAGTCGGGAGAAGCGCTCGGCGTTGACCCGGTGCAGGCTCAGCAGCTCGTCCATGGCACCCAGCCTGCTCCGCGGCGGCCGCGCGTGCACCCGGCACGGGCCCGCCGGCGGGTCCGAGACCGCCACTCTCAGTATCTGCGGCGCCGCTCGGGGCTCCGCACAGGTGACCCCCGCGCGGTGTGCCGGGGCACCGACGAGGAGGACCACCATGACGGAGACCGTCGACGCCAGGGACGCGGACCGCGCGCTGAAGGCACGGCACCGGGCGATGTGGGCGCTCGGTGACTACCCGGCGGTCGCGAGCGAGGTCGTCGCCGGCCTCGGTCCCGCGCTCGTGGACGCCCTGCGCGTCGAGCCGGGGGAGCGCGTGCTCGACGTCGCGGCCGGGTCGGGGAACGCGTCGCTGCCCGCGGCGCTCGCGGGCGCACGCGTGGTCGCGTCGGACCTGACCCCGGCGCTGCTCGAGGTCGGCCGGCGAGCGGCGGACGGTCGCGGGCTCGACGTCGAGTGGCGTGAGGCGGACGCCGAGGCGCTGCCGTTCACGGACGGAGAGTTCGACGTCGCGCTCTCGTGCATCGGGATCATGTTCGCGCCGCACCACTCCCGGGCCGCCGACGAGCTCGTGCGCGTCGTCCGTCCGGGTGGTCGCGTCGGGGTCCTCAGCTGGACCCCCGAGGGCTTCATCGGTCAGATGTTCGCGGCGATGAAGCCCTACGCGCCCCCGCCCCCGCCCGGCGCACAGCCGCCTCCGCTGTGGGGACGCGAGGAGCACGTCCGCGCGCTGCTCGGCGACCGGGTGGACGACGTCGAGGTCGAGCGGCGCACGCTTCCCGTGGACCGGTTCGCGGCCCCCGAGGACTTCCGGGACTTCTTCAAGGCGTGCTACGGCCCGACGATCGCCGTGTACCGCGCGATCGGGGACGACGCCGAGCGGGCCGCTGAGCTCGACGAGGCGCTCGCGGCCCTCGCCGCCGGCCACGCGCGCCGGGTCGACGGGACGTCGGTCATGGACTGGGAGTACCTGCTCGTCACGGCTCGCCGGTCGGGCGGCTGACCGGCCGGAGGCACCGGGGGCGGGTGGCCGGTCCCTCGCTCACGCGACGGTCAGCCCGCTCGGCCCGTCCGCGCGCCGGTAGCCGCGCACGTGCTCGACGACGAGCTCCTTGGGCCAGGGCCCGGGCGGCGGACCGCCGCCGGACGCGGGGAACGCGTACACGTTCAGCATGAGCTGCATCGGGTACGCGGGGGACTGGGCGACGCGCGTGACGTGCACGCCGTCGACGAGGAAGTCGACGTGCTCGGGCGTCCAGTCGACCGCGTACGTGTGCGCCTCGCGTGCGTCGATCGCGACCGGCTGGGCGGCGAACTCGTCGACGATCGCCGGGTCGCCGAACGGGTGGACGCCCATGCCGACGAGCGCGCGATCGGGCCGTACGTCCCGGCCGAAGATCTCGGCGACGCAGATCTCGGCCGAGCGCTCGGGGGAGTCCTCGACGCCGATCATCCACAGCGCGACCATCGCCGCCGGGTCGTCGGTCGCGCGGGCGCGCATCTCGACCCAGCCGTACTGCGGGGTCCAGAGCCGCTGCTCGTCCTGCGCCTCGCGCACGACCGCGTCGGGGTGGAACCGGTGCTGGCCGACGCGGCTGCCGACCGGCCCGGAGAGCACGCCGGTCTGCAGCGAGGAGACGCGCAGCTGGCCGTCCAGGTCGGGGCACCACGGCGGCTGGTCCTCCTCGACGCGCAGCCGCAAGGTGCCGTCACCGAGCACGTAGCGGGCCGCGGACGACGCGCGCGAGCTCCACTGGGGGAGGTAGTGCGGGATCCACCGCGCGGGGTCGAGGTCCGGACCGTCGAAGGTGTCCTCGAACTCGAGCACGTAGCCCGCGAGGTCGGCCGCACCGCGCGCCGCACCGCCCGGCGCGCCGGGGCTCACGTGCGGTCCCGGGCCCACGGCACCTCGGACAGGGGCCGCCCGGTCTCGACGAACGTCTTGAGGTTGGACAGCACCGCCGCCCAGCCGGACGCCGCCTCCCGGCGGTCCTCCTCGGTCAGGTCCACGTGCGTGACCGTGAGCCGCGTGATGGTGCCGTAGCGCGCGACGTCGAACGTGACGCGCGAGGCGCCCTCGACGGGGTCCTCGCCGGGCAGCGCCCAGGTGGACACGAGCCGGTGCGGAGGGTCGCTCTCGAGCACGGTGCCGACGACGTCGGCGGTCCCGCTCCCGTCGGTGCGCCGGTGCTCCCAGCCGGAGCCGACCTGCCAGTCGGACACGTTGCTGTGGCCCCAGTACTGCGCGGTCAGGTCCGCGTCGGTGAGCGCCTCCCACACCCGCTCCGGGGTCGCGTCGATGTAGGTCACGTACACGAACGCCGGCGTCTCGGCCATGGCGTCCTCCGCTCGTCGTCGTAGGTCGCTGAGAGCCCGCAGCCGCGGGCGCTCGAACTTGTCGATCCACCGCTCCTGGATCTCGTGGAGCGGGACGGGGTTGAGGTAGTGCAGGCGGGTCCGGCCCTGCCGCACGGTGCTGACGAGGTTCGCGGCCTCGAGCAGGTCGAGGTGCTGCGTCACGGACTGCCGTGCCATCCCGGTGCCGTCCGCCAGCTCGCCGAGCGTCTGCCCGTTCCGCTCGTGCAGCCGGTCGAGCAGCCGGCGCCGGGTGCGGTCGGCGAGCGCCTTGAACACGTCGTCCACGTCGTCGGCCACTCCGCACGTTAGGCAGGCAATTGCCTGCACGTCAAGGGCCGGCTGCCCTCAGCGGGCTGCGAAGAACTCCGCGAGCGCCTCGGCCAGCGGGCCCGGTGCCTCCTCGGCGACATGGTGCCCCGAGTCGATCCCGTGACCGCGCACGTCGCGCGCCCAGTCGGCCCAGATCCGCAGCGGGTCCCCGTAGAGGTGCTCGAGGTCGTCACGCGTCGACCACAGCACGAGCAGCGGCGGCTCGACCCGGCGCCCCGCAGCCCGGTCGGCCTCCTCGTCGCGGCGGTCCACCGTGAGACCCGCGCGGTAGTCCTCGAGCATGCCGCGCACGACCTCCGGGTCCCGCACCGCCGCCCGCCACTCCGCGTGGTTCTCCCGCCCCATGACCTCGGCGTCGCCGCGGTACCAGGCGTCCGGGTCCGCGGTGATGACCCGCTCCGGGACCTCGGGCTGGGCGTAGAAGAACCAGTGCCACCAGGCGGTCGCGAACCGGGCGTCCGCGCGCGCGAGGTGCTCGCTGATCGGCAGGCAGTCGAGCAGCGCCAGGCGGTCCACGACGTCGGGGTGGTCCAGCGCGAGGCGCAGCGCCGAGTAGCTGCCACGGTCGTGCCCGGCGACGCAGAACCGCTCGTGCCCGAGCGCCCGCATCACCGCGAGCAGCCGCTCCGCGACCGCGCGCTTGGCGTGCGGCTCGTGCCCGGGCGCGGGGACCGGCTTGCCCGAGCGCCCGTATCCCGGCAGGTCCGGGCACACGACCGTGAACCCGCGCCCGACGAGCAAGGGCGCGACGCGGTGCCACGTGGCGGACGTGCGCGGGTGCCCGTGCAGCAGCAGCACCGCCGGGCCGCTGCCGCCGTGGCGCACGAGGAGGTCGACGTCACCGGCGGGGACCCGGTCCTCCGAGAAGCCCTCGAACACGGCTCAGTCGCGCGGGCTCAGCACGCAGAACTCGTTGCCCTCGGGGTCGGCGAGCACGACCCACGAGACGTCGTCGGCCTGACCCACGTCGGCCCGCGTCGCGCCGAGCGCGAGCAGCCGCTCGACCGCCTCGGCCTGGTCCTCGCCGGCGCGCGGCGCGAGGTCGAGGTGCAGGCGGTTCTTCACCTGCTTGCGCTCGGGGACCTGCACGAAGCACAGGCCCGGACCCCGCTCCTCGACCGGGACGTCCCGCGACCTGTCGAGCGCGTGCGGCGGGACGAGCGTCGTCTCCTCGTCGTCCTCGTAGCCGACGACCCAGCCGAGCGCCTGCGCCCACCACGCGGACTGCGCCCGCAGGTCGGCGCAGTCGACCACCAGGGCATACCAACGGACCGGCATGGGCGTGCTCCTCGTCGTCGGGTGCATGCGCGCGTCACCGGGCTCCCGAGGACGCGCGCGTCCGCCCCTGTCTACCGGCGCCCACCGACACGGCGCACCCCGAACGGCACCGCGTGGCGGGCCTCAGGACGAGACGTCGGCCGTCGTGAAGCGCGCCCACGCGAGCGAGCCGAACACGACGACCCACGCGCCCTGCACCGCGAGCCCCTGCGCGAGCACGTCCCAACCCACCTCGACGCGCAGGAACTCCGCGAAGTCGAGCCAGTGGTGGGTGAGCAGCCCGCCGTGGATCGCGGACAGCTGCGGGAGCGTGTCGAGCACCGCCGAGACGATCGCGACGACGACGGTGGCCGCCATGGCGCCGACCGGCACCTCGGTGAGCGTCGAGAGGAACAGCCCGACGGCCACGAGCCCGGTCATCGACAGGGCGACGTACACGACGACGCCGGCCATGCGCGCGATGCCGTCGGCGAGCGGGATGGTCGACCCCGAGAGCAGCGCCATGTCGTCGAGCCCGAAGTACGCCGCGCCCGTCCCGAACGCGACGACCGCGATCGCGAGGACCGCCGCACCGGCGAACGCGAGCGCGCCGAGCGCCTTGACCCCGAGCAGCCGCGTCCGCGAGACGGGCACGGTCAGCAGGTAGCGCAGGGTCCCCGCGGACGCCTCGCCCGCGACGGCGTCGCCTGACGCGATGCCGATGGTCAGCGGCAGCAGGAAGGGCAGGCACAGGAACAGCGCGGCGACCACGAGGAACAGCCCGTTGCCCGTCACCCGCCCGACGAAGCCGGGCCCCTGCCCGCCGAGCGCCGAGTCCTGCGTCACGAGCAGCACGGTGCCGAGCAGCAGCGGGACGGCGGCGAGCCCGGCGAGCAGCACCTGGTTGCGGCGCCGGCCGAAGACGAGCCGCAGCTCGCTGCGCACCAGCCGCGCCCACGCGCCCCGGCGGTGCGCGACGGAGACGGCAGCCGCGGCCGGTGCGGCGGCGGTGGGGTCGACGACGTCGACGGTCTCAGCGCGCGACATCGAAGCCCTCCCCGGTCAGCTCCACGAAGACCTGCTCGAGGCTCGGGCGCGTGACGTCGAGCCCCACGAGGTCGAGGCCGGCGTGCACGATCGCCGCCGAGATCTTCTCGGGCGGCGTGCTCGCGAGCAGCGCGCGCAGCGTCGGCCCGTCGGTCGTGACCTCGGTGAGCCCGAGCCCCGTCAGGACCTCCGCCACGGCGCCGACGTGCGCGAGCGACGTCGTGACGCCCACGTGCGCGGTGCCGCGGTCGGTCAGCGCCCGGCGCTCGCCCTGCAGCAGCAGGTGGCCCCGGCTCATGATCCCGATGTGCGTGCACACCTGCTCGATCTCCGCGAGCAGGTGCGAGGAGACCAGCACGGTCGTGCCGGCGTCGGCGAGCTCGCGCACCAGGTGACGCACCTCGCGCGTGCCCTGCGGGTCGAGCCCGTTGGTCGGCTCGTCGAGCACGAGGAGCTCGCGCGGGCGCAGCAGCGCGGCGGCGAGCCCGAGGCGCTGCTTCATGCCGAGCGAGTACTGCCGGTACGGCTTCGCGGCGGCCGCGGAGAGCCCGACGCGCTCGAGCGCGTCCTCGCTGCGCCGGCGCGACGTGCGCGGGTCGGCCGTCGCGTCGCTCGCGTCGAGGCGGGCGAGGTTGGCCCGTCCGGTGAGGTAGGGGTGGAACGCAGGGCCCTCGACGAGCGCGCCGACGCGGGGGAGCACGGTGGCGCCCGCCTCGGGCATCGCGCCGTCGAGCAGCCACGCCCGCCCGCTCGTGGGGCGCACGAGGCCGAGCAGCATGCGGATCGTCGTCGTCTTGCCCGAGCCGTTCGGGCCGAGGAAGCCGTACACGGAGCCGCGCGGCACGCGCAGACCGATCCCGTCGACCGCGACCTGTCCCGAGCGGAAGCGCTTCGTCAGGCCGTCGGTGCGGACCGCGAGGTCGTGGTCGACGGGCGCGCCGCCGACGGCGGGCAGCTGTGCGCTGCCCGCCGTCACGGTCACGTCGGTCGCCACGGTCGTCCCCGTCACGCCATCCCGCGCAGGGTCTCCGCGGGGACCGCCCCTGCCAGGACGCGCCCGTCGGTCGTGACGAGGACGCTGAGCAGCGACGAGCTGAGCAGCCGGCCCTCGGGGACCGCGGTGGTCAGCTGGTCGTAGAGCGCGCCCGTGTCGAGGTCCGGGACGCCGTGCTGGCCGTTCTCGTCGGTCGGGGCGAACTCCTGGATCAGGTCCTGCGCGCTCTCGGAGCCGAACGTCTGCCCGGCGCCCGGGACGCTCGTGAGCGCTGCGGGGTCGCCCGCGACGAGGTTCGCGACGTCGAGACCGGTGATCTCGGTGACCGACTCCCAGCCGGTGCCGGTCACCGTGACGCCCGGGGGCAGCTCCTGCGCGTCCTCGGCGGACGGGACCCGGGCGAGGTCCGCGGCGCTCGGCAGCGGGACCTCGACGTCCTTGACGCTCGCGCCCGCCGGGGCGGAGAACGCGAGCACCGCGTCGTCGGGTGCCTCGAAGGCCACGTCGGTGAACCCGACCTCGAGCGCCGGGGCGTCGTCGTCCTGCGTGCTCCACACCTGCACGCGCAGCGGCGTCGAGGTCTCGGCGTCGACCGCGACGACGGTGCGGGCGACGAGCGTCTCGGCGCCGGCCTTCGGCGTCACGACGAGCTGGTAGGCGTCCCGGCCGGCGACCGTCAGCTCGGAGTCGAGCGTGACCGACGAGAACTGCTCGGCCTGCGCCAGGACCTGGCCGGCGACCTCGTCGGGTGTCGGCAGCTCGCCGGCGACCTCGGGGAGCGTCCTGGCGCGCGCCTGCTCGGCGAGGGCGTCGTAGCGGGCCTGGTCCTCGGCGCTGAGCGCGTAGTGCACGACCTCCTCGTCGGAGCTCGAGTACGTCCACGCCTCCGCGCCGTCACGCACGACCGAGTACTCGGAGACCGACCCGAGCAGCGAGACGCGCGAGCGCTCCGTGCCGTCGGTCCACACACGCAGCGTCGAGCTGCCGCCGAGGAGCGCGATCGGGTCGGCACCGCCGACCTCGCCGAACGGGATCTCGGGGAGGCCGAGCCGCGCGGTGTAGACGAGGGTGCCGCTCATCGGGACGGGCTGCGCGGCGGCGACCGAGCTGATGAGCTCGGCCGGGGTCACGTCGGGCAGGCCCTCGGCGCCGGCGGAGGCGAGCAGCGGGGGTGCGACGAACGCGCCGGCGACGGCCACGGCGGCGACCGCCGGGACGGCCCAGCGGGCGCGCTGGGACAGTGTGCGTGGGGTGCTCGAGGGCTCGGTCGTCTCGGTCATGGCTCCACTGTGCGCCGCGGCGCCTGAGGGCGCGCTGAGAGGTCGTCCGGTCCGCCGGCACTGTCCGCGGCGCGCGCGGTGGGATGCTCCTCGTGTGCGGGTCCTGGTGGTCGACGACGAACGCGGGCTCGTGCGCGCCCTGCACCGGGGGCTCACCGCGGAGGGCTTCGCGGTCGACGTCGCGTTCGACGGCGCGACCGGGCTGCACCTCGCGACCGAGAACGAGTACGACGCGATCGTGCTCGACATCATGCTGCCGCGCCGCAACGGCTACGACGTCGTCACGGACCTGCGCGCGCTCGGCGTCTGGACGCCCGTGCTGCTGCTGAGCGCGAAGGACGGCGAGCACGACGTCGCCGACGGGCTCGACGTCGGTGCCGACGACTACCTGACGAAGCCCTTCTCGTTCGTGGTGCTCGTGGCCCGGCTGCGGGCGCTCGTGCGCCGGCCCGCGCATGCCCGGCCCGCCGTCCTGCAGGTCGGCGACGTGGTGCTCGACCCCGCGACGCGCGTCGTGACCCGCGGGGGCGAGGGCGTCGCGCTCACGACCCGGGAGACCGCGCTGCTCGAGTACCTCATGCGGCACGCCGACCGGGTCGTCGGCAAGGTCGAGCTGCGCGACCACGTGTGGGACGGGTCGGGGGAGGACCTCAACGTCGTCGAGGTGTACGTCGGGTACCTGCGGCGCAAGCTCGGGCGGGACGTCGTCGCGACCGTGCGCGGTGCGGGGTACCGCGCGGCCGGATGACCGTGCCGGGTGGACCCGAGCCCGCGCCGGCCCGCGGCCCCGGGAACTGGTCGCTGCGCCTCCGGCTGACCCTGCTGACCGCGGGCGTGCTGTGCGCGGGCCTCGCCGCCGGCGCGCTCATCCTCACGAACGTGCTCTCGGTGAGCCGCGTCGACGCGCTCGACGACATCGCGCGTCACCGCGCGCTCACGGTCGCGGCACTCGTGGGCGACGACCGGCTCCCCGACGCGCTCCCGGTCGACGAGCCGGGCGAGCTCGTCCAGCTGCTCGACGCCGACGGCGCCGTCGTCGCGTCCTCCCCGAACGCCAGCCGCACGCTCCCGGTGCTGCCGCCGGACGCGGTACGGGGGCTGCGCGCCGAGGCGGCCGCGACCGGCGACGTCCTCGTCACCGGGACCGACCGGAGCGCCTACGACGGGGACGCCCGCGTCGCGGTCCTCGCGGGGACGTACCGGGACGCCCCGGTGACGGTCGTCGCGACCGTGCCGCTCGCGGAGGTGCGCGGGCTGCTGGACGCCCTCCGGCTCGCGCTCGTCGGCGTCGTGCCGGTCCTCACCGCGCTGCTCGCGGTCGTGATCTGGACGGTCCTCGGGCGTGCGCTGCACCCCGTCGAGCAGCTCCGGCAGGCGGCCGCGCAGGTCGCCCGCACCGGGGGACCGGGGTCGCTGCCGGTCCGGCGCGCGCACGACGAGCTCGGGGCGCTCACCCGCACGCTGAACGAGATGCTCGACCGGCTCGAGGTCGCCGCCGCCCGGCAGCGCACGTTCGTGGGCGACGCCGCGCACGAGCTGCGCTCGCCCCTCGCATCCCTGCGGACGTCGATCGAGGTGGCCCGCGCGCACCCCGACGCGTACAGCGGTGCGGAGCTCGCCGAGGACCTCGAGGGCGAGGTGCTGCGCATGCAGGCGCTCGTCGACGACCTCCTGCTGCTCGCGCGCGTGGGCTCGACGCGCGCCGACCCCGTCGAGCTCGACCTGCTCGACGTCGTGCGGGGCGCCGCCGAGTCGTCCGGGGCGGTCGCGGCGCGCACCGACGTGCGCCTCACCGTCACCGGTGCGGGCCGCGCGCACGCCGACCCCGCGGCGGCGCTGCGGGTGGTGCGGAACCTGCTCGACAACGCCGTCCGCCACGCGGCCGGGCACGTCGACGTCACGGTCGAGGACGGTGCGGTCACCGTGGACGACGACGGCGCCGGCATCCCCGCGGCGGACCGCGAACGCGTCTTCGAGCGCTTCGTGCGGCTCGACGACGCCCGCGAGCGCGAGGCCGGTGGGAGCGGGCTCGGGCTCGCGATCGCGCGGGAGGTCGCGCGGGAGAACGGCGGCGACGTGGAGCTCGGCGACGCGGCGCGCGGGGGCGCACGCGCGGTGCTGCGGCTGCCGCGCTGAGACCGGGCTGCGACGGGCGCGGCCCCGGGCGAGACTGACGGCGATGAGCACCACCGCCCGCCGCGCGCCGGCGTTCCTCGACCGCCGGTCGCTCGCCGGGGTGTACCTGCCCGCTCTCGTGTTCCAGGTCGGCATCGGGGCGGCCGTGCCGATGGTCGCGGTGACCGCGTCACAGCGCGGTGCGTCGCTCGCGCTCGCCGGGCTGCTCGCCGCGATGGTCGGCGTCGGCCAGATCCTCGGCGACGTGCCGGCAGGCTGGCTCGCGTCGCGCGTCGGCGACCGCCGGGCGATGCTCGTCGCCTCGGGCGTCGCGGCGCTCACGCTCACGGGAGCGGCGCTGTCCCGGGACCTGCTCGTGCTCGCCGTGTCCGTGCTCGGCACCGGGGCGACGGCATCGGTCTACCAGCTGGCGCGGCAGTCGTACCTCACCGAGATCACCCCGGCCGAGACCCGCGCCCGGGCGCTGTCGACCCTCGGCGGCGTGAGCCGCATCGGGTTGTTCCTGGGGCCGTTCGCGGGGGCGCTCGCGGTGCACCTCGGCGGGACGTCCGCCGCGTTCGGCCTGGCAGTGGCCACCGCGCTGCTGGCGGGTGCCGTCGTGCTCGCGGTGCCGGACGCCGCGGGTGCCGAGACGGTGCGGCGGCGCACCGCGGTTCGTGTCCCGGTGCGCGCGGTGCTGCGCGAGCACCGCGGCGTCCTGACGTCCCTGGGAGTCGCGGTGCTGCTCGTCGGCGCGGTGCGGGGCGCCCGACAGGTCGTGCTGCCGCTGTGGTCTGAGCACCTCGGGCTCGCGCCGGCCACGACGAGCCTCGTGTTCGGGCTCTCCGGCGCGGTCGACATGCTGCTCTTCTACCCCGCGGGCCACCTCATGGACCGGCGCGGTCGGCTCTGGATCGCGATCCCGTCGATGCTCGTCCTGGGCGTCGCCCTGCTGCTCCTGCCGTTCGCAGGGACGCTGCCGGCGCTCGCGGTCGCCGCGATGGCGCTGGGTCTCGGCAACGGCATCGGCTCGGGGCTGCTGATGACGCTCGGCGCGGACGTCGCGCCGCCGACGGCCCGATCGCAGTTCCTCGGGGCGTGGCGGCTGCTGCAGGACGCCGGCGTCGCCGCGGGTCCGCTCGTCGTCGCCGGGGGAGCGGCGCTCGGCAGCCTCGCGCTCGGCGTGGCGGCGACGGGCGGGGCGGCGCTGCTCGCGGCCGTCGCGCTCGGGGTGACGGTGCCGCGCTGGTCGCCGCACGCGAACCGGCGCACGCGCGAGGCCGCAGGGCTCGCACGGGACGGGACGCCGGCCTGACGTCGGTGCGCGGGTGCGAGCCCGGCCCGTCCTGGGACGGTCAGCGCCTCAGCCCAGCCGGTCCGGGTCGACGAGCCCCCAGTACGCCGGCTTGGCCTGCAGGTCCCCGTCGAACAGCAGCGGTGCCTCGTAGGGCCGCTCGGTCGGCCAGGCCCGCAGCCAGCTCCGCGCGTCGTAGAGCCCCCACACACTCAGCGACGAGACGGCGCCGGGATGGCGGCGGAACGCGGCGAGCAGGTCCTGGTAGTACAGGCCCTGCCGGTCGAGCCGCTCGCGGGGGGTGTGGTCGAGCGCCTCGTCCGGCGACTCCGCGATCGCGACGTCGAGCTCGGTCACGGCCTGCCGGACACCGAGGTCCTCGAACGTCGCGATCGTGTCCTCGATGCGCGAGACCGGGACACCGAGGTTGACGTGCATCTGGTGGCCGACCCCGTCGACCGGCACGCCCTCGTCGAGCAGCCGCCGCACCACGTCCGCCGCGGCGCGGCGCTTCGCCGCACCCTCGGTGCCGTAGTCGTTGAGGTACAGCACCGTGTCGGGACCGAAGACCTCGCGGGCGATCCGGAACGCGTGCGCGACGTACTCCGGGCCGAGCACCGCGTACCACGGGTTGCGGCGCAGGCCGTCGTCCTCCTCGGGGTCGATCGCCTCGTTGACGACGTCCCACGCGCGGACCGGGTTCGCGTCGCCGTAGCGCTCCTCGAGGTGGTCCGCGACCGCGCGCACGTGCGCCTCGAGCCGGGCGAGCAGCAGCGCCTGGTCCTCGGGGCTCTGCCCGAGCTCCCGCCCGTCGGCGGCCCGGAAGAACCAGTCCGGCGTCGAGCGGTGCCACACGAGGGTGTGGCCGTGCACGTCCAGGCCGTGCTCGACGGCGAAGTCGAGCACCTGGTCGGCCTGCTCGAACGTGAACTCGCCCTCGTGGGGCTGCAGGCTCGCGGGCTTGAGCGCGTTCTCGGGCGTGATCGTCGAGAAGTGCCGGGTCAGGAGCTCCGCGGGCGCGCCGTCGAGGTCCTGGCGCCCGACGGCCGTCCCGACGGGGAAGTCGCCCGCGAGGGCGTCGCGCAGCGCGGGGATGTCGGTCTGCACCGGGGGTGCCTCCTTCGTCACGGTCACGTCGTCGACGAGCAGGTCGGCGAGCGTGCCGGTCGACTCGACGTAGAGCTCGGGGTGCTCGGAGCCCTCGGGCAGCGTGTACGCGGTGCGCAGCTCGACCCAGGCGCCGGTGCCGACGGGCGCGTGCACGAGGTGGTCGTAGACGCGCTCACCGTCGGCGTCGCGCCGGACCGTGAGCTGGAGCTCGTCGGCCGAGCCCTCCGCGGCGGCCCCGGCGCCCGCGTCGCCGTCGCCCGCGTCGTCCGCCGGCTCCGACCCCGCCGGCTCCGACCCCGCGGCCCCCGGCGCCAGGCGGACCCACACGGACAGCGTGTGCTCCGTCCCGGCGGTGAGGACGCCCTCCAGGCCGCGCAGCGCACCGTTCCACGCCTCGGTACGCCCGCTCACGAGAAGGCTCGACGCACCGCTGCGGGCGTCGCCCTCGCGCGTCGTGACCTCCGCGGTCCCGAGCCCCTCCCAGCCGTCGGTGCCGTCCTCGAACTCGCTCGACAGGACGGTGCTGACCCGCTGGGGCTGCGCCGAGGTGGTGGGCGCCGCGGCGGTCGGCCCGGGCTCCGGGCTCGGCGAGAGCGGCCCCGCGAGCAGGACCAGGACGAGCACGAGGGCGCCGGCCGCCAGGACCAGCGCAGGGATGAGGCGTCGCACGACGGCGCAGCTCCCCCCGGTCGGTGGCACGTCGGTGACCCCACCGTAGGCAGACGGACGCCACCCGGAGCAAGTGCGTCACGGCCCGCGGGCGGGCACCGTGACGCACCGCACACGGGTGGAGTCCGCTACGTCTGCTACGTCCTGGTCCCGGTCAGTGCGCCCCGACGGGCGCCGAACCGACGTCCACGGCTCCTCGCTCGGCCTTCGGCACGCGCACCGCGAACGCCGCCGGGATCGCCAGGACCGAGATCACGGCACCGACGAGGAACGCGGCGTGCACGCCGCCCGCCATCGCGGTCACCGGACCCGCGCCGGTCTCCGTGAGCGCCGACGCCCGGGCGGTCAGCACGGTGACGAACAGCGCCGTCCCCGCGGCGCCCGCGACCTGCTGGACGGTCCCGACCATCGCGCTGCCGTGCGAGTACAGGTTCGGCGTCAGCGAGCCGAGCGACGCGGTGAACAGCGGCGTGAACATGAGAGCGAGCCCGACGCTGAGGACCACGTGCCCCGTGAGGAGCAGCCACGGCGAGCTCTGCTCCCCGAGCGTCGTGAGCAGCCACGCGGCGACGCTGACGGTCGTCGCGCCCGGCACGAGCAGCACGCGCGGACCGAACCGGTCGTACGCGCGGCCCACCGACGGCGCCAGGAAGCCCATGAGCAGGCCGCCCGGCAGCATGAGGAGGCCGGTCTGCAGCGCCTCGAGGCCGAGCACCTGCTGTGCGTAGAGCGGCAGCAGGATGATCGTCCCGAACAGGGACATCATGCTGATCGCCATGAGCACGATCGCGACGGTGAACACGGGCGAGCGGAACGTGCGCAGGTCGAGCAGCGCCGCGTCGGTCCGCTGGAGCACGAGCTGGCGCGCGACGAACAGCCCGAGCGTCACGAGCCCGACCCCCAGCGCGCCCCACGCCGCGCTCGCACCGCCGCCCACGGCCGACTCCCCGACGCGGCTCAGGCCGTACACGATGCCGCCGAACGCGAACGCCGACAGGACGACCGAGAGGACGTCGATGCGGGCCTCGCGCGGCGTCGTCAGGTTGACCAGGCGGGCAGCCCCGAGCGCGAGCGCGCCCACGGCGATCGGGAGCACGAGGCCGAACAGCCACCGCCAGTCGAGCACGCTGAGGACGAAGCCGGAGATCGTCGGGCCGAGCGCCGGCGCGACCGAGATGACGACGGAGATGTTGCCCATCGTGCGCCCGCGGCTCGCGGGCGGCGTCACCGTCATGACGGTCGTCATGAGCAGCGGCATCATGATCGCGGTCCCGCCCGCCTGCACGACCCGGCCGACCAGGAGCACCTCGAACCCGGGCGCGAGCGCACAGACGAGCGTCCCGACGCTGAACAGGCCCATCGCCGCGAGGAACGCCGCGCGCGTCGTGGTGCGCTGCAGCACGAAGCCGGTGACGGGGATGACCACGGCCATCGTGAGCATGAACGCGGTCGTGACCCACTGTGCGGCGCTCGCGGTGATGGCGAGGTCGTCCATGAGCCGCGGCAGGGCCACGCCCATGACGGTCTCGTTGAGGATGACCACGAACGCGGACACGAGCAGCAGCGAGACGGCCGTGCGGTCCCGGGCCGTCATGCGGTCGGGGGAGGGGGCGGACGGGGCGGAGGGTCCGGAGGCGCCCGGTAGGGCGTTCGGGACCGGTTCGGTCCGGGTCTCGGTCACAAGTCACACCTGTCGCTGGGGAGGAACGGGGACGCGCGTCGTCGCGCAGCGCCACGCGCCGGTGGTGCGGCGCGTGCGGGGGAGCGACCAGTGTGCTCGCCCCCACCGACACGGGTCGACCTCTTTGCGGGCGAGAACTCATCGGTCGCCGCACGTCGATCTGCAGGGTGGCCGTTCGTGTAGAAGGTGAGAGGCCGGCACGCGGGCGGCCGAGATCCCCAAGGAGGGGTTCCTATGACGCAGTACCTCCTCAGCGTGATGCAGCCCGACGGCCCGGCACCCGAGCCCGAGGTGCTCGCGCCGATCATGGCGGCGGTCGGGGCGCTCGACGCCGAGCTGCGGGCGGCCGGGGTCTGGCTGTTCACGGGCGGCCTGCACGACGCGAGCACCGCGACGGTCCTGCGCGCCAAGGACGACGAGGTGCTCGTGACCGACGGCCCGTACCTCGAGGGCAAGGAGCACCTCGGCGGGCTCACGGTCATCGACGTCCCCGACCTCGACGCGGCGCTCGGCTGGGGTCGCCGCATGGCGCAGGCGACCACGCTCCCCGTGGAGGTCCGCCCGTTCCGGTTCGCGCAGGGCCGCTGAGCTCCGCATGACGACGATCGGCCCTGCGGACGTCGCGCGCGTGTTCCGCGAGGAGCACGCCCGCGCCGTGGCCGTCCTGACCCGGGTCCCCGGCGGCCCAGAGACCCAAGAGGGCGCGGTGGAAGGCGCGTTCGTGAGGGGAGTCGGGCGGTGGCTAATGGCCGGGATGCCGGTCAGAAGTGAGGGGTGGAGGTTTACGACAGCACA
>NZ_JBSGSU010000007.1:120374-183571 GCF_053607065.1 Cellulomonas sp. NPDC055163 | reverse complement strand
TTTCGCGTGTTGGTCCCGAAGGAAACACCCCCGCCCCTCGACCTCCCCACCCCTTCCCCTCGGCGACCGGCCCCTCGCCGCGCCCACGGTGCAGGACGCGTTCGCGACGGCCGTCGAGCGCTGGCCCGTGACCGGGCTGCCGCCCAGCCCGGCGGGCTGGATCTTCACGACGGCCCGCCGCAGGGCGATCGACCGGATCCGGCGCGAGTCGAGCCGCGCGGACCGGCACGCGCAGGCCGCCGTGCTGCACGCCCCGTCCGCGGCCGTCGAGGAGGACCCCGTGCACGACGACCGGCTCCGTCTCGTGTTCACGTGCTGCCACCCGGCCCTCGCGCCTGCGGCGCGGGTCGCGCTCACGCTGCGGCTCGTCGGCGGGCTCACGACCGCCGAGATCGCCCGGGCCTTCCTCGTCGAGGAGCAGGCGATGGCGCAGCGGCTCGTGCGCGCCAAGGGCAAGATCCGCGACGCCCGCATCCCGTACCGCGTCCCGGACGACGCCGAGCTGCCCGACCGGCTCCGGGCGGTGCTCGCGGTCGTGTACCTCGTGTTCACCGAGGGGCACACGGCCAGCGCGGGCGACGCGCTCGTGCGCGCGGACCTGTGCGCGGAGGCGGTCCGGCTCGCCCGGCTCCTCGCCGAGCTCATGCCAGACGAGGAGGAGGTCGCGGGCCTGCTCGCGCTGCTCCTGCTCGTCGACTCCCGCCGCGCCGCCCGGACCGCGCCCGACGGCTCGCTCGTGCCCCTCGCCGAGCAGGACCGGGGCCGGTGGGACGGCGCGCTCGTCGCCGAGGGGCAGGACCTCGTCCGGTGGTGCCTGCGCCGCGGGCGCCCGGGCCCGTACCAGCTGCAGGCGGCGATCCAGGCGGTGCACGCGGACGCCCCGGACGTCGCCTCGACCGACTGGGCGCAGGTGCTCGCGCTCTACGACCACCTGCTCGCGCTCACGGGCTCGCCCGTCGTGGCGCTCAACCGGGCGGTCGCGCTCGCGGAGGTCGAGGGCCCGGCGGTCGCCCTCGCGGCCGTCGACCCGCTCGGGCTCACGACCTTCCACGTCTACCACGCGGTCCGTGCCGATCTCCTGCGCCGGCTCGGCCGCCGGGACGAGGCGGTGGCGGCGTACGACGCCGCGCTCGCCCGGTGCTCCAACGTGGTCGAGCGGGCGTTCCTCGAGCGGCGCAGGCACGAGCTCGCCTGAGCGCGTCGGCCGCGAGGTCCGCGGCGAGCGGCGGACCGGGCGCCGGGACCCGCGCGACCGGCTCACCGATGCGTGGCGAGCGGGTACGGCGCCGTGGGCGTCACGACCCCTCGCGCACCGAGCCCGAGCCGTCGACGTCCGACGTCACGCGGGCTCCGCCGGTGTGCGTGAGCGACCCGCTCCCGGACACGCTCGCGTCGAGTGTCCCGGTGACGACCACCGCGGCGTCGCCGGACCCCTCGACCGACACCGCCGCCGCACGCGTGCGCAGCGCCGCCGCGTCGTAGCCCCCGGACCCGGCGACCGTGACGCGCTGCGCCTCGGCGGCGCCGGCGAGCGTGATGCGGCCGGACCCCTGGTTGCTGGCGTCGAGCTCGTCGACGTCGATCCCTTCGACGCGCACGTCGCCCGACCCCTCGAGCAGGACCGCGAGCTCGTCGCCGGTCGCGACGTCGCCGTCGACCCGCACGCTCCCCGAGCCCTCGACCCGGATCGCGTCGAGGTGGTCGACCACGAGTCGGTACTCGACCGCGCCGGTGCGCGACCAGCCCGGCCGGTCGTCGTGGTCGAGCACGAGGACGCCGTCGCGGACCTCGCTCGTGAGCTGTGCCAGCACGTTGCGGCCCGCGGTGACCGTGAGCGACGGCTCGTCGCCGTGCTCGACGACCAGGGTCCCCGAGATGGAGAGCTCGACGGCCGTGACGCCGTCGGCCGGGCGCTCCTCCGTGCGCGACGGGCCGAACGCGGCGGCCCCGCACCCGGTGAGCAGGAGCAGGGCACCGACGGAGGTGACGGCGAGCACGGGACGCAGCGACATGGGTGACCTCACGATGAGCACACGGCCCGGGACGTCCGGTCCGTGCACCACGCTGGCACCAGCCGGGGGCCGGGTCATCGGGTACGTCCCTGACCCGGCCCCTGAACGGCCCCTGAGGTCGCTCGCCGTGGTGTCAGTCGCGCGGGACGACCCGGTGCAGCGCGGCGAGCACGACGCTCGCGGACCGCTGCGCGGCGTCGTCGACGTGCGTGAGGAAGTCGTCGTTCGCCGCGGGACCGCACAGGTCGGAGATCCCGCGCACCGAGAGGAACGGGACGCCGTAGAGGTGGCACGTCTGCGCGAGCGCCGCGGTCTCCATGTCCGTCGAGAGCGCGTCGGGGAACGACGCGCGGACCGCGTCCACGAGCGAGGCGTCGATGAACGCGTCCCCCGAGAGCATCGTGCCCGCGCGGACCGTGAGGCCGTCGTGCGTGACGCCGAGGGTCGCCTCGAGCAGCGCCTCGTCCGCGACGAACCGCGCCGGCATCCCGGGGACCTGCCCGAGCGCGTACCCGAAGGCGCGCGCGTCGGCGCCCGAGTAGACGAACTCGGTGCCGACCACGACGTCGCCGACCCGGACCTGCTCGCCGATCCCGCCGGCGCTCCCCGCGCTGATGACGACGCTCGGCCTGGTCCCGCTGATCGCGACGGCGGCGGCGGTCGCCGAGCTGACGAGCCCGATGCCGCACTGCACGAGCAGGACCCCGCGGCTCTCGACCGACAGGACCCGGTGCAGCGCGTGCCCGACCCGGGCGACGGGCCCGACGAAGTCGGCACGCTCGACGAACGCCTCGGCCTCGTCGGGCATCGCGGCCACGACGACCGCGTCGACCGCGATCACGCGGTCACCTGGCTCCACTCGTCGCGGGCGGCGAGGAACGTGCGGGCGGCCGCCTGCGCGCCCTCGAGCGTGTGGTTCGCGCCCCAGCCGCACTGCACCTCGTTCGCGGCGGGGACCTCGGTCGCCCGCGTGACGTCCTCGAGGGTCTCCTGGACCAGGCGCATGACGGCCTCGGGCTCCCACTCGCCCTCGAGGATCAGGTAGAAGCCCGTCTGGCAGCCCATCGGGGAGAAGTCGATGACCTGCGTCGAGTGGTTGCGCGAGTGCTCCGCGAACAGGTGCTCG
Source organism: Cellulomonas sp. NPDC055163 (assembly GCF_053607065.1). NCBI lineage: Bacteria > Bacillati > Actinomycetota > Actinomycetes > Micrococcales > Cellulomonadaceae > Cellulomonas > Cellulomonas sp. NPDC055163. Next base: position 180,433 of record NZ_JBSGSU010000007.1, on the reverse strand, counting down.
AGCGAGTGCACGACCGGCATCTCGAGGTGACCCTCGTTGGGCTGGGTGAAGCGCACGTCGAACTTGCTCAGGACGTCGCCCGCGGGCAGGACCTTGCGGTCCGCGAGGCGGATGTAGGGCGCGGCGACGGTGCGGTGGTCGAGGTTGAACGACTCGACGTTCATGCGGGGCTGGTTCACGGTCGGCCTTCTCGTCAGGGCGGGCGGGGGTTCGCCCCATTGTGTCGCACGCGCCCGTCCCGGCGTGCTCGCGCCCGGACCCGCGGACACCGCGCCCGCGCGCCGCCGACCTGCCCGTGACTCGCGCCGGGGCTAGCGTGCTGGGCATGGTCCACCGCAGCGCGAGCACCCCGTCCGTCGTCGCCGTCACCGGCGGGTACGTCGTCCCCGTCGCCTCCGAGCCGCTCGACGGGGGCACGGTCCTCATCGAGGACGGGCGCATCGTCGCCGTCGGGCTCGACGTCGCGGTGCCGGACGGCGCGCACGTCGTCGACGCGACCGGCCGCTGGGTGCTGCCCGGGTTCGTCGAGGCGCACGGGCACGTCGGCATCTGGGAGGAGGGCGAGGGCGTCGCCGGGGACGACGTCAACGAGATGACAGGCCCCGACATGGCGGCGGTGCGCGCGCTCGACGCGGTGAACATCGACGACGAGGGCTTCCGCGACGCGCTCGCAGGCGGCGTCACGTCGGTCGTCGTGAAGCCGGGGTCCGGCAACCCGATCGGCGGGCAGACCGCCGCGATCAAGTCGTGGGGCGGGCGCACGATCGACGAGCAGGTCCTCTCGGCCGCGGTGAGCGTGAAGTCGGCCCTCGGTGAGAACCCGAAGCGCGTGTACCGCGAGAAGGGGCAGACGCCGTCGACGCGCCTCGGGGTCGCCAAGGTCATCCGGGAGGCGTTCGTCAAGGCGCAGCACTACGCCGCCGCACGGGCCGCGGCCGCCACGAAGGGCGAGCCGTTCGCGCGTGACCTCGGCCTGGAGACGCTGGTCCGGGTGCTCGACGGCGAGCTCGCGTGGGACCAGCACTGCCACCGCCACGACGACATCGCGACCGCGATCCGGCTCGCCGACGAGTTCGGGTACCGGCTCGTCGTCAACCACGGGACCGAGGGCCACAAGATCGCCGACGTGCTCGCCGAGCGCGGCATCCCGGTGATCTACGGCCCGATGCTGACGAACCGCTCGAAGGTCGAGCTGCGCGACCGCGGCATCGAGCACCTCGCGACGCTCGCCGCCGCGGGCGTGCGCGTCGCCATCACGACCGACCACCCCGTCGTGCCGGTCAACTTCCTCGTCCACCAGGCGACGTTCGCGGTCAAGGAGGGGCTGCCCCGCGCGACCGCCCTCGAGGCGCTCACCGTGAACCCCGCGGCGATCCTCGGGCTCGACGACCGGGTCGGGTCCCTGCGCGCCGGGCTCGACGGCGATGTCGTGGTGTGGTCCGGCGACCCGCTCGACGTGCACGCCCGCGTGGAGCACGTCCTCATCGAGGGCGTGAGCGTCTACACGTGGGACGACGCCGCGCAGGCCGGGCGGGTCGTCGAGCGGCGCGAGCGCTTCGCGGGGTGAGCGCCGGCCGCGCCGCCGCGCGGGTCAGCGTCCGGTGACGCTCCACCGGCCGGCGGCGAGGTCCAGCAGGCGCGGCAGGATCACGTCGCCGGCGACGCGGAGGCCGTCGTGCAGGAACTCGTTGGTCACCCACACCTGCGTCGCCCCGACGTGCGACGCGGTGTCGAGCGCGAGGTCGAGGTCGACGTACGGGTCGTCGTAGTACTGCGCCGCGGCGACGGGCACCTCGTTCGACGCGAGGCGGTCGACCTCGTACAGCACCGGCCAGGACGTCCGTGCGGCGAGCTCCTCGGCGACCGCCCGGAACGGCCGCAGCGACCCGATTTGCTCGTACATCCACGGGAACATCGCCTCGCCGGCCAGGAGGAGCGGCCGGGCACCGGGGGCGAACGCGTCCCACCGCTCGTGCTCGGCCTGCGCCGCCCAGCCGGGCGCGCGCTCACCCTGGTGGTAGATGACCTCCTGGAGCACCGCGTACAGCGGGTTGTCGACGAACGACGTGCCGTGCGCGAGCGCCGCGAGGAACGGGTCGGCGAGCTCGCCCGCGGTGTCGAGCGCGGTGTCGAGGAGCCAGTGCAGCGCGTCCACGCCGGTGCTCATGCCGAGGGGCATCCCGAGCAGCTGCAGCCGCTCGACGGTGAGCGCGTCGCCGTCGGGCAGGCGGACGTCACCGGCACCCACGCGGTCGGCGACCCGGCCGAGCAGCGCCACGTCGTCGGGGTACCGGCGCGCGAGCTCCCGGTTGCGTGCCGCCTGCCGTGGGTAGGTGCGCGCGTAGGTCTCCTCGGCGCTCGCCGTGAGCGGCGGCAGGCCGCCCGTGACGAGGCACTCCGTGAGCGCCTGGGGGTGCCGCGACAGGTACGCGAGCGTGACGAAGCCGCCGTAGGACTGCCCCAGCGTCGCCCAGCGCCGCCCCCCGTAGACGGTGCGCCGCACGTGCTCGGCGTCGGCGACGATCGCGTCGGCCCGGAAGCACGCGAGGTACTCGGCTGCCTCGGCGGGCGTCCCGAGCGCGGCCACCTCGCGCGCTGCGACGCGCGTCGAGCGGCCCGTCCCACGCTGGTCGAGGAGGACGACCCGGTGCGTCGCGAGCAGCGTCGTCCACCATCCGCTCCCGAGCGGCCGCGGGCTCGCGCCCCCTGGCCCGCCCTGCAGGAACAGGAGCAGCGGGAGGTCCTCGCCGGCGCGGCGGGGGTCGACGAGCTCGCGCACGAACACCTCGATCGGCGCGTACCGCTCGGGCGCGGACCAGTCCACGGGCACCGCGACACGGTGCTCGCGCACGACGAGCCCGGGGACGGCGTACCGGGTCGACGCGGGCGCGGGTGCGCTCGGCGCGGTCATCGGGCGCCGCCCGACGCGATCCGGGCGGCAGGGGAGACGGCCCCGGCGGCGCATGCACCCCGGGCGACCGCGAGCGCCCAGCCGACGAGCGGCACCTGGAGCGGCAACCGTCCCCACGCGACGACCCGCCGGGTCGTGATCCCGGGGGCTCCGCGGCGCGTGCGGAGCGCCATCGTGACGTTCCCCGGGAAGACGGCGACGAGCAGCGCGGCCGTCGCGAGCGCGCCGGCGCTCCGGGTCCGCGCGGGCACGAGCGCCGCGGCGCACGCGAGCTCGGCGACGCCGCTGCCGAGCACCCACGCACGCGGGCTCCCGAGCGGGCGCGGGATGAGCGGCTCGTAGACGCGCGGCACCACGAGGTGCAGCACGCCCGAGAGCGCGAGCACCGAGCCGAGCACGGCGGCGGACGCAGGGGAGGCCGGACGTGGCCGGGACGACGGGGTCATCGGGCCACGCTAGCGGCGCCGGGACGGACCGGGAGGCAGGGGCACGCCGCCGGCCGAGCGGTCGGCGCCGCACGGTGTCCGGCTCGGCCCTCGGCCCTGCGCCGGGTCAGCGCGGTTACCCTGCGCCGCCCTACGCCCGAGTCAGCGCGGTGCCGGTGCCGCCGCCGTGCGGGGTGCCGGGACGCCGTCCCGCCGGACCGGCGCCGCGGGGGCGCGGGTGCGGGTGATCTCCGCGATGACCGACGGGATCCTCGCCCCGGGCCCAGGGCGGGCGAGCCCGAACCCCTGCGCGGCGTAGCAGCCCATCTCGGCGAGCATCGCGAACGTCGCGTCGTCCTCGACGCCCTCCGCGACGACCGACAGCCCGAGGTGGCGCGCGAGCTCGATCGTCGAGCGGACGATCGCCTCGCTCGCGCGGTCCTGCGCGATGCCGCCCACGAACGCGCGGTCGAGCTTGAGCCGGCCGACGGGGAGGCGGTGCAGGTACGCGAGCGAGCTGTGGCCGGTGCCGTAGTCGTCGACCGCGAGCTCGACGCCGAGGCGCTCGAGCGCGTCGAGCGCCTCGAGTGCGCGCTCCGGGTCGCTCATCGCGCTGCTCTCGGTGATCTCCAGCTCGAGCGCGGACGCCGGCAGCCCGTGGCGAGCGAGCGCGGCGCGCACGTCGGAGACGATCTCGGGGTCGAGCAGGTTCTGCGCGGCGAGGTTGACCGCGACGGCGATGTCGAGGCCGTCGGCGCGCCAGCCGGCGACCGCCCGCAGCGCCTGGTCGAGGACGTCACGCGTGAGCGGGCCGATGACCCCGGTGCGCTCGGCCGTGGGGATGAAGAGGTTCGGGGTGAGCAGCCCGTGCTCGGGGTGCTGCCAGCGCACGAGCGCCTCGACGGCGACGACGCGCCCGGTGCTGACCTCGACGATCGGCTGGTAGTGCAGCACGAGCTCGCCGCGGGAGATCGCGCCGAGCAGCGTGCCGCCGAGCGCGGGGGCCAGCGTGCTGCCGGAGCTCATCGAGGCGTCGTAGCGGGCAGGCAGGCGCGAGCCGCGCTTCGCGGTCGAGAGCGCGACGTCGCCGCGGTGCAGCAGGTCCAGCGGGTCCGTCCCGTCGTCGGGCGCGACCACGAGCCCCACGCTCACCTGGACCCGCACCTCGAGGTCGTCGAGCCGGACGGGCCGGGCGAGCGCGTCGTGCACCGACTGCGCCAGGTTCATCGCCGTGCCGCTGCCGGGCACGTCGCGGAACAGGATCGCGAACTCGTCGCCGCCCGGCCGCGCCACGAGCCCGGCGTGGCCGGCGACGGACCGCAGCCGCTCGCCGATGCGGATCAGGACCTCGTCGCCGATGCGGTGCCCGAACGTCTCGTTGATCTCGCTGAAGCGGTCGACGTCCACGAGCACGAGCGCGACGCGGGCGCGCGGGGCCGCGAGGGCGTCCCGGATCTCCCGGACGAGCAGCCGCCGGTTCGCCAGCCCGGTCACGATGTCGGTGTCGGCGGCTCCGCGCAGGCTCTGCGCCTGCTCCTCGAGCCACCGGGTCATGCGCGCCATCCGGATGAGCGAGAGCACCGTCAGGGCGACGGCCGCGACCGCGGCGGCCCACACGTCGACGGTGCCGCCGAGCACGAGCTGCACCACGAGCACCGCCGGTGCCATGAACACCGCGGGGCCGACGAGCATGAGCCGCTGGCGGCCCTTGCGCTGCTCGGGCTCGACCGCGCGCTCCGACATCAGGCGCATGCCGGGAGCCAGGGCGGCCGCTCCGAACAGCGCGTAGGCGACGAGCCAGCCCCCGTCGAGCAGGAGCACGTGCGCCTCGAGGGCCGGCACGATCGCGGAGAGCTGGAACAGCGCGTCGGCCGCCATCAGCAGGCCCGTGGCGCTCACGAGCAGGGCCGACGCGGTCGACCGGGCACCGGGTGCGGTCAGGAGCCGGACCAGGAGCCCGATGAGGATGATGTCGACGATCGGGTACGCCGCGCCCACGACCGTGCTGGCGAGGTCCAGCTCGGGGTCGCGGAGCGCGGGGGCGATCAGCGCGACCCACGCGACGAGCCCGAGCCCGATCGACACGAGCAGGCTGTCGATGGCCGCGGTCGGGTGCCGCTCGCTGCCGCGTGCCCGGGCGAGCATGAGCAGCCCCGCACCGAGGAACGGGTACGCCGCGAGGTAGACGACGTCCGCGGCCGATGGGTACGGGTCCGTCCCGAGCACGAGCTCGTACCAGGACCACAGGAGGTCCCCGACCGTCATGAGCGCGATGCCGGCCGTCAGCAGGTACCACGGCACCCTGCGCGACGGCCGGTTGCGGCGGATCCCGACGAGCATGACCGCGACGGATCCGAAGGCGACGAGCTGGTAGACGATGCCGCGCGCGGACGCCGTGGGGAGGACCAGGTGCACGAGAGCGACCGCCGCGGCGACGGCGAGCCAGCGGGACCACGCGCTCCTCACCCAGATCACGCACCAATCGCATCGACGACGAGGCCCCGTGTCGCCGGGACGCCGGCCGCGCGGCGGCCGGACCCGGGCGGGGTCCTTCGTGGACGTGATCGGCCGGGGGCGGCGGCGTGCGAGGCGTGCGCGGGGTGAAAGGTGCCACCTCCGGCCCTGCGTGGACCGTGCCGGCGCCAGGAGCCCGCGGCCGGCCGTGCCGGGCGCTAGCCGACGACCTTGAGCCCGACGACGCACCCGACGATCCCCAGCAGCAGCAGGACCCGCACGAGCGACACCGGCTCGGCGCCGGTCGCCATCGCATAGCCGACGGTCAGGGCCGCACCGACCCCGACCCACACCGCGTACGCGGTCCCGGTCGGCAGCGTGCGCATCGCGTACGCGAGCCCGCCCATGCTCAGCACGAGCGCGACGACGAACACCACCGTGGGGACCCAGCGGGTCAGCCCCTCCGACCGCCCGAGCGCAGTCGCCCAGACGGCCTCGAGAACACCGGACAGCACGAGCACGAGCCAGGACATGTGATCTCCTCGGCGCCGTCTTGTCGCACTCCGGGTACGGCGCACCTCGTCCGGGAACCCCGCGGGGGCCCTGCCTCCAGGGTCGCACGCACCCACGCCCCGGCCCAGGAGGAGGGCGGTGAGGTCGGTCACCGGGCGGGCGCGCCCTAATCGATTCGACCCCGCGCGCGTCCTGGCGCGGTCCTCGACGGGCCCGTCAGGCTGCCAGTCCGGCCGCGCGCTGTCCCCGCGCGTCCGTCCCCGGCCCCCTCGAGAGGGAGAACTGCGCCATGACGACGTCGTCCGCACGCCCGAACCACCGCCCGCTCCTCGCGCTCGTCGCGGTCGTCGCGCTGCTCCTCACGGGCGTCCTCGCCGCGGCGGCCCCGAGCCGTGCGGCGGCCGCGCCGGTCCGGGTCATGGCCCTCGGCGACTCGATCACCGGGTCACCGGGGTGCTGGCGGGCGCTGCTGTGGCAGAAGCTCCAGAACGGCGGGTACACGAACGTCGACATGGTCGGGACGCTGCCCGCGCAGGGCTGCGGCATCGCGCACGACGGCGACAACGAGGGCCACGGCGGGCTCCTCGCGACGAACGTCGCCTCGGAGGGCCTCCTGACCGGGTGGCTCGCGCAGACGCGACCGGACGTCGTGCTCATGCACTTCGGCACCAACGACGTGTGGAGCAACCGCTCGACGACGCAGATCCTCGCGGCCTACACGACGCTCGTGAACCAGATGCGGGCGAGCAACCCGGGCATGAAGGTGCTCGTCGCCCAGATCATCCCGGTCGCGCCGCCGACGTGCGGCGAGTGCGCCCAGCGGACCGTCGCCCTCAACGCCGCGATCCCGGCCTGGGCCGCCTCGCTCAGCACGAGCGCGTCGCCCGTCACCGTCGTCGACCAGTGGACCGGCTGGAACCCCGCTGCGGACACGTCCGACGGCGTGCACCCGAACGACGCGGGCATCGTCAAGCTCGCCGACCGGTGGTACCCGGCGCTGGCGCGGGTGCTCGACGGCGTGACCCCGACGCCTACGCCCACCACGACCCCCACGCCCACCGCGACCCCCACGCCCACGCCGACGGCCACACCGACCCCGACCCCGACGGCGGGCGCCGGGTGCACGGCGGTGTACCGGGTCGCCAACAGCTGGCAGGGCGGCTTCATCGGCGCCGTCACGGTGACCGCCGGCTCGGCGCCGGTGAGCGGGTGGGCGGTGACCCTCGCGCTCCCGAACGGCGGGGTCGCGAACGTCTGGGGCGGCCAGGCGAGCACGTCCGGGAGCTCGGTGACCGTGCAGAACGCCGCCTGGAACGGCTCGCTCGCCGCAGGCCGCAGCGCCGAGGTCGGCTTCCAGGGCACCGGCTCGGGCGCGGGTGCGACCGTCAGCTGCTCCGCGCGCTGACCACGAACGCCGGCGTACCCCCGGGTGCGCCGACGACCGGCGGGCGGACGCCGGTGGGCTGACCCGGCGCAGGGCCGCGTCAGCCGCGGTGCCCCGGCCCTCACGGGCCGGGGCACCGTTCGCGTCCCGGGTCCGCAGACAGCAGAACCGCCCCGGCGAGGCCGGGGCGGTTCTGCGTGCTGGGTGCCGACCGATGAAGGTCAGCGAGCCGATCCGAGGATCAGATGGGCTGGATGTTCTCCGCCTGCGGGCCCTTCGGGCCCTGCGTGACGTCGAACTGCACCTTCTGGTTCTCCTCGAGCGAGCGGTAGCCGCTGCTCTGGATGGCCGAGTAGTGCGCGAAGACGTCGGCGCCGCCGTCGTCAGGCGCGATGAAGCCGAAGCCCTTTTCGGCGTTGAACCACTTCACGGTTCCAGTCGTCATGGTTGCTCCCTTGCGGGTTAGGGGACGACCCCGGGTGTCGGGGGCGATATCACGGTGTCGTCGTCCGCTCCCTAGAGAACGCAACGCCAAGGCTCAGCCTCGACGGTCAAGGACGTGCGAATCACAGTAACTCCGGGCACGACAATAGCCGGTGTGCGGCCCGGATGCGAGACCTGCTCGCGTGTCCGCTCGTCGCGAACGGCTCCGGGCTCCTCAGTGTCCGCTCCCGGGACGGGCGGGCGCGACTGCTGGAGCGGGTGATCACGCGCCGTTCCGCGGTTCTCGGCCCGCCGCACGCCGCAGCGCGGTCCCCGCAGGGTCCCGGGCACCCCGCGCGGGGTTCCACCCGGACGGGGTCCGCCGTACCGTCGGGAGCATGTGCCGGAACATCCACACCCTCCACAACTTCGAGCCGCCCGCGTCGCAGGACGAGGTGCACGCCGCCGCCCTGCAGTACGTGCGCAAGGTGAGCGGCTCGAGCGCGCCGTCGCAGGCGAACCGCGAGGCGTTCGACCGGGCCGTCGAGGAGATCGCGCACGCGACGCGCCACCTGCTCGACGCGCTCGTCACGTCCGCCCCGCCCAAGGACCGCGAGATCGAGGCCGAGAAGCGCCGGGCCCGGTCGGCTGAGCGCTACGCCACGGCCTGAGCGAGCGGTACGCCACGGCCCGAGGCCGCGGCCGGTCACGCGGACGGGGTCGTTCCTGCGCGCCGGCCGACGGGGGTCGCGGACGGGCGCCGCGCCGCAGCAGCACGGGCGACCGGGGGGCCGGGCGGCGGACGCGCGCCACCCGGCCTGACCGCGGCTCAGGCGTCGCGGTGCGCCCGGTAGTACTCGATGAGCCCGCGCGTCGACGGGTCCTGCGCCGCGATCGCGTCGGTGTCACCGGACACCGCGGGGGAGATCTGCATCGCGAGGACCTTGCCGAGCTCGACGCCCCACTGGTCGAAGCTGTCGATGCCCCACACGACGCCCTGCACGAACGTGATGTGCTCGTAGAGGGCGATGAGCTGGCCCAGCACGGACGGCGTGAGCGACGGCGCCATGATCGACGTCGTGGGGCGGTTGCCGGGGAACACCCGCGCGGGGACGATCTCCTCCGCGACGCCGTCGGCGCGCACCTCGTCGGCCGTCTTGCCGAACGCGAGCGCCTTGGTCTGCGCGAAGAAGTTCGACAGGAGCAGCTCGTGCACGTCGGCGTCGCCGTCGCGCAGCGGGTGCGCGGGCGTCGCGACGGCGATGAAGTCCGCCGGGATGAGCCGCGTGCCCTGGTGGATGAGCTGGTAGAACGCGTGCTGGCCGTTCGTGCCCGGCTCGCCCCAGAAGATCTCCCCGGTGTCCGTCGTGACGGGCGTGCCGTCCCAGCGCACGGACTTGCCGTTCGACTCCATCGTGAGCTGCTGGAGGTAGGCCGGGAAGCGGTGCAGGTGCTGCGCGTACGGGAGCACCGCGTGCGTGTGGGCGTCGAGGAAGTTGACGTACCAGACGTTGAGCAGGCCCATCAGCACCGGCACGTTCTGCGCGAACGGCGTGCTGCGCAGGTGCTCGTCGACCGCGTGGAAGCCGGCCAGGAGGTCCCGGAAGCCGTCGGGGCCGATCGCGATCGCGAGCGACGTGCCGATCGCCGAGTCGAGCGAGTACCGGCCGCCGACCCAGTCCCAGAAGCCGAACGCGTTCGCGGGGTCGATGCCGAACGCCGCGACCTTGTCGAGCGCGGTCGAGACCGCGACGAAGTGCTGCGCGACGGCCTGCGTGCGCGCGCCGTCGGTGTCCTCGATCGCGCCGGCGTCGAGGAGCTGCTCCCAGAGCCACGTGCGCGCGAGTCGCGCGTTCGTCAGCGTCTCGAGCGTCCCGAACGTCTTGGACGCGACGATGAACAGGGTCGTCGTCGCGTCGAGGCCCCGCACCGTCTCGGCGAGGTCGGTCGGGTCGATGTTCGAGACGAACCGCACCTCGAGGCCGTCGTGGACGTACGGCCTGAGCGCCTCGTACGCCATGACCGGGCCCAGGTCGGAGCCGCCGATGCCGATGTTGACGACGGTCGCGACGCGGGCGCCGGTGACGCCCGTCCACTCGCCGCTGCGCACCTTGTCGGCGAACGCGGACACCTTCGCGAGCTCCGCCTGGACGTCGGCGTCGACGTCCTGGCCGTCGACGTGCAGAGCCGGGGACGCGCCCGCCGGACGGCGCAGGGCCGTGTGCAGCACCGCGCGGTCCTCGGTGACGTTGATGTGCTCGCCCGAGAGCATCGCCTCGATGCGCCCCGGCAGGCCGACCTCGTCGGCGAGCCGCACGAGGAGCTCGAGCGTCTCGTCGGTCACGAGGTTCTTCGACAGGTCGACGTGCAGGTCGCCGACCGTCCGGGTCAGGCGCGTCGCACGCTCGGCGTCGGCGGCGAACCAGCCGCGCAGGTCCGGCGTGAGCGCCGACCGGTGGGCCGTGAGGTCCTTCCAGGCGCTCGTGGTGGTGGCGTCGGTGGGTGTGGTGGTCACGGTGCTCCCTCTCGCGGTGTCGTGGCACCACCGTATTGCTGTGCGCGGAGGCGGTCCTGGGACGTCCGCCCGGACGACGTCGTGCGCGCGGGGGCCGCTGCCTAGAGTGGCGCGCATGAGCCGCCTGCCGACCGCCGTGATCTCCGCCGTGACGCTCGTCGCCGGCTTCGCCGTGGCGCAGGGGACGGGCGTGCGCTGGCTCGGCGGGGTCGTGCTCGCGGCGGGGCTGCTCTGGTGCGCGGTCCGCTCCGTCCGGCCCGCAGGGCTCCTGCGCACGGGTGCGGCCGGGGTCGTGGCGCTCGCGGCGTTCGTCGGGTCGCACCTGGCCGCGGACGCGCTCGGGCCCTGGCTGTCGGTGCTGCTCGCGGCCCTCGTCGCCGGTGCGGGCGTGTGGCTCCTCGTCGACCGGACCGCTCCGGTGCGTGCCGTCGACGCGACGGCACGCACCTGACGGGATCGGGGCCGGCGTCGGGCCCGGCCCGGCAGGATGGGCGCATGACGTCCCCGCCGCCGCTCGTCGTCGCCTGCGGGCTCGTGACGCTCGACGTGCTCCAGGACGTCGACCACGTGCCGGCGCCGGACGAGAAGCTCGTCGCGACCGGGCTCGACGTCACGTCCGGGGGGCCGGCGGCGAACGCCGCCGCGACGGCCGTCGCGCTCGGTGTGCGGGCCCGGCTCGTGACCGCGCTCGGGGCCGGTCCGGTCGCGTCGCTCGTGCGCGCGGACCTCGACGCTGCGGGGGTCGAGGTCGTCGACCTGCTCGACGGCGCACCCGCGTCGCCGGCCGTCTCGACCGTGCTCGTGACCCGCGGCACGGGGGAGCGCGCCGTCGTGTCGGTCAACGCGAGCGCGTCCGGCGACCTCGCGCCCGTCGCCCGCGACCGCACCGACGCCGTGCTCGACGGTGCGGACGTGCTCCTGCTCGACGGTCACCACCTCGGTGCGGCGCTCGTGCTCGCGGCGGCCGCCCGAGCGCGCGGCGTCCCGGTCGTGCTCGACGGCGGCAGCTGGAAGCCCCGCACCGACGAGCTGCTCGCGCACGTGGACCACGCGGTGCTCTCGGCGGACTTCCGCCTGCCCGAGGACCTCCGCGCCGCGGCGCAGGACGTGCCGGGCGGCGCGCCGGACGACCACGACCTCGCCGCCGTCGCGCTGCTCGGCCCGGCGTTCGTCGCGCGCTCGGCGGGGTCGGGCCCGGTGCGGTACCGCCGCCGGGTCGCGGGTGCGCCCGGTCCCGAGGTCGGCGCGGTCGAGCCGCTCGCCGTCCCGCGGGAGGACGTCGTCGACACCCTCGGTGCGGGCGACGTGCTGCACGGCGCCTTCGCGGAGCAGCTCGCGCACGGCGTCGACCCCGTGGCCGCGCTGACCGCGGCGACGCACGTCGCGAGCCTGTCGGTGCGGGCGCGGGGCGCTCGCGGCTGGCTCGTGGGCCTCCCGGAGCAGACGGTCTGAGCGCCGGCCGGCCCCTGGTCTCGTGCGGCGCGCACACCGACCTGAGACCCCGCTGAGAAGGCCCGTTCGCGGCCCGACCGCCCGGCGGTGACCATGAGGCATGTCCGTCGCCGAAGCCGCCCGCACCCGCCTCGCGACCGCGCTGCTCGGCCGGGTCGCCGGGGACGACCACCGCGACAAGCACGACCGCATCCACTTCAGCCCCGGCGACCGCTGGTTCGAGCCCGGCAGCGCGATCCAGCGCGTGCACGGCGACGCCTCGATGTTCGTCGGCGGCCTGCGTGCTCTGCTGCTCCAGTCGCTGCACCCGCAGGCCATGGCCGCGGTGGCCGGGCACTCGGGCTACCGCGGCGACCCGTGGGGGCGGTTGCAGCGCACGAGCACGTTCCTGGCGGTCACGACCTTCGGCACGGCCGCCGACGCCGAGCGCGTCGTCGGGCACGTGCGCGACGTGCACGAGCGGGTGCGCGGCAAGGACGAGGACGGCGTCCCCTACCGGGCCTCCGACCCGCACCTGCTCGACTGGGTGCACGTCGCCGAGGTCGACAGCTTCCTGCGCGCGCACCAGCTCTACGGGCAGAACCCGCTCGACGCCGCCGGGTGCGACGAGTACGTCGCGCAGGCGGCGGTCGTCGCCCGCAAGCTCGGCGGCGCGGACGTCCCGACGGACGTCGCGTCGCTCGAGCGCGCGCTCGCGCGGTACCGGGGGGAGCTGCGCGGGACGCAGGCCGCCCGGGACGCGGCGCGGTTCCTGCTCGTGCACCCGCCGCTCCCGCTCGCCGCGCGCATGCCGTACGGGGCGCTCGCCGGGGCGGGCGTCGCGATGCTGCCGCGGTGGACGCGCCGTCCGCTCGGTCTGCCGTACGCCCCTCCGGTCGAGGCGACGGTGGTGCGCGCGTCGGGGCACGCGATGGTCCGCGCGATCCGGTGGGCGCTCGCCGGCTTCTGACGGCGCGGACGCAGCACGCCCGGCCCGCCGCAGGGGGGGTGCGGCGGACCGGGCGCGGTCCTGGGGTGACCCGAGGTCACCGAGGAGGTGCGGCGGTGTCGGGGTCGGCGGGCGACCCCGGCGTCACCGGTAGACGATCGCGGACGGGGTGTACCCGCACGCGGCGGACGGTCCGGACGAGACCTTGCTGGGCTCGCCGGAGGTCACGCCCTTGTACTCCTCGCAGATCGCGATCTTCTTCGAGGAGTCCCCGACGATCGTGATGCCCGAGAGGGTGGCCTTGTCGCCGAGGTTCGGGTTGATGCCGACGAGGGACTTGGCCGGCGCGGTGACGGTCACGTTCTGGACGACGACGGTGCGGGCGTGCTGCTTCGAGCAGTTGCCGCACGAGCGGTACAGCTTGCCGATGTCGGAGACCTGGAAGTTCTTGATGACGAAGGTCCCCGGGCCGTTGTGCTGGAACACCTTGTCCGACGCCGAGCGCGCGCCGCCGCCGTTGATGGTCATGGTCTGCGAGGCCGAGGTCCCCTTGAACGTCGCGGCGTCCTCGCCGACGTCCTCGAACCAGACGTTCTCGATCGTGCACGTGCCGGTGCAGTGGATGCCGTCGCCCGCGCCCGTGCCGAGGATGACGTTGCGGAGCACCGCGCCGTCGGCGAGCGTGAACATGGGCGGCTGGCTCTCGCCCTGGTCGCCCGAGGAGATGCCGTAGTAGCGGACGAGGCCCAGGTCCTTCGTGCCGCTGATCTCGATGGTCGCCGAGACCTTCTGCGACGACGTCGGCGTGGGCCAGGCGCCCGTCTGGGGCGGCGTGGTCGGCTGCGTGGTGGCCGTCGGCTTCGGCGTCGCGCTCGCGGTCGGCTTCGGGGTCGCGCTCGCGCTGGGCTTCGGGGTGGCGCTCGCGGTCGGCGCCGGCGTCGTCGGGCTCGGGGCGCTGCCCTGGGCGACGAGCGTGAACTGCTGGTGGTTGGCGTTCGCGTCCGCGGCCTGCTCGAGGCGGGCGCCGTTCTCCTTCGACGCGCCGACGACCTGGAGCGCGAGGCCGCTCGCGCGGTTGACGAGCTTGACACGGCCCGACGAGCCGGCGGCGAGCGCGAACTGCTGCGTCGCCGTGCCCGTGCTCGTCGCCTGCGTCGCGAGCGAGCCCGAGCCGGTCGCGATCGTCAGGGCGAGGCCCGAGTGCCGTGCGCGGACCTCGTAGAACCCGCCGCCGACGCCGACGAACCGGAACTGCTGGTTCGCTGCGCCCGTGGCGGTCCACTGCGTGACGGCCGTGCCGGGGAGGGTCGAGGACCCGGCGACGTCGACCGCCTTCTTGCTGCGCCAGCTGACGAGCGAGTACCAGGTGCCGGTGTCGATGCTGGGCGCCGCCTGCGCGGACCCGGCGAAGGCCACGCCACCGAGGGCGGCGACCGCGCCGGCCACGAGGGTGGCGACGGCGCGGGACCAGGCCGAGCGGCCGCCTCGCGCGTGTCGGGGATGCTGGATGTTCACGCTCACTACCTTCCGTCGTCCGCCGCGCGGGGGCGCAGCGGGGGAGGCCGCGCTCGGGCAGCGGCACCCCGGGGGAGGGGGCGGCTGCGCGCGGCGTCGTCAAGGTAGACGGGCGTCCGAAATGCCGTCAATGACCGTTGTACAACGTGAGAGATGTCTCACGGCAGCGCGCTGACCTGCGAGAGCGTGTCCACGGCCCCGCACCGGCCGTCCGGTCGCGGCGCCCGGTGGGGGCGACCGCGTCCCCCGCGTCCGCCGCTCGCCGCCGCCCGGCGACCGCGCCGACGTCGACCCGCACCGGTCCGCGGTGAGGCCCCGAGCGCCGCGCCGGTCAGCCGCCGAGCGCCTCGCGCACCAGCGGGGCGACCCGTGTGCCGAGCAGCTCGATCGCCCGCAGCGACTCCTTCTGCGGCACGCCCGAGAGGTCCATCTGGAACGCCTGCCGGTCGTGGCCCAGCACCTCGTGCAGAGCCACGACCCGCTCGGCGACCTCCTCCGGCCCGCCGACGAAGTAGGCGCCGCCCCGGGCGGCCTGGGACTCGAACGAGATGCGGTTCGGCATCGGGAACCCGCGCTCGGAGGCGATCCGGCGCATCGAGTCGTGCCAGTACGGGTAGAAGAAGTCGCGCGCGGCGCGCCCGTCGTCCGCGAGGAAGCCCATGCCCGCGACCGAGACCTTCCGCGTCGACGCGTCGTGCCCCGACTGCTCGTGCGCGCTGCGGTAGAGGTCGACGAGCGGCGCGAACTGGGCCGGCTGCCCGCCGATGATCGCGTAGCTGACCGGCAGGCCGAGCACGCCCGCCCGGACCGACGACTGCGGGTTGCCGCCGGTCGCGACCGCGATGTCGAGGTGGCGCCCCCGGCCCGGGCGGTCGTAGGGACGCGGGAGCACGAGCGCGTCGTCGAGGGCCGCGCGGAACCGGCCGGACCACGTGACGCGCTCCTCGGCGTCGAGCCGGAGCAGGAGCACGATCTTCTCGTCGTACAGCGCGTCGTAGTCGTCGAGCGACGCGCCGAACAGCGGGTAGGACTCGATGAACGAGCCGCGCCCGGCGAGCAGCTCGACCCGCCCGCGCGAGAGCAGGTCCATCGTGGCGAACTGCTGGAACACGCGCACCGGGTCCTCGGTCGACAGGACCGTGACGGCGCTGCCGACCGTGATCCGCTCGGTCTGCGCGAGCGCGGCCGCGATGACGGTCGACGGGGAGGAGATCGCGTAGTCGGGCCGGTGGTGCTCGCCGATCCCCACGTAGTCGAGCCCGACCTGCTCGGCCAGCCGCACGCGCTCGAGCACGTCGGCGAGTCGCTGGGCCGGGTCGGTGACGACGCCGGTCACCGGGTCGGGGTGGATGTCGCCGAACGTGTAGAAGCCGAGTTCCATGGGGGCGACAACGCGCGCGGGCGCCGGGTGCTTCCCGGTGCACGGTCAGCCGCGGAGCAGCCCGTCCAGGGCGAGCGTGACGCCCACCGAGACCACGCCGCACACCGGCAGCGCCCACGTCAGGAGGGTGTCCGCGCGGCGCGACCGGCGCCGGACCACCGCGGGGTCCTCGAGCGGGCTCGTGAGGACGTCGGCGTCGTCGAGCGAGCCCCGGAGCTGGGCGACGAGCGCGGGCACGACGAGCACCGCCGCGGCGACGACCGTCAGCGGGGCGGCCGGGACGGCGACGGCGACCGCGGGCAGCCCGTGCGCGGCGAGGAAGCCGAGACCGACCGCGAGCCAGGCCCCGACCTGCACGGCGACCCAGGCGAGCCACGTGCGCTCGGTGCACCAGCGGACGAACGCACCGAGGTGCCGGACGAGCAGCCCGAGCGAGGCGAGCGCCACGAGCGCGACGGCGAGGTGCGGGGCGCCGAGCCGGAGCGGCTCGTCGCGTGCCCAGGAGGCGGCCGACATCCCGACGAGCGCGACGGCGAGCATCCCCGCGGCGTAACGCAGCAGCGTCGACCGGCTCAGCGCGAGCCCGGTCGTCGGGGTGGGCGAGCCGCTCGGCAGCCGGAGGCTCGCGGCGTACTCCCGTGCCGGTCCGAAGGCCTCGACGGCGCCCTGGTCCGCGTCGGCGCAGAAGGACTCGACGTGGGCGAGCGCGTCGCCGATGTCGGCGCCGGAGACGTCACGCTCCCGCAGCGCGAGGACGAGCTCGTCGCGCCAGGCTCGGGGGACCCTCTGGGTCGTCGTCATGGTGGCCTCTCAGCGGGGGGAGTCGGGGCGGGCGCCGGGTGGCAGCCGTACGGGGGAGCCGTGCCCGGCGGACCGGGCGACCACGGCGGAGGTCGTCGCGGCGAACCGCGTCCAGGCCGTCGCCTTCGCCGCGAGCGCGGCCCGGCCGAGGGCGGTCAGGGTGAAGTACTTGCGGCCGGGCCCGCCCTCGCCGGGTCGCCACTCGACGGTCACCGACCCGGACTCCTCGAGGCGTGCGAGCAGGGGGTAGAGCGTCCCGCCCTTGACTGCCCCGAGCCCGAGCTCCTCGAGGCGCGTGGTGATCGCGTAGCCGTAGGTCGGTCCCTCGTCGAGGACGGCGAGGACGCACACCTCGAGCGCGCCGCGGAGCCACTCGCCCGGCCACGGCTCCCCGGCGGGCGTGGGGGACGGCGGCGGGGTCGTCGTCGGGTCGGCGGGCACGACTAGAAGGTATGACTGACTAGTCAGCGTGTCAATGTAGTTGTGCCGCGCCGTGCACGGTCGACGCGCGGGTGGGGACCGCGGCGGTGTCGGTGCGGCGCCGTAGACTCGGACCCCATGAGCGAGCCCCTGCCCCCCAGCACCGGTCCTGACGACCCGTTCGGGGCGGACCCCGGCTCGGGCACCTCGACGAGCGTCCTCGAGCGTTCCGAGACGACCGAGCAGGTCGAGCCGGGCGACCACGAGCGCTTCGCCCACTACGTCCGCAAGGACAAGATCATGGCCTCCGCGCTCTCGGGGAACCCCGTGATCGCCCTGTGCGGCAAGGTCTGGGTCCCCGGGCGCGACCCCAAGAAGTTCCCGGTCTGCCCGGTGTGCAAGGAGATCTACGACGGCCTGCGCCCGCCGCAGGACGACAAGGGCCCCGGCGACTCCTCCGGCGGGAAGTGAGCGCGCCCCAGCGCCTGCCCTCCGTCCCCTCGACGCACGCGTCCACGTCGGCCGCGCAGCACCTGCCGCCGGCGTTCCCGTCGCGCGCGCCGTGGGGGACCGCGGGCAAGCTCCGTGCCTGGCAGGCCGAGGCCATCGAGGAGTACCGCACGCGCAACCCGCGTGACTTCCTCGCGGTCGCGACGCCCGGCGCGGGCAAGACGACGTTCGCGCTGCGGATCGCGACGGAGCTGCTCGAGGCGGGTGCGGTGCGCCGCGTCACCGTGGTCGCGCCCACCGAGCACCTCAAGCGCCAGTGGGCGGACGCCGCCGCGCGCGTCGGGATCACGCTCGACCCGAACTTCAAGAACGCCCAGGGCCGGCACGGCCACGGGTTCGACGGCGTCGCCGTGACCTACGCGCAGGTCGCGAGCAAGCCGGCGTTGCACGCCGCGCGCACCGGCGCCGCGCCGACCCTGGTGATCCTCGACGAGGTGCACCACGGCGGCGACGCGCTCTCGTGGGGAGACGCGGTCCGGGAGGCCTTCGAGGGTGCGACGCGGCGGCTGTCGCTGACCGGCACGCCGTTCCGCTCGGACACCGCGGCGATCCCGTTCGTCACGTACGAGCGCGGCGAGGACGGCATCCGGCGCAGCGCCGCCGACTACACCTACGGCTACGGCGACGCGCTGCGCGACCACGTCGTCCGGCCGGTCATCTTCCTCTCGTACTCGGGCGCGATGCGCTGGCGCACGAAGGCGGGCGACGAGGTCAGCGCACGCCTCGGCGAGGCGCTGACCAAGGACATGACCGCGCAGGCGTGGCGCACGGCGCTCAACCCGAACGGCGAGTGGATCCCGTCGGTGCTCGCCGCCGCGGACCGCCGGCTCACGGAGGTCCGGCGCTCGGTCCCCGACGCGGGCGCCATGGTGATCGCGACCGACCAGACCGACGCGCGCGCGTACGCGGGGCACCTCGCGCGCATCACGGGCACCTCGCCGACGGTCGTGCTGTCGGACGACGACGGGGCGAGCGACCGGATCGACGAGTTCTCCGCGTCCGACTCGCGCTGGCTCGTCGCGGTGCGCATGGTCTCGGAGGGGGTCGACGTCCCGCGGCTCGCGGTCGGCGTCTACGCCACGAGCACCGCGACGCCGCTGTTCTTCGCCCAGGCGGTCGGGCGCTTCGTGCGGGCCCGGCGGCGCGGCGAGACCGCGTCGGTGTTCCTGCCGAGCGTGCCGCAGCTGCTCGTCCTCGCGAACGCGCTCGAGGCCGAGCGCGACCACGCCCTCGACCGACCGCTGACCGCGGAGGAGCAGGGCGACGACTACAACCCCGAGGACGCCCTGCTCGCGGCGGCGAACTCGGCGCGCGGCGGCGCGGACGCCGTCGGCCCCGACGGGCTGCAGGGGTCATTCGAGGCGCTCGAGGCGCAGGCGTCGTTCGACCGCGTGCTGTTCGACGGCGGCGAGTTCGGCACGGGCGCGGACGTGGGCTCGGAGGAGGAGCTCGACTTCCTCGGGCTGCCGGGGCTGCTGGACGCGGACCAGGTGACGACGCTGCTGCGGCAGCGCCAGGCGGACCAGCTCAGCGGCAAGCGGCGCCCGAAGGCCAGTGCGCAGCAGGAGGCCGAGCGCCTCGCGGAGATGGACCACCGCAAGCAGGCGGAGCTGCGCAAGGAGCTCGCGCAGCTCGTCGGCGCGTGGTCGCGGCGCAGCGGCCAGCCGCACGGCGCGGTGCACACCGAGCTGCGTCGCCGCTGCGGCGGCCCGGAGGTCGCGCTCGCAGACCCGGACCAGCTCGCGGCGCGCGTGGAGATGCTCCGGGGCTGGTTCGTCGGGAAGCGCTGAGCGTCGGGGCGTCGCGTCGACCCTGTCTCAAAATGTGGACAGGGGCTTGTGCGTTCTCACCGATCTCTCATCGACGTGTTTGCGCAGGTCAGAGCCCTGGACGCGCGACCACTTACCAGCGTCGCGCCCGGATGCAACCGCAACGCAGCGGATGCCGACCCGAAAGGGCAGTGCCACGGTAGAGGCATCACCCAGCACCGGGTACCCCCGGTCAGCTGAAGCGAACGGCCTGCGGGCCGTCTGAACGGAAGGGGCGCATCATGCCGTCCTGGCTCCTGCTCATCCTCGTCGGTGTCGTCCTCATCGTCCTCGGGGTCGCGACCGAGATCGGTCAGTTCCTGCTCTGGATCGGTGTCGCGGTCCTCGTGGTCAGCCTGATCCTCGGCCTCGTCGGCCGTGGCCGCGGCGCACGCATCTAACACCTACGACGCGACGTCCGCGGCGGCGGTCCCCCCACCCAGCCGCAGCGTCACCGTCGGAACCGCGGCCTCGTCCGCGGACAGGCGCCGGGCCCCCCGAGGCAGCTCGTCTCGGGAGGCCCGGTGCCGTTCTGCCGCCGTCCGGACACCCGCGGCGCCCGTCCAGCGCGTGTCGACGGCGCCGTGCACCACGAGCGGCACGTGCAGCGGCCGCAGCGTCTGGTCCTCGGGGCTCCACGACGTGACGTCCGAGTCGGCCCCCGTGACGAGCACCTCCTCGACCGCCCGGCCCTCCTCGTCGAGCCGGCGCGCCGCACCCTTGCGACCCCCGACGCTCGACTTGAGCCGCGTCGCCTTCGCGACCGGCTCCAGCGTCCCGTCCCGCCCCTCGCGCGCGACCAGCTTGTAGACCATCCCGCACGTCGGTGCGCCGGACCCGGTCACGACCGAGGTCCCCACGCCGTAGGAGTCGACCGGCGCGACCGCGAGCGACGCGATCGCGTGCTCGTCGAGGTCCGAGGTCACGACGATCCGCGTCCCCGTCGCGCCGAGCGCGTCGAGCTGCGCACGCACCTCGTGCGCGAGCACCCCGAGGTCACCCGAGTCGAGCCGGACGGCGCCGAGCCCCGGGCCGGCCACCCGCACCGCGGTCTCGACACCCCGGCGGACGTCGTAGGTGTCGACGAGCAGCGTCGTGCCGGGCCCGAGCGTGCCGACCTGCGCGCGGAACGCCGACTCCTCGTCGTCGTGCAGCAGGGTGAACGCGTGAGCCGCCGTGCCGATCGTCGGGATCCCGTACCGGCGGCCCGCCTCGAGGTTCGAGGTCGCCGCGAAACCCGCGACCGCGGTCGCCCGGGCCGCCGCGACCGCCGCCTCCTCGTGCGCGCGCCGCGACCCCATCTCCAGGCACGGCCGCCCGATGGCCGCGCTCGTCATGCGCGACGCGGCGGACGCGACGGCTGAGTCGTAGTTGAGCACCGAGAGCACGAACGTCTCGAGCAGCACCGCCTCGGCGAACGTGCCCTCGACGACCATCACGGGGGACTGGGGGAAGAACATCTCGCCCTCGGCGTAGCCGCTGATCGACCCCGTGAAGCGGTAGCCGGCGAGGAAGTCGAGCGTCGACGCGCTCACGACCCCCGCCTGGGCGAGCCACTCGAGCTCGGTCCCCTCGAAGCGGAAGTCGTGCAGCGCCTCCAGCACGCGGCCCGTGCCCGCGAGGACTCCGTACCGGCGCCCGGCGGGCAGGCGCCGCGTGAAGACCTCGAACACGCAGTGCCGCGACGCCGTGCCGTCGGCGAGGGCCGCGTCGAGCATCGTGAGCTCGTAGCGGTCGGTCAGCAGCGCCGTGCTGCGGTGACGCGCGGCGCGGCGGTCCGTCACGGCGTCGGGCCGGGTGGCGCCGGGCAGGGCGGCGGCGGTCTGCGGAACGCTCATGGCGCCAACGTAGGCGGACGGGTGTCGCGCCCGCACCTAGAGTGGGCGCGTGGTCGCCCAGCTCGCTCCCGAGGAGACCGTCGCCGCCGAGGAGCAGTCGGGGCTCGGTGATGCGTGGGTCACGATCGTCTGGAACGACCCCGTCAACCTCATGAGCTACGTGAGCTACGTGTTCCAGTCCTACTTCGGCTACCCGCGCGCCAAGGCCGAGAAGCTCATGCGGCAGGTGCACGAGCAGGGGCGCGCGGTCGTCTCGACCGGCAACCGCGAGACGATGGAGGTCGACGTGCAGGCGATGCACGGCTTCGGCCTCTGGGCGACGATGCAGCGCGGGGGGCAGTGATGCGCGGCTTCCGGCGAGAGCGCGGGGCGTTCGTCGCCGAGCTCGACGCGCAGGAGCGCGAGGTCGTCGCGTCGGTCGTCGCCGACGTCGCCGAGCTTCTCGGCGCCGCGCGCTTCGAGGACAGCCCGCCGCCCTCGACCGCCCACCCCGACCCGCTCGGCCTGCGCGTGGACGAGGCGTGGGTCGCCCCGCCCGAGGACGCCGCCGTGCGCCGCCTGCTCCCGGACGCGTCGCGCGAGGACCCCGCGGTCGCCGCCGAGTTCCGACGGCTCACCGAGGCCGACCTGCGCCGCACCAAGATCGCGCGCCTCGGCGCGGTCTGGCAGCAGCTCACGGCCGCGGACGGGCGCGGCGGGGCGCTCGTGGTGCAGCCCGGCGACGCGCAGGCGCTCGCCGCGACGCTCACCGACCTGCGCCTCGTGCTCGCCGACCGGCTCGGGATCGTCGACGAGGAGGCGGCCGACTCGCTCTACGAG
The DNA here is from genome assembly GCF_053607065.1 of Cellulomonas sp. NPDC055163. Taxonomy (NCBI): domain Bacteria; kingdom Bacillati; phylum Actinomycetota; class Actinomycetes; order Micrococcales; family Cellulomonadaceae; genus Cellulomonas; species Cellulomonas sp. NPDC055163. The sequence goes on along the minus strand of NZ_JBSGSU010000007.1, from coordinate 158,336 downwards.
GTGCTCGAGGCGGAGGTCGCGGAGGAGGACGCCGCCGGCCAGGCCCGGCTGTACCTGGGGTCGGTGTACGCGGCGCTGAGCTGGCTCCAGGAGTCGCTGCTCGCGGTGATGCTCGAGGACCTGCGCCGCTCCCGCTGACGCCCGCCCGGGTTCGCCCCGGGGCGCTGCCGGTACGCACGCGAGGCGTGTCACACCGGCGGGGGACCGGTCCGCCGCAGCGGAGCGGTTAGGCTCGGCGGCGTGAACGACGCCCCGATCGGCATCTTCGACTCCGGTGTCGGAGGGCTCACCGTCGCGCGGTCGATCCTCGACCAGCTCCCGCAGGAGTCGACGCTCTACATCGGCGACACGCTCAACACCCCGTACGGCGAGAAGCCGCTCGCCGCGGTCCGGGCGCACGCGCTCGAGGTCATGGACGACCTCGTCGACGCCGGTGTGAAGATGCTGGTCATCGCGTGCAACACCGCGTCGTCGGCGGTCCTGCGCGACGCCCGCGAGCGGTACACCCAGCGCCGCGGCATCCCCGTCGTCGAGGTGGTCCTGCCCGCTGCCCGCCGTGCCGTCGCCGCCACCCGGACCGGGCACATCGGCGTGATCGCGACCCGGTCGACGGTCGAGTCCCGCGCGTACGACGACGCGTTCGCCGTCGCCCCCGGCATCGAGCTCGTGACGCGCGCGTGCCCGCGGTTCGTCGGCTTCGTCGAGGCGGGGATCACCTCGGGCCCCGACATCCTTGCCGCCGCGCACGAGTACCTCGACCCGGTGCGTGACGCGGGCGTCGACACCCTCGTGCTCGGCTGCACGCACTACCCGCTGCTCACGGGCGTCATCTCCTACGTCATGGGCGAGGGCGTGACGCTCGTCTCGAGCGCCGAGGAGACCGCGAAGGACGTGTACCGCACGCTCGTCGCGCACGACCTCGAGCGGGACCCCGCGGCCGGCCCGCCCGAGCACCGGTTCCTGGCGACCGGCGACCCCGCGTCGTTCCACGTGCTCGCGCGCCGCTTCCTCGGTCCCGAGGTCGGGGCGGTCGAGGACCGGCTCGCGCTGCGGTGGCAGGCGCACCGGTGAGTCACCGCGCGGGGGGCGCACGATGAGGCTCGTGGTCGTGGGTTGCGCCGGGTCGTTCCCGGGGCCGGACGCCGCCGCGTCCGCGTACCTCGTGCAGGCGGAGGGGCCCGACGAGCGCACCGGGGCGGTGCGCACCTGGACGGTCCTCATGGACCTCGGCAACGGCGCGCTGGGCCCGCTGCAGCGCCTCGCGGACCCGACCGCGCTCGACGCGATCGCCGTCTCCCACCTGCACTCCGACCACGTCGCAGACCTCATCGTGCTCAACGTGCTGCGCCGGTACCGGCCCGGTGGGCCCTGCCCGCCGGTCGCGGTGCACGCCCCCGAGGGTGCGTCCGAGCGCCTCGCGCTCATGGCCGGCAAGGACCCCGCGACCGAGGTGTCCGGGCAGTTCGCGTTCCGCACGTGGGAGCCGGGCGTGCCCGTCGTCGTGGGCCCGCTGACGTTCGTGCCCGTGGTCGTCGAGCACCCGGTGCCGGCGTTCGGCTTCCGGGTCACCGGGCCGTCGGACCACGACGCCGCGCGCACCGTGACGCTCGCGTACACGGGCGACACCGACGAGTGCGCGGGGCTCACCGAGCTCGCGGACGGCGTCAACCTCCTGCTGGCGGAGGCCGCGTACGTCGAGGGCCGGGACGACGGGCTGCGCGGCGTGCACCTCACCGGTCGCCGTGCCGGTCTCGCCGCGACCGCGGGCCGGGCCGGGCGCCTCGTGCTGACGCACATCCCCGCGTGGAACGACCCCGCCGACGCCGTCGCCGAGGCGCGCGCGGTGTACGCCGGCCCGCTCGACCTCGCGCGGACCGGCGACGTGCACGTCCTCTGACGCGAGCCTCGTCCCCGGGCCCGCGCCTCGACGACGCTCCCGCGGGACCGCCCGGGCCCGCCGTTAGGCTCGTCCGCATGACCCCCACGACTCCCGTGACCTCCGGCACGCCCGCGACGCGCCCCGACGGCCGCCGCCCCGACCAGCTCCGCCCCGTGACGATCACCCGCCGGTTCCTCGAGGCGGGCGAGGGCAGCGTGCTCGTGGAGTTCGGCGGCACCAAGGTGCTGTGCGTCGCGTCGTTCACCGAGGGGGTGCCGCGCTGGCGCAAGGGCTCGGGCGAGGGCTGGGTCACGGCGGAGTACTCGATGCTGCCGCGCGCGACGAGCACGCGCTCCGACCGCGAGTCCGTCAAGGGCCGGGTCGGCGGCCGGACGCACGAGATCTCGCGGCTGGTCGGGCGCTCGCTGCGGGCGGTCATCGACGTCAGCGCGCTCGGGGAGAACACGATCGTGCTCGACTGCGACGTCCTGCAGGCGGACGGCGGCACGCGCACCGCCGCCATCACGGGCGCGTACGTCGCGCTCGCCGACGCGGTCGCGTGGGGCCTGAAGAAGGGCGCGATCAGCCGCAAGAAGCCCGTGCTGCGCGACTCGGTCGCCGCGGTGAGCGTCGGCATCGTCGACGGCGTCCCGGTGCTCGACCTGCCGTACGTCGAGGACGTGCGCGCGGAGACCGACATGAACGTCGTCGTGACCGGCTCGGGCACGTTCGTCGAGGTGCAGGGCACCGCCGAGCACGCGCCGTTCGACCGCGCGGAGCTCGACGCGCTGCTCGACCTGGCCCTCGCGGGGACCGCCGAGCTCACCCGCCTGCAGCGCGCGACGCTCGACGCGCCCGCCTCGGACGGCAGCGCGTCGCGGTCCACGCTCGTGCACGCGGCTGCCGGGACCGCGCCGGCCGACGCCGCGCCCGTCGGCGAGGTGACCGGCGGGGTGACCGCATGACGGCCGCTCCCCGGCTGGTCCTCGCCACGCACAACGCGCACAAGCTCGACGAGCTCCGCGCGATCCTCGGCCCCGCGCTGCCCGGCCTCGACCCCGCGAGCGTCGTGGGCGCGCGCGACGTCGGCGCGCCGGAGCCGGTCGAGGACGGTGTGACGTTCGAGGCCAACGCGCTGCTCAAGGCGCGGGCCCTCGCGCGCTTCACCGGGCTGCCCGCGGTGGCCGACGACTCCGGGCTCGCGGTCGACGTGCTGGGCGGGGCGCCCGGCATCTTCTCGGCACGCTGGGCCGGCCGGCACGGCGACGACGCGGCGAACCTCGCCCTGCTGCTCGCGCAGCTCGCGGACATCGGCGCCGAGCACCGCGGCGCACGCTTCACGTGCGCCGCCGCGCTCGTGACCCCGGACGGGTTCGAGCACGTCGAGACCGGGCACCTCCCCGGCCGGCTCACGGACGGGCCGCGCGGCGCCGGCGGGTTCGGCTACGACCCCGTCCTCGTGCCCGACGGCGAGACGCGCACGTGTGCCGAGCTCACGCCCGCGGAGAAGAACGCGATCAGCCACCGCGGGCAGGCGTTCCGCGCGCTGGTCCCGGTGCTGGTCCGGGTCCTGGGCGACAGGCGGTGAGTGCGGCGCGCGAGGGTGCCCGCGGGCAGCCGCTCGGCGCGGGGGCCGGCCCGGATGCCGCCCCCGTCGCGCTGGGTGCCGTGCACCTCGTGGCCGACGCCGTGACGTTCGGCTACCCCGGGCGCGCGGTGCTCGACCGCGTCGACGTCGCGGCGCCCGCGGGCACGCGGCTCGGCGTCGTCGGCGAGAATGGCGCCGGCAAGTCGACGCTGCTGCGGGTCCTCGCGGGCGAGCTCGCCGCGCAGGACGGCACCGTCCGGCGCGCGGGGACCGTGGCCGTCGTCGCGCAGGAGCTCGACGTCGCCGCGTCCGCGACCGTGGGGACGCTGGTCGGGGAGTCGCTCGCCGGTGTCCGTGCCGCGGCCGCCCGTCTCGAGGACGTCGTCGACAGGTTCGACCACGAGACCGGCGACCTCGCGGCGCTGACCGAGGCGATCGGGCGCGTCGAGCACCTCGCGGCGTGGGACGCGGACCGCCGGGTCGACGAGGCCCTGAGCCGCCTCGGAGCACCGCGCGACCTCGACCGGCGCCTCGACGAGCTGAGCGTGGGGGAGCGGTACCGGGTGCGCCTCGGCTGCCGCCTGGCTGAGCGGGCGGACATCCTGCTGCTCGACGAGCCCACCAACCACCTCGACGTCGCCGGCATCGAGTACCTGACAGCGCAGCTGCGCGGCTGGCCGGGTGTCGTCGTCATCGTCACGCACGACCGGCAGCTGCTCGACGACGTGATGACCGCGATCCTCGACCTGGACCCGTCGATGGACGGGCGCCCTGTCCTCTACGGCGCGACGCGGTACGCGACCTACCGCTTCGCCAAGACGCAGGCGCTGCGGCGCTGGCGCGCGCGGTACACCGCCGAGCGCAAGCGCGCGGTGCGGCTCGCGGAGCGGCTCGACGCGTCGTACGAGGGGCTGTCCGACGAGTGGCGCCCGCCCAAGGGCTCCGACAAGCACCGCCGCGGCACGCGCGCCCGCCAGCACGTCAAGGCCGCGGACCGGCTCGTGCAGCGGCTCGAGGCCGAGGCGGTCGAGGTCCCGGTCCCGCCGCTCGAGCTCACGTTCCCCGACCTGCCGTCGGTCCCCGACGGCTATCCCGGCGGGCCGCTGCTCGACGTCCGCGCGCCCCGGGTCGCGGGCGCCGGCGGGCGGGACCGGCTCGACCTCGGGGGGACCCGCATCGACCTGCCACCGTGCGGGCGCCTGCTCGTGACCGGGGCGAACGGTGCCGGCAAGTCGACGCTGCTCGCCGCGCTCGCGGGGACGCTCGTGCTCGACCGCGGTGCTCGCGCCGTCGCAGGGGGCCTGCGCCTGGGTGTCCTCGGCCAGGAAGGTCTCGACGAGGCCGTGCCGGGCGGGGGACCTCGGGGGGCGGGGCCCCCCGCCGCAGGGTCGTCATGGGCGGGCGCCCCCGAGCGCGAGAGCGGCTTCGACGCCTACGCGCGCCGTGCGCTCGAGCTGCTCGAGGCGGGCGCGCTCGACACGACGCGGCTCGTGCCCGTCGCCTCGCTCGGCCTGCTGAGCGAGGAGGACCTCGACCGGCCTCTCGAGGAGCTCTCGGTCGGCCAGCGACGGCGGTTCGACCTCGCGTGCGCGCTGCTCGCCGCGCCGCACGTCCTCCTCCTCGACGAGCCGACCAACCACCTGTCGATCGGGCTCGTCGACGAGCTCACCGAGGCGCTGCGTGCGACCTCGGCGGCCGTCGTCGTGGCGACGCACGACCGGAAGATGCGCGCCGACCTGGCGGACTGGCCGGAGCTCGTCCTCGGCTGAGGCCGTCGTCGGGCGGCGACGGCCTCGGCGAGCACGCGGTGCGGCGTGGGTCGGACGGGCTCCGGGTCAGGGCAGGCGGCCCACGTGCGCCATCGCCTGCCGCAGCAGGAGTCCCTGGCCGCCGGTCATCTCGAGCTGGACCTGGTGGTCGGCGGCCTGCTCGGGCGTGAGCCACGCGAGGTCGAGCGCGTCCTGCTGCGGCCGGCAGTCGCCCGAGACCGGCACGACGTACGCCAGGGAGACCGCGTGCTGGCGCGGGTCGTGGTACGGGGTGACCCCGGGCGTGGGGAAGTACTCGGCGACCGTGAACGGCTGCGGCGACGCGGGGATCTGGGGGAGCGCGACCGGGCCGAGGTCCTTCTCGATGTGCCGCAGCAGCGCGTCGCGCACGCGCTCGTGGTACATCACCCGTCCGGAGACGAGCGCGCGGGACATGACGCCCTCGGGTGTCACGCGGAGCAGCAGCCCCACGGCGACCACGTCGCCCGACTCGTCGACGCGGACGGGCACGGCGTCCACGTACAGCAGCGGGAGGGTCGCGCGCGCGTTCTGGATGGCGTCGGGGCTGAGCCAGCCGGCGGGTCGCTCGGGCTCGCGGGGGAAGTCGGCGGTGTCGGTCACCGTGCTGTTCTACCCTGCCCGGCCCTCGTGCCGCTCGCGGCACGCTCCGGAGCGTGCCGCCCGCGTGCTCCCCGCGTGCCTCGGGGCGCGCCCGCCGGGGAATACCTGACCGCCCCCGTGTGCTCTACCGGGCGGAACCCACGACCCCGAGGAGGCACCGCATGGCCACCACCGAGCTGACCCACGACACGATCCAGCAGACCATCACGAGCAACGAGATCGTGCTCATCGACTTCTGGGCGGAGTGGTGCGGGCCGTGCAAGCGCTTCGGCCCGGTCTTCGAGCAGTCGTCGGAGCAGCACCCCGACGTCGTGCACGCCAAGGTCGACACCGAGGCGGAGCAGCTCCTCGCGCAGGAGCTCGCGATCACGTCGATCCCGACGCTCATGGCCTTCCGTGACGGCATCCTGGTGTTCAACCAGGCCGGCGCGCTGCCGGGCCCGGCGCTCGAGAGCGTGCTCCAGAAGGTCAAGGAGCTCGACATGGACGAGGTCCGCCAGCTGATCGCGGCCCAGGCCGGGGAGCCCGCCGAGGCCTGACCTGCACCCGAGAGGCCCGCCTGCCGTCCGGCAGGCGGGCCTTTTTGCATCCTTTGGTCCGTTGGCGTGAAGTTTGTGCCTCCTTGTCCTTCGGTTTGCTCTCCGCCTACACGCGACATACCGTGTTCATGAGATCGCTCTCATAGTCTGACCAAACGGGGGCCGGACGGGGAGCGCGTCTCGGCGTCACGCAACGATGCGTGGACGTCCGACACACGGGGCACGGCGTCAGGTCGACGCGCCGGTCCCGCGGGGGCTCCAGAAATGCACTCACGCACAGAGAACCACTCACCTCAACGATCCACGGGCTCGCTCGGCAGCGCCCGGACGCGGGTCACGTCGGCTGCGCTCGCCGCGCTGATCGCCGCAGCGACCGTCGGCACCGTGGCGTCGTCCGCCGACGCCGCCGTGCGCGACGTCGGGGCCGGCGGGTACACGACCGACCAGGTCGGACCCGCGCCCGAGGGCTGCGCCGCCCTGGCGACCGACGCGCGCGCCTACGTGACGGACGACGCGCCGGAGGGCCCGGTCCCGACGAACGACTGGTGGTCGTCGCTGCTCTTCAAGAAGTGGAACTGCACGGCCAGCGAGCCGCTGCACGCGCACCCGCTGGCCTACCAGCCCAGCGCCACCGGGCTCGGCCTGTCGTACACCACCACGCCGGTGATCAGCGGGCGCCCGGGCGGGGTCGGGGAGTTCCACTACTCCTACGCGGAGGACGTCGTGGTCGGGGTCGCGGGCCTGTCCGCCGGCGTCGTCGAGGTCGCGGACTGGACCGACTGGACCGTGACCGCGTCCTGGGCCGACTCCGACCAGTCGCTGCGCGCGACGATCGGCCACGGTCTGCCGTTCAGCTGGTACCACGTGACCGGCGGCGACGCGGTGCTCAGCTCCGCGGAGAAGCAGACGGTCTGGCTCGACGACGGCGAGACCATCGGGTTCACCGCGGGCGGCACCGACTACGTCGCGTACGCCCCAACCGGATCGACCTGGACCGTCTCCGGCTCGTCGCTGCGCAGCACCCTCGGTGGGAAGGGCTACCTGAGCGTCGCCTCGCTGCCGACCACGGCCGACGACACGAACGCCGAGCGCAAGGCCCTCGCGGAGCAGTACGCGAAGCACGCCTACGCCGAGGTCACCGGCACCACGGTCGCCTACGAGTACGACGAGTCGGCGGGCGCCGTGCGCACCACCTACGCGCTCGAGACCACGGCGCTCGAGGGCAAGCAGTCCGGCACCGTCGTCTCGCTGTACCCGCACCAGTCGCAGTTCGTGACGGAGGCCGCCGCCGGCGACGGTTCCGCGACCGAGCTCGAGCAGGAGTACTTCTCGCCCCGCGGCGACATGACGACCTACGTCGGCGCGACCTCCTTCACCACCGAGACTCCGTTCACCGGCGTGCTGCCGGAGATCCCGGCCGTCGCGACCGGCGAGGGCGCCGCGAACACGCGCCTCGACGGCCTGCTCGACCAGGTCAAGAACGACCCGATGGGCATCATCAACGGCGACACCTACTGGACGGGCAAGGCCCTCGGCCGCGCGACCCGCATCGCCGAGATCGCCGACCAGGTCGGCCGGGACGACGTGCGCGACAAGGCGCTGTCCCAGATCAAGGCGACGCTGACCGAGTGGTTCACCGCGACGCCCGGCAAGGCCGAGAAGGTCTTCGCGTACAACGAGAACTGGGGCACGCTCGTCGGCTTCCCGGCCTCGTACGGCTCCGACAAGGAGCTCAACGACCACCACTTCCACTACGGCTACTACATCGTGGCGGCGGCGACGCTCGCCCGGTTCGACCCCGAGTGGGCCTCCGACGAGCAGTACGGCGGCATGGTCGACCTCCTCATCCGCGACGCGAACAACTACGACCGTGACGAGACCCGCTTCCCGTACCTGCGCGACTTCGACATCTACGCGGGTCACGACTGGGCGTCGGGTCACGGCGCGTTCGCCGCGGGCAACAACCAGGAGTCGAGCTCCGAGGGCATGAACTTCGCGAACGCCCTCATCCAGTGGGGCCAGGCGACCGGTGACACCGAGGTCCGCGACGCGGGCGTGTTCATGTACGCGACGCAGGCCGCCGCGATCCAGGCGTACTGGTTCAACGGCGCGGACAACCTCCCGGAGAAGTTCGGGCACACGACGGTCGGCATGGTGTGGGGCGACGGCGCCACGTACACGACGTGGTTCAGCGCCGAGCCGGAGATGATCCAGGGCATCAACACCCTCCCGATCACCGGTGGGCACCTGTACCTCGGCATCCGTCCCGAGGACGTGCGGTCCAACTACGCCGAGCTGGTCAAGGCCAACGCGGGCGAGCCGACCGTGTGGCAGGACATCCTGTGGGAGTACCTCGCACTCGGTGACGCGCCGGCCGCGCTCAAGGGGCTCGACGCCAACCCGGGCTACACCGTCGAGGAGGGCGAGAGCCGGGCGCACACGTACCACTGGGTCGCCAACCTGGCGGCGCTCGGCACGCTCGACACCGGCGTCCACGGCGACCACCCGCTCTCGGCGGTGTTCAGCAAGAACGGCGACCGCACGTACGTCGCGGCGAACGTCACCGCGAAGGACGTCACCGTGACGTTCTCGGACGGCACGAAGCTCGCGGTCGCCGCGGGCACGACGGCCACGACGGGGAAGTACACGTGGAGCGGCGGCTCCGGCACGGGCGGACCCGGCGGCGGCGAGCCGACGCCGAGCCCCACGGCCTCGGCCACCCCGAAGCCGACGGCCACCCCGAAGCCGACGGTGACGCCCACGCCCACCGCGACGCCGAAGCCCACGGCGACGCCGAAGCCGACCGTCACGCCGACGCCGACCCCGACGTCGACCACCCCGACCGGCTTCACGCTGTACCTCCAGGCGGACGGCTCGCTCGGCTCCACGGCGGGCACGACGCCCACCGCGACCGTGCCCGTCGCCACCGGTGTCGACGCCGTCGGTGAGCCCGGCAAGGGCCTCGTCTACACGGCGACGGGTCTGACCGGGAAGCTCGGCGGCGGGACGACGTCGTTCGACGTCGCGCTCGACGCCGGCACCAAGGTCGGGCAGGCGACCCGCGTGCGGGTCTCGTACGACCTGACCGGGAACGGCAGCTGGGACCGTGTGGAGACCTACCGGTACTTCGCGACCGACCCGGTGACCGGCTGGGAGCGGTACACGCAGGCCGCGGGTCTGGAGAGCCAGTCCGGCACGCTGGGCGACCTCGCGAAGGGGTCCGTGCGGGTGGAGGTCTGGAACGTGTTCGGCGGTGCGACGAGCACGGTCGGCCTGACCACCTCGAAGGTGAGCCTGCCGTTCAGCTGAGGCTGACCGGCGAGCACACCCGCTGACGGGACCGGTGGCCGTCCCTGCGTCACGACGACGCGGGGGCGGCCACCGCTCTGCGCCCGGGGGCAGGCCCGCAGCTCCGCGACGAGCGCGGAGGACGCGGCTCCGGCCGACGCCCGTCCGAGGCGGTGCGCGCAGCGGTGCTCCGGACCGGGGTGCGGGAGACGGGAGTCGAACCCGCACGCCCGTGAGGGCACCAGGACCTAAACCTGGCGTGGCTGCCGTTTCACCACTCCCGCGTGCGCACCCGGCTGGCGCCGCCCGCCGGAGGTGCGCGTCCGGCGGGCGGGTGTGCGTCAGTCGATCGCGAGGTCGCGCCGCAGCTTCGCGACGTGCCCGGTGGCCTTGACGTTGTACTGCGCGAGCTCGACCTTCCCGTCGGGGTCGACGACGACGGTCGAGCGGATCACGCCCGTGACGGTCTTCCCGTACAGCTTCTTCTCCCCGAACGCGCCCCACGCCTCGAGCACCGAGCGCTCGGTGTCCGACGCGAGCGGGAACGTCAGGCCGTCCTGCTCGGCGAACTGCGCGAGCTTGTCGACCGGGTCCGGGGAGACCCCGACCACCGCGTACCCGGCGCCCTGCAGCGCCGAGAGCGAGTCGCGGAAGTCGCACGCCTGCGTGGTGCAGCCCGGCGTCATCGCCGCCGGGTAGAAGTACACGACGACGTGCTGGCCGCGCAGCTCCGAGAGGGTCACGCTGCGGCCGTCGGCCGTCGGCAGCGTGAAGTCCGGCGCGGTGTCTCCGACGGTGAGGCGAGGCATGGGTCTCCGAGGGGCTCGTGCGGGTGGTCGGCGCCCGCAAGCCTACGTCGGAGGGACGGCGGGGCGCGGCGCACGGCCGCCGCGCGTGCGGGTAGCGTCGGCCCGTGAGCCAGCCCGTCCCCGCCTCGCATCCCGAGCTCCCCATCCGGATGCTGAACGACCGCCTGCTCGTCGAGCTCGACGACGAGGCGTCCGAGCGCCGGTCGTCGGCCGGCATCGTCATCCCGGCCACCGCCGTCGTCGGCAAGCGGCTCGCATGGGCGGTGGTTGTCGCCGCGGGCCAGCACGTCCGCCAGGTCGAGCTCGGCGACCGCGTGCTGTTCGACCCCGACGAGCGCGCCGAGGTCGAGCTCGAGGCGCGCACGTACCTGCTCCTGCGCGAGAAGGACGTCCACGCCGTCGCCCAGCCGCACGCCGGCCGCGAGGGCACGGGGCTCTACCTGTGACGTCCGGCTCCGCGCCGCCCGGCTCCGGGGGTGCTCGGCCGCTGACCCCTCCGGACCGCGGGACGTCGAGGTCGCGCGACGCCCGCGCGGCCCCACGCAGGTCGGGCGGATGCCGCCGCACGGGGCACGGGTGGCCCTCCTGCTTGCGCGCACGGCACCCCGGGTGCTGCGATGACGGTCGACCAGGGAGATGAACGGATGACTGACAACCTCGAGAACCCGGCCGACGACGCTGCTGCCGACGCGTCCGTCGAGCCGCCCGCGGTGACGCCTGCCGTCACGCCCCCGTCCGTGATGGACCTGCTGGCCGAGCACGTGCCGCTGGCGCTGCTCGCCGACCTCGCCGCGCCGGACGGCCCGGTGTCGCAGGCGATCCTCGAGACCGAGGGCATCCCCGAGGACGCCTGGTGGGAGGACGACGACCAGCCCGCCTCCGCCGCCGCCGCCGCCGAGGGCACCGGGGACGAGCTCCCGGTCGACCCCGACGCCGCCGCGGGGTGAACCGCGTCACACTGCCGCCCGCGCGCCGAATCCGGTTCGCAAGCACGGCCTGACCCCTGGTAACGTTTCGCCCCGCGCGCCATTAGCTCAATTGGCAGAGCAGCTGACTCTTAATCAGCGGGTTCGGGGTTCGAGTCCCTGATGGCGCACCACCGCGAGGCCCCTGACCTGGATGGTCGGGGGCCTTCGCCGTTCCCGGGCGCGACCGACAGGGCCGCTGTACAACGGGCCGTCCGGCGCCCCGCACCCGTCAGGTCGCCGTCGGGTGACGCGCCGACCTCCGCCCATGCTGGTGCGCCGGGACGTCCGCCGCGACGATGAGGCATCACCTCACGAGGGAGCGGACATGGCGCAGGACGACCGGCAGGTGCACGAGTACGACGTCGTGGTGATCGGGGCCGGGGCAGTCGGGGAGAACGCGGCCGACCGCGCGCACCGGGACGGGCTGAGCGTCGTCGTGCTCGAGGAGGAGCTCGTCGGCGGGGAGTGCTCCTACTGGGCGTGCATGCCGTCCAAGGCGCTGCTGCGCCCGGGCGCGGTGCTCGAGGCCGCCCGGGCGGTCCCTGGCGCCGCCCAGGCCGTCACGGGGACGGTCGACGTCGCCGCGACGCTGGCCCGGCGCGACGAGTTCACGTCGCACTGGGACGACCACGGCCAGGTCGAGTGGCTCGAGGGTGCAGGTCTCGCACTGCTGCGCGGGCGCGCCCGGTTCACCGGGCCGCGCGAGCTCGCGCTGACCGGCGCCGACGGCGCGGAGCAGGCCGTGCGGGCGCGGCACGCGGTCGTCGTCGCGACGGGCAGCGAGCCGGTCGTCCCCGACGCCCTCGCGGGGGTCCGGCCCTGGACGAGCCGCGAGGTGACGTCCGCGGAGCAGGTGCCCGCGACGCTCGTGGTCGTCGGCGGGGGAGTCGTCGCGGTCGAGATGGCCGTCGCGTACACCGACCTGGGCTCACGGGTCACGCTGCTCGTCCGCGGCGAGCGCGTGCTGCCGCGGGCCGAGCCGTTCGCGAGCGACGAGGTCGGGGAGTCGCTGACCCGCCGCGGCGTCGACGTGCGCTACCGGGCCGAGGCCACGGCCGCGGCGCGCGACGAGCACGGGGTCCACCTGACGCTGGCCGACGGGTCGCACGTCGACGCCGACGAGCTGCTCGTCGCCACGGGCCGCACACCGCGCACCGCCGACCTCGGGGTCGACGTGCTGGGCCTCGTGCCGGGGAAGCCGCTCGCCGTCGACGACGCGCTCCAGGTCACCGGCGTCGAGGGCGGCTGGCTGTTCGCCGCGGGCGACGTGACCGGACGGACCGCCACGACGCACCAGGGCAAGTACGACGCCCGGGTCGTGGGCGACGTCGTCGCGGCGCGGTTCAGCGGCGACGACGCAGCGGCCGGGCGTGAGCGCTCGGCGGGACCGTGGAGCCGCTACCGCGCGACCGCCGACCACGCGGCGGTGCCTCAGGTCGTGTTCGCCCGACCCGAGGTCGCGTGGGTCGGGCGCACCGAGCGCGAGGCCCGCGACGCCGGGCTCGACGTGCGCACGGTCCACTACGCGATCGGGTCGGTCGCCGGGGCGGCGGTGGCGGCCGACGGGTACGCGGGCACGGCCCAGCTCGTGCTCGACGACGCGCGCGGCACGGTCGTCGGTGCGACGTTCACCGGCCCCGACGCGGCCGAGCTGCTGCAGGCCGCGACGGTCGCCGTGGTGGGCGAGGTGCCGCTCGAGCGGCTCTGGCACGCGGTGCCGGCCTACCCGACGGTGAGCGAGGTGTGGCTCCGGCTGCTGGAGACCGCAGGCCTCTGACGCGCAGCACGACGCCCCGCCCGCCCGGACGTGCCGGGGGAGCGGGGCGTCGTCGCGGGTCAGCTCGCGAGCGAGCCGTCGCTCGACAGCACCAGGCCGATCGCCGCCTCGCCCTGGCGGACGGCCTCGCCGATCAGCCCGAAGTCGTAGGACGTGAACTCCGCGAAGTCGAGCCCGTAGGTCTCCTCGAGCCCGGGCTGGCAGAACGGGCGCTCGGGGCACTCCGCCGGACCGGCGAGCACCAGACCGCCGCACGCCTCCGCGAGCTCGCTGAGCGTCTCGACGTCGTGCTCCTCGGCGAACGCGGACGTCACCGCGAACGCGTTCTGGTCCTGCGCCTCGGCGACCGCGCCGAACGTCAGCCCGACCTCCTCGCCGAGGGACGTCAGCGCCGTGACGGTCGCCGCGGGGTCGGCGCTCGCGACCGGCTCCGCGCCGTCGCCGTTGACCTTCGTGTTGAGGAACTCGGCGAGCGTCGCTGCGTACTCGGGCGTCAGCGTGAGCTGACCGCCCTCGAGCGCCGGCAGGTACGTCTCGCGGTTGCCGATCGTCTGGACCTCGACCTCGTAGCCCGCGGAGCGGAGCACCTCGCCGTAGACCTCGGAGAGCGTCGCGCTCTCGGAGAAGTTGGCGGCACCGATGACGACCTTCGTGCCGGCACCCGCGCTCGCGTCCACCGCGGCGAGTCCCTCGTCGGCGACGTACTCGGCGGCGACCTCGCTCGACGTGCGCCGGTCGATGTCGACCGAGCGGTTCAGCTCGATGAGGTCGTCGGTGTCGAGCGACTCGGAGACCGAGTCGAGCAGCGGGACCAGTGCCGGGTCCGCCGTCGCCGCTGCGGCGTTGACCGCGGGGATGACGTTGTCGGCGTTCTGCAGGCCCTTGTCGTCCTCGAGCACGACGAGCTCGTCGCCCGCGACGGGCTCGCAGGTGGTCCCGCCGGCGGTCGACGCGGTGGTCTGCTCCTCGCCCCCGCCGGAGCCCGGGGAGCCGCACGCGGCGACGAGGAGCAGGAGTCCGGCGGCGCCGGCAGTCAGGATCGGGCGACGTGCGGGCATGACGTTCTCCTCGCGAAGGCCTGGCGGGGTGGTGGGACAATTCGACCGGTCCTGGCGTGCGTCGGCAACAGCACGCGCCGTGGGCCGCGTCACCATCGGGTCACGATCGGGCGCACCATGCGTCTCCGTGCTCCGGCGAGGTCGGGACCCGGCGGGTTCACGAGCTCTCTCGCGCCTCGCGACGACGCATCGGTCGGGGCGTCAGCGCGCGCTGCCCGCCGGCCAGCACGCCCTCGACGAGCAGGCACAGGCCGGCGACGAGCACGCCGCCCGCGAGCACCTCGCCGTACCGCTGCAGGGCCAGGCCCGACGCGATGATCGAGCCGAGCGAGGTCCCGCCGACGAACGCGGCGAGCGGCACCGTCGCGACGACCTGCACCGCGGCCGTCCGCAGCCCCGCGCCGATGAGGGGGAGCGCGAGCGGGAGCTCGACGCGTCGCAGCGAGGTCCAGGCGGACATCCCCATGCCGCGGGCGGCGTCGCGCACGTCCGCGTCGACCTCGAGGACGCCCGTGTAGGCGTTCGTGAGCATGGGCGGGACCGCGAAGATCGCGACCGCGAGGGTCGTCGCCGAGGCCCCGAACAGCCCGGCGGACGCGAAGATCGTGAGCAGTGCGAACGTGGGCAGCGCGCGCGACGTGTTCGCGACGACGACCGTGACCGTGCCGCCCCGGCGCCGGTGGCCGAGCCACACCCCGAGCGGCAGGGCGACGAGCGCCGCGAGCGCGACCGCCGAGACGGAGATCAGCAGGTGCTCGCGGGTGAGCGCCAGCACGCCACCGGGGCCCGTCCAGTTGAGCGGGTCGTTGAGCCAGAGCAGCGCCTCGGAGACGACGCCCATCACGCCTCCCTCGAGGGCGCCGGCGGCAGGGGCGCCGGACGCACGGGTCCCGGCGGGACGCTGTCGGGCCCGCCGCTGCTCGGTGCCACGCCGTCCGGCGCGACGCGCTCCTCCACGACGCCGTCCGTCACGACCCCGCCCGTCACGACCCCGCCGATCATCGCCCGGTCCGGCGTCATGAGGTCCGCACCCGCGACCACGGCGTCACGGCGCGTCCCGCCGCGTACAGCACGAGGTCGCACACGAGCGCGAGCGCGAGGCACAGGAGTGTCGCGGTCATGATCTCGGCGTGGTACCGGCTGCGGAAGCCCCGGAACATCAGCTGCCCGAGCCCCCCGTACCCGACCACGACCCCGACAGTCACGAGCGCGACCGTGGTCACGGTCGCGAGCCGGACGCCCGCGACGATCGCGGGGAGCGCGTTCGGGAGCTCCACCGTCAGCAGGAGCCGCAGCCGGCCGTACCCGAGGCCCCGGGCGGCGTCGCGCACCGCGGGATCCACCCCGGCGAGCCCGACGACGATGTTGCGCAGCAGCACGAGCAGCGCGTAGGTGACCAGGCCGATCAGCACCGTCGTGCGCCCGATCCCCGTCCACGGGGCGAGGATCGCGAACAGCGCGACCGACGGCACCGTGTAGAGCACGCCCGCGGTCCCGACCAGGGGACCGGCGAGCCGCGGCCGGACGTGCGCGAGCGCGCCGAGCGGCAGGGCCAGCACGAGAGCGATCGCCACCGCCTGGAAGGTCAGTGTCGTGTGCTGGGAGAACGCGCGCACGAGGTCCTCCTGGTTGCGCGTGACGTAGTCCCACGACAGCCACGGGTTCGCTGGCTCGGTCGCGGCGCTCAGCGCACGGGTGGGGATCATCCGGGCGAACGTACCGGCGTCCACCGACAGCCGCACAGGGGACGCGGCGCACGTCGCTCGGGAGGGCCGTTGTCGGTCCGGCCCGGTAGCGTCCCCGGGATGGGAACCGCGATCGCGTTCGAGCACGTGCGCAAGGTCTACGTGGACGGCTCCGTCGCGGTCGAGGACCTTTCGCTCGAGGTCCGCGAGCACGAGCTGCTCGCCCTCGTCGGCCCGTCGGGCTGCGGCAAGTCGACGACGCTGCGCATGGCGAACCGCCTCGTCGAGCCGACGTCGGGCCGCATCCTGCTCGGCGGCGAGGACGTCACGCATGCCGACGCGGTCGAGCTCCGCCGGCGCATGGGCTACGTGATCCAGCACGTCGGCCTGTTCCCGCACCGCACGGTCGCGCAGAACGTCGCGACGGTGCCCGTGCTGCTCCGCTGGGACCGTCGCCGGACCACCGCCCGCGTCGAGGAGCTGCTCGACCTCGTCGGCCTCGACCCCGCGGTGTACGCCCGGCGCTACCCGCACGAGCTCTCGGGCGGCGAGCGTCAGCGCGTCGGGGTCGCGCGCGCCCTCGCGTCGGACCCGCCGGTGCTGCTCATGGACGAGCCGTTCGGCGCGGTGGACCCGGTGGGGCGCCGGCGCCTCCAGACCGAGTTCGGTCGGATCCGGCGCGAGCTCGGGACGACCGTGATGCTGGTCACGCACGACGTCGACGAGGCCGTCCGCCTCGGGGACCGCATCGCCGTCCTGAGCAGGGGCGGGCACCTGGAGCAGCTCGCCGACCCGGTGCAGGTGCTCGCGTCGCCCGCGAGCGCCGCCGTCGCGGACCTCGTCGGGCAGGGCGCGGCGGTCCGGCTGCTCGCGCTCGGCCGCGTCGAGCGCGGGGACCTGGGTCCCGTGCCGAGCGCACCCGGTGCGGGTGAGGTGCCCGGGTCAGCCGCCCCGCCCGCCGACCCGATCCCGCTGGGTGCGTCGCTCGACACCGCCTTCGCCCGGTTGGCGGCCGCCCCCGACGGGCACGTGCCGGTCACGGACGGGGCCAGGGTCGTCGGCTCGGTCGACGGCGCGTCGCTGCTCGCGGCTCTCCACCGGGTGACCCGCGCGGCGCAGGACGGCGAGGCACCAGCGGGTCGCACCGCCTGACCTGCCGGGGTCGCAGCCGCGCTGTGGCCCGGACGGCGGATCGCTACGCTGCACGGGTGACCCAGCCCCGCATCGCCCTCGCGACCTCGTCCGCCCTCCCCGAGCTCGAGGCCGACGACCGCCCGCTGGTCCCGGCTCTGGCGGAGCGCGGCATCACCGCCGAGCCCGTCGTCTGGGACGACCCGGCGGTCGACTGGTCGTCCTACGACCTCGTGCTGATCCGCTCGACGTGGGACTACAGCCAGCACCCCGACGCCTTCCTGGCGTGGACCCGGAAGGTCCAGGAGGTCTCGCGCGTCGTCAACCCGGCGCCGGCCGTCGCGTGGAACGTCGACAAGCAGTACCAGCGCGCGCTCGAGAGTGCCGGCCTGCCGATCATCCCGACCATCTGGCTCGACCCCGAGCGCAACTTCGACTCGCGCGCGATCCACACGCGCTTCCCGGCCTTCGGCGACTTCGTCATCAAGCCGACGATCTCGACGGGTTCGCGGGACACCGGCCGCTACAACGCCGGCGAGACCCCGTCGCGAGCCCTGGCCATCACGCACGCGAAGAACCTGCTCACCGCGGGCCGGCACGTCATGGTCCAGCGCTACCTCCGGCAGGTCGACACCGTCGGCGAGAGCGCGCTCGTGTTCATCGACGGCCGGTTCAGCCACGCGGTCCGCAAGGCCCCGCAGCTCGAGGGCCCGTTCCGCGCCGAGGACGCCGAGGGCGACACGGTCAAGCGCGAGGTCATGACGGCGCGCGAGGCGAGCGCCGACGAGATCGCGGTCGCCGAGCGCGTCGTCGCGGCGCTCCCGCAGCTCGTGGACGGCGTCGACGGCCCCCTCCTGTACGCCCGCGTCGACCTCGTCCCGGACGACGCCGGTCGTCCCGTCGTGCTCGAGCTCGCGCTGACCGAGCCGTCGCTGTTCTTCTCGCTGGGCGACGGGTCGCTCGAGCGCTTCGCGAACGCCCTCGCCGCGAGGCTCTGAGCGCACAGCCGGCACGCCCTGCCGAGTCCGGTCCGCGAGCCGGTCCGGTCCGGGCGCCGGGCTCGGCCGGAGCGCGAGGCTCGGTCCGCGACACCGGCTCGGTCCGGGCCCGGCTCGCTCGGCCTGCCCGGCTCGGCGGCGAGGCGCCCGCCAGTACGACGAAGGCCCCGCACTCGACGAGTGCGGGGCCTTCGTATGGGGTGAGTAACGGGACTTGAACCCGCGACCCCCTGGACCACAACCAGGTGCTCTACCAGCTGAGCTATACCCACCATGCCTGCGCGGGACCCGTCGCTGCGGGAACCGGCCAGCCTGCGCCGCGGACGGCGCGAGAAGAAGTGTACAAGGTCAGGCGGGGTGCGGTGCACCGGATACCGCAGCGCCGGCCGCGTCACCCGTCCCGCCGCCCGCGACGGAGGTCGCGACGACCTCGGCGGCGAAGGCCTTCGCGGTCTTGGAGTCGGGGCCCGGCTGCGGCACGAGCAGCGCCGCACGGTAGTACCGCAGCTCGTCGATGCTCTCGAGGATGTCCGCGAGCGCGCGGTGCCCGCCGTTCTTCTTGGGCGACGCGAAGTACACGCGCGGGTACCAGCGCCGGGCGAGCTCCTTGATCGAGGACACGTCGATGACCCGGTAGTGCAGGTAGCCGACGAGCTCGGGCATGTCACGGTCGAGGAACGTCTTGTCCGTCCCCACCGAGTTGCCCGCGAGCGGCGCGCGCCCGGGCTCGGGGACCCACTGCCGGATGTAGTCGAGCACCTGCTCCTGCGCCTGGGCGAGCGTCGTGCCGCCGGGCAGGTCGACCAGCAGCCCGGACGTCGTGTGCATGTCCCGCACGAAGTCGTTCATCTGCTCGAGCGCGGCGGGTGGCGGCGCGACGACCACCTCGACGCCCTCGCCGAGCACGTTGAGCTCGGAGTCCGTCACGACCGCGGCGACCTCGATCAGCGCGTCCGCCGCGAGGTCCAAGCCCGTCATCTCGCAGTCGATCCACACGATGCGGTCGTTGCTCGTGTGTCCGTTACCCGTCGTCGTCACCCCGCCAGCCTACGGCGCCGGCCGGCGCGGGCCGGACCTGCCCGGTTCGCCTGGCGCGCCGCCGCCGCTCCCGTCGCGGGTGCGCGGCGTCCCGGACGAGTCCGGACCCGGGGGCACGGGCGGCGCAGGGGGCACCGGTGGCGCAGCGGGCACGGTCGAGGCGACCCAGGCCGCGAGCACCACGACGACCGCGGCGACGCCGCCCGCCCCGAGAGCCGTGCGCCACGGCAGGCCGGCCCACGCGAGCACGAGCGTGGTGGCCCCGCCGGCGACCACCCCCAGCACGAGCCGTTCGCCGAGCGCGCGCAGGCCGGTCCGGAGGCGCTGGCCCCGGCCCGCCCGTGCAGCGGGACGGCCTGGCGCGGCGTCGTCGCCGGAGCTCACGGCGCGGGCAGGGCGCGCGCGCCGGTCGGCGGCGTCACCGGGGGAGTCATGCCGCCATCGTTCCACGCGTCCCCGACGCGCGGGCGTGGACCGGTGCGTCCGCGCAGACCGACGACGCGGGCCCTCGGGGGTCCGCGTCGTCGGTCGTGCCGTGCTCGCGTGCGGCGCCGGGCTCGGCGCCTGCCGCCGGGCTCAGCGTGCGGCGCCGGCGAGGGCCGGCACCGCGAGGATCAGCCACGGGCGGCGCCGCTGTTCCGGCGGTCGACCGGAGGCGTCGGACGGGGGATCTCGGTGGTCGAGGGCTGTGCGGCGCTCCCGCTCCGCACGCGCGGCGGCGAGGCGCTCCTCGTGGGCGCTGCGGACGAGGTCGTAGGTCGTGGTGGGGTGCATGGTGGTGGTCTCCGTGGGGTCGTGCGAGTGGGCCTGGCCTGGCCCGGGAGGTCACCGCGGTAGGTCCACGGAACCACTGCGGACGTGCCCGGGTCATCCCTTTTTCCCGCGGCAGGTCCGCCGACGGGTCGCGTGCACCCGTGCTCGTCCGAGCCGGGTCGGCGCGCCCGGTCGCCGCGGCTCGGCGCGCCGGTCGGGACGCGCCTGGGTAGCGTCGCTGCATGTCCCACGAGCGCACGGCCCCGGGTGGCACCTCGTCGCTGCGACGCGCGTGGTCGCGGGTCACCGGCGACGCGCTCGTGCGCGCGACGGTCCCCGGCCTGCTGCTCGTCGCGCTCGGCCTGGTCGTGTTCGCGGGGCTGCTCGACGGCGTGCGGGAGCAGGACGACCTCACGGTGCTCGACCGCCCGCTGCTGACGTGGCTCGTCGAGCAGCGGGGCGACGCCGTGACCGCGGTGCTCGCGGCGATCACGTTCGTCACCGGGCCCTCCGTGCTCCCGGCGGTCGTCGTCGTGGCGTGCGCGGTGTGGGGCCTCGTGCGGAGGGAGTGGTGGCGGCCGCTGCTCCTCGCGGGGGCGATGGCCGGCTCGACGCTGCTCTCGCTCGCGATCAAGGGGCTGGTCGCGCGCCCCCGGCCGCCGATGGAGACGATGGACATCCCGGGTGCGGAGACCACGGCGTCGTTCCCGTCGGGGCACACGATCGGCACGGCGACGTTCCTGCTCGTCGCGGGCTACCTCGCGTGCCGGCGGCGACCGACCGCGGCGCGCATCGTGACGTGGACGATCGGGGGAGCGGCCGGCATCGCCGTGGTCGGGCTGAGCCGGCTCTACCTCGGGTACCACTTCCTCACGGACGTGCTCGCGGCGATCGCGCTCGCGGTGGCGATCACGGGGATCGTGACGATCGTGGACCGGTGGCGCGCGTGGAAGTCGGCGCGGGGGCACGCAGGCGACCTGCAACCCGACGAACCCCTGCGCCCGGTGGACTGAGCGTCACGGCTGCGGCGCGCCGGGCGGTCCGACGACGTGGTGGAGGCGGACCTCCGCGGTGCGCGCGGCCGGCGCGCAGCCGCGTCCCGGCTCGTGAGCCTCTCGTCCGCGGACGAGCGCGCCCCCGGCGGGGAGCCGGCACCGCCGGTGTGCCCCCAGCAGGACTCGAACCTGCAACCTACGGAATCCAAGGGTGATCCGTCATCTGTGTCTTGACGCGTCGCATGCTGTCACGAACGCGCAGGTCATCAGGTACATACGCTACGCCGGACGCCTGAGGGTTCCCGGCGTGTCCCCCTGTATCAGGGGGGTTTCAGGGGGAGCGCTCATCTACGCTGAGGCCTATGCCCACGGTCACGGTTGCGCCGCCGATCCGGGCCTACGAGTGCCCCGCGTGAGCGGGAGTGCTCGCCGCTCACTACCTCCCGGAGCCCGACCGATGCCTCAGTCCGTCACGTTCGCGAGCCACGTTGCACACCTCGACCCGATGACCGGGTACGGCGTGCTTGTGCGTCCCGACCCGTCTCGCGACCTTGCCGACCCCATGCGCCCCGGGCTGTCGCTGCACTCGGCGGACTGGGATGCCGCCTTGCTGCGCCTGGATGCTCTCGGCTGGGAGCCGCTGGGCGACGAGTGGGACGTGCCCACTTGGGAGGGCTCCACGGCGGACGGGCGGGAGGTGGTGGCCCTGTACGGGCGTACACCGGTCATCGGTCGGCCGACGCCCGCAGAGCTGAGCGAGGCGCGGGCGGCGCTCTGCGTCCTTGCGGGTGTCGAGGCGTGAGGGCGACCGCTGCGGAGCCGTACCGTGCACACCAGGACACGCGGAGAGTAGGGCGGATGGGAACGATCCCGAGGGAACAGCGCGAGGTGGAGCGGTACGAGGACCTTGGTGTCGCTCGGCTCATGACTCACGCCCAGGTGCAGCAGGAGACCATCGGATCGGTCACGTTTGTTGCCCTTCCCGAGTACAACTACGTGGACTTCGGGGGCGAGTGGGTAGAGGACTCGCTCGGGCGTTACACCGTCGCCCGTTGGCGCGAGGCCGGTCCGCGCGTGGCAGTCATCGACTCGACAGTCCGGACGGTCAACACGCGCGACAACCCGCAGGCAGACGCGGACGACGTTCGGCAGGCGGCACGGCTGTACATCGCGACCGCCAGCGATCGGTTCCGGGAGTCGGGCGGGGGCGTCCACCGAGCCGAGCTCCGGTCTCGGGTGCTCCGCGACCTGCCCGGCGTGAAGGAGGACAACGCATCGGATGCCGCCGTGGCTCGGGAGGCAGAGGCGGTCCGGGATGCAGAGGTCATCGTCCAAAGGCGGGACCGGCCAATCGGCGGGTCACTGCGTGAGACGCCAGACGACTACACAGTTGGCGAGGTCGAGGCGAGCATCCCGCTCATCTGGGATGAGAGCTTTGCGTTGGGTTCACTCGGCTCGTATGAGCCGGGGATGCCGCCACCTCCCGGCGACCCCTCGCGAACGGGTGGCCGTATCGCGAATGCCGCCGACCTGCGGACTGCCTGGAACGCGCTGAGCGACCTTCAGAGGCGCCGACTGCTTCTCTGCTTCGGACTCGGCTGGACGCACGCGGAGATCGCGCAGCACGACGATGTGAGCGAGGAGTCCGTGCGGCAGTCGGTCAAGTTGGCGGTCCAGCGACTCGTCAAGGGCCTGAACAGCGGCGAAGCGTTCCGCACTACTCCGAACGGGTGAATATCTGTGGGACGCCCTGGGAGACACCAGTACGGCGTGGCTCCTACAAGTAGAGGCACCGTGGGGGCGACCCCTGCTCGCGGTGCACCCGCTCCGGGGGCGCGAAACCCGCCAAGAACCGCGCCCCCGGAGCGCTCAACGCTCCCCGCCCGGCGAACCCCTGCCGGTCGTCCAAGACAGCACCCGCTCACGCGGGCACCCCCAGCCTCATGCCGCCCGGCATGGGGCTTTCTTAATGCCCAGGAGGCACACCCCGATGTCCGCAACCCTCACCGCTACCCAGCGTCAGACGCTCCTCAGTGAGACCGACCTCGCCGCTCGCTGGCAGGTCTCCCGCAGCAACCTCGCTGACGCTCGCAGCGCGGGGCGTGGCGTGCCGTACGTCAAGATCGGGTTCCGGGTCCGCTACCGGCTGGCCGACATTGAGGCGTACGAGGCGGCCTCGCTCGTGACACCGGCGCACTGATGCCACGCCAGCTCGTCGCTCGCGACGCGCCTGAGACGCTCGGTCAGGCGCTGCGCTGGGAGCGGACCAAGACGCGGTACTCCGCGTTCGGCCTCTGCTCGACCTGCGCCGCCCAAGCCGCTTGGGGTCATCAGCAGGGTTTTGCTCGTGTCGAGCGTCCGCCGTGTCCCCCGTGCGCCGCGCTCGTCGGGGCTCTGCCCATCGCGCACCCGAACGGCTGGCGATCGGTCACTGGACAGGCCGACCGACTGCCCTCGTGGCAGGCGCTCCGGGGCGATCTGCTGTGCGCCACGGCTTGACCCTCACCGGCACACCCGGGAGCGCTCAGGCGCACATCAGATCGGCACCTCGCGGTGCTCCGGGGCACTACAGCCGTGGCCGACGCGGCACCACAACTACACAGAGACGAGGCACGTAGCAGTGACCATCACCACCACGCTTCCGACCCGGAGCGGCTGGGCCGGAGCCCGAGACCAGCGACTCATCACCACCACGCGGACATCGCGGCGCAGCAGCAAGGCGCACCCGCTCGACCCCATGCTCCGCACGCTGCTCTACGCCGTCGCCAAGACGAGCCCGGCCATCGTGCGAGGCGGCTACCTCTCGGATCACCTGGGGGTGTCCCTCGCAGAGGCGGAAGCCAGTGTCAGGGAGGCCGTCACCCACGGGTTGCTAGCTCCCGGGTCCACCTCCACCCGGCTGGACCTGATGACGCCCGACCTGCTGGCGTACTTCGACCTTGCCGAGTACGGCCTGAGCGCCGAGCACCGCGAGGACGAGGCGCCCAGCGGGTCGTACGCCGAGCTGTCGCGCGAGCGTCTGACGGAGGTGTTCGCGTGAGCCGTCGCCGGAGCCTGTCGATTCCGGAGACCTGGGCAGCCGTCGCTACCGTCTACGACGATGCGGCAGCCCGGAACCCGGCCCTGTCCACGGACCTGCGACTGATGAGCGCCGCGCGGTCGAGGATCGAGCTGTCCGGGCACTCGCACTGGCGTCGGGGCGAGCTTCGTCTCCTACTGTCCAAGGCGAACATGACCACAGGGGAACTGACCCCGCTGTCCGCGTCCGCGCTGAAGCGGGCCATCGGCCGCATGGTCGAGGCGGGGATGCTGCAAGCCGGGTCGTGGTCGGAGTGCCTGGTGCACCCGATCTTCGCCGTTCAGACCGGCCGCAAGGACGCCAAGTCGCCCTGTCCGACACGGCCTCAGGGCGGCTTCGGGCAAGTCGCGGCCTGAAATCCCGGGCGTCCCACGCTCGGGATAGCCCTCAAACCCGGGCGTCCCACGCTCGGGATAGTTCCGAAACCCGGGCGTCCCACGCGCAAGTCCGACGCCGTGACCTGCGCAAACACCATCCGGTCTCTCCTCTCTCTCCCAAGACACAGCACCGGGCCTGCCAGCGGCCCGAGCGTCTGCGCCAGGGCACCGGGCGCGGTACGCGCACCGGGTGCCTGCGCCAGGCCGTAGAGCCAAGAGCAGCGGCGAGCGTAGATGGGTGCCTGCCTCCGAGGGGCGCGGAGCGCCCACACGAAGCAGACGCCAGCGAGCAGGACCGGGGGGCGCGGAGCGCCCTCAGGAAGCAGGCGCCAGCGGGCAGCACCAGAGGGGCGCGGAGCGCCCCACCAGCACAGCACTACAGCGGGACCAATACCGGTCGCCGCTGCCGAGCCCTGCCATCGGCGGGCACATCACCGAAGGAGGTCGCCCAGTGGCGACAGCAACACGCAAGGCCAGCACGGCAACGACCAAGCCCAGCGCCGTGGACGAAGCACGAGAGACCGTGGCACGAACCACGTCGCGGCACGCCGACGCAGAGCGCGCCGCGAGTGCGGCACTGACGACGAGCGCTGACCTGTCCGAGCGACTGCGAACAGGGGACGAGTCAGTGTCCGCCGCCGAGCTGATGTCGGCGCAGGCGGAGGCAGGTCGTGCTGCGGCGCTGCTCGACCACGCAACCCAGGCGCTCGCTGACGCTAAGGCCGCGTATGCGGTGGTCGTCGCTACGGATACTGCGAGCACCCTCGCGGCGGGCCAGGGTTTTGAGGTGGCCGGGGACGTCGCGGAGGCGCGAGCCACGATCACGGCGGCGCTGGTCACGCTGCGCTCGCAGGTCGAGGAGCGGAACGTGCGCCTGGCCGACGCTCTCGCGGTCGCGTCCGATGCGGGGCTGATGGTGGGGGAGGCTGATCCGCTCAGCCCGGTTCTCGTCCGGCCGAAGACGCGGGGTGTGTTCGGCAACCCGGTCGCGGCGCTGATCGTCAACGGTGAGACGTACTCGGCGGTTGACGCCGATGCGACGGTCGCTGCGGTGCTGGCCGGGGTGTCCGCGTGAGCGGCGCAGCGAGTGTCCTCGCGCCCATCGTGGCTGATGCTCTCGGCGTGCTCACGGGTCTGCCGGCTACCGTCGCCGCAGCGGTGTACTCGGGTCCACCCGCAGCACCGGCCGTGCTCGTGCGGGCGGTCGGAGCGCAGCAGGTCGATCACGTCGAGGGCACCGTCTCGGGACGAGTCGCCGTCGCGGTCTACGGAGGCACGCTCGACGTTGCCCAGCTCGTCGAGGACGGGCGAGGCTGGGTCAAGCCCGAGCACCGCGAGACCCCCAGCGGCACGCTCGTGCAGATCGGTGCTGGCGACCCGGACGTGACGACGCTGCCCACGGGCGCCGAGGTGGCAAGTCAGGTGCTCCACGTGACGGGGTACGCGCCGCTGCCCGCACTGACGCTCACTCCGGACGCGCTGCCGATGGAGGCGCACGGGGTGCTCTCTGGCATCGCGCGCGGCGTCACGGAGCGGTTCGGCGCGGGCCGCGTCCAGTTCGGCACGGCGACAGCCCAGCGCGCCAACGCCACGATGAGCGAGCCGGGGCGCGTCGTGGTCACCGGAGAGGTCGCCGCGTTCCCCGTCAGCGGTCGGCGCATCGGTGACTACGACGTGCAGGGCATGGTCACCGCTGCCATAGCGGCGCTCGTCGGCACCCCGTGTGGGCTTGGGCGCATCGCGACGGCTCGTGTCGTCTCCGTGAACGGCCAGCAGGACGGCCGCTCGGCAGGTGTCCTCGCTGGCGTTGAGGTCGTCGCCCACCACCAGCCCGCCTGACCGACCCACACCCGCCCCTGCCTCGCCTACCACCGGGGCGGGGGTGGGCGTGGCCCTTAGCGGCGCGAGGTGCCGATCTGATGTGCGCCTCAGCCTCCCCAGGTCCCATCACCGCAGGTGCGCCCTCGCGCACATCAGATCGGCTACAGGGCACGACCCAGCCGACCGCCAGACCAAGACAACGGAGACCCATCCCAAGTGAACCCCCGAACGATCACACCTGCCGTGATGGCGAGCGCGACGGGATGCCCGTCCCGCACGCAGACGCTGCCCACAGAGCGCGCGAAGCGCAGCAGCCACGAGCGGCGCACGGCACGCCGCGAGGCAGACCCTCACGGGTACGTCACCCGGCTGCTCGTGCAGGCGGCAGAGCACCGCGCCCGTGCTGACGCCGTGCAGGCTGACCCGCACGCCTACGCCGAGCGTCAGCGGCAGCGCGCCGTCAACCTCGTAGAGCGGGCCGACCGGTTCGCCGCTGAGCAGGGCATGACCCTCACCGCGTACGCGGGCCAGCGATGAGCCCGGCCGTGGCTCATGCACCTGACAAGCGCACCTGCGCGCACTGTGGTGCGAGCCTCGCGGGGAGGTCGCGCCTAGCAAAGTTCTGCAAGAGCAGATGCCGTGCCGTAGCTCATCGGCAGGCGAACCCTCCAACGGCTCCGGCACGGGCGTCGTCGGGGAGAGTGCAGCCGGGGGAGCGGTTCGGCTCTCTCGTCGTCGTGGAGCACCTGGGCACGCTCAAGGGCTCAGCTCGTGTGCTCTGCCGCTGCGACTGCGGAACCGTCCGGACCTACGGCACGCCGAACCTGCTCAGCGGCGCGACTGCGCGCTGTGCCGATCGCGGCTCACACCCCGACCCCCGCTACCGGGGCGAGGCCGTCACCTACGACGGCGCACACAGCAGGGTCAAGCGCGTCCGGGGCAGCGCACGCGGCTACCCCTGCGTCTCCTGCGGACAGCCCGCCGACCACTGGGCCTATGCCCACGCTGACCCTGACGAGCAGGCCGACAGCACCGGCAGAGAGGCGGGCAGGCCGTACAGCGCCAAGCCGGAGCACTACGACCCTCGCTGCCGCACCTGCCACGCCCGTTGGGACGCCGCCGAGCGGCGACTCATGCAGGGGCACGGGCGCGGACTCTCGCTCGTACACGTGGCCTTCTGGCATGTCACGCACCCGGGCGAGGCCGCATGAGCTCGTGGAGCGCCGAGCAGCGCGAACGCTGGTACGCCGGGCGGTGCATCGAGTGCGGACGGGAGAACCCGACGCAGACCGTTTCCCGGGTGTTCTGCGGCAGCGCTTGCAAGCAACGTGACTACCGCCGCCGTCACCGGCAGGGGTCAGAAAGCCCGCCTGAGCAGCAATGATGCGGTACCAGACCCCCACCTCATAGGCAATCGAGCCGCCGAGGTGGGGGTCCATTCTGCGTTACTGCGCACTTGGTGAAGGTGGCAGACAGCGCGCTGCTATCACCTTGCGGTGCGTACGGTCACCCGACAGAGGTCATACCCCCGAGGTCTGCGGCACACTAGGGCCATGCCGAAGAGCACAGATCGCAGCGCCGACGCCAAGATGCCCAGTCGGCCGGTGCAGCATCGACTTGAGGCCCGATCGCGCGTGGCCTTCTCCGCGCATGCGCCAGAGACTTGGTCGGTCGAAGATCGAAATCGGGATTACGGGATTGATCTCGACGTGGAGATTTTTGAAGGAGACCAAGCTACGGGTCTGCGCTTCGCCGTGCAGCTAAAGAGTGTTGGGGATTTCAAAGGCAAGCCGAGTGTCAGTGTCAAGGCAGAGAAGTTGCGCTACTGGCTGGCGCAGGACGTGCCGGTGTTGCTGTGCCTTTGGGATAGCGGGTCGAATCAGATGTGGGTGCGTTGGGCTCACCATATCGACCCGACTCCGATTCGCGACGGCGCAAAGAGCGTGGGTGTTAGATTTGTCCCGGAGGAGGAATGGACGGATGGGCTCAGTGCTTCGTTAGAGCGCGAAGTGCTCGCGGCGCGAGCGATTCGGGATCAGCGCGACAAGTTACCAATTCAAGTTAATTGCGTCGGCACTGGCACGATCGCGGGGGTGCCCGCCGGGCTTGTTGTCGTCCGCGTACGCGAGGCGCTCAGGAGATTCTCGGGGATCTTCCGCACCTCGCCGAGGCCGTCAGTCTTGGCTATCAATATTAAGATGTCTTCCCAGCGAACCATGGTGGAGCTCTCCGGGGGTTCTCCGAAAACGCTGGATTATTCCGGAGAGCGCGATCCGTCTGATTCGCGCGGACAGATGGAGCGGGTTGAGGGCTTAGCGGCAGACATTCTCTTCGTAGTTGCTACGCAACTACATCAAGCACGACTTACCGCAGAGGGTGCAGCGGTACTCGAATCAGTTGCAGAGACCTCGCCGTCCCTGCACGGTGCTGGCCTCGCGCATGGCGTCACCATCTTGGCGCGTGGAGGTAAGCGCGAAGCTGCGATAGGCGTGCTCGATCGGGCGAGGCGCTACGAAGCGACAAGGGATCACGCGGGGATGATCGCGATGCTCCTGGATCGACCTCTCGACTCGGCAGAGGGGGACCTGGTGGTGGACGTCATGCGGGAGTGGGCGACGTCAGATTTGGCGCAGGGCGATCTGTCATCCGCCGCAATTCTCACGTATAACCTTGCGCGACGTTCGTTGGGAAGCGCACCCGAATTCGCGGTCAAAATGTTCGAGCAAGCGGCTATGATCGACCCCTCGTATCGCGACAGGGACTACTGGCGCCGGGACCTTGGTGGGGCGTTGTTCCTGTCAGGCGAGTATGCGAAGTCAGCGGACGAGTATGCCAGGGCAGTCGCGCTGGGTGACCAATCGGCAGAACTTCTATACGCGGACGCGTTGCTCTTCGCGGGTCGTTATACGGAGTCGCTCGACCTTCTGCAGAAAACTCTTTCGTCTGACGACTTGGAGGATTCCGAGTACCGGCTCAAAGCGCGCTATGTGCAGTTCCTAGTGGATTCGACCGGGATAACGCGTCAGTCGCGGGACGACTTTGTGGCAGAGCGCATGTGCGATGTGGATGATCTGAGCGTCACGGTCGCGGGCGAGGCGTTGCAGTACGACTTGCTTTGCCCTATGGCGCTATGGCGCCTGGCGGCTGAGCGCGAAAGCGCCGGAGCTCGGAGCGTTGAGTACTTCCTAGCAGCGGTGTTCTCGGAACCGAGTAACGCCGTTGCCTGGGTGAGTGCGTTGGCTGTAGTCGCCGGCGACGCCCCTGAATGGTGGGCGGACGTTGCTTATTGCGCGCGGAAGTTCGCAGGCGATGGCGTCGTCGATCTGGCCTGGGAGATGGACCCCGAAGCCGCGCAGCATATTCAACTGACGTTCGAATCTATGC
The DNA here is from genome assembly GCF_053607065.1 of Cellulomonas sp. NPDC055163. Taxonomy (NCBI): domain Bacteria; kingdom Bacillati; phylum Actinomycetota; class Actinomycetes; order Micrococcales; family Cellulomonadaceae; genus Cellulomonas; species Cellulomonas sp. NPDC055163. The sequence goes on along the minus strand of NZ_JBSGSU010000007.1, from coordinate 128,779 downwards.
CGGATGCGCCGGTGGGCGACTCCGAAGCTCGAATCACGACGTTCGGATCCGCGAAGTACGAACGCGTTTCATGGAAGCGCTGAGGCGGGGCTATCCCTACCCGGGAGCGATGCATCGAACCCGTGGCCCGGAACTGGGGCTCGAGAACCTGCAACCTGCTCCCCTGATATCGGTTACGGTGAAGCTTCTTCGCTCGACCCACTGGAGCTGACGCATGGCACGCCCTCGACTGGCGCTCGGTACGACCGGAAGCATCGCCCTTACGGCGCAGGTGCGCGACGAAGCTGGCAGGTGGACGCAAGCGGGTACTGGCGTCCGTGCTGAGCGATGGCGTGCGCGTACCAAGATCCGCGACGCGGACGGGGTGCTGCGCGACATCGAGCGGTACGGCACGACCAAGGGCAAGGCCGAGACTGCGCTCAAGGCGGCGGTGCGGGACCGCGTAGCGCCGGTCAAGGGGGCGACGGTGACGCCCGAAACCAGCGTTGCGGACGTGGCGCGCCTGTGGCTCGCTGAGTACGTCGAGGCTGGACGACTGGCGGAGACCAGTAAGACGACCTACCGCAACGCGCTGCACCGCCATGTCATCGGCAACGACAAGCACAAGCCCGGCGCGCTGGCCGCGCTTGCCGTCCGCGAGGTCAACATCCCAGCCGTTGAACGCGCACTGGCAGCCGTCGCACAGTCGTCCGGTGCGGGTGCTGCAAAGACCGTGCGCTCGATCTACCGAGGCATCTTCCGCACGGCGGTCCGTCACGGTGCGATCGTCGCCAACCCGGTTGCAGAGACTGAGGTTCCCTATGTCGAGCGCGTTCCCGGCGAACGCGACCACCGGCGGGCGCTTACGCGGGCGGAGCGGGATGCCCTGCTCGCTTACGTAGCGGCGGACGACTACGCCCAGGGTGCTGACGTTGCCGACCTCATCGCCTTCATGCTCGGCACCGGTGTGCGCGTCGGTGAGGCGACTGCGCTTCGCTGGGACCGCGTTGACCTCGCGAACGGCACTGCGCGCATCGAGGCGACGCTAGTGCGCAAGGCTGGGGGAGTCGCCAAAGGCGGCGGCATGAAGGTGCAGGAGCGGACGAAGACCGCTGCGGGCGTTCGCGTCGTGCACCTGCCGGGTTGGGTGGTCGCGCTACTGATCGAGCGGCTAGCGCGCGAGTCCAGCGCTGCCGGGGTCGTCTTCGCGTCGCCGCGCGGGAAGGTGCGGGACCAGAGCAACACGAGCAGTGCGATCCGTCGCGTGCTCGACGGCGCGGGGTTGGAGTGGGCGACCTCTCACACGTTCCGGCGCACCGCTGCAACGATGCTCGATCAGAGCGGGCTCTCGGCGCGGGCCGTCGCGACGGTGCTCGGTCACTCGCAGCCTTCGATGACGCAGGACGTGTACATGGCATCGGATTTCGCAGACGGGCGAGCTGCCGCCGTCCTCTAGGGCCGAAAGGGTGTAGTTATCCTGGTTTGACCGATCTCGCCGGGTCGCGTCACTACCTTTGGCGCTATGAGCCGGTCGGAATCTATCGCACGAGGCATCGGTGGGACTGTGGCCGTGGTGGGCGTCGGCCTGGCGACGCTCTGGGGACTGTGGTTCACCGTTGTCGCCTTTACCGGGGGTCGTCTGCCTGTCCCCGGCGACTACTGGACGACGGGATCGGTGGGCTTCGGTCTCCTGATGTTGTTCGTTGGGATACCGATCCTCGACACGGTCGCCTACTGGGTCTGCGCCCTGCTGGTCCTCGTCCTTACTCTCCCTCTCGGGCTTGCGTCGAGCATCGCCGGCAGGGATCGATCGGGAGCGGGGCGGCCTCTATCGTCGCGGTCCACGGCGCCGCACAGGGCTGCCGCGCAGTCGATCAAGCGCTACGAGGTGCCCGTTGCTGGCGGGATCGTGAAGTTCACGCGACGCTCGGACGGCGGTATCGACATCACGGCTTCCGGATACGGCGGTCAGCCCAGCCCGGAGGTCGTGCACTTGGCGAAGCGACGCTTGGCGGAGAGTCAAGCCTCGCGCGGAGAAGCGCCGTGGTACCGGGTCGCCGAGCAATCAGGGGGGTAACCGGGGGTTCGACGACTGTCGAGGGGAGCACGCAGAGCGTTAGTCCAGGTCAGGTGCCCCCAGCAGGACTCGAACCTGCAACCTACGGATTAGAAGGCCGTTGCTCTATCCATTGAGCTATGAGGGCGGGGCCCGGCCGTCGGTGCTCACGCGGAACGTCGGGCCGCCGGGCCTCTCGCGCCTACCGTATCGGCTCGGCCCGCGCCCGCCCGCGACCGGTGCGTCCGGGCCGGGTCCGCAGCACGCGCTCGGTCCTGTGACGGTCGACACGCGCCCCGGCGGAGCTGCCGCCGTCGCTGCGGCGCGTGCGTTTGGCCTGTTCACGTCGGCACGCGACTATAGGGACGTGAGTGCGCACGCGGGGACCGCAGTCGCTGAGGAGCTGCTCGTCCGGCCCCTGGCGCAGATGTCGCTGCTCGACGCCGTGCGCGTGCTGCACCGGGACGTCGAGCGGACGGGGTTCCCCCTCGACATCCCCGGCGTCCCCGAGGCACGCGCGTCCCGGGCCCGTCTGCTCGACCAGCTCGCCGACCACCTCGTCCCGCGCCTCGAGGAGCTCTCCGCGCCCGCGGTCGTCGTCGTGGCCGGCTCGACCGGTGCGGGCAAGTCGACGCTCGTGAACTCCCTCCTCGGCGCCGAGGTGACCGCGGCCGGCGTGCTGCGGCCGACGACGCGCCGCCCCGTGCTGGTGCACCACCCGGACGACGAGGACCTCCTGGCGCACCACCCGGTCCTCGAGGCCGTCGAGGTCGTGGCGAACGCGAACGTCCCGCGCGGGGTCGCGCTGCTCGACGCCCCGGACCTCGACTCGGTGCTCGAGTCGAACCGGGCGTCCGCGCACCGGCTCCTCGAGGCCGCGGACCTCTGGTTGTTCGTCACGACGGCGGCGCGCTACGGCGACGCGCTGCCGTGGCAGGTGCTGCGGGGTGCCGTCGCGCGCGGCGCGTCGATCGCGATGGTGCTCAACCGCGTGACCCCGGCGTCCCTGCCCACCGTGCGCGGTGACCTGCTCGAGCGCCTGCGCGCGCACGGCATGCAGGGCGCGCCGCTGTTCGTGGTGCCGGACGTCGGGCCGCACGAGGGCCTGCTGGGCTCTGCGGTCGTCGCGCCGATCAACCGCTGGCTCACGATGCTCGCCGGCCCCGACCGCGCCCGCACCGTGATCGGGCGCACGCTCCGCGGCTCGCTCGCGGCCCTGCGCCCGTGGGTCGACGAGCTCGCCGAGGCCGTGCAGGCCCAGGCCGACGCCGCCGAGGCGATCGCCGCCGAGCTCGACCTGGCCGCGGCAGGCCCCTCCGACGCCGCGCGCGCCGCGGTGCACGGCGGGGTCGTCGCCGACGGTGCGGTGCGCGCCCGGTGGGCCGAGCTGACCGCGGCGGGCGGCCCGCTGGCCGACGTCGTGCGCTCGTCCGGCCGCGTGCACCGCTCGCGGCGCGCGGGCCGGCGCCGGGAGGAGGCCGTCGGCCCGCTCGGCCGCGACCTGACCCGGTCGGCCGCCGCGAACCTGACGGCGGCCGGCGCGCAGGCCGAGCGGCTCGTCCGCACGCGCCTGACCGGCGCCGGTGCCCCGGTGGGCGGACCGTCGATCGAGGCGCTGTGGCCGGCCCAGGAGCGCAAGGACGCCCGCGTCGCCGCCGCGGAGCGCTCCGCGCGCGACTGGGTCGACGAGGCGCCCGTGGTCGTGCGCGCGGCGCTCGCACGTGCACGCGGCGAGGGACGGGACCCGGCGGACCCGCGCAGCGCCAAGGAGGTCGCGCGTGCGGCCCGGCGCGCCGAGCTCGCGGAGCGCGCCCTGGGGGAGCAGGGCATCGCGGCGGTCGCGCTCGCCGCCGCCGCCGGGCTCGAGCCCGCGCGCTTCCTGCTCGAGGACCTGCTGGGCGACGCGGGCACGTGGGCGCGCGACGTGCTGCGTGACGAGCTCGCGGACCGCGCCGCGGGGCAGGTCGAGCTCGAGCGTGCCGCCGCCGCCGCGCTGCTCGACCAGCCCGACCTCGCGGAGGACGCGTCGTCGCTCTTGCGCCTGCGCCTCGCCGTCCTGAAGGGGCTCACATGACCGAGAGGACCGAGACGGTCCGCACGCTGCCGGGGTGGGCGACCGTGCACGGGACGCTGCACGGTGCCGAGACGGAGGCGCTGACGCTCCGTGTCGAGCAGCTCGAGGAGGCGCTCGAGGTCGGGGCCGACCGGCTGGACCCCGAGGTGTCGGCGCGTGTCGCGGCGTCGGTCGGGCGCGTGCGCGAGCGGCTCGCGCTCGGCGTTGACCACACGATCGTCGCGCTCGTCGGCGGCACGGGCTCCGGCAAGTCGAGCCTGTTCAACGCGATCTGCGGGCTCGACTTCGCGGACGTCGGGGTCAAGCGTCCGACGACGTCCAAGGTCACGGCGTGCGTGTGGGGCGAGGGCGGCGGTGCGCTGCTCGACTGGCTCGGGGTCGAGGGCGAACGCCGCATCGAGCGCGAGAGCCTCCTCGACGGCGACACGGAGGCGCCGCTGCGCGGGCTCGTGCTGCTCGACCTCCCGGACCACGACTCGATCGAGCCGGCGCACCGTGCGGTCGTCGACCTGCTGCTGCCCATGGCGGACCTGCTCGTGTGGGTCGTGGACCCGCAGAAGTACGCGGACGACGCGCTGCACTCGGGGTACCTGCGCCGGCTCGTGGGTCACGAGGCGGCCATGACGGTCGTGCTGAACCAGATCGACACGGTCGCCGCCGACATGCACGACGAGCTGGTCCGTGACGTCGAGGGGCTCCTCGTCGAGGACGGCCTGACCGGCGTGCACGTGCGCACCGCGTCGGCGCACACCGGCGAGGGCGTCCCCGAGCTGCGGGACGGGCTCGCCGCGGTGGTCCGGCGTCGCAGCGTCGCCGCCGAGCGTGCGGGCGCCGAGCTCAACGACGCGGCGACGCTGCTCGCGAGCCAGGTCGCGGACCGCGAGCCCGCGCCGAGCCGGCTGGGCGTGGTCGAGCTCGTCGACGTCCTCGCCGAGGGTGCGGGGCTCCCGGCGATCGCGGACGCCGTCGGCGCCGTCGTGCGCGGCGGTTCGCGGACCGTGCCGTCGTTCGGCGCCGTGCAGGCCGACACCGTGGTGCTCGCGCGGGCCGGCTGGCTCGCGGGCGTGACCCGCACGGTCCCCGTCCGGTGGGCCGACGACGTCGTCGCGCGCGTGACTCCCGCGGAGCGCCTGCGGCTCGAGATCGACGACGCGCTCGCACGGGTGACGGTCGCGGCGCGGCGCTCGCGGGTCGCCGTCGCGGGGTTCGTGCTCGCGGTGCTCGCGGGCGTCGGGGCCGTCGCCGCGGCGTCGATCGGGCTCGGCCTCGAGCTGGGGTCCGTGGGGCAGGGGCCGCAGGACTGGGCGCTGCCCGTCGCGGCCGGGCTCGCGGTGCTGGCGCTCGGGCTCGCCCTCGCCACGTGGTTGCTGCGCCGGACCCTCGCGCGCCGCCGCTCTGAGCGTGTGCTGCGTGAGGGGCGCGCCGAGCTCGAGGCCGTCGCGCGGACGCGGCTCGCGGAGCCCGCCGCCGAGGTCGTGGCGGAGCACCGCCGGGTGCGCGAGCTCGTGGCCCTGGCGACCGTGCGCTGATCGCGGCGTCACCCACCCACAGTCCGCTCCCGCGTCGCCGCGCTCACCGTCCGCGTCGTCGCCCGCCGACCCGGTCGAGTCCGCGAGCCACGCTGCCTCCACAGGGTCGGCGCTCGCCGGCCCCTCACCGAGGAGGACGCATGAGCACCAACGAGCTGACCCTGACGCTGGTCGGGTGGCTGGGCACCGACCCGAAGCACTACCCCGGCACGAGCACCGGCACCACGCCCGCCCCGGGTCCGGGCGCGACCCCGGCGGGGACCGCGGGCGGTGCGGCGCCGGGCGCGTCGTCGGGCGCCGGCGGCACGTCGACCCCGTTCACGACGTTCCGTATGGCGTCGACCCGTCGGTGGTTCGACCGCGAGCGCGGCACCTGGGTCGACGGGCGCACCGAGTGGTTCACGGTCAAGGCGTGGCGCGGGGCCGCGCGCAACGTCGCGGAGTCGCTGCGCAAGGGGGACCCGGTGCTCGTGCACGGCCGGCTCTCGACCGACGAGTGGAGCACCGCCGACGGCGAGCCCCGGACGTCGCTCGTGCTCGACGCGATCGCGATCGGCCCCGACCTCGCGTTCGGTACCGCCCGCTACATGCGCACGGTCCGCTCGAGCCCGGGCGACGCGGCCCCGGCCGACGCCGCGGACGGCGAGGCGGGCGACGGCGACGGCTTCGACGCGCTCGACGGCGCGCGAGGGAGCGACGCGGCCCTCTACGCGCTCGCGGACGTGCGCGCCGACGAGGATCTCGCACTGACCGGTACGAGGTGATCGCCTAGGCTGGGGCCACCGGACCGCAGGGCCCGGGCCTTCCGGCTGCCGACGCGACACCGCGCGCGGCCGGGAGGCCCGTTCCGTGCACTCCCTCGACACACCCCCGAGCACCGAGGCGGACGAAGAGCCAGTGGCTGAGTTCATCTACTCCATGTACAAGGCGCGCAAGGCGCACGGCGACAAGGTCATCCTCGACGACGTCACCCTGAACTTCCTGCCCGGCGCCAAGATCGGCGTCGTCGGCCCCAACGGTGCCGGCAAGTCCACGATCCTCAAGATCATGGCCGGCCTCGAGCAGCCGTCGAACGGCGAGGCGCGGCTCTCGCCCGGCTACACCGTGGGCATCCTCATGCAGGAGCCGTCGCTCAACGAGAGCAAGACGGTGCTCGGCAACGTCGAGGAGGGCGTCGCCGAGATCAAGGGCAAGCTCGACCGGTTCAACGAGATCTCGAACCTCATGTCCGAGCCCGACGCCGACTTCGACGCGCTGCTCGCCGAGATGGGCCAGCTCCAGGAGGCCATCGACGCCGCGGAGGCGTGGGACCTCGACGCGCAGCTCGAGCAGGCGATGGACGCGCTGCGCTGCCCGCCGCCGGACGCCGACGTCTCGGTGCTCTCCGGTGGTGAGCGCCGTCGCGTCGCGCTGTGCAAGCTCCTCCTCGAGAAGCCCGACCTGCTGCTGCTCGACGAGCCCACCAACCACCTCGACGCCGAGAGCGTGCTCTGGCTCGAGCAGCACCTGTCCCAGTACCACGGGGCCATCCTCGCGGTCACCCACGACCGGTACTTCCTCGACCACGTCGCGGAGTGGATCTGCGAGGTCGACCGCGGCCGCCTCTACCCGTACGAGGGCAACTACTCGACGTACCTCGAGAAGAAGCAGCAGCGCCTCGAGGTGCAGGGCAAGAAGGACGCCAAGCTCGCCAAGCGCCTCGCCGAGGAGCTCGCGTGGGTCCGGCAGAACGCCAAGGGCCGCCAGACCAAGTCCAAGTCGCGCCTCGCCCGCTACGAGGAGATGGCCGCCGAGGCGGACCGCACGCGCAAGCTCGACTTCGAGGAGATCCAGATCCCGCCGGGCCCGCGCCTCGGCAGCCTCGTGCTCGACGCGCAGAAGCTCGAGAAGGGCTTCGACGGCCGCGTCCTCATCGACGGCCTGAGCTTCACGCTCCCGCGCAACGGCATCGTGGGTGTCATCGGCCCGAACGGCGTCGGCAAGACGACGTTGTTCAAGACGATCGTGGGGCTGGAGCCGCTCGACGGCGGCGAGCTCAAGGTCGGCGAGACCGTCAAGATCTCCTACGTCGACCAGTCGCGCGGCGGCATCGACCCCAAGAAGACGCTGTTCGAGGTCGTCTCCGACGGTCTCGACTTCCTCAAGGTCGGCAACGTCGAGATGCCCTCGCGGGCGTACGTCGCGGCGTTCGGGTTCAAGGGCCCCGACCAGCAGAAGCCGGCGGGCGTGCTCTCGGGCGGTGAGCGCAACCGTCTCAACCTCGCGCTCACGCTCAAGCAGGGCGGCAACCTGCTCCTGCTCGACGAGCCCACCAACGACCTCGACGTCGAGACGCTCGGCTCGCTCGAGAACGCGCTGCTCGAGTTCCCCGGCTGCGCCGTGGTGGTCTCGCACGACCGGTGGTTCCTCGACCGGGTCGCGACGCACATCCTGGCCTACGAGGGCACCGCGGAGAACCCGTCGAACTGGTACTGGTTCGAGGGGAACTTCGCGTCCTACGAGGAGAACAAGGTCGCCCGCCTGGGCGCCGACGCGGCCCGGCCGCACCGCGTGACGTACCGCAAGCTGACGCGGGACTGAGCCGGAGGGCGGCGCGGTGGCATCGAGCGTGCACACGGAGCTGGTCGACGCCCTCACGGTGCTGCGTTCGCGCGTCGCCGAGACCCGGCTCGGGGTTGGCGTTGCCCCTCTCAGTCCCGGGTGCCTCTCGCTCCCGCCCGCGCTTTCCCCCCCCCCCCCCCCCCCCCCTCCCCCGCTCCCGGCCGAG
>NZ_JBSGSU010000007.1:43989-120364 GCF_053607065.1 Cellulomonas sp. NPDC055163 | reverse complement strand
CCTTCGTGTTTCTCCTTTCTCACTTCGCCCACCCTTTTTTCCGTTGTGGTGGTTTGTGGGGAGTTGGGGGGGATGGCGATCCCGCGCAGGTGCTCGACCAGCTCGACGACTACCTGCTGCCACGGCTGCGGGCGGAGAACGCCCCGCTGCTCGTCGTGGTCGGCGGGTCGACGGGTGCGGGCAAGTCGACGCTCGTGAACTCGCTGCTCGGCGAGCAGGTCACGACGTCGGGCGTGCTCCGGCCGACGACCCGGTGGCCGGTGCTGGTGCACCACCCCCTCGACGCACGGTGGTTCTCGACGGACCGCGTGCTGCCCGGTCTCGCGCGCCTCGTCGGCGCGCGGGTGGACCTCGCGAAGAGCGCGGCCGACGGCGGCGGCGCGGCAGCGAGCGGCAGCGCGGGCTGGTCGGGCGGCGCCGGTGCGACCGGGGGCGGCGCGGCCGTTCCCGGTGGCCCCGGGGGCGGCTCGGGTGGAGGGGTCTCGACCGCTGCTCACCTCACCGGGCCTGCCGCGACGGCCACGGACGGGCACGGCGCCGGGCTGCGGCTCGTGTCGTCACCCGCCCTGCCGCCCGGGCTCGCGCTGCTCGACGCACCCGACATCGACTCGGTCGTCGAGGAGAACCGCGCGCTCGCGACGCAGCTGCTCGCGGCGGCGGACCTGTGGCTGTTCGTCACGACCGCCGCGCGCTACGCGGACGCCGTCCCGTGGGAGCTGCTCGGGGCCGCGGCGCGCCGCCGCGTCCACCTCGCGCTCGTGCTCGACCGGGTCGACGACGGCACCGAGGCGCTCGTGAGCGCGCACCTGCGGCAGATGCTCGACGAGCACGACCTCGCCGAGGCGACGGTCCTCCTGGTTCCGGAGACCTCGACGGACGGGGGCCTGCTCCCCGAGGTCGCGGTCGGCGCCGTCGCGGACTGGCTCACGGCACTCGGCGGCGACCCCGCAGCGCGGGCTCGCGTGATCCGTGGGACCCGCGAGGGCGTGACCCGCGACGTGCTCGTGCGCGCCGAGGACCTCGCCCGCGCCGCGGACGACCAGCGCGCGGCCGACGCCCGGCTGCGTGCCGCGGTCGCCGCCGCCTACGAGGACGCCGCCACGCAGGTCGAGCGCGCGACGTCCGACGGCACGATGCTGCGGGGCGAGGTGCTCGCGCGCTGGCAGGACGTCGTCGGGACCGGCGAGTTCCTGCGGGCGGTCGAGCAGAAGGTCTCGGGCCTCCGTGACCGGATCACCGCCGCGTTCCGCGGTCAGCGGGCGCCCGAGCCGGCTCTCGCGCACGCGATCGGGCACGGGCTCGAAGCCGTCGTGCTCGACGCCGCGGAGGACGCCGCCGAGCGCGCGCACTCGGCCTGGCGCACCGACCCGGCGGGTGTCGCGCTGCTCGAGGGCCTCGCGCTGTCCCGCGCGTCGGGGGACCTGCGCGGTCAGGTCGCGGAGCAGATCCGTGGGTGGCAGTCGGACGTCCTCGCGCTCGTCGAGCGGGAGGGCGCCGACAAGCGCACGACCGCACGTGCTGTCTCCTACGGGGTCAACGGGCTCGGTGCTGCGCTCATGGTCGCGGTGTTCGCGTCGACCGGTGGCCTGACGGGTGCCGAGGTCGGCATCGCGGGCGGCGCGGCGATCCTGGCGCAGCGGCTCCTCGAGGCGGTGTTCGGCGACGAGGCCGTGCGCCAGCTCGCCCGCGAGGCCCACGAGCGGCTCGCGGTGCGCGTCCGCGCGGTGCTCGCCGGTCAGGCCGCGCGGTTCACCGCGCAGCTCGACGCGCTCGGCACCGCGGACGCGAGCGGCGATCCCCTGCGCACGGCGGTCGCCCAGGTCACCGCGGCGGCGGCGCGCGCCGAGGGAGCGGCCGCGGCGTCGGACGCGGCGCCGGTCGCCGGTGTCCCGGGCGCCGAGGCCGGACGCCTCCGCGGCGCCGGCGTGCTCGCGCACCTGGCCGCCGAGCGCGGGAACGGGTTCACGGGCCGGGACGCGCCCGGCGGCACGACGGACGGCGCCGACGCCCCTCTCGCCCCGGCGGGGACGAGTGCGCAGCGCACCGGGGCACCGTCGCCCGGGCAGCCGCCCGAGGGCCGGCTGCGGTCCTGGTGGCGACGCGTCACCGGTGCGCCGCAGGACGGCCAGGACGCGTGAGCGCCCGACGCAGCGGCCGCGCACCGGGCCGGGACCTCGCCGTTCAGGTCGACGCGCTCGCGGAGGCCGTCGACGCGGGTCAGGGCCGGCTCCCGCAGCGGGTCCTCGACGACGTCGACACCGTGCTCGCGCACGCCCGGGAGCGGGCGGCACTGTCGGGGGACTACACCGTCGTCGCGCTCGCCGGGGCGACCGGCTCGGGGAAGTCCTCGCTGCTCAACGCCGTCGCGGGCGCCGACCTCGCCGTCCCGGGCGTGCGGAGGCCCACCACCGGCCGTGCGCTCGCCGCCGTCTGGCCCACCCCCGCGGGTGAGGACGCCGCGCGCGACGGAGCGGCCGGGGCGGGTACCGCAGGAACGGGTGCGGCGGGCACCGGCAGGGCAGGGACCGGTGCAGCGGGAACGGGCACGGCGGGGGCGGGCACGGCGGGGGCGGGCACGGCGGGGGCGGGCACGGCGGGGACGGGCACGGTGCGCAGCGGCCCGTCCCGGACCGGTACGGCGGTGCTGGCGCCCGAGGGTCCGGGCGGTGCGTCCGGGGAGGACGGTGCCGCGCACGCCCTGCTCGACTGGCTCGGCGTCGACGAGCGCCACGAGGTCGCCGGGACGGTCACGCCGTCGGGCGTCACGACGGGCCTGGTGCTGCTCGACCTGCCCGACCACGACTCGGTGCAGACCGAGCACCGCGTGCGTGCCGAGCGCCTCTACGGCCGCGTCGACCTCCTCGTGTGGGTCGTCGACCCCCAGAAGTACGCCGACGCCGCGCTGCACGTGCGCTACCTCCGCCCGCTCGCCGGGCACTCCGCGGTCGTCGTGCTCGTGCTCAACCACGCCGACCGCCTGCCCCTGGACGAGCGCGAGCGCTGCCTGGCGGACCTGCGCCGGCTCGCCGCGGAGGACGGGCTCCGCGACGTCCCCGTGCTCGCGGTCAGTGCACGCACCGGTGAGGGTGTCCCCGACCTCCAGGCCCTGCTCGCCGCGGCGGCGCAGCGGCGTGAGGCCGCCACCGAGCGCGTCCGTGCCGACGTCCGCCGTGCGGCCCGCGAGCTGCTCGCCGCGTGCGGTGAGGCCCCCGCCAACCGTGCAGCCAAGCAGGCGCGCGCGGAGCTCGTCTCCGCGCTCGAGGAGGCAGCCGCGGTCCCGACGGTCGTGACCGCCGTGCGGCGCTCCGCGGCGCGGCAGGCGCGCGCCGCCACGGGCTGGCCCGCCACGCGCTGGCTCGCGCGCTTCCGGCCCGACCCGCTGCGGCGGCTCGGGCTCGGCACCGGCCGCTCCGACGAGCAACGACCCGACCTCGCCCGCACGTCCCTCCCGACGCCGGGACCGGCAGCACGCGCGCGCGCCGCGACCGCGGTGCGGAACTACGCGGACGCCGCGACGGCGGGGTCGCCCGACGACTGGGTCCTCGCCGCGCGCCGACGCGCCACGACCGACGGACTGGCCGACGCGCTCGACCGAGCGGTGGCCGGGACACGGCTCGAGGCGGAGCGGCGCCCGGCGTGGTGGGGGCTGCTCGGTGCCCTGCAGTGGGTGCTGTTCGCGGCGCTCGTCGCGGGGCTGCTGTGGCTCGCGCTGCTCGCCGGCGCGGCCTACCTCCAGCTGCCCGCGCCGCCGACGCCCGTGTGGTGGGAGTTGCCTGCCCCGACGGTGCTCGCGATCGGCGGCGGGCTCGCCGGGCTGCTCGTGGCGCTGCTCGGCCGGGTGGCCGGGGGCGTGGGGGCCCGTCGGAGGGCGACGCGGGTGCGGCGACGGCTGCGCGAGGCGATCGACGTCGTCGCCGGGCGGCTCGTCGTCGAGCCCGTGACGTCGGAGCTCGCGGCGCTCGAGCGGTGCCGTGACGGAGCGCGTCGCGCCGCTCGCTGACACCGTCCGGCCTGGCGCCGTGACGGTGAGCGAGCGCGCCCCGACCCCCGTTCGCCCCCACCGAAGGAGATCCCCGTGACCAGGCTCGTGGTCCCCGTGCAGCTGCGCTGGTCCGACATGGACGCATACGCGCACGTCAACAACGTCGCGATGCTGACGCTGCTCGAGGAGGCGCGCATCCAGGCGTTCTGGCGTCAGGTGCCGTCCGCCGACGCCCCGGAGGGGACGTGGCCGACGGCCGTGCTCGACGCCGGGCCGGGGGCCGAGCTGTCGACGCTGGTCGCGCGCCAGGAGATCGAGTACCTGCGGCCGCTGGGCTACCGGCGGACGCCGGTGCTCGTCGAGATGTGGATCGGGCACCTCGGCGGTGCGAGCCTCGACGTCTGCTACGAGGTGCGGGACGCACCGGAGGCCGACGGGGGCACGGTGTTCGCCCGTGCGCTCACGACGGTGGTCCTCGTCGACACCGCGACCGGGTCGCCCCGGCGCATCGGTCCCGAGGTGCGCGCCGCGTGGGAGGTCTACCTCGAGGAGCCCGTCCGGCTGCGGCACCGCCGCTGAGCCGTCCGGGGATCGCCCGGGTGGTCCCCGCGAGGCCCAGCCGGGCCGACGGCCGACGGCCGTCGGGCGTGGGCGTGAATGTCGCTCCCGGCTCACGTGCGCGAGCGCGCGTGCTCCCCGCTGGGCCGCCGGTCCGTGCGGGCACGCTCCGCGGTCTCGGCCGCGCGGGCGATGTTCCGCTGCATCCCGCCGAACACGATGCCGTGGAACGGGTAGACCGCACCCCAGTAGAGCTGGCCCGCGAGACCGTGCGGGTGGAAGAGCGCGCGCTGCGCGAAGACCGTCCGGTGGTCTCCCTCGACCGGCTCGACCCGCAGCTCGAGCCACGCCAGGCCCGGGACCCGCATCTCGGCGCGCAGCCGCAGCAGCGCGCCCGGCTCGACCTCCTCGACGCGCCACCAGTCGACGGCGTCGTCCACGAGCAGCCGCCCGGGCCGGCGCCCGCGACGCAGCCCCGGGCCGCCGACGAGCTTGTCCGCGATCCCGCGCAGCTGCCACGCGAGGGGCCAGGAGTACCAGCCCGCCTCGCCGCCGATCGTCTCGATGACCCGCCACAGCGCCTCGGGCGAGGCGTCCACCTCGACGCGCCGCTCGTCGACGTACATCGAGCCGCCCGCCCAGTCGGGGTCGCCCGGCAGCGGGTCGCTCGGCGCTCCCGTGACCGACGCCGAGGACCACCGCGTCGTGACGTCGGCGTCCTGGATGCGCTGGAGCGCGAGGCGCACGGCCCGGTCGAAGCCGATGAGGCCGCCGGGAGGGTCGGGGACGTGCTCCGCGATGTCGTGCTCGTCGCACACGACCTCGTGCACGAGCGACTCGACGAGCGGGCGTGCGAGGCCCGACGGCACCGGGGTCACGAGCGACACCCACAGGCTCGACAGCCGCGGCGTGAGCACGCCCACGCCGACGATGACCCGGCGGGGGAGCCCCGCGGCCTGGGCGTAGCGTTGCATCATCTCGCGGTAGGTCAGGACGTCGGGGCCGCCGATGTCGAAGCCGCGACTCACGTCCGGCGGCATCGCGGCCGAGCCGACGAGGTAGCGCAGCACGTCGCGGATCGCGATGGGCTGGATGCGGTTCTCGACCCAGCGCGGCACGGTCATGGCGGGCAGCCGCTCGGTGAGGTAGCGCATCATCTCGAACGACGCCGAGCCCGAGCCGAGGATGACGGCGGCGCGCAGCACGGTCGTCGGGACGCCCGACGCGAGCAGGATCTCGCCGACCTCGGTGCGGGACGCGAGGTGCGGCGAGAGCTCCTCGCCCTCGGGGTAGAGCCCGCCGAGGTAGACGATGCGCTCGACGCCGGCCTCGCGCGCCGCCTGCGCGAACGTCAGCGCGGTGCGCCGGTCGCGGGCCTCGAACGTGGGCCCGGTCCCGAGCGCGTGGATCAGGTAGTAGGCGATCCGCACGCCGCGCAGGGCCGCCCGGATCTCCTCGAGCTCGCCGGCGTCGGCCTGGGCGACCTCGACGTCGGCGTACCAGGGCCGCCCGCGCAGCCGGTCGGGGTTGCGGGCGAGCGCGCGCACCCGGTACCCCGCGGCGAGCAGCTCGGGGACGAGCCGGCCGCCGACGTAGCCGGTGACGCCCGTGACCGCCACGAGGGGTGCGTCGGGTGCGGGGCGGCCGTCGTCGCCGAGCCCCGGCACGAGTCCCGGGAGGGAGGGTGCGACGGGCTCGGGCAGAAGGTCCGGCGCGGGCCGGGCGTCGTCGGTCATGTCGCAGTCTGAGCCCGGCTGGGCCGGGTCCGCATCCGCTCAGGCGAGCAGCGCGAGCGTCTCCTTCTCCGCCACGAGCCGCGAGCGCGTCGGGCGGATGGTGTGCCCGCGCTCCCAGAGGTCGATCACGCGGGGGTCGATGTACGACGCGCGGCACACCGTCGGGGTGTTCCCGAGCTCGCCCGCGACGTCCCGGACGACCTCGGTGACCACCGTGCGGCGGGCGCGCTCGGACCGGGGTGGAGCGCCGGCGTCGGCCAGGGCGCGCGCGGCCAGCACGGTCGCGTGCCACGTGCGGAAGTCCTTGGGGCTCGCGTCGGACCCGAGCCGGTCCTTGACGTAGGCGACGACGTCGGCGCTGGTGACGTCGTGCCACGTGTCGCCGTCCTGCCACGCGAGCAGGTCGCCGGCGTCGTCGTTGCGGCGCACGAGCCGGCGCAGGAGCGTCGCGACCTCGTCGTCCTCGATGACCACGTCGCGCACCTGGCCGGACTTCGCGGGGTAGTGGAAGTGCACGCGCCCCTCGCCGTCGGGCGTCTCGGGGCGCAGGATCCGCACGTGCTCCTTCTGGAGCGTCGCCAGGCCGTACGAGCCGTTCTTCGCGGCGTACCCCTCGCCGCCCGCGCGGAAGTACGCGAGGTCGAGCAGCCGGAACGCGAGCGCGAGCACCTTCTCGCGCGGCATGCCGTCGAGGTCGAGGTCCTTGCGGACCCGGCGCCGCGCCGCGGGCAGGCTGCGGGCCACCTGGAGGACCTTGTCGTGCTTGAGGCGGTCCCGGCGCAGCCGCCACTGCGCGTGGTAGAGGTACTGGCGGCGCCCGGCGTCGTCCATCCCCGTGGCCTGGATGTGCGCGTTCGCGTGCGGGCTGATCCACACGTCGCGCCAGGCCGGCGGGATCGCGAGCGAGGCGATGCGGTCGAGGTCGTCCTCGTCGGTGATCCGCTCGCCGTGCTCGTCGAGGTAGTAGGAGCCCCGGCCGGCGCGACGACGCGTCCAGCCGGGACCGTCGACACGAGCGCGGCGCAGCCTGGGCATGCGGGCAGTCTCACCCGGCGGCGCGCCGACCGCGCGGCGAGCCCGTCGGACGGTGAGACGGCACCGGGCCTGCGACCCCGCCGGACGAGTGACGGACCGCGCGGGGGGAGCCCGTCAGTCCGGGACCCGGACCATGCCCTCCTGCGCGATCGACGCGACGTGCGTCCCGTCGCGGGTGAACACCCGGGCCGCGCCGAGGCCGCGTCCGCCCTGCGCGCTCGGCGCCGTCTGCGTGTAGAGCAGCCAGTCGTCGACGCGCACGTCGCGGTGCCACCACATCGCGTGGTCGAGGCTCGCGATCGACAGCCCGCGGGTCGCCCAGCTGTGGCCGCTGCGGCGCAGGACCGGCTCGAGCATCACCTGGTCGCACGCGAATGCGAGGAGCGCCCGGTGCAGGAGCTGGTCGTCCGGCAGGGTCTCGCGCGAGCGGACCCACACCATCTGCTGGCCCGTCGGGTCGCCCGAGCCGCCGAGGTAGATCGCGCCCTCGACGTGCCGGACGTCGAACGCGCTCTCCTGGCTCCAGAACCGCGCGACCGGGTGGTCGATGCCGGCGAGGTGGGTGTCCGCGGAGACGACGTCCTCCGGGTCGGGGGCGTCCGGCATCGGCTCGGCGTAGTCGAGGCCGGGCTGCGCCTCCTGGAACGACGCGATCATCGACAGGATGGGGGCGCCGCCCTGGAGCGCGTGCGTGCGGCGCGCGGTGAAGGACCGGCCGTCGCGGAGGCGCTCGACGGTGAAGGCGATGGGCTCCCGGACGTCTCCCGCGCGCAGGAAGTAGCCGTGCAGGGAGTGCGGCAGGCGCGTCGCCGGCACCGTGCGGCCGGCGGCGAGGAGCGCCTGCGCGAGGACCTGGCCGCCGAAGACGCGACCGCTGGGCTGGGGGAGGCTCGTGCCGGTGAAGGTGTCGGGCTCCGCGGCGTCCGGGCCCAGGTCGAGCACGTCGAGCAGCGCCCGCGTGGGTGTCGTCGCGGTGGGTTCGGTCGTCATCGGCTCAGTCCTCGAACGTGTTCAGCATCGAGTGCGCGGCGCGCTCGAGGTAGTCCCACAGCTGCGCCTCGTGCAACGGCGCGAGCCCGAGCCCCATGACCGCCTCGCGCATGTGCGCGAGCCAGCGGTCGCGGGCGTCGGGGTTGACCTTGAACGGGGCGTGGCGCATGCGCAGCCGCGGGTGCCCGCGCTCGTCCGAGTACGTCGTGGGGCCGCCCCAGTACTGCTCGAGGAACAGCGTGAGGCGCTCGGCCGCGGGGCCGAGGTCCTCCTCGGGGTACATCGGCCGCAGCACCGGGTCGTCGGCGACACCGCGGTAGAACGCGTCGACGAGCCGGACGAAGGTGTCGTGGCCGCCGATCACGGCGTAGAACGAGTCGGCGCGGTGGGCCGGGCCGGGCTCGGGAGCGGGGGAGGTCACGCGCCCCAGTCTCGCACCGCCACGCACCGTCACCGTGCCCCACGCACCGGCACCGTGTCCGCGCCGCGACCCGGGCGCGCCGGTCGGTGCCACCGGGACTAGGCTGAATGCCTGTGCGCCCCCACCAGCGCACGACGGCGCAGGGACGAGCTGAGGAGTTCGATGAGCAAGGCAGAGCAGATCCTCGCGGCGCTGGGCGGCGACGCGAACGTCGTCGATCTGGAGCCGTGCATCACCCGTCTGCGCGTCGAGGTGACGGACCCGCAGCTCGTCGACGAGACGGCGCTCAAGGCGACCGGCGCGTTCGGCGTGGTCCGGTCCGGCCGCGTCGTGCAGGTCATCGTCGGCCCCGAGGCCGACAACCTCGCCGCGGAGCTCGACACCCTCCGCTGAGCGGCCCGCACGACCGCCCAGGGCCCGCACCGGTAGGCGCGGGCCCCGGGGACCGTGTCAGCGACCGCGCGGCCCCGGGTCGGCGGGCGGGGCGGTCGTGTCGAGCGAGTCCGACTCGCGCCGCGTGTCCGTCACGGGTGCGGGCCTCTCGCCGTCCCCGGCCGCCTCGGCGGCGCCGGCCCCGTCGTCGGGCACCTGCACCGCCGCGTCGAGCTGCGCGCGGTAGGCCGCGAGCAGGTCGCGCTGTCCGCCGAGCGGGATGCCGGCCTCCTCGAGCGCGCGGCGCACCGCGGCGCGCATCGCCCGGGCGACCTCCCACTGCATCGCGGGCGCGGTCTTGACGGTCACCTGGAGCGTCACGGCGTCGAACGCGAGGTCCTCGATGCCCGTGACGGACGGCTCGCCGTCGAGGTAGGTGCCGAGCACCGGGTCCGCGGCCACCCGCGCCACCGCTTCCTCGAGCACGTGCCGCACCTCGTCGAGGTCCGCGAAGTAGTCGACCTTGACCTCGACGACCGCCTTGGCCCAGCCCTGGGTCTTGTTCCCGACGCGCACCATCGTCCCGTTGGGGACGTACCAGAGCGTGCCGGAGCTGTCGCGGATCTTGGTCACGCGCAGCGCGACGGCCTCCACGGTCCCGGTCGCGTGCCCGACGTCGACGACGTCGCCGACGCCGTACTGGTCCTCGAGCAGCATGAACATGCCCGAGAGGAAGTCCTTGACGAGGCTCTGGGCGCCGAAGCCGAGCGCGACGCCGACGATCCCCGCGGACGCGATGAATGGCGCGATGTTGGCTCCTAGCGCGTCGAGCACCATGAGCACCGCGAGCGTCCCCACGACGATCGTCGAGGTCGAGCGCAGCACCGAGCCGATCGTGCGCGCGCGCTGCGCACGGCGGGCGGTGACGACCGGGCTCGCGCGCCGCAGCGCCGCCGCGACCTCGGAGTCGCCGAGCCGGCCCCGCTCGAGCAGCGGCGTGCCGTCGGCGATGTGGTTCGTGGCGGTGCGGATCGCCCGTCGGAGGACGAGCAGGACGAGAGCCGAGACGAGGAGGATCACCGCGACGCGCGGCCCGGTGCGCAGGAACCACGGGAGCCCGTCCTCGACGACCCAGCGCATCGCGGCGTTCGCCTCGCGCACGACGTCGCCGGGCGTCGTCGCGGTGGGCTCGGGCGTCGCCTCGCTCCCGAGCAGCGTGCGGGCGCTCACCGGCCACCGCCCGCTGCGCGCAGCCCGGTGCGGTCGGCGACGAACTGCAGCTGCTCGACCGTCAGCCCGATGGTCCGGGACAGCGCCCGGCCGCCGTGACCGACGCCCGTCTCACGCCGGACCAGCACGGGTGCCACGTCGGCGTCTGCGCTCGTCGCCGCCTGCAGCGCTGCGGCGAGCTTGCGGGCGTGCAGCGGGTCGACGCGCGAGTCGCCCTCGAAGACCGTGAACAGCGTCGCCGGGTACGCGGTGCCGGCGGTGACCCGGTGGTACGGGGAGTACCCGAGCAGCCAGTCGAGCTCGCGCGGGTTGTCGGCGTCGCCGTACTCCTCGGTCCACGTCACGCCGAGCCCGAAGCGCTGGTAGCGCACCATGTCGAGCAACGGCGCCGAGCACACCACGGCAGCGAACAGGTCGGGGCGCTGCGTCAGCGCGGCACCGACCAGCAGCCCACCGTTGGAGCCGCCCCAGCACGCGAGCCGGTCGGGGGTGGTCCAGCCGTCCGCGACGAGGCGCTCGCCGACCGCGTGGAAGTCGTCGAAGACGTTCTGCTTGGCCCCGCGCATGCCGCTGCGGTGCCACTCCTCGCCCTCCTCGCCGCCGCCGCGCAGGTTGGCCACGACGTAGACGCCGCCGGCCTCGACCCACGCGAGCGTCGTCGCGGAGTACGCCGGGTCGAGCGAGATCTGGAAGCCGCCGTACCCGTAGAGGACCGTCGGCGCGGGGGAGAGCGGGCGACCGTCGGCGTCGAGCGCGTCGGCCCGCGCGACGACGAACGCCCGCACCGTCGTGCCGTCGGCGCTCGGCGTCGTGAGCTGCTGCACCCGCACGTCCGGGAGGTCGGCGAGCAGCCCGGGCGGCGCGGCCCACACGGACGTGGTGCGTGTGCGGGCGTCGAACAGGTGCACGGTCGAGACCGTGGTGTGGTCGGTGTAGGAGAACCAGAGCTCCCGGCCGCCCTCGGGGCGCGTCGCGAGGCCGCCGATCGAGCCGAGCCCGGGCAGCACCAGCGCGCCGTCGTCCCCGGGGAGCCGCCCGCCGGTGCGCGGGTCGTGCAGCGTGACCTCGCTCACGGCGTGCCGGCGCCACGCGGCGACGAGCAGCTCGGGCTCGACGACGTCCCCGGGGCCCCCACCCGCGTCGGTGAACGCGACGTCCTCGAGCACGGCCTCGCGGTCCTCGGCGAGCAGCGTGCGCCAGTGCGGGACGCCCGGTGACGTTGGGTCCGTGACGGCGACGCGGCCGCGCGGGGCGTCGAGGTCGGTGTGCAGGTAGAGCCGCCCGTCGCGCCCGACCCACGCGTGCGTCTGCGCGTCGACGCCGACGACCACGGGGACGAGCTCGGGCGCCTCGATCCCGGCGGTCAGGTCGGCGATCCACACGTCGGAGCGCGGCGCGGTGCCCGCGGACGCCGAGACGAGCAGCCAGCGCCCGTCGCGCGAGACGCTCACGCCGTAGTAGCTCGTGCGGTCCAGCCCGGCACCGAACACCTCGACGTCCTGCGCGGCGTCGGTGCCCAGCCGGTGCAGCCAGACGCGCCGGTGGTACTGCTGCTCACCCTCGGGCAGATCCTCGGGCGGGAGCCGGCGCACGTAGTAGAACGCCTCGCCGCCCGGCAGCCAGGCCACGGGGGAGTAGCGGGCCCGGTCGATCGGTCCGTCGACGAGGGTTCCGGTGGCGACGTCGAGCACGTGCAGGACGCTCTCCTCGGTGCCGCCCGACGACACCTGGTACGCGAGGAGGTCGCCCTCCTTGCTCGGCTGCCACGCGTCGAGGGTCGTGGTGCCCGCGGGGTCGAGCGCGACGGGGTCGAGCAGCACGCGCTCGACGGCGTCCCCGCTGCCGCCCGGGGCCGGCTCGGCGACGACCACGACCGCGTGCTCCTGGTCGCCCGAGCGCCGCGAGAAGAACCGGCGGTCACCGCGCCACGCCGGGGCCCCGACGAAGCCCGCGCCGAGCAGCTCGCGCAGGCGCGCGGTGAGCCGCCCGGTGGACGTCGGGCCCTCCGCCGCTGCACCGGCCGAGGTGCCGTCCGGGACGGCCTCGCCGTGCACGAGGCGCGCGCGGTAGGCGGCGTAGAGCGCGTCCTGCGCGTCCGACCACGCCTGCGTCCGCGCGTCCTCCGCGTCCTCGAGCCACCGGTAGGGGTCGGCGACCGGGCGCCCGTGCAGGTCCTCGACGAGGTCGAGCCGCTCGGCGGGCGGGTAAGGGGGCAGGGCGGTGCGGGCGGGTCCGGGCAGGGGGGCGTGCGCGCTCATGGTCCGCAAGGCTACGTCCGCCGCACGCACGTCCGGCGCACGGGACCGCCGTCCGCGGGTGCTGCGCACGAGCGCGCCGCGCGCCACCGAGCGCCGCTCGTCCTGCGGTCCTCCGGGGGGCTCTGGCAGGATCAAGTGGTGGCAGCCCATACCCCTGAACCCTCCCCGGACCTGCTACGTCTCGGCGCCGCGTACGGGATCGTGCCCGACTACTGGGCGCACGACGGCACGCAGCACCAGGTCACCGCCTCGACCCTCGTGGGCGTCCTGCGCGCGCTCGGCGTCGACGCGTCGTCCCCCGAGCGCATCGCGCTCGCGATCGCCCACGTCGAGGACATGCCGTGGCGGCGGACCCTCCCACCCGTCACCGTGGTCCGCGAAGGCCGCCACGCGCACGTCGCCGTGCACGTCACGCACGGCGATCCGGTGCGCGTGTGGCTCGAGCTCGACCCCGAGTCGGGCGGAGGTCGCCGCGACCTGCCACAGGCGGACGTCGTGATCGACCCGCGCAGCGTCGACGGCCGGCTCGTCGGGCGCGCGACGTTCACGCTCCCGACCGACCTGCCCCTCGGCTGGCACGAGCTGCACGCGGACGGGCCGAGCGCCCGCGCCCGCTCGACCGTCGTCGTGACCCCGAACACCCTCGAGCTCCCCGAGCAGCTGCGCGACGGCCGCGCGTGGGGCTTCATGACGCAGCTCTACTCGGTGCGCTCGCGGGCGTCGTGGGGCGTCGGGGACCTCGCCGACCTCGCGGACCTCGGCTGGCTCGCGGGCCGCACGTGCGGCGCCGACTTCCTGCTCATCAACCCGTTGCACGCCGCCGAGCCGGTGCCCCCCCTGACGCCGTCGCCGTACCTGCCGACGACGCGCCGGTTCGTGAACCCGGTCTACATCCGCGTCGAGGACGTCCGCGAGACGGCGTACCTCTCGGCGGCGGACCGCGCGCTCGTCGAGTGGGCGTCCGAGCCGGCCCGGGCGCTCGACACCGACGCGGGCCCGATCGACCGCGACGTGGCGTGGGACGCCAAGCGCTCGGCGCTCGAGGTCGTGTTCGCCGCTCCCCGCTCCGCGGCGCGCCAGGCGGCGTTCGAGGACTACCGCGAGGACGAGGGCCAGGGCCTCGAGGACTTCGGGCTGTGGTGCGCGCTCGTGGAGAAGTACGCCGGGGAGCCGTGGCCGGCCGGTGCGCTGGACCTGTCCTCGGCGTTCGTCGAGCGTGCCCGCACCGAGCTCGCGGGCCGGGTCGACTTCTACTGCTGGCTGCAGTGGGTCGCGGACTCCCAGCTCGCGGCGGCCCAGCGTGCCGCGCACGAGGGCGGCATGACGATCGGGATCATGCACGACCTGGCCGTCGGGGTGCACCCGGAGGGCGCGGACGTCTGGGCGCTCGGCGACGTGCTCGCGACGGGCGCGACCGTCGGTGCGCCGCCCGACATGTACAACCAGCAGGGCCAGAACTGGTCGCAGCCGCCGTGGCACCCCGAGCGGCTCGCGCGCGTCGGCTACCGGCCCTACCGGGACATGCTGCGCACGGTGCTCCGGCACGCGGGCGCCATCCGGATCGACCACGTCATCGGCCTGTTCCGCCTGTGGTGGATCCCCGAGGGCGCGCCCGCCGACCAGGGCGCGTACGTGCGCTACGACCACGAGGCCCTCGTCGGCATCCTCGCGCTCGAGGCGCACCGGGCGGGTGCCGTCGTGATCGGCGAGGACCTCGGCACGTTCGAGCCGTGGGTGCGCGACTACCTGAGCGACCGCGGGGTGCTCGGCACGTCGGTGCTGTGGTTCGAGAAGGACCACGCCGGCAAGCCCCTCGCCCCCGAGGAGTACCGTCGCCTCGCGCTGGCGAGCGTCACGACGCACGACCTGCCGCCCAGCGCGGGTTACCTCGCCGAGGAGCACGTGACGATCCGCGACCGCCTCGGGCTGCTGTCCGAGCCGGTCGAGCAGGTGCGCCGGGCCGCGCGCACCGAGCGTGAGCAGATGGTCGAGGCGCTGCGGGGACGCGGGCTCGTCGGGCCGCAGCCGTCCGAGCGCGAGACCGTCGAGGCGCTGCACGCGTGGGTCCTCGAGAGCCCGGCCGCGCTCGTCGGGGTCTCGCTCGCGGACGCCGTGGGGGAGCGGCGCGCGCAGAACCAGCCGGGCACGGACCAGGAGTACCCGAACTGGAAGGTCCCGCTCGCGGACGGCGCCGGGCAGGTGGTCCTCGTCGAGGAGCTGTTCGACAACGCGCGGCTGCGCTCGCTCGCCGCGGTGCTGAACCGCGACCGCGGCTGACGGCACGGCACGCCGCGGCCGGCAGGCCGCGTCCTGGCCACGCGCGTCCCGGACGACCACACCCCGCGCCACGCGCACCGACGACGACGGCCCGGCCCCCACGAGGGGGCCGGGCCGTCGTCGTGCGGGGTCGTCAGCCGCGGGCTCGGTCCGCCTCCTGGGCGGCGAGCGAGCGCCGCACGCCGTCGCGGGACTCCACCACGAGCCGGCGCAGCGCGGGTGCCGCGTCGGGGTGCGCCGCGAGCCACGCATCGGTCGCGCCGAGCACGTCGACCCGCGCGTCGTCGGCGAGGTCCGTCGGGTAGAGGCCGAGCACGATGTTCTGCGCGATCTCGTTGGTCCGGTTCTCCCACACGTCCTCGATCGCCGCGAAGTACGGCTCGACGTAGGGCACGAGCAGGCCGCGGTCGTGCACGCGCCCGAAGCCGCCGATCGTGGCGGCCTGGAGCGCGTTGGCGAGCTCGTCGCTCTCGACGGCGGAGCGCCACGCCGCGGCCTTCGCCTCGGGCGTCGGGATCGCGGCGCGGGCAGCGGCGGCGGCGCGGTGACCCGTGGCCGTCGGGTCCGCCTCGAGCTGGCCGCCGATCTCCGGCTCGCCGGCCCGCCCGCCCGTGACGAGCGCGGTCAGCAGCTCCCAGCGCAGGTCGGTGTCGATCGTCAGGCCGTCGAGGGTGCGCGAGCCGTCGAGCAGCGCCGCGATGACGTCGAGCTGCTCCGCGGTCACGGAGCGGCCCGCGAACGCCTTGAGCAGCTGCAGCTGGGTGTCGGAGCCGCCCGTCGCCTGCTCGGCGAGCTCGAGCAGGCGGTCCGCCGCGGCGACCTCGGTCGTCGCCCGGTGCTCGGGTGCGACGTACAGCTCGAGCGCGGTCGACAGCTGGCGCAGCAGCACCTGGACGACCGACGAGTCGGACTCCCGCGCCAGGTTGCCGAGCACGAGGTCCACGAAGTCGCGCGCGGGGGTCTCGCCGTCGCGCGTCGCGTCCCACATCGCCGTCCACACGAGCGTGCGCGGGAGCGAGTCGGTGAACGCGCCGAGGTGCTCGAGCGCGGTCGCGTGCGAACGGGCGTCGAGCCGGATCTTCGCGTACGCGAGGTCGCCGTCGTTGACCAGGACGAGGTCCGGTCGCTGCTCGCCGACGAGCTGCGGGACCTCGGTGCGGGGCCCGTCCACGTCGAGCTCGACGTGCAGGGTGCGCTCGAGGGCCGTGCTGCCGTCGGGCTGCTCGACGACGTCGTAGCCGCCGATCGCGAGGCGGTGCGGGCGCTGCACGGGGTGCTCGGCCGGCACCTCCTGGAGGACCGCGAACGACGTGATGGTCTCGACGCCGTCCTCGCCCGGTGCGGACTCGACGGCGGGCCGCAGCAGCGTGACGCCGGACTGCTCGAGCCACAGCCCGGACCAGGCCGACAGGTCCCGCCCGCTCGTGGCCTCGAGCTCGCGCAGCAGGTCCGCGAGCTCGGTGTTGCCCCACGCGTGCTTCGCGAAGTAGCTCCGCACGCCCGCGAAGAACTCGTCCTTGCCGACCCACGCGACGAGCTGCTTGAGGACGCTCGCGCCCTTCGCGTACGTGATGCCGTCGAAGTTGACCTCGACGTCCTCGAGGTCGCGCATGTCCGCGACGATCGGGTGCGTCGAGGGCAGCTGGTCCTGGCGGTACGCCCAGTTCTTCTCCATCGAGGAGAACGTGCTCCAGGCGCTCGTCCAGCGCGTCGCCTCGGCGGTCGCGAGCGTCGAGGCGTACTCGGCGAACGACTCGTTGAGCCACAGGTCGTCCCACCAGCGCATCGTCACGAGGTCGCCGAACCACATGTGCGCGAGCTCGTGCAGGATCGTCACGGCGCGGCGCTCGACGGTCGCGTCGGGCACCTTGGAGCGGAAGACGTAGTTCTCGAGGAACGTCACCGCACCGGCGTTCTCCATGGCCCCGGCGTTGAACTCGGGCACGAAGAGCTGGTCGTACTTCGCGAACGGGTACGGGACCCCGAACGCCTCCTCGTAGAAGGCGAAGCCGGCGCGGGTGATGTCGAGGATGTTCTCGGTGTCGAGGTGCTGCGCGAGCGAGCCGCGGCAGTAGACCCCGAGCGGGACGGTGCGCCCGTCGCTGCTCGTGAGCTCGCCGTGCTCCGCGTGGTAGGGGCCGGCGACGATCGCGGTGATGTAGCTCGAGATGCGCGGCGTGCGCTCGAAGGTCCACGTCGCGGCGCCGGTGTCGCGTCCGCCGTTGCGGTTCGTGCCGCCCTCGACGGCGACGGGCTCCCCGACGGCGGGGTAGTTCGACACCACGGTCCAGTGCGCCGGCGCGGTCACGGTGAACGCGAACGTCGCCTTGAGGTCGGGCTGCTCGAACACCGCGAAGACGCGGCGCGAGTCGGCGACCTCGAACTGCGAGTACAGGTAGACCTCGTCGTCGACCGGGTCGACGAAGCGGTGCAGGCCCTCGCCCGTGTTCATGTACGCGCCGTCGGCGTGCACGACGACCTCGTTCTCGGCGGCGAGGTCGTCGAGGCGGATCCGCGAGTCGGCGACGACGGCGGCGACGTCGAGCGCGCGACCGTTGAGCGTGACCTCGTGCACCGTCGGGGCGATCAGGTCGAGGAACGTGCCGGCGCCGGGCGTCGCCGTGAACCGCACGACGGTGCGCGAGGAGAACGTGGCCGGGCCCGTGGTGAGGTCGAGCGTGACGTCGTACGACTCGACGGCGACGACGCCCGCGCGCTCGCGGGCCTCGTCACGGGTGAGGTTCTCAGCAGGCACGCGGTGTCTCCTTCGGGGCGCGGGGTGGCTCGTGGCCGACCCGATCATTTCACGGGCGGAATGCCCGCGCGGTGGATGTGGTTGCCCCGAAGAACCTGACCCGACCCCTGAGGAGACGCCGTGCCGCAGACCGCCGAGACCACCGCGACCGAGACCACCGCGACGGCCGCCGACGGGGCGACCCGCACGACCGTCGACTTCTGGTTCGACCCGGCCTGCCCGTGGGCGTGGATGACGTCGCGCTGGATGGTCGAGGTCGAGAAGGTCCGCGACGTCGACGTGCGCTGGCACGTCATGAGCCTGTCCGTGCTCAACGAGGGCCGCGACCTGCCGGAGACGTACCGGACGCTCATGGACGAGTCGTGGGCCGCGGTCCGCGTGCTGGTCGCCGCCGCCGAGCAGCACGGCCCGCAGGTGCTGCGGCCGCTGTACGACGCGATGGGCACGCGCCGGCACCCGGGCGGGCGGCGCGACACCGCCGCGATCGTCGCGGAGTCGCTCGCCGAGGTCGGCCTGCCCGCGGAGCTCGCGGAGGCCGGCTCGACCGACGCCCACGACGAGCGGCTGCGCGCGTCGCACCAGCGCGCGATCGACCTCGTGGGCGACGAGGTCGGCACACCCGTCGTCGCGATCGACGGCACCGCGTTCTTCGGTCCCGTCATGACGCCGGCGCCCAAGGGCGAGGCGGCGGGGCGCCTGTTCGACGGCTTCGTGCTCGTGACCAGCGTGCCGGGCTTCTACGAGATCAAGCGCACCCGGACGCAGGGGCCCGTCTTCGACTGACGCCCGCGGCGGCCCGTGCCGCACCCGTGGTGCACCCCGCTCCGCCGGGCCGGCCCCGCGCTCCCGCCCGACCGGCGGGTGCGCGGGGTCACCCGTGTGGAGCAGCATGCCCGGCACGTGTGATGCTGGGCGGCGCACGCACGGCCGACGGAAGGGTGCGAGGTGGGTCTGTCGTCACGCATGGCGGGGCTGAGCCGGGGGATGAGGGTGTTCCTGCTGGTCGACCTCGTGCTGGTGCTCGCCCTGGTCGTGGTCGCCGCGGTGGTCCTGAGCGGTGTGCTCCGCAGCACCGGTCCGCGCGACACCGGGTCGGACGTCGACCCGGCGGCGTCCGCGTCCGCGTCGGCGGCGACCCCGTCCGCGGCGCCGACGGGTGTCGAGACCTTCGCGAGCCCGACGGGCAACATCTCCTGCACGATGGCGGACGACGGCGTGACGTGCTCGATCGCGAGCATCACGTTCGCCGCGCCGGGCGCCGAGTCGTGCGCGGCGGGGACCCTCGGGCACGTCGTGGTCGCGGGCGCCGACGGGGTCGAGCTGCCGTGCGTCGACGGTCCCGTCCCGGCTGTCGCCGCGGACGACGTCCCCAGGCTCGAGTACGGGGCGACGTCGACGGTGGGTGCCTGGACGTGCACGAGCGCGACGAACGGCGTGACGTGCGTCGACGGGGCCGGGGCCGGCTTCCGGCTCGCCCGTGCGGAGCTGGTCGAGCTCGGCTGACCCGCTCGCCGGCCCGCCGGACCCGGTCCGCTCGGCCGGCGTGCCGCGCCCCTCGCGCGGTCGCCCGCCCGCGGTCTGCGCGTCGCCCACCGCGGCAGAGCCGGGCCCCCGCGTCACCGCGGGGACCCGGCCCGTCGCCTCACCAGATGCGCACGCGCTCCTCGGGCGCGAGGTACAGCGCGTCGCCGGGCTGCACGTCGTACGCCGTGTAGAACTCGTCGAGGTTGCTCAGCACCCCGTTGCAGCGGAACTCCGCGGGCGCGTGCGGGTCGACCGCGAGGCGGCGGACCGCCTCCTCGTCGCGCGCCTTGGTCTGCCAGACCTGCGCCCAGCCGAGCAGCACGCGCTGCACGCCGGTCAGCCCGTCGATCACCGGGGCCTCGTCGAGCGGGCGGCCGAGCGCGAGCCGGTAGGCCTTGAGCGCGATCGTGAGCCCGCCGAGGTCGCCGATGTTCTCGCCGACCGTGAGCGCGCCGTTCACGCGGTGCTCGTCTCCGAGCTGCGCGGGGGAGAACGCGGAGTACTGCGCGACGAGCGCCGCCGCGCGCGTCTCGAACTCCGCACGGTCCTCGGCCGTCCACCAGTCCTCGAGCCGGCCGTCGCCGTCGTACTTCGAGCCCTGGTCGTCGAAGCCGTGCCCGATCTCGTGCCCGATGACCGCGCCGATCCCGCCGAAGTTCACCGCGTCGTCGGCCTCGGCGTCGAAGAACGGCGGCTGGAGGATCGCGGCCGGGAACACGATCTCGTTCATGCCCGGGTTGTAGTACGCGTTGACGGTCTGCGGCGTCATGAACCACTCGTCGCGGTCGATCGGCTTCCCGATCTTCGCCAGCTCACGGTCCTGCTCGAACGCGTTGGCGCGCCGCACGTTCCCCAGCAGGTCGCCGGGCTCGACCACGAGCGCCGAGTAGTCGCGCCACCGCGCCGGGAAGCCGATCTTGGGCGTGAACGCGTCGAGCTTCGCGAGCGCCTTGACCCGCGTCTCCTCACCCATCCAGTCGAGCTCGCCGATCGACTCGCGGTACGCCTCGACGAGGTGCCCGACGAGCACCTCCATGCGCTGCTTGTGCTCCGCGGGGAAGTGCCGCTCGACGTAGACCTTGCCGACGGCCTCGCCGAGCGCCGCCTGGACGAGCGCGACGCCACGCTTCCAGCGGTCCCGCAGCTCCTGCGCGCCCGTCAGCGTGCGGCCGTAGAAGTCGAAGTTGGCCTCGACGACCTCGCGCGGGAGGTACGGCGCACGCGCGGAGACGAGGTGGTAGGCGAGCCACGCCTTCCAGTCCTCGAGCGGCAGCTCGGTCCACAGCCGCGCGAACGCCTCGGCGAACGACGGCTCGCGCACCACGAGCTGCTCGAGCGCCGCCTCGGGCGCACCGAGCGCGCGGGCCCACGCGTGCCAGTCGAAGCCCGGGGCGGACGCGGCGAGCGCGTCGAGCGTCGTGGGGTTGTACGTCAGGTCCGCGTCCCGGTCCTTGACGACGTCCCAGTGCCCGGCGGCGAGCTGCGTCTCGAGCGCGACGACCCGGCCCGCGAGCTCGTCGGCCTGCTCGGCGTCCGCCGCCGCGCCGCCGAGGCGCAGCATCCGGGCGACGTGGGGGCGGTACGCCGCGAGCACCTCGGCGTACTGCGCGTCGCGGTAGTACGACTCGTCGGGCAGCCCGAGGCCCGACTGCACGAGGTACACGACGTACCGCGTCGGGTCCTTGGCGTCGTTGTCGACCCAGAAGCCGACCGCGCCCGCGCCGCCGGTGCGCTGGAGCCTGCCGAGGGCCTCCGTGAGCTCCACCGCGGAGGTCGCGCCGTCGACCAGGGCGAGGTCCGCGCGCAGCGGCTCGACGCCCGCGAGCTCGACCCCGTCCTCGTCCATGAAGCTCGCGTAGAGCGCGCCGACCTGCGCCTCGACGCCCGCGCCCTCGCCCGCGGCCGCGCGCGCCGCAGCCTCCTCGATGATGACCCGGACCTGCTCCTCCGCGCGGTCGTGCAGCGCCCGGAACGCACCGTCCGTCGCCCGGTCCGCGGGGATCTCGTGCGACGCGACCCACCGGCCGTTGACGTGCGCGTAGAGGTCGTCCTGGGGGCGGACGTCGGTGTCGAGCGCGGTCAGGTCGATGCCGCTGCGTGCCATGCGTTCTCTCGCTCTCCTCGGGCGTCCCACGAGCTCTCCTCGTGCGCGAGCACCCAGCGTAGGCGCGGCGTGCTCGCCGGTGACGGGCCGCGCCGCGGTGTTCGCTGGAGGCGTGCAGCGGCCGCGGGTGGCCGGGCGGCTGCTCGGCGGGCGGCGGACGGAGAGGGCCCCGGACGGCTCCGCGCGGTCGGTCCACGATGCGGCAGAATCGGCCCATGCGCATCCACGTCGCCGCCGACCACGCCGGTTTCGAGCTCAAGTCCGCCCTCACCGAGCACCTGCAGGCTGCGGGGCACGAGGTCGTGGACCACGGCGCGCACGAGTACGACGCGCAGGACGACTACCCCCCGGTGTGCTTCGCGGCGGGCGAGGCCGTCGTCGCCGAGCCCGGCTCGCTCGGCATCGTGATCGGCGGGTCGGGCAACGGCGAGCAGATCGCCGCGAACAAGGTGCCCGGCGTCCGTGCCGTCCTCGCGTGGAGCACCGAGACGGCGCAGCTCGGCCGGCAGCACAACGACGCGAACGTCATCGCGATCGGCGCGCGTCAGCACTCGGTCGACGACGCCGTCGCGCTCGTCGAGGCCTTCGTCGCCGAGCCCTTCAGCGGCGACCCGCGCCACCAGCGCCGGATCGACCTGCTGACGGCGTACGGGTCCGGTCGCTGACGCTCGGGGGACCGGCCCTCCCTCGCCCCGGCCTCCGCGCGCAGCCGACCGGGCCCGCGTCAGAACGACCAGCTGCACACCGGCGCGAGCGGCCACCCGAAGGCCGCGGACGCCCGGTGCAGCGTCCCCGGCACGAGCTCGGTGACCAGCCCGGCCCGGCCGAGCGCGCCTAGCGAGCGTCCGCCCAGGTAGACGGCCCCGAGCTCGCGCACGTCGAGCGCGACGTCGGCCGGGTCGTGCGTCGGCTCGACGCGTGCGCCCCACGTGCCGTCGGCGCCGGGCTCCCCCGTCGTGAGGCGCCACCGCCCGGCGTTCGCGGGCAGCCGCGCGTCCTGCACCTCGAGCACGACGTCGACCGGCGCGCTCCACCGGCGGGCGGCGAGCGCGGTACGGACGTCGAGGACCCGCAGCCACAGGTTGTCGGCGACGCGAGGACGCGGGCCGCGCGGGTCGAGGAGCAGCTGCACGAGCGCGTCGTCCACGGCGAGCCCCGGGGTCTCGACGACCGAGGTCAGGTCGAGGTCGAGCAGCACCGACCAGAGGCGGTGCGCGGCGGCCGCGTCGAGCGCGGCGAGGTCGTGCACCCGCACGACCATCGCGGGCTGCCCGTCCGTCCACACCTCCTTGCGGCGCAGGAGCGCGTAGCCGCGGGGCTCGTCACCGTCGAGGACCGTGACGACGCGCAGCGGCTCGGCACCGTCGCGCCACGCCGGCGGGTCGGCCAGGTGCTTGCGCCGCAGGGCGTCCGTGTCGCGCGTGACCCAGCCCGGGCGGCCCGCGCCCGCCGCGACGTGCACGCTCTGCACGAGCGGCCCGTGCACGTCCGGGTCGACCTTCTCGTACCGCACGGCCAGGGCGTCCGACCCCGGCACGGGACGCAGGGCGGCACCGCGGGGGACGGTCATCCGGACGCTCTGGGCAGCGCTGCCGTAGCCGAACCGGCCGTAGATCGCCGTCTCCGCCGCGTAGAGCGCCGACACCGGCTCTCCGCGGTCCAGCGACCGCGCGACGTGCGCGTCGACCATCGTGGGCAGCAGCCCGCGCCGGCGCTGGTCCGGCCGCGTGCCGACCCACGTCAGCCCGGCGCACGGCACCGAGCCGCCCGGCACGGGCAGCACGAGGCGGAACGAGCCGTGCACGGCGGCGAGCGTGCCGTCCGGCGCCTCGACGCCGACGGTCCGGTCCCACTCGAGCGTCATCGGGACCTGCGCGGACGTCTCCGCGTCGGGCTCGAAGGCGAAGGCGAGGTGGTCGACCTCGAGGAGCTCGTCCTTGCGCGACTCGGGGATCTCGACGACGCGGTAACCGGCGGGAGCAGAGGTCATGCCGCCATCCTCCGGCGGGTGGCGGCGCAGGTCACGTGCATTTCGGGCCGCGTCCGCCTGTCCCCGGACCCGCGCCCTGGATACCCTCACGACGTGACGACATCGGGGGTCCCCAGGCGGGGCCGCGCGTCCGTGCGCGCCCGGGTCGCCGCGCGGCAACGACGCCTCGGGCTGCAGTCGCAGGTCGTCCTGACCGCGGCGCTCACCGGGCTGAGCGTCCTCATCGTGCTCGGGGCGCTCGCGTTCCCGGACTGGGTGCCGCCCGCGACGTTCCTGCTGCTCCTGCTCGTGGGCGCGTTCCTGCTGCGCTTCGGCGGCATGGTCGTGCTGTGCGCGTTCGTCCTCGTGGAGATCGTGCTGCTGTGGTCGACCGGCCTGCGGACCCTCGTCCCCGGGGTGCTCGTGGTGCTCGCGATCTCCGTCGTGGCCGTGCTGTCCTTCGCGCGGGCCCGCGCACGGCTCGGCCTCCAGGGTGCGCCGGGCGAGCTCATGCTCGTCGACCTGCGCGACCGCCTCGCGGCGCACGGCCGCATCCCGCCGCTCCCGCCCGGCTGGCGCGTCGACACCGCGCTCCGGTCGGCGCACGCCGAGGCGTTCTCCGGGGACTTCATGGTCGCCACGAAGCGCGAGCGCGGCGACCAGCTCGAGATGGTGCTCGTCGACGTCTCGGGCAAGGGGCAGGACGCCGGGGTGCGCTCGCTGCTGCTGTCCGGTGCGTTCGGAGGGCTGCTCGGCTCGATGCCGCGCACGGAGTTCCTCGCGGCAGCCAACGAGTACCTGCTCTCCCAGGCGTGGGAGGAGGGGTTCGCGACCGCGGTGCACGTCGCGGTCCACCTGGGCACGGGCGAGTACTGGATCTCGTCGGCGGGGCACCCGCCCGCAGTGCACCTGCACGCGGGCTCCGGACGCATCGACGTCGTCGACACGGTCGGCAGCCCGGCGCTCGGGGTCGTCGGCGGCGTGACCTACACCGCGCGCTCGGGGCGGCTCGACCACGGCGACGTGCTCCTGCTGTACACCGACGGGCTCGTCGAGATGCCCGGCTACGACCTCGACCTGGGCATCGACCGGCTCATGGGCGCTGCGGAGCAGCTCCTCGCGACCCGGCGCGGCGGCGCGGAGGCCGTGCTCGCCGAGGTGCGCGCGGGCGAGAACGACGACCGTGCCCTCGTGCTCCTGCACCGCGACTGACCGGGGAGGGCGCGGTGGACGAGGAGTACCTCGAGGCGGTCCTCGACCTCGTCGAGCGGATCCCGGCGGGGCGGGCGATGACCTACGGCACGATCGCCGAGGTCGTCGCCGACGGGCTCACGGCGTCGGGCGGCACCGCGCGCGGCGGTCCGCGCCAGGTCGGTCAGGTGCTCGCGCGCGCCGGCAGCGGGGTCCCGTGGTGGCGCGTCGTGAACGCCGCCGGCCGCCCGCCCGTGCACGCGGCGCGGCGGGCGCTCGACCAGCTCGGCGCCGAGGGCACCCCCCTCACGCCCGACGGCACCCGCGTCGCGCTGCGCCGGGCGATCTGGTTCCCGGACGACGACTGACGCCCGCACCGGGGCGGGCGTCAGCCGTCGTCCGTCGCGAGCGTGCGGCCGCGCCGCGCGTCGCAGGTGCTCCGGGTCGGGGCGTCGGGCCGGTCCGGGCGCACGGTCCGGACCGGCGCCCCCGTCACGACGAGGCGCGCCGCGAGCTGATCACGCCCGTGTCGAAGCCCGCGAGGTGCAGGCCGCCGTGGAAGCGCGCGTGCTCGATCTTGAGGCAGCGGTCCATGACGACCTCGAGTCCCGCGGCCTCGCCCCGGCGGGCGACGTCCTCGTGCCACGACCCCAGCTGGAGCCACAGCGCCTTCGCGCCGACCGCGAGCGTGTCGTCGAGCACGCTGGGGAGGTCGTCGTGACGGCGGAACACGTCGACGAGGTCGGGCACGACCGGCAGCGCCGCGAGCGACGGGTACACCGGTCGGCCGAGGATCTCGCTCGCGCGCGGGTTGACGAAGTACACCTCGTACGGCGAGCTCGACAGCAGGTACGTCGACACGAAGTAGCTCGCGCGCGCGGGGTTGGTCGAGGCCCCGACGATCGCGACCGTGCGCGTGCGCCGCAGCAGCGCGAGCCGCTCCTGGGCGCCGGGGCCGGTCCACGTGCGGGCCGGGGCGGGCGCGGGGTCGCGCTCGGCCGAGGTCGACGGCACGGGGGACCCAGCCGGCACCGCGCACGCGTCGCCGCCGCCGACCGGGGGGATGACGGTGCTCATCGGGTCGCTCCGCTCGCCTCGGTGAGGGCCTGGTCGAGGTCCCACAGGATGTCCTCGACGTCCTCGATGCCGACGCTGAGCCGGACGAGGTCGGCGGGGATGCCCGCCGCGACGAGCTGCTCGGCGCTCAGCTGCTGGTGCGTCGTCGACGCGGGGTGAATGACGAGCGTGCGGGCGTCGCCGATGTTCGCGAGGTGGCTCGCGAGCTGCAGCGCCTCGATGAAGCGGCGGCCGACCTCGCGGCCGTCCCGCTCGGGCGTCGCCGCGAGCCCGAACGCGAAGACCGAGCCCGGTCCCTGCGGCAGGTACCGCGCGGCGCGCTCGTGGTGGGGGTGGCTCGGCAGCCCGGCCCAGTTCACGTAGGACACGCGCGGGTCCTCCTCGAGCCACCGGGCGACCGCGTGGGCGTTCGCGAGGTGCGCGTCGAGGCGCTGCGGCAGGGTCTCGACGCCCTGGAGCAGCTGGAACGCCGACTGCGCGGACAGCGCCGGGCCGATGTCGCGGAGCTGCTCGCTGCGCAGCTTGGTGAGGAAGCCGTACTCGCCGAAGTTCTCCCACCAGCTCACGCCGCCGTACGACGGCACGGGCTCGGTCATCTGCGGGAAGCGCCCGTTGCCCCAGTCGAACCGGCCCGACTCGACCACGACACCGCCGAGCGTCGTGCCGTGCCCGCCGAGGAACTTCGTCGCCGAGTGGATGACGATGTCCGCACCGTGCTCGATCGGCCGGAGCAGGTACGGGGTCGCGAGCGTCGAGTCGACGACGAGGGGGACGCCGGCGGCGTGCGCGACCTCGGCGAGCCCGGCGAGGTCGGCGATCTCGCCCGACGGGTTCGCGATCGACTCGACGTACACGACCTTGGTCTCGGGGCGGATCGCCGCGGCGAAGTCGGCGGGGTCGGTGCCGCGCACGAACGTGGTCTCGACGCCGAACCGGCGCAGCGTCACGTCGAGCTGCGTGACGGTCCCGCCGTAGAGCTGGGCCGCCGCGACGACGTGGTCACCCGCGCCGACGAGGGCCGCGAACACGATGAACTCGGCGGCCATGCCGGACGCGGTCGCGACGGCGCCGATCCCGCCCTCGAGCGAGGCGATGCGCTCCTCGAACGCGGCGACCGTGGGGTTGCCGATGCGCGAGTAGATGTTGCCGTACTTCTGCAGCGCGAACAGCGTCGCGGCGTCGGTCGTGTCCTGGAACACGAACGAGGTCGACTGGTAGATCGGGACGGCGCGCGCGCCGGTCGCGGCGTCGGGGATGGCCCCGGCGTGCAGCGCACGGGTGCGGAACCCGAAACGGTGGTCGGTCATGCGGTGCGGGCCTCCTCGGCCTCGGTCGTGCGGGGGTGGGTCACGTCGGCGGCTGACGTGCCCGGCTGCACCGTACCCAGGATCCGGGCGATCTCCTCGACCGCCCACGGGTTCTGCAGCGAGGTCGTGTCGCCGAGCGTCCCGCCGTCGCGCAGCTGGGCGAGCAGGCGGCGCAGGATCTTGCCCGAGCGGGTCTTGGGCACCTCGGGGACGACGACGACGTCGCGCGGCTTCGCGATCGGGCCGATCGCCGTCGCGACGTGCGCCCGCAGCTCCTCGCGCAGCGCCGCTGCCGCCGCCCGCCACGACGCGACGTCCTCGACGGGACCGGGCGGCGTCGTCGGCACGACGAACGCGGCGATGCCCTGGCCGGTGAGCGCGTCGTGCACGCCCGTGACGCCCGCCTCGCCGACGGCCGGGTGCGCGACGAGCGCCGACTCGATCTCGATGGTCGAGAGCAGGTGGCCCGAGACGTTGATCGCCTCGTCGACGCGCCCGAGCAGCCAGATGTCGCCGTCCTCGTCGTACCGCGCGCCGTCGCCCGCGAAGAACCAGCCCTGCGCGGCGTACCGGGACCAGTACGCGTCGCGGTACCGCTCGCGGTCGTTCCAGATCGTGCGGGCCATCGCGGGCCAGGTCCGGTCGAGCACGAGGAAGCCCTGCTCGCCGGGCGCGCTGAGCTCTCCCCGCTCGTCGACCACGCGGGCCGAGACCCCGAGCGACGGCCGGGTCGCCGAGCCGGGCTTGAGGGTCGAGACGCCGGGCACGGGCGCGACGATCGCCGCGCCCGTCTCGGACTGCCACCACGTGTCGACGACCGGCGCCTCGCCGCGGCCGAGGTTGCGGTGGAACCACGCCCACGCCTCGGGGTTGATCGCCTCGCCGACGCTCCCGAGCAGCCGGATCGACGACAGGTCGTGCCCGCCGGGAAGGTCGTCGCCGAACCACGTCATGAAGGTCCGGATGAGCGTCGGGGCCGTGTAGTAGACCGTCACGCCGTACCGCTCGATGATCTCGAGGTGACGCTCCTGGTGCGGGGCGTTCGGGACGCCCTCGTAGATCACCTGGGTCAGGCCGTTGGAGAGCGGGCCGTAGATCTCGTACGTGTGGGCGGTGACCCAGGCGAGGTCGGCGGTGCACCAGTGCACGTCGTCGTCGCGCGCGTCGAAGTGCAGCCAGTGCGACCACGACGCCTGCGTGAGGTAGCCGCCCGCGGTGTGCACGAGCCCCTTGGGCCGCCCCGTCGTGCCGGAGGTGTAGATGATGAACAGCGGGGTCTCGGAGTCGAACGACTCCGCCTCGTGCACGTCGCTCGCGGCGTCGATGGCGTCGTGCCACCAGACGTCGCGGCCCTCCGTCCACGGGACGTCGGGCGTCGCGTCGCCGGTGCGGCGCACCACGAGGACGTGCTCGAGCGTGTCGAGCCCCGCGGCCGCCTGGTCCGCGGTCGCCTTCGTGGGTGTCGCGACGCCGCGTCGGAACTGCCCGTCGGACGTCACGAGCAGCTTCGCGCCGGTGTCCTGGAGCCGGAACCGCACGGCCTCGGCGGAGAACCCGCCGAAGACGAGCGAGTGGACGGCGCCGATCCGGGCGATCGCGAGCGTGACGACGACGGTCTCGACGAGCACGGGCAGGTAGACGACGACCCGGTCGCCCTTCCCGACGCCGAGCGCCGTGAGCGCGTTCGCGGCGCGGGCCACCTCACGCTGCAGGTCCGCGTAGGTCACGGCCCGGCGGTCGCCCGGCTCGCCCTCGAAGAACAGCGCGACCTTGTCGCCCCGGCCCGCGGCGACGTGCCGGTCGACGCAGTTCACGGCGACGTTGAGCGTCCCGCCCAGGAACCACCGCGCCTCGGGGACGCTCAGCGGAGCATCGGGCTCGTCGCTCGTGGGGACCGCGGGCGACCACGTGTGCGCGGTGTGCCAGGGCGTGTCCCACTGCAGCCGCCGGGCGGCGTCCTCCCAGAACGCGACCGGGTCGGCGTCGGCAGCGGCGGAGAGCCGGGCGTGCTCGGCCGGGCCGACCTGGGCCCGTGCGGCGAACGCGGCCGGCGCCGGGTAGGAGCGCTCGCGGGCGTGCGTGGTCACGGTCTCGGTGCCGGTCGTCACGACCACCTCCGGAGCAGGTGCTTCTCGGCGAGGCCGATCAGCGAGTCGGTGAGCTTCCCGAGCAGGGCGAGCAGGACGATCGCGAGCAGGAGCCGGTCGATCCGGCCGTTGTTCCCCGAGTCCATGAGCAGGAACCCGAGGCCCATCGACGACGCGATGAGCTCCGCGGCGACGAGGAAGAGCCACGACTGCGCGAGCGCGAGGCGCAGACCCGACACCATCGAGGGCAGCACCGCCGGCAGCTGCACGCGGCTGAAGAGCGAGACGGCGCGCAGGCCGTACGCGCGCCCGACCTCGACGAGGTGGGGGTCGACGTGGCGCAGCGCGGCAGCGACGGTCGTGTAGACCGGGAAGAACGCCCCGATCGCGATGAGCGTGATCTTGGACTCCTCGCCGATCTTCATCCAGAGGATCAGGAGCGGGATCCACGCGAGCGAGGGAACCGCGCGCACGGCGCCGATCGTGGGCGCGAGCAGGGCGCTCGCGACGCGCGAGAGCCCGACGAGTGCCCCGACCAGGAGGCCGAGGCTGCCGCCGATCGCGAAGCCGAGCAGCACGCGCTGGGTGGAGATCGCGGTGAACTGCCCGAGCTGCCCCCGCTCGGCGAGGTCGACCGCCGCGGTCCACACCGACGCGGGCGCCGGGAGCTGGTAGGCCGGGACGAGCTCCGCCGCGGTCACCACGTGCCACACGCCGAGCAGCGTGAGCGGCAGCACCGCACCGAGGACGGCACGCACCCAGGCGTGCGAGAGCGCCGGGCGGCGGTGGCCGCGGGCGGGGGTGCCGCCCGTGACGGCCACGCCCGCGATGGCCAAGCCCGCGTCCGCCTGGTCACGGCCCGCGGGGTCCCCGTCCGACTCGTTCGCGGTGGGGGACGACGCGAACGGGTTCAGGCCCGCGCGGACGCGGCCCTCGTCGTCGGTCACCGGTCCGGCCCCGAGGCTGCCGGGGATCGTCATGAGTGCTCCAGGTGGTGCGGGTGCGAAGTGGTGCGGTGTGCGGCCCGGAGGTCGCGAGGGCGGGTCGTCCCCGCCGGCCCCTGCGCCGCACGGGGCGGCGCAGGGGACCGGCACGGAAGCTCAGTCCGCGATCGTGCTCGGGTCGGCCTTCTCGGCGAACGCCGGCTCGAGGAGCGCCTCGAGCGCGTCGTCGATGAGGTCCTGGCTCGCGACGTCGCCGGACTCGACGAAGATCGGGCCGACGACCTCGAGCACCTCACGCTGCGCGTCGCCGGGGACCGGGTCGACGGCGAGGTTGGTGCGCTCGGTGATGACCGTCGTGGCGACGGCCGGGTCGATCGCGGCGACCTCGGCGAGGATCGCGGCGACCTCCTCGGGGTTCTCCTGCGCCCACGCCCGTGCCTTCTCGTACGCGTCGACGACGACCTGCGCGAGGTCGGGGTTCTCGGTGAGGAACTCCTCGGTCGCGTTGAGGAAGCCGTAGGTGTTGAAGTCGATGTTGCGGTAGATCAGCTTCGAGCCCGCGGTCGCCTCGCTCGCGGCCATGAGCGGGTCGAGGCCGGACCACGCCTGGACGCTGCCGTTCTCGAGCGCGGCCTTGCCGTCGGCGTGCTGGAGGTTCTGCACCTCGACGTCGGCGAGCGGGACGCCGGCCTCGTCGAGCGACTGGAGCAGGAAGAAGTACGGGTCGGTGCCCTTGGTCGCGGCGACGGACTTGCCGGCGAGCTGCTTCACGTCGGTGATGTCCGAGCCCGCGGGCACGACGATGGCCGCCCACTCCGGCTGGGAGTAGATGTCGATGACCTTGATCGGCGAGCCGTTGGCGCGCGCGAGCAGGGCTGCGGAGCCGGCGGTCGAGCCGACGTCGACGGCACCGGCACGCAGCGCCTCGTTGGCCTTGTTCGAGCCGGCCGACTGGACCCAGGTGACGGTCACGTCGTCACCGAGGGTCTCCTCGATCCAGCCCTGCTCCTTGATGACGAGGCTGAGCGGGTTGTAGGTCGCGAAGTCGAGGGTGAGCTCGGTGTCGCTCCAGCCGGCGTCGGCTGCGGGCGTGGCCGCGTCGTCGGGCTCGGCGGCGGCGCCCTCGCCCGCGACGCAGCCGCTCAGCACGCTCGTGGCCAGCACGGTGACGAGGGCGGCGGCGGGCAGTGCGGTACGGATCTTCATGGTCTCTCTCTCGGGTGGTGCGCCGGGGGGACGGCGCGGGTGGGGGAGCGAAGGTCAGATGGAGTGGTGCAGGTCCGGGTCGTCGGGGCTGCGGTGGTGCGTCGGCACCCCGAGGCCCTCGAGGAGCTCGGCGCGCAGCTCGGCGAGCACGTGGTCGGCGCGGTCGCGCGGGCGGTCACCGGGCACCCGGATGACGGAGCGGACGGAGCCGGTCCCGGGCTCCGCGGCGGCCAGCGTCGTGAGCAGCACGACCCGGTCGGCGAGGTAGAGGGCCTCCTCGACGTCGTGCGTCACGAGCAGCACGGTCGTCGGCTCCGCGGCGTGGATCTCGAGGAGGAGGTCCTGCATCTTGAGCCGGGTGAGGGCGTCCAGCGCGCCGAACGGCTCGTCGAGGAGGAGCACGCCGGGGTTGCGGGCGAGCGCCCGGGCGAGGGACGCGCGCTGCGCCATCCCGCCCGAGACCTGTCGGGGCCGCAGCCCCGCGGACGACGCGAGCCCCACGAGCTCGAGCAGCTCGGCGACGCGGCGGGCTCCGGCGGCCCGCTCCGTGCCGCGCGGGAGGCCGAGCGCGACGTTCTGGCTGAGCGTGCGCCAGGGCAGCAGGCGCGGCTCCTGGAAGGCCACGGCGGTGCGGGTGTCGACCCCGGCGACTGGGCTGCCGTCGAGCAGGATCTCGCCGGTGTCCGGCACGTCGAGCCCGGCGACCTGGCGCAGCAGCGTCGACTTGCCGCAGCCCGAGGGACCGATGATCGCGACGATCTCGCTCGCGGGGAGCTCGAGCTCGACGTCGTGGAGCACGACGCGCGGCCCCGCGGCGGTCGGGAACGTCCGGCCGACGCCGCGCAGCGCGACGGGGTGGGCGCCCGTGGAGCCGGGGGTGCGGCTCGCGAGGGGAGAGGTCAGGGCCATGGCCGTCCTGGGGGAGTCGGGCGCGGGCTCCGGGGCGGGGCTGGGCGCCGGCCGGGTGCGCGCGTGCTGGAGAGCTGCGGGCTGTGGGTGCACCGGCGGGCGCGTCCGGTCGGGGACCGGGGAGGGTCTGGGCGGGCGGACCCGTCAGGCGCGGCTGAGGTGCGGCTGCGGACAACAGCACGCGCGACAGCTCGTCGCGACGACGCGCGACGGGACGGGCAGGGTGCGGTGCGCCATGTGCCTGCCTCTCGTCGCCGTCAGGTGTCCACACTCTGGGACACCTTGTTCACACAGTGGGAACGGCCCGACAGTAGCGCCCTCGGGGGGCCGGGGCCAACCCGGTCGAGGCATGCCGCTGCGGACGTCACCCGCTCGGGTGGCGTCGCGAGGGGCCGTGACGGGTCGACGGCGTCGTGCGGCGGAGGTGGCTGCGGCGAGCCGGGGCCGCGGTCGCTCCGACGTCCCGGCGACGGTCGGCCTTGGGCCTGCTCCGCAGTGCTGCGCGTCGGCGCAGGTCAGGCGAGCAGAGCGGCGATCCGCGGGAGCGTGCTGGGGTCCGCCTGCACGAGCAGCGTGGTGATCGCGGTGCTCTGCCACGACGGCAGCCGGCCCCGGATCTCCTCCGCAGGTCCGACGAGCGCGACGTCCTGCACGAGCTCGAGCGGCACCGCCGCCGTCGCACGGGTGCGGTCGCCGGCGAGGAAGTGCGCCTGGATCTCGTCGCACGCGTCCGCGTAGCCGAGCCGGTCCAGCACGTCGCGATGGAAGTTCGCGCCCTTGGCGCCCATGCCGCCCGCGTACAGCGCGATGAACGGCCGCACCTGGTCGGCCGCACGCTCGACGTCGTCGTCCAGCACGACGGGCACCGTCGCGGTCACCTCGAACTCCTCGGCGGGCCGCGCGCCCGCGCCGCGCCGCGCGAAGCCGTCGGCCAGCAGCTCGCGGTAGGTCGCGTCCATGCGCGGGGAGTAGAACAGCGGCAGCCACCCGTCCGCGATCTCGGCGGACAGCGCGACGTTCTTGGGCCCTTCCGCGGCGAGGTGGACCGGCAGGTCCGCGCGCAGCGGGTGCACCGTCGAGCGCAGCGCCTTGCCGAGGCCGGCGCCGCCCTGGAGCGGGAGCTGGTAGAACGCCCCGTCGTACGTCACCGGCGCCTCACGGGCGAGCACCTGCCTGACCACGTCGACGTACTCGCGCGTGCGGGCCAGCGGGCGTGGGTACGGCTGGCCGTACCAGCCCTCGACGACCTGCGGCCCGGACGCCCCGAGGCCGAGCGTGAAGCGCCCACCGGACAGGTGGTCGAGCGTGAGCGCGGCCATCGCGGCCGCGGTGGGGGTGCGTGCCGAGATCTGCGCGATCGCGGTGCCGAGCCGGACGCGCGACGTCCGGGCTCCCCACCAGGCGAGCGGGGTCAGGGCGTCCGACCCGTACGCCTCCGCGGTCCACACCGAGTCGAACCCGAGCTGCTCGGCCGCGAGCACGGCCTCCTGCGCGCCCTGCGGCGGACCCGCCGACCAGTAGCCCGTGTGGTAACCCAGTCGCATCGCGCCCTCGTCCCTGCCTCGTGCGGGCGCCTCGTCGCGCCCGGGAGGAGTCTGTCAGGTCGTGACCGTCCAGGTCAGGTGCACCGCGAGCGTGGTCGGGAACGACCGGGGAGCCGTCAGATGTAGATGGCGGGGTCGTCCACGATCTCCTCGGTCGTCCACGCCGCGGGCCGGCGCCGGACCTCGGCCGGGACCCCGACGGCGACCGAGCCCGCCGGCACGTCCTTGACCACGACCGCGTTCGCGCCGATCTGCGCTCCGTCGCCGATCCAGACCGGGCCCAGGATCTTGGCGCCCGCGCCCACGACGACGTCGTTCCCGAGCGTCGGGTGCCGCTTGCCGACCCGCATCGTGCGGCCACCGAGCGTCGCGCCGTGGAACAGCACGACGTCGTCGCCCACGACCGCCGTCTCGCCGATCACGACGCCCATGCCGTGGTCGATGAACAGGCGGCGCCCGAGCCGCGCGCCCGGGTGGATCTCGATGCCGGTGGCCGCCCGCGTCGCCTGCGAGAGCAGGCGCGCGGGCAGCCTCAGGCCGGGCTCACGCCACATGCGGTGGAACAGCCGGTACGCCCACACCGCGTGCACCCCCGGGTACCCGAGGGCGACCTCGACGACGGAGCGGGCCGCGGGGTCCCGGCGCCGCGCGACGTCGAGGTCCTCGCGCAGGACACCGAGGAAGCGGGTGAGCGACGGCACGGTCAGTCCAGCAGGTCGGCGTAGAGGATCGACGTCAGGTAGCGCTCGCCGAACGACGGGATCACGGTGACGATGAGCTTGCCCGCGTTCTCGGGACGCTTCGCGACCTCCACGGCGGCGTACAGCGCGGCGCCGGACGAGATCCCGACGAGCAGGCCCTCCTCCTTCGCCGCACGGCGCGCCCACTCGACGGCCGTCTCCGCGTTGACGTCGAACACCTCGTCGTAGACCGACGTGTCGAGGATCTCCGGGACGAAGTTCGCGCCGAGGCCCTGGATCTTGTGCGGGCCGGGCTGGCCGCCGTTGAGGATCGGCGACTCCGCCGGCTCGACCGCGATGACCTGGATGTCGGGGTTGCGCTCCTTGAGCACCTGACCGACGCCCGTGATGGTCCCGCCCGTGCCGATGCCGGCCACGAAGATGTCGATCTTGCCGTCCGTGTCGGCCCAGATCTCCTCGGCGGTCGTCGCGCGGTGGATCGCCGGGTTGGCGGCGTTCGCGAACTGGCGCGCGAGCACGGCGCCCGGGCGCTCCGCGGCGATCTCGTTCGCACGGTTGACCGCACCCTTCATGCCCTCGGAGCCGGGGGTCAGGATGAGCTCGGCGCCGTACGCACGCAGCAGCGCGCGGCGCTCCTTCGACATCGTCTCGGGCATCGTGAGGACCACGTCGTAGCCGCGGGCCGCGCCGACGAACGCGAGCGCGATGCCGGTGTTGCCGCTGGTCGCCTCGACGATGGTGCCGCCGGCGGGGAGCTCGCCGGACGCCTCGGCCGCGTCGATGATCGCGACGCCGATGCGGTCCTTGACCGAGCTCGCGGGGTTGTAGAACTCGAGCTTGCCGACCACCGTGGCGCCGGCGCCCTCGGTCAGCTTGTTGATGCGGACCAGCGGGGTGTTGCCGATGAGCTGCGTCGCGTCGTCGTAGATGCGGGCCATGTCGTCCTCGTCTGTGCGGGGCCACGGGTGCGTGGCGGGGTGGGGGAGGTGGGGCGGGGCGGGGGCCCGGGACGGCTCCTGGGTCGCGCGCCGTGCCGGGGGCTCGTCGTCCCCCTCGGCGCCGCGCGGGGCGCGCTGCCGGAGGACCGCCGAGCGCCGGGGGGTGACCGGTGCGGCGCGAGGGGCGAGCGCTGGCGCGGGGGGTGTGCCCGTGCGGGCCTCCGGCTGCGAGGGCAGCGGGAGCGGCCAGCGCTCTAGTGACAGCGACAGCTGGCGAGGGCGACCCGGTGGGGCCCGGCGCACACGGCGCCGCACGGGACCGGGGTGGTGACGTTCGCGCGGAGCAGCACGGTCACCTCTCCTCCCGGTCGGTCATGGACGCGCTGACGCTATCGACAACGTCCCCGCGGTGCAAAGCATGCCCGAGGCTCGGGACATCACCTGCGCCGGTGCCACGACGCACGCGAGCGGTGCACGGGAGGCCCGTGCACCGCTCGCGTCGAGCGCCCGTCCGCGACGGGCTCTGCTCCCGTGGCGTCAGCCGCGCGAGATCTTCACCGTCGCGCCGTCCGTGAAGTAGTTGTCGACGTTCGCGATCGTGTTCGTGCTGGGGGCGATGAGCGCGCAGCGCGTGTGCCGGGTGTCGAGCCGGAAGACGTTGTTGGCCACGGCCAGGCCGGCGATCGCCGGGCGGCTGCCGTACGCCACGTTGACGGTGCACCCGCCGCCGCCGATGCGGTTGTCGCGGATGGTCAGGTCGGAGACCGCGGCGCGGTCCTGCGTCGTCTGGACGGCCGAGGAGTACGCGCCCTCGATGTTGTTGCGCACGATCCTGATGTTCGACCCGCCCTGGATCTGGACGCTGTCGGCGTGGCTCGGGCCGCCCTTCTGGTTCGGGTCCTGGGCGTAGAACAGGTTCGCGTGCAGCCACGAGCTCTCGACGAGCACGTTCGAGCCGGTGATGTGGACCGAGTCGATGACGTTCGCGATCTCGGTGCGTCGCACCGTGAAGTTGTGGCCGATGATCCCGTTGATCCACGGCGAGGCTTCGGTCGCGATCAGCTCGCTGTCCTCGACCGTGAAGGGGTAGACGCCGGCGTCGTTCGTGATGAGCCCGAAGCTGCCGGTGATCGGGCGGCCGCGGACGATCGAGCGCTTGATCGTGACGTTCGGCGCCTTGATCTTGATGAAGCCGCGGACGTCGACCGCGTCGACGACCGCGCCCGGCGTGGTGACGACCAGGTCGCCCGTGACGACCGTGAGGACCGTCCCGGCCGGGACGCCCGTGGTGGTGGAGCCGGCGTTGCTCAGGAGCGGGATGTCGAGCGCGCTGGGTGCGACACC
Organism: Cellulomonas sp. NPDC055163; assembly: GCF_053607065.1. Classification (NCBI taxonomy): domain Bacteria; kingdom Bacillati; phylum Actinomycetota; class Actinomycetes; order Micrococcales; family Cellulomonadaceae; genus Cellulomonas; species Cellulomonas sp. NPDC055163. The sequence continues at coordinate 83,905 of NZ_JBSGSU010000007.1, read as the reverse complement.
GGCGGCCGAGGCGGGGACCGTCGCGGCGAGCGTCGCGGCGACGCTGAGGCCGGCGACGAGGGCGAGCGAGCGGGCCCGGCGGCGGGACGTGCGGCGGTCGTCACGACCGGCCGCGGCGTCGATGGGCGCGCGGAAGCTACGGACTGCATTGAGCACTGGATTCTCCGTCGTTCGGCAGCCTGGCGAACCTCGTGGGTCCCATGGCTTTGCGTCACTGCCTCGCGGCAGCTTTGCCTTTTCGTGGACAGGAGGACCGTATGCGGTCGTAGCGGTTCCCGACAAGAGTCACAGCACCCGGCAGCCGGGTGAAAAGGTGTCGTTCGGACGGCGGGGCTCGTGCGCCGGTGATAACGGCGCGGGCGGACCGGGGCGATCCTGCAGGTCACGGGCGCGAGAATGCGGCAGAAGGCGTTGTTTTCGACGAGTTCCGGACCGGCGCCCGGGCATGGCGCGGACGCGCCCGAGATATCCGTTTCTCCCGCAAAGGGGTGCATGCGTCGCATTCACGTACGGGTGCACCCGCAGGGGTGGTGCGGGTGCTCCGCCGCCGGTGCACTGCGCCAGGTGCTCAGTCGAGCCCGACGGCGTCGAGCCACGCCTCGGCGAGCAGGCCGTGCCCGGCGGGTGTCGGGTGCACGCCGTCGTACGCCCAGGCGGCCGGGGTCGTGCGCACGGCGGCCGCGGCGAACAGCCCGTCGGCCGGCACGAGCGTCGCGCGGAACTCGGCGGCGAGCCTCCGGACGACCCCGATGCGCGGGTCGAGGTCCTCGCGCCAGCGGTGCTGCGCCTCCTCGACGGGCACGACGAACGGCTCGACGAGCACGAGCCGCGCGCCGAGCCGGTCGCGCGCGGAGTCGAGCACTGCGCGGTAGTCCTCCTCGTACGCGTCGATCGAGGTCGCGCGCCCCGAGTCGTAGCGGCGCCACGTGTCGTTGATCCCGACGAGCACCGAGACGACGGTCGGCTCGAGCGCGAGCGCATCCGTCTCCCAGCGGTCGCGCAGCTGGTGGGCGGTGTCGCCGCCGATCCCGCGGTTGAGGAACGTGAGCCCCAGGTCGGGCCGGCGTGCGCCGGCGAGCGCCGGCGAGCGCCGCGACGACCATCGCGTACCCGTGCCCGAGGCTCGCCGGGTCACGGCGGTCGCGCCCGCCGTCGGTGATGGAGTCGCCGGTGAGCAGGATGCGGTCGCCCGCCTCGAGAAGCGTCATGCCCCGAACTGCAGCACACGCGCCCGGGACGGACAACCCGGTCAGCTGCCGATGACGAGCGTGACCGCGAGCGTCGCCATCACGACCGCGACGAGCCCGTCGAGGACCTGCCAGGCGCGCGGGCGGGCGAAGAGCGGCGCGAGCCGCCCGGCTCCGAAGCCGAGGGTGACGAACCAGCCGATGCTCGCGGCGACCGCCCCCGCGGCGAAGGCCCACGGGCGGTCCTGCTGGTGCGCGACCGAGCCGAGCAGCACCACGGTGTCGAGGTACACGTGCGGGTTGAGGAACGTCAGGGCGGCGCACGTGAGCAGCACGCGGGCACGTCCGCCCGGCACGTCGTCCCCGGCGGGCTGCAGGGTCGCGGGCCGCAGCGCGCGGCGTGCGGCGCTCACCGCGAACCAGCCGAGGAACGCCGCACCGCCGTACCGCACGGCCGTCATGACGGTCTCGTGCGCGGTCAGCACCGGTCCCAGTCCGGCGACGCCGGCGGTCACCAGCGCGGCGTCGGCGAGCGCGCAGACGAGCACGACCCCGAGCACGTGCTCGCGGCGCAGGCCCTGCCGGAGCACGAACGCGTTCTGCGCGCCGATCGCGACGATGAGACCGAGGCCCGTGACGAGCCCGACGAGGGCGTCGGCGGGAGCGGAGCCGGTCACGGGCAGGTCCGGGGGAGCGGTGAGCGCATGGCTCGACCGTAGGCAGCGCGGCAAGTGCAGACCAGCGAATGTTACGCACGCATCGTTAGCATCGCTTCATGGACCTCGACCCGGCTCAGCTCAAGGCGCTCGCGGCCGTCGTCGACGAGGGGAGCTTCGAGGGCGCGGCGCGGGCGCTGAACGTGACGCCGTCCGCGGTGAGCCAGCGCATCAAGGCCCTCGAGCGCGCCGCCGGTCACGTCGTCGTCCGGCGGGCCCGGCCGTGCGAGCCGACCGTGCCGGGCCGCGCCCTCCTCCGCCTCGCACGCGAGTGGAGCGTGCTGGAGGCGGAGGCCGCCGGGGCGCTCGGGGGCGACGACCCGCAGGCGCACGTCCGGCTCGCGATCGCCGTCAACGCCGACTCCCTGTCGACGTGGTTCCCCCCGGTGCTCGCGGGGCTCCCGGGGCACGTCCTGCTCGACGTGCGCCGGGAGGACCAGGACCACTCCGCGGCGCTGCTGCGCGAGGGCTCCGTGATGGCCGCCGTGACGACCGACAGCGCCCCCGTGCAGGGCTGCCGCGTGCACCACCTCGGCGACATGCGGTACCTGGCCGTCGCCGCGCCGGGCTTCGTCGGGCGGTGGCTCCCGGACGGGCCGACGCCCGAGGCCCTCGATCGCGCACCCCTGCTCGCCTTCACCGGCAAGGACGCGCTGCAGGACCGCTTCGCCACCCGGCTCACGGGCCGCCGCGCCGACCCGCCCCGGCACCTGGTGCCCTCGAACCACGCGTTCGTCGAGCTCGTCGTGCGCGGGCTCGGCTGGGGCATGGTGCCCGAGCAGGCCGCGCGGGCGGCGGTCGCCCGGGGCGACCTCGTCGAGCTCGCGCCGGGGCACCACCTCGACGTGCCGCTGTACTGGCAGCACTGGAAGGTCGGCTCCCGCTGGCTGGGCGAGCTGACGGGGCGCGTCGTCGAGCACGCGGCGGTCGAGCTGCGCCGCCAGGCGCCGGTCGCGGCCGGCGGCGGTCCGGGTGGGGCCGCCGGGGCAGGGGTGGAGCGGGTGACGAGAATCGAACTCGCGTAGCCAGTTTGGAAGACTGGGGCTCTACCATTGAGCTACACCCGCGCGGTCGGCTCTCGCCGGACCAGCGGCCCCAGGTTAGCGGCTCCGCGCAGCGCCGTGCGACGCGCCCGTCCCGCACCCCGGCCCCGTCCCGACAGCACCCCGGACCGCACCCCGCCCGTGCGGCCCTCGCCGCGTGCGGCGCCACTAGACTCGGCCCGCACGGGATGTGGCGCAGGTTGGTAGCGCGTCCGCTTTGGGAGCGGAAGGTCGTGGGTTCGAATCCCGCCATCCCGACTCGTGCGACCGGCCCGACCGCGCCGTGCTCCGTCCGACCGGGCTGTCCCCGCGCGTGACCTGGCGGCTTGGGGCGCCGGACCGGGTGACGTAGGATCGAGGGTCGCCAGCGTGCGGTCACCTGCCGGGCTGCCTGGCGCGGGGCCGCGCGTCGGCCCCGGAGATCGCCGGAGTCGCCGGCGCCCGCCCCGACCAGTTGGAGATCATCGAAGTGAAGAGCGCCGTCGAGACCCTGGACGCCACCAAGGTCAAGCTGACCGTCGAGGTGCCGTACGACGAGCTCAAGCCGAGCATCGACCACGCCTACCAGCACATCGCTGAGCAGGTCACGGTCCCCGGCTTCCGCAAGGGCAAGGTGCCCCCGCGCATCATCGACCAGCGCGTCGGTCGCGTGGCCGTGATCGAGCACGCCGTCAACGAGGGCCTCTCGGGCTTCTACGCCGAGGCCGTCCGCGAGAACAAGCTGCGCCCGCTCGGCCAGCCCGAGGTCGAGGTCACCAAGGTGCCCGCGCTGACCGCCGCCCCCGCGGGCGAGGAGGGCGAGCTGCACTTCACGGCCGAGGTCGAGGTCCGCCCGGAGATCACCGTCCCCGCGCTCGACTCCCTGACGGTCTCCGTCGACGACGTCACCGTCTCCGACGAGGACGTCGCGACCCGGCTCGACGCGCTGCGCGAGCGCTTCGGCACCCTCGTGGGCGTCGACCGCCCGGCGGTCGAGGGCGACTTCGTCGTGCTCGACCTCGAGGCGACGATCGACGACGAGCAGGTCGACTCGGTCAGCGGCATCAGCTACCAGATCGGCTCGGGCAACATGCTCGAGGGCCTCGACGAGGCGCTCGCGGGCCTCTCGGGCGGCGAGACCACGACGTTCGAGACGACCCTCGCCGGCGGCGACCACGCGGGCGAGAAGGCCCAGGTCACGGTCACCGCGACGACCGTCAAGACGCGCGAGCTGCCCGCGGCGGACGACGACTTCGCGCAGCTCGCGAGCGAGTTCGACACGCTCGCCGAGCTCGAGACCGACCTGCGCGAGCAGGCGGCGAAGAACAAGGCGTCCGGCCAGGCCGTCCAGGCCCGCGACCTGCTCCTCGAGCAGCTCCTCGCCGCCACGGAGATCCCGGTCCCGGCCGGGGTCGTCGAGGCCGAGGTGCACCGTCACCTCGAGAACGAGGGTCGCCTCGAGGACGAGGAGCACCGCGCCGAGGTCGGGGAGCAGGCCGAGACGGCCCTGCGCAACCAGTTCCTGCTCGACACGCTCGCCGAGCAGCTCGAGGTCAAGGTCAGCCAGAACGAGCTGCTCGACTACCTCGTGAGCGCGTCGCGCCAGTACGGCATGGACCCGAACACGTTCATCCAGACCGTCGACCAGCAGGGCCAGATCCCCGCGATGGTCGGTGAGGTCGCCCGCTCGAAGGCGCTCGCGATCGCGCTGCGCCGGGTCGCGGTGACGGACACGAGCGGTGCGCCCGTCGACCTCTCCGAGTTCATCGGGTCCGACGAGGAGGACGCGGCGGAGGACGCCGCCGTGCAGGCGAGCGTCGGCGCCGACGACTCGGACATCGTCTTCGACGACGAGGTGCCCGCCGAGGACGCCAAGGCCTGACCCCGGTCGGTCCGTCGACGCAGGGCCCCGCACCCACCCGGTGCGGGGCCCTGCGTGCGTCCGGGTGAGGGGCGCGGGGCCGGGTGCGCCGTCAGCGAAAACGCGCGCCCGCGGGACGTTCGCCGTCGCACGTGCGCGTTAGGGTCCTTGCACATGCAGGTCCGCCCCCGGTTCCGGGAGCGGACGCAGTCTGACGAGGGAGCCTTCGTGAACGACCAGATGCCGGCGATCGCCCGGGCCGATTCCCCCGGTTTCGGCCTCAACGACCACATCTACAACCGGCTCCTGCGGGAGCGCATCATCTGGCTGGGCTCCGAGGTGCGCGACGAGAACGCGAACGCCATCTGCGCCCAGATGATGCTCCTGGCCGCAGAGGACCCGGACAAGGACATCTTCCTGTACATCAACTCGCCCGGCGGCTCGATCACGGCCGGCATGGCGATCTACGACACCATGAAGTACATCCAGCCGGACGTGGCCACCGTCGCGATCGGCATGGCCGCGTCGATGGGGCAGTTCCTGCTCTCCTCGGGCACCAAGGGCAAGCGCTACGCGACCCCGCACACCCGCGTGATGATGCACCAGCCCTCGGGCGGCATCGGCGGCACCGCGACGGACGTCCGGATCAACGCCCAGCTGATCATGCACATGAAGAAGGTCCTCGCGGACCTGATCGCGGAGCAGACCGGCAAGACGCCCGAGCAGATCAACGCCGACTCGGACCGCGACCGCTGGTTCACCGCGGACGAGGCGCTCGAGTACGGCTTCGTCGACCACGTCGTCACCCACGCCGGATCGGTCTCCGGCGGTGGCGGGACCACGGCGTCCTGACCGAGTCCCGACCGACCACCGAGACCTGAGGAGAACCCAGTGAGCATCGAGTCCCAGTTCATCGCCCGCGCCGGGCGCCTGGCCGGGCCGGGCGCGTCCGGCTGGTCCGGGCAGGGGCCCGCGTCCCCGAGCAGCCGGTACGTGCTGCCGCAGTTCGAGGAGCGCACGGCCTACGGCTTCAAGCGCCAGGACCCTTACACCAAGCTCTTCGAGGACCGCATCATCTTCCTCGGGGTGCAGGTCGACGACGCGTCGGCCGACGACATCATGGCCCAGCTGCTCGTGCTCGAGAGCACGGACCCGGACCGTGACATCACGCTGTACATCAACTCGCCCGGTGGCTCGTTCACCGCGATGACGGCGATCTACGACACGATGCAGTACATCAAGCCGCAGCTCGTCACGGTCTGCCTCGGGCAGGCCGCGTCGGCGGCGGCCGTGCTGCTCGGCGCCGGCAGCCCGGGCAAGCGCCTCGCGCTGCCGAACGCCCGCGTGCTGATCCACCAGCCCGCGATGGAGGGCGGCGGCTACGCCCAGGCGTCGGACATCGAGATCCACGCCAACGAGCTCATCCGCATGCGCGAGTGGCTCGAGGCGACGCTGGCGAAGCACACCGGCCGGGACGTCGAGCAGGTGCGCAACGACATCGAGCGCGACAAGATCCTGACCGCGGCCGAGGCGCACGAGTACGGCCTCGTCGACCAGGTGCTCGCGTCGCGCAAGGGCGTCGTGACGCCGGTCGTCCAGCCCGTCTGAGACGTGCCGCCGGGCCCGCGACCTGCGGGCCCGGCGGTCAGTCGGGCCTCCACCGGCCCGGCGGGCTGACATGTCGGCCCTCGTGGTGTGCAATGGTGGGGAGCACGGGGGAACGCCGAGGTCGGCGACCGGAGAGCTCTGCGCAGGACTGACGCGCCGCCCGACCGGGCGGAGAGCGACACCGAGGAAGGGGACGCACGTGGCTCGCATCGGGGACGGAGCCGATCTCCTCAAGTGCTCGTTCTGCGGGAAGTCCCAGAAGCAGGTCAAGAAGCTCATCGCGGGCCCTGGGGTGTACATCTGCGACGAGTGCATCGACCTGTGCAACGAGATCATCGAGGAGGAGCTCGCCGAGGCGACCGAGGTCGGCATGGTCGAGCTGCCCAAGCCGAAGGAGATCTTCGCCTTCCTCGAGCAGTACATCATCGGTCAGGAGCCCGCGAAGCGGTCGCTCGCCGTGGCGGTGTACAACCACTACAAGCGCATCCAGGCCGGCGAGCTCGGCCGCCTGGGTCCCGGGTCCGGCGGCGAGCAGCCGATCGAGATCGCGAAGTCCAACATCCTGCTGATCGGCCCCACGGGCTGCGGCAAGACGTACCTCGCGCAGACCCTCGCCCGCATGCTCAACGTGCCCTTCGCGATCGCCGACGCGACCGCGCTGACGGAGGCCGGCTACGTCGGCGAGGACGTCGAGAACATCCTGCTCAAGCTCATCCAGGCCGCGGACTACGACGTCAAGAAGGCCGAGACGGGCATCATCTACATCGACGAGGTCGACAAGATCGCCCGCAAGAGCGAGAACCCGTCGATCACGCGAGACGTCTCGGGCGAGGGCGTCCAGCAGGCGCTGCTGAAGATCCTCGAGGGGACGACCGCGTCGGTCCCGCCGCAGGGTGGCCGCAAGCACCCGCACCAGGAGTTCATCCAGATCGACACGACGAACGTGCTGTTCATCGTCGCGGGCGCCTTCGCGGGGCTCGACGAGATCATCACGTCGCGCTCGGGTCGCCGCGGGATCGGGTTCGGTGCGCCGCTGCACTCCGCCGACGACACGGACGTCTACGGCGAGGTCATGCCCGAGGACCTGCTGAAGTTCGGGCTCATCCCCGAGTTCATCGGCCGCGTCCCCGTCATCACGACCGTCTCGCCGCTCGACCAGTCGGCGCTCATGCGCATCCTGACCGAGCCGCGCAACGCGCTCATCAAGCAGTACCAGCGGATGTTCGAGATCGACGGCGTGGACCTCGAGTTCTCCGACGACGCGATCGCGGCGATCGCCGACCTCGCGCTCCTGCGGGGCACGGGCGCGCGCGGGCTGCGGGCGATCATGGAGGAGGTCCTCCAGCAGGTCATGTTCGAGGTCCCGAGCCGCGACGACGTGGCCAGGGTCGTCATCACCCGCGAGGTCGTCCTCGAGAACGTCAACCCGACGCTCGTCCCGCGGGACGCGAGCACCCCGAAGCGCACACCGCGCGAGAAGTCCGCCTGAGCGGACGCTCTCGTCACGGGTCGGCCCGCCGTGCCTAGGATCGGCGGGTGACCGAGGAGAGCCGCACGACGCCGACCGAGACCGCCGCCCAGCACGCCGAGGCCACGCGCTCGGCCGACCCCGCGCTGCCGGCCGAGCTCGTCCGGCTGCGGGGGAGCATCGACAACATCGACGCCGCGCTGGTCTACCTGCTCGCGGAGCGGTTCAAGGCCACGCAGCAGGTCGGCGTGCTCAAGGCGACGCGCGGTCTGCCGCCCTCGGACCCTGCTCGCGAGGCGCGCCAGGTCGCTCGGCTGCGCACGCTCGCGCACGAGGCCGAGCTCGACCCGGTCTTCGCCGAGAAGTTCCTCGCGTTCATCGTCGACGAGGTGATCCGCCACCACGAGGCGATCGCCTCCGACGCGCGCACCGTCGGCTGAGCCGCCCGACGCGGGCCGCGGGAGCGCCGGGACGGATCCCGCTCGGCGGCGCCGCGACGGTCCGACGGGGAACGCCACGATGGTCCGCCGGCGAACGCCGCGACGGTCCGCCTCGGGCGAGGCACGGTCCGCCTGGGACGTCGGCGCCGGGGCGCAACCGCGTGTCGTGACTTGTCCGGACACCGGCCGGTCCGGGACGCTGTCGGCACCCGGAGCGCCTCATCAGGACGTCCGACCGGGTGGCGCCGCCCTGCGGGGTGAACCATGGTGGAGGGGTCAGCACCTGGCCGAGCAGGAGGGCCGGGTCCACTCCACAGCATCCCCGGAGGGCTGCCCATGAAGCTCGACTGGCTCAAGCCGTTGCTCGGACGCACGGGTCCGTTCACGACCGTCTACCTCGACGCGACCCGCGCCGACGCCGCGGGGGAGACCGAGGTGCTCGACCGGTGGAAGGGGCTGCGCCGCGAGCTCGACCGCCAGGGCGCTCCGGCGACCCTCCTCGACGAGATCGAGGAGCGCGTCGCCACCCAGACCCGGGTTCCCGGCCCGCACGGACGCGTGCTGATCGCCGACTCCCAGGGCGTCGCGATCGACCGGGTGCTCGCCGACCCACCCGCGAGCAACTCCGCCGTCCACGGGCCCGTTCCCTCGCTCCTCCCGGCGGCACGCGCCGCCGACGAGGCCGTCAGCTACCTGCTCGTGCAGGTCGACCGGCAGGGCGCGGACCTCTACTGGAGCGACGAGGCGGGCCGGCTCGACGGCCGGCAGCACGACGTGGTCGAGGGTGACCACGACGTGATCCGCAAGGTCCGCAGCGGCGACGGCTGGGCGCACCGGCGCATGCAGATGCGCGCGGAGGACTCCTGGGAGCGCAACGCCGAGACCGTCGCGGCGGAGATCGACCGGCAGGTCGTCGACCGCTGCCCGGAGCTCGTGGTCCTCACCGGGGACGTGCGCGAGGTCCCGCTGCTGCGCGAGGCGCTCGGTCACCGCACCAAGGAGCTTGTCGTCGACGTGCCGGGCGGCTCGCGCGCCGAGGGCGTCAAGCAGGACGCGTTCGACGAGCGCGTCCAGGCGACGCTCGAGGCGTTCCGGGCGCGGCGCCGCGAGGAGGTGCTCGACCGGTTCCGCCAGGAGCAGGGCCGTGCCGGCGCGGCCGTGACCCAGCTCGGGGACGTGATCGCCGTGCTGCAGCGCGGCCAGGTCGCCGAGCTCGTCCTGCACGAGTCGGTCAGCACGCCCGCGTCGGCGCTCGCGGAGCGCACGGTGTGGGTCGGTCCGGACCCGCTGCAGATCGCGGTCGACCGAGCCGGGCTCGAGGCCATGGGCGTCGACGAGGGTGCGCGCGAGCTGCGTGCCGACATCGCGGTGGTGCGCGCGGCGCTCGGTCAGGACGCCGGGCTGACGTTCGCCGTGGACGGCAGCGTCGACCTCATCGACGGGGTCGGCGCCGTGCTGCGGTGGCACGACCCGTCGACGCCGAGCGAGTCGCTGCTCACGCAGTCGGGCGACAGGACTCGCGTGCACGACGTGGTCTGACGGACGGCGGCACGTCCTCGGCGTGCGCACCGGCCCGGCGGCCGGTGCGCATGCCCGAGCGTGCGACGGGGAGGGGCGACGCCGGCGCCACGGCTGGCTCGCGTCCCCGGACGGCGTCGCGGGTGCGGCCGGTGCGCGCGCGCCGGGCGGCTCAGTCCCCGCGGGCGTCCCGCGTGTCGACGTAGAGGGCGTCGATCTCCCCGGCGAAGTCGCGCAGCACGAGCGACCGCTTGACCTTGAGCGACGGTGTCAGGTAGCCGTTCGCCTCGGTGAGGTCGAGCGGCAGCACCCGGATCTTGCGGATGGACTCGGCGCGCGAGACCGCGTCGTTGGCCCGCTCGGCGGCGCGGTCGAGCGCGGCGAGCACCTCGGGGTGGGCCGCGGCCGTGGCGGCGTCCGTGACGGGCAGGCCGTGCGACGTGAGCCACCCGGGCAGCATCTCCGCGTCGAGCGTGACGAGCGCCGCGATGAACGGGCGGGCGTCGCCGACGACGACGACCTGGCTCACGAGCGGGTGGCCGCGCAGCCGGTCCTCGAGCACCGCGGGCGCGACGTTCTTGCCGCCCGCGGTCACGATGATCTCCTTCTTGCGGCCGGTGATCCGCAGGCAGCCGTCCTCGTCGAGGGTGCCGAGGTCGCCCGTGCGGAACCAGCCGTCCTGCAGCGCCTCCGCGGTCGCCTCGGGGTTGCCGTGGTAGCCGCGGAAGACGTGCGGACCGCGCACGAGGATCTCGCCGTCGTCCTCGACCCGGAGCGACGCGCCGGGGTACGCCGGGCCGACGGTCCCGATCTTCGTGAGCTCCGGGCGGTTCACGGCGGTCGCCGAGGTCGTCTCCGTGAGGCCGTAGCCCTCGAGCACGATCAGGCCGATGCCGCGGTAGAAGTGCCCGAGCCGCTCGCCGAGGGGCGCGCCGCCCGAGACGGCGTAGCGGGCGCGGCCGCCGAGCGCCGCCCGCAGCCTGCGGTGGACGAGGACCTCGGCGACCGCCTTCTGCGCCCGGAGCGCCGCGCCCGGCCCGCCGGGCTGCTCGAGCGCGCGCGAGTACGCGATGGCGACCTTGGCGGACCAGCGGAAGAGCCGCAGCCTCGCGCCCGTGCCGGCCTTCTGCTCGGAGGAGTTGTAGACCTTCTCGAAGACGCGCGGGACCGCGAGGATGAACGTCGGCTGGAACGTCCCGAGGTCGGCGAGCAGGTTGCGGGTGTCCGGCGTGTGGCCCAGAACGGCCCCGGACGGGATGCACAGGACCTGGATGAAGCGCGCGAACACGTGCGCGAGCGGCATGAACAGCAGCGTGCGGGAGCCCGGGGAGGCGACGACGTCGGTCAGCCCTGCGACGCCGTTGAGCGTGATCGCCGCGAAGCTCCCGTGCGTGAGCTCGACGCCCTTGGGCCGCCCGGTCGTCCCGGACGTGTAGATGATCGTGGCGAGGTCGGCGGCGACGGTCGCGGCGCTCCGGCGCTCGACCTCGGCGGCGGGCACGTCGGTCCCGGTCCCCGTGAGCCGGTCGAGCGCGCCCTCGTCGATCACGAGGACGTCGCCCAGCTCGGGCAGCTCGCCACGGACCTGCTCGACGACGGCGGCGTGCGCCGCGGTCTCGACGAGCGCGAGCCGGACCCGCGCGTCGGACAGGATCCACCGGACCTGCTCGGCCGACGACGTCTCGTACACCGGGACGCTCACGCCACCTGCGGCCCAGACGGCGAAGTCGGCGACCGTCCACTCGTAGCGCGTGCGCGACATGATCGCGACGCTGTCGCCCGGCTGGATGCCGCGGGCCACGAGCCCGCGCGCGACGCCGGCCACCTCGTCCGCGAACGCCGCGGCGCTCACGGGGCGCCACGTGCCGCCGAGCCCGGTCGAGCGCTCGACGACGGTGCCGTGCGGGTCGCGGGCGACGCGCTCGGCGAGCAGGCGCGGGATGCTCCACGCCGCGTCGGGCTCGACGAGGGCGGGGGATCGGGTCTCGGGCATCGGTGCTCCTGGTCGGCGGGCCGGACACCCAGACCCTAGACCGCTCTCAGCGCGTGGGTCCGGGACCGCCGGGTGCCTGCTCGTCGTGCCGGTGGGTCGGGTCCAGCACGCGCTGCAGGAACTCGCGCGTGCGCTCCTCGCGCGGGGCGCCGATCACCTCGTCCGCCGGGCCGTCCTCGACGACGACGCCGCCGTCCATGAAGACCACCCGGTCGCCGACCTCGCGTGCGAACGCCATCTCGTGCGTCACGACGATCATCGTCATGCCGCCCTCGGCGAGGTCGCGCATGACGCCCAGGACGTCGCCCACGAGCTCCGGGTCGAGGGCCGACGTCGGCTCGTCGAACAGCATGAGCTGCGGGTCCATCGACAGGGCCCGCGCGATCGCCACGCGCTGCTGCATCCCCCCCGACAGCTGCGCGGGCATCAGCGCCTCGGTGCCGGTGAGCCCGACGCGGGCGAGGTTGTCCCGTGCGACCCGCTCCGCCTCGGCGCGCGAGCGGCGCAGGACGGTCCGCTGCGCCATGGTGCAGTTGTCGAGGACCGTACGGTGCGTGAAGAGGTTGAACTGCTGGAACACCATGCCGACGTGCGTGCGGACGTGGTCGAGGTCGACGTCCGGGTCGGTGACCTCGGTGCCGAGCACCTCGATGCTGCCACCCGTGGGCTCCTCGAGGAGGTTGACGCAGCGCAGGAGCGTCGACTTGCCCGAGCCGGACGGCCCGATCACGCAGACCACCTCGCCCGAGCGGACCTCCAGGTCGATGCCGCGCAGCACCTGCTTGTCACCGAACGACTTGTGCAGCGCGTCGATGCGGACGACGACGTCCTCGCCGCCGGTGCGGGTCGCGGCGGCGCCGGCGTGGGCCTCGGGGGACACGGTCATGGGCGCGAGCCCCCTCCGGTGCGGCGCTCGAGCCAGCGTGCGACCAGGCCGAGCGGGATGGTGATCACGAGGTAGCACGCGCCGACCACGAACAGCGCCGTGAGGCCGCCGGTCGCGCTGTTGAGCATGTCGCGCCCGACCTTCGTGAGGTCGAACTGCGTCGGCAGCAGGCCCACGACCGAGATGAGCGAGGTGTCCTTGGTGAGCAGGATGAGCTCGTTCGTCATCGGGGGCAGCACGATCCGGAACGCCTGCGGGATGACGACCTGCACGAGCGTGCGGGTCGGGGACATCCCGAGCGAGCGCGCCGCCTCGACCTGGCCCTTCGGGACGGCCTGGATGCCGGCGCGCAGGGTCTCGGCGATGTAGGCCGCCGACACCATGCCGAGCGCGAGCCCGGCCTTCGCGACGACCGACTCGATGCGCACCCCGAGGGCGATCGGGACGGCGTAGCCGAAGGCGATGACGACGAGGAGAGCCGGGATACCGCGGAAGAACTCGATGTACAGCGTCGCGATCCAGCGGTACGGGCCGACGGACGACAGCCGCATGAGAGCGAGCACCGTGCCGAGGCTCAGGCCGATCGCGAACGCCGCGATCGTGTAGACCACCGTGTTCTTGAGCGCGCCCGGGAGCGACGAGGCCATGTCGGCCGCGACCGCCGGGTTGAAGAGCTGCGTGCTGACGCGCGCCCAGTCGGTCGCGACCGCGACGACGACGAGGGCGACGAGCAGCACCGCGTACTGCACGCCGCGGATGATCCGCCGGCGGCGGCGCGGGCTCGTGCGCCGCCGCGCCGCCGGCAGCCGCGGCGGGACGGCGGCGTCCGGGCGCGAGATCGCGGTCACGTCAGTCGGCCGTCGGGATGTCGCCGATGCGCTCGGTGTAGATCGCGTCGTAGGTGCCGTCGCCCTGGATGCGCTCGAGCGTGTCGTTGACCGCCTCGAGCAGCGCGGTGCTGCCCTTCTTGACCCCGAGGCCGTACTGCTCGCCCGTCGTGAACGTCGCGCCGAACGTGTAGCCGTCCTCGACGAACGGACCGAGCACCGCGACGTCGTTGATGATCGCGTTGACCTGGCCGTTCTCGAGCGCCTGGACCTGGAGCCCGAGGTCCTCGAACTCGATCGTCGTGAGCCCGTTCTCGGTCGCCCAGGCAGCGCCGGTGGTCTCCTGCTGCACGCCGATCGTCGAGCCCTCGAGGGACGCGAGCGCCTCCTCCTCGTCCATCGGCTCGACGCCGGCGGCGGCGGGGAGCAGCAGGCCCTGGTCGGCGTCGAAGTAGGGCTCGGAGAAGTCGATGCGCGCGGCGCGCTCGTCGGTGATCGTGATCGCGGAGGCGACGACGTCGCAGTTGCCGGTCTCGAGGTCCGCGCCCGACTGGATGCCCTCGAACTGCGCGACCTTGATCTCGGGCTCGACGCCGAGGTCCTTCGCGATCTCGTTCACGATGTCGATGTCGAGGCCGACGATCTCGCCGGAGTCGTCGGTGTACTCGAACGGCTCGTAGGGCGGGTTGGTGCAGACGGTCAGCTTGCCCTCGGCGACGAGCGGGACGCCGCTGTCGGACGTGGCGGCGGGGTTGCCGTCGCCGCCGCTGCAGGCGGAGAGCAGCAGCGTCGCGGCGAGCCCCAGGGGGACGAGGCGGTGGGTGCGGGTCATGACGGCTGTCCTCTCACGATGAGCGTTCGTGCATGAGTATGCGCAATCTCAAGTAATCATGCAAAGTGGCGCAGGGTGGGACCGTGGTCCCATCCTGCGCCACGTTGCGCCCGGGTGGTGCCGCGCACGCCGGAGCGGTCAGCCCTGCACCTTCGGCTCGGGCGGCAGGAGCTCGGCGTCGCGCGCGACGACGGTCTCGCCGTCCTCGGCCACGAGGTCGAGCGGGCCCGTCACACGCCCGGCCGACCGGACGTCCGCGAGCGCCGCCTCCACGCCGGCGGTGTGCGCGGCCGGGACCGCGAGCGTCACCCGCGTGATCTCGGTGCGCATCGACACCTTCGCCTCGGACTTGACCTTGCGCAGCGCCGCGAGCGCCGCACCGGCGGCTCCGACCACGGCAGCGTCCGCGTCGCCCGCGGCCGCGCGCAGCGGCTCGGCGAGGGGCCACGGGGCGCGGTGCACCGAGCCCTCGCGCCACCAGGACCAGACCTCCTCGGTCGCGAACGGCAGCACCGGCGCGAACAGCCGCAGGAGGGTGTCGAGCGCGATGCCCAGTGCCGCGCGCGCGGAGGCCGACTCCGCGGGGACGTCCGCGTCGGCCGCGCCGCCCGCGTACGCGCGGTCCTTGACGAGCTCGAGGTAGTCGTCGCAGAACGTCCAGAAGAACGTCTCGCTCAGCTCGAGGGCGCGCGTGTGGTCGTACGCCTCGAGCGCCGCGGTCGCCCGGTCGACGACGTCGGCGAGCCCGGCGAGCATCGCGCGGTCGAGCGTCTCCGTGACGAGCGTGGCGTCGAGCAGGCGCGCGCGGTCCTCGGGCGAGCCGAAGGCGAGCGCGAACTTGCTCGCGTTGAGCACCTTGATCGCGAGCCGGCGCCCGATCTTCATCTGGCCGACCTCGAACGCCGCGTCGGTGCCGAGCCGCGCGGACGCCGCCCAGTACCGCACCGCGTCGGAGCCGTGCTCCTCGAGCAGGCCCATCGGCGTCACGACGTTGCCCTTGGACTTGCTCATCTTCTTGCGGTCCGGGTCGAGGATCCAGCCCGAGATCGCCGCGTTGGCCCACGGGAGGCTGCCGTGCTCGAGGTGCGCACGGACCACGGTCGAGAACAGCCACGTGCGGATGATGTCCTGGCCCTGGGGGCGCAGGTCCATCGGGAAGACGCGCGCGAACAGGTCGGGGTCGGAGAGCCAGCCGCCCGCGATCTGCGGCGTCAGCGAGCTCGTCGCCCAGGTGTCCATGATGTCGGGGTCACCGGTGAAGCCACCGGGGACGCCGCGCTGGTCGGGGGAGTACCCCGGGGGGACGTCGGACGACGGGTCGACCGGCAGCGTCGCCTCGTCGGGCACGAGCGGGTGGTCGTAGTCGGGCTCGCCCTGCGCGTCGAGCGGGTACCACACCGGGATCGGGACTCCGAAGAAGCGCTGGCGCGAGACGAGCCAGTCGCCGTTGAGGCCGCCGACCCAGTTCTCGTAGCGCACGCGCATGAAGTCGGGGTGGAACCCGAGCTCGGCGCCGCGCGCGAGGAGCTCCTCACGCAGCGGGACGTCGCGCCCGCCGTTGCGGATGTACCACTGGCGCGACGTGACGATCTCGAGCGGCTTGTCGCCCTTCTCGAAGAAGTTCGCCTTGCGCTGCGTCGCGACGGGCTCGCCGTCGAGGTCGCCCGACTCACGCAGCGCGTCGACGACCGCCGTGCGCGCCGAGAAGGTCGTCTTGCCCGCGATCTCCGCGAACAGGGCCGTCCCGCGCTCCGACGTGATCCAGTCGGGCACCTCGCGGGTCAGGCGGCCGTCGCGCACGAGGACCGAGCGCGTCGGGAGCTGGAGCTCGCGCCACCACTGCACGTCGGTCAGGTCGCCGAACGTGCAGCACATCGCGATGCCCGCGCCCTTGTCGGGCTCGGCCGCCGGGTGGGCGAGCACGGGGACCTCGACGTCGAACAGCGGCGAGCGGACCGTCGTGCCGAACAGGTGCTGGTAGCGCTCGTCATCGGGGTGCGCGATGAGCGCGACGCACGCGGGCAGCAGCTCGGGGCGCGTCGTCTCGATGTGGACGGGCGTGTCGGTGCCGTCGACGGTGGAGTGGAACGCGACCTTGTGGAAGTGCCCCGGGTAGTCGCGCGCCTCGAGCTCGGCCTGCGCGACGGCGGTCTGGAACGTCACGTCCCACAGCCCGGGCGCCTCGGCCGCGTACGCCTCGCCGCGCGCCACGTTGCGCAGGAACGCGGTCTGCGCGACCTTCTGCGCCTCGCGGCCGATGGTCTGGTAGTGGTGCGACCAGTCGACGGACAGGCCCAGGTGGCGCCACAGCGCCTCGAACTGGCGCTCGTCCTCCGCCGTCAGGCGCTCGCACAGCTCGACGAAGTTGCGGCGGCTGATCGGCTGCTGGTCGGCGGCCTTGACGCTCTTGCCGTCACCGCCCGCGAACGGCGGCTCGTAGCCCTCGACGTAGGGCAGCGACGTGTCGCACCGCACCCCGTAGTAGTTCTGCACGCGGCGCTCGGTCGGCAGGCCGTTGTCGTCCCAGCCCATCGGGTAGAAGACCGCCTTGCCGCGCATGCGCTGGAAGCGGGCGACGACGTCGGTGTGCGTGTAGGAGAAGACGTGGCCCACGTGCAGCGAGCCCGAGACGGTCGGCGGCGGGGTGTCGATCGAGTAGACCTGCGCGCGCTCCGCGGTGCGGTCGAACGCGTAGGTGCCCTGCTCGCCCCACGCCGTGTCCCAGCGCTGCTCGAGCCCGTCGAGCGAGACCTTGTCGGGTACGGGGCGGGCGGTCGTCGCTGCGCTGGTCGGGTTCGCCGCGGTGCTGCCGGAGGGGCTGCCGGGTGCGGTCGGGGTCGGCTCGGGACGCAGGTCGCTCATGGTGCGACATCCTCCCAGACGCGCGGCCCTGCCGACGCGCCGCGACCCGTGCCCGCCGCGACGCCCGCGCGCCGCGCGCGCGCCGCCGCGCGACGCCGCGCGACGCCCAGGGTGGCGCGGGCCCGCTGCGGGGGGCGCGGGAACATCCGGGAAACCCCGACTGGTTAGGCTCGACGAGGCACGCTCGTCCGAGGTGCTGGTGTGCGGGCGCCGACCGCGGTCAGGTCGGCCCGAGAGAGGTGGCGACGTGGCGCAGGGTGTGACGGCGGCCGGACTGACGGTCGGGTACGCGGCGATGCTGGAGCAGTTCCACCCGACCGAGGTCGTGGACCTGTCCGCGTACGCCGAGGAGAACGGCTTCTCGGGCGTCATGGCGGCGGACCACTTCCAGCCCTGGGTGCCCGCGCAGGGGCAGTCCGCGTTCGTGTGGAACGTGCTGTCGGCGCTGGGCGAGCGCACCCGCGGCGACCTCGGCCCCGGCGTGACGGCCCCGACCTTCCGCTGGCACCCCGCGATGGTCGCGCAGGCCTCGGCGACGCTCGCGGCGATGTACCCCGGGCGGCACTGGCTCGGGCTCGGCTCCGGCGAGGCGCTCAACGAGCACGTGGTCGCCGGGTACTGGCCCGAGGCACCCGAGCGGATCAACCGCATGTTCGAGGCCATCGAGATCATCAACAAGCTGTTCACGGCGTCGCTCGCCGGCAAGGACGTCAAGCACTCGGGCACGTTCTACAAGCTCGAGTCGACCAGGCTCTGGACGATGCCCGAGGTCCCGCCGGAGATCCTCGTCGCGACCGCCGGGCCCGTGACCGCCAAGCGCACGGGCCGCCACGCCGACGGGCTCATCACGGTCGGCGCGCCGCTCGAGAAGATCTCCGGGCTGTTCGCGAAGTTCGCGGAGGGCGCGCGCGAGGCCGGCAAGGACCCCGACGCGATGCCCAAGGTCCTCCAGCTCCACCTGTCCTGGGCCGAGACCGACGAGCAGGCCCTCACCAACGCGATGACCGAGTGGCCCAACGGCGGCATGAAGTTCCCCAAGGCCGACATCCGCTCGCCGTTCGACTTCGAGCAGATGGCCAAGCTCGTGCGCCCCGAGGACTTCCAGGGCCGCATGGTCATCTCCGCGGACCCCGACGTGCACCGCGCCGAGATCCAGAAGTACGTCGACCTCGGCTTCGACCGCATCTACCTGCACAACGTGGGGCGCAACCAGCGCGAGTGGATCGACGTCTTCGGGCGCGACGTCCTGCCGAGCCTGGTGCGATGAGCGAGCTGCGCGTCTGGGCGCCCGACGGGCTGCCCGAGGTGGTGCCCGGCGACGACCTCGTCGCGCTCGTCGCCGGTGCGCTCGCCGATCCCGCGCTGCCCTCGCCGGCCGACGGCGACATCGTCGTCGTGACCAGCAAGATCGTGTCGAAGGCCGAGGGGCGGGTCGTGCCCGCGGCGGACCGCGAGGACGCGATCACCGCCGAGACCGTCCGGGTGGTCGCGACCCGCGAGCACCCCGGCGGCGTCACGCGGATCGTCGAGAACCGGCTCGGGCTCGTGATGGCGGCCGCCGGGGTCGACGCGTCGAACACGCCCGAGGGCACCGTGCTGCTGCTGCCGCTCGACCCCGACGCGTCCGCGCGGCGCCTGCGCGACGGCCTGCGGGCGAGGTTCGGGGTGCGGCTCGGCGTCCTGCTCACCGACACCGCCGGGCGGCCCTGGCGGCACGGGCAGACCGACCTCGCGATCGGCGCCGCGGGCGTGCGCGTGCTCGACGACCAGCGCGGGCAGCTCGACACGCACGGCCGTGCGCTGCAGGTCAGCCAGGCGGCGGTCGCCGACGAGATCGCGGGCGCCGCGGAGCTCGTCAAGGGCAAGGCCACGGGGCGGCCCGTCGCGGTCGTGCGCGGGCTCGCGGAGCACGTGACCGACGACGACGGCCCGGGCGCGCGCAGCCTCGTGCGGCTCGGCCCCGAGGACATGTTCGAGCAGGGCAGCGCCGAGGCGTACGCGCAGGGCTGGAAGGACGCGGCCGACGGGCGCGGCGGTCCCCAGCACGGGGGCCGGGCACCCGCGTGAGCGGGGACGGCGCGGCGACCGGCGGCGGCGCGGCGGCCGGCGGCGGCCAGGTGCCCCACAGCAGCGGTGCGGCGGGCGCGCGCTGGACCGTCGTCGTGCCGGTCAAGGCCGCGCGGCTCGGCAAGACCCGGCTCGCGGGGGACCTCGCGCCGGACGAGCGCGTCGAGCTCGTGCGGGCCATGGCCGCCGACACGGTGCACGCGGCCGCGCTCGCGCACGCCGTCGTGCGGGTCGTGGTGGTCACGGGCGACGAGGTCGTCGCGGCGGAGGCGCTCGCCACCCCCGGAGCCGTCGTCGACGTCGTCGCCGAGCCGTTCCCCGGAGGGCTCGGGGCGGCGGTCCGGGCGGGGATCGACCGGGCACGCGGGCTCGACGCGTGCACGGGCGTCGCGGTGCTGCTCGGCGACCTTCCCGCGCTGCGGACGGCGGACCTCGACGCCGCGCTCGCGGCCGCCGCGGAGCACCCGCGCGCGCACGTCGCCGACGCCGGCGGGACGGGGACGACGCTGCTCACCGTCGCGCCGCACGTCGCGCCCCGGCCGCGGTTCGGCGCGGGCTCGGCCGCCGCGCACGCCGCGGCCGGTCACGTCGCGCTCGACGTGCGCCCGGGGTCGAGCCTGCGCCAGGACGTCGACGTGCGCGCCGACCTCGACGCGGTCGCCCAGCTCGGCGCGGGCCCGCGCACCGCTGCGGTCCTCCGGACGTGGGGCCGGCTCCCCGCGGCCTGACGCGCGCGGGACGCGCCTGGTTCTCAGACCCCGACGAGCGCGAGCGCGTCCGCGGCGATCCGGGCCGTGGTGGGCACGTCGGTCATGAGCGTCGGGACGGCCCGGGTCGCCCAGCCCTCGGCGGCGAGGTGCTGCGCCGCGCCCGCGTCGACCGTGTCGACGAGCCACGCGTCGAGGATCCCGCCCGTGGCGCGCCGCCCGTAGTGCCGGGCGACCGCGGCGGCGCTCGTCTCGACGCCGATCGCCCGCAGGCACGCGTCGGCCATGCCGCGCACCGGCGCCCCGCCGATCACCGGGCTCACGCCCACGACCGGCGCGCTCGTCGTCCGCAGTGCATCGCGCACCCCGGGGACCGCGAGGATCGTGCCGACCGAGACCACCGGGTTCGACGGCGGGACGACCACGACGTCGGCGCCCAGCAGCGCCTCCAGGACGCCGGGGCCCGCGGTCGCCCGTTCGAGGCCCACCTGCACGAACCGTCGCGCGGGGAGCGCGGCGCGGTGCCGCACCCACCACTCCTCGAAGTGCAGCAGCACGGGTGTGCCGTCCGGTCCGTCGACCTCGACGTGCGTCTCGACCTCCTGCTCGGTCATCGGCAGCAGGCGTGCGCCGGGGGCCCAGCGTCGGCACAGCCGGGCCGTCACGTCCGCGAGCCCGAGCCCGGTGCGCAGCAGCTCGGTGCGGGCCAGGTGCGTCGCGAGGTCGAGGTCGCCGAGCGTGAACCACTCGCCCCCGAGCCCGTACGCGGCGAGGTCGGTGCTCGTGCGCGTCGTCTCCTCGCGCCGGCCCCAGCCCTGGTCCTCGTGCACCGCGCCGCCGAGCGTGTACAGGAGCGTGTCGAGGTCGGGGCAGACCCGCACGCCGCGGAACCACATGTCGTCGCCGGTGTTCGCGACGACCGTGACCTCGGCGGACGTGCCCCCGGCGTCTCCCGGTCCGCCAGGAAGGACGGTGCGCAGGTGGGCGAGCAGCCCGCGCGTGAACCGGGCACCGCCGACGCCGCCGGACAGGACCGTGATCTTCATGCGGGCGCTCCGTCGGTCGGGGGTGCGGGGGAGGTGGGCGCCGCGTCGCCGACCGGGTCCGCGAACGCGATGACGGGGCGCCCCGTGCGCGGGTGCGTGAGCACGTCGCAGTCCACCCCGTAGACCTCGCGCAGGAGCGCGGGGCGCAGCACGTCGCGCGGGTGCCCGGCGGCGGCGAGCCGACCGTCGGAGAGCACGAGCACGTGCTCGCAGAACGCCGCGGCGAGGTTGAGGTCGTGCAGCGCCGCGACCGTCGTCGTGCCGAGGTCGCGGACGAACGCGAGCAGGCTCAGCTGGGTGCTGACGTCGAGGTGGTTCGTCGGCTCGTCGAGCAGCAGCAGCTCGGGCTCCTGCGCGAGGGCGCGCGCGACGTGCACGCGCTGGCGCTCGCCGCCCGACAGCGACGACCACGGGCGCTCCGCGAGGTGCTCGGCGCGGGCGTGCTGGAGCGCGCGCGTCACCGCGGCCGGGTCCGGGTCGGTGCCCCATACCGTCCGGTAGGGGATGCGGCCGAGCGCGACGACGTCGTGCACCGACAGCGGGACGGTGCTCGACGACTCCTGCTCGAGCAGCGCGATCCGGCGGGCACGGGTGCGGCGGGGGAGCCCGTGCACGGGGACCTGCCCCGGGGCCCGCGCGGCGGTGCGCCCGGAGGCGCCGGGGGTCGACGGGCCGGCCGGCACCGTGGCGCCCGCCACGTCGTCCCCGGCGGCGACGAGCACCGCCCCGCCCTCGGGCACGAGCAGCCCCGCGACGAGCCGCAGCAGCGTCGTCTTGCCCGCGCCGTTGGGGCCGAGCAGCCCTGTCAGGCGGCCCGGGGGCGGCGTCGCGTCGATCCCGTCGACGACCCAGCGCCCGCCGAGCCGCGTCCGCACGCCCGTCAGCGTCAGCTCCATGCGACCCCCCGACCGCGGCGCAGCAGCACCGCGAACACCGGGACGCCGATGAGCGCGGTGATGATCCCCACGGGCAGCTCGCGCGGGTCGAACAGCGTGCGCGCGAGCGTGTCCGCCCAGACGAGGAAGACGGCTCCGGTGAGCGCGGCAACGGGCAGCAGCCGGCGGTGCGCGGGCCCCGTGACCACGGACACGGCGTGCGGCAGGACGAGCCCGACGAAGCCGATGGCTCCGCTCACCGCGACCATCGCGCCCGTGAGCAGCGCGACGAGCGTCATGAGCGTCCAGCGCGTGCGGCCCACGTCGATGCCGAGCGCCGCGGCGGACGTGTCCCCGAACGCGAACGCGTCGAGCCGCAGCGCGCTGAGCACCAGCACGACGCCCACGACCGCGAGCGCGCCGCCCGCGATCCACACCGAGGACCACGTGGCGCCCGCGAGCGAGCCCATGAGCCAGCTGAGGATCTCGCGGTAGGAGTCGCCGGTCGCGGTCCAGAAGATCACGAACGACGTGCCGGCGGCGGCGAGCTGGGAGACCGCGAGGCCCGCGAGCACGGTCCGCCCCGGGGTCAGCACACCACCGGTGCGCGCGAGCGCGAGGGTCGCGACGAGCGCGGCCACCGCACCCGCGAACGCCGCGACCGGGAGGAGCAGCCCGACGCCGACGACGAGCACCGCGACCGCGCCGAGCGACGCGCCCGAGGACAGCCCGAGCAGGTAGGGGTCGGCGAGCGGGTTGCGCGTGAGGCTCTGCATCACGGCCCCCGCGAGCGCGAGCCCGGCACCGACCGCGGCGGCGGTCAGCACGCGCGGCAGGCGCAGCTCCCACACGATCGCGTCGAGCAGGCGCGGGACCGGCGCAGCGCCGGGGAGCCCGAGGTGCGCGGCGATGCTGCGGCCCACGTCGGCGACCGCGATGTCCGCGGGCCCGATCGTCACGGTCACGAGCACCGTGGCGACGAGCAGCGCGCCGCCGACCGCGAGCAGCACGGTCAGCGGCGGACGCCAGGGGGCTCGGTCCATGCCGGGGGTCGCCCGCCCGTCAGCGTGCGGCCGGCAGCGCGGCGAGCTGCTCGGCGAGGTCGACCACGGCGTCGGCGTTGCGCACGCCCGCCTCGGCGGCGGGGAACGGCAGCGTGAGGTAGCGCTGCTCGCGCACCGCGGTGAGCTCGCGCGTCGCCGGGTTCGACTCGAGGAGCTCGATCTTGGACGCTGCCGTGTTCCACGCGGCGTCGACCAGGACGATCACGTCGGGGTCCGCGGCGACGACCTGCTCCCAGCCCGCGGAGGTCCACGTGTCGTGCACGTCGGCGAAGACGTTGGTCAGGCCCACCGCCTCGAGCATCATCTGCGGGGCGCCGATTCCCGCACCGACGTACGGGGTGTCGGTGCCCGAGCTGTACCAGAGCGCCGTCGTCCCCTCGGCCGCCGGGGTCACGGACGCGAGCGCCGCCTCCTGCTCCGCGACGAGCTCCTCGGCGCGGTCGGTCACGCCGAACAGTGACGCCACCTCGCGGATCTCGTCGAACAGCTCGTCGAACGTCAGCGGGTCGGGCATGTACGCCTCGCCCTTGCACGCGGCGGGCGCGACGTACGTCGCGATGCCGAGCGCGGCGAGCGCCCCGCGGTCCCCGGCGCCGTCCGGGGAGAAGGTCGACTCCCAGCCGCCGTACACGAGGTCGGGCTGCACCTCGAGCAGCGCCTCCTGGCCGGGGACCTTGTCCGAGAGCACGGGGATCCCGGCTGCGGCGTCGGCGTACTCCTCGGGGACGGGTCCGTCGGCGAACGCGGTGCCGACCAGGGCGTCCCCGAGGCCGAGCGCGAGCAGCATCTCGGTCGCGGTCGACTTGATGGTCACGACCCGCTCGGGCGGTGCGTCGAGGGTGACCTCGGTCCCGCAGTTGTCGAGCGTGACGGGGGAGAAGCCGCCCGAGGGCGACGGCGACGCGGTGACGGGCTCCTGCGTCGCGGTCGACGGCGCGCACGCGGCGAGCACGCCACCGACGGACAGCGCGAGGACGAGGGCGGAGGCGGGGTGGCGGCGCACGCGCGTGCGGGCGGTCGCGCGTGCGGCGGGCGCCTGGCGTGTGCGACGGGCAGGGCGGGACATGGGGGCGCTCCTGGGGTGCGGTGCTGGGTGCGGCTCGGGGCGCAGCGTCGGGCCCGCGACGTCAGGGGTCGGCGCAGCTCGCCGACGTCGAACCCGGGCCCATGTCCAGGCCCTCGCTCCGGGCCAAGTCCAGCCCGGGATCCAGCGTCATCGTAGCCCCGGTGCACCCGGGCGCCGCGCGCGGGCTCAGCCGTCAGTGCGCGACGTGCACCGCGTCCCGGCCGTTGCGCTTGACGTGGTAGAGCGCCTCGTCGGCGCGCGTGAGCATCGACGCGACGGTCTCGTCGGGGCGGTGCACCGCGACGCCGACACTGACCGTCAGGGTCCCGCCCGGAATGAGGTCGTCCCAGCGCTGCGCGACGATCACGCGGCGGATCCGCTCGCACGCGTCGGCCGCGTTCACGTCCGTGAGCCCGTCGAGCAGGATCGCGAACTCCTCGCCGCCGTAGCGCGCCGCGAGGTCGCTCGCCCGCACGACGTCGTGCAGCACCTCGCCGAGCCGGGCCAGCACCTGGTCGCCGACCTGGTGCGAGAACTGGTCGTTGACGCGCTTGAAGTGGTCGATGTCGAGCAGCACGCACGCGAACCGCCGGGACGGGTCGCCCGCCCAGCGCGCGAGCGCGACGTCGAGCGCGCGGCGGTTCGGCAGACCGGTGAGCGCGTCGTGCGTCGCCTCGTGCTCGAGGCGCGCGTTGTGCTCCTCGAGGGCACGGGCCCGGGTGCGCTCGGCGTCGGCGGCCCGCTCGGCGCGCTCGACCTCGAGCCGCGAGCTCAGCAGCAGCGCGCGGCGGTCCGCGATGGCGTCGCCCTGCTGGAGGGTCAGCTCGTGGAGCTCGCGCAGGGCCGACAGCGCCGACGGCAGGTCGCCGCGGCCCTCGTGCGCGTCCACGAGCGCCGCGAGCAGCTCGATGCGCTCACCCGGCCGGTCGAGCTCGGCGCACAGGTCGAGCCCGTCGCACAGCGCGAGCACGGCCTCGTCGAGGCGCCCGCTGCGCACGAGCCAGCGTCCGCGCAGCCCGTGGTACTGCAGCTCCTGACGCGCCGAGGGGAACGTGCGAAGCATCGCGTGGGTCCCCTCGAGCGCCTGCCCGGCGGCCTCGAGGTCGCCCGCGTGCATGTGGGCGCCGACGACGGCGAGCCGGGCGTCGATGCCGGTCCGGGCGAGCCCCGCGGCGTCGGCCTCGTCGACCGACTGGCGCGCGATGCCGAGCGCGTGGCGTGCCGCGGCGAGCGCACCGCGCGGGTTGCCCGCGACGAGGCGCCCGCTCGTCACGACGTAGGCCTTCGCGAGGTTCGTCAGGGCCATCGACGCGTGGTCGGGGTCGTCGGCCGCGAGCCAGAGCCGGCGTGCCTCGGAGAGCACCTGCGCGGCCTGGGGCGCGAAGTGCGGCATGCCCATGTAGACCGTGCCGAGGCTGTTGAGGACCGACGCGGTGCCGGCGTCGTCGGCGGTCTGCCGGCGGAGCCCGAGCGCGCGGTCGAGCTCGTCGATCGCCCCCTCGACGTCGCCGATCTCGTGGTGCACGAGCCCCTGGCAGACGAGCGCCCGGGACTCCCAGACGAGGTCGCCGAGCTCGTGCGCGAGGTGCTGCGCGCGTCCCGCGGCCCGCAGCGCGTCGGCGTCCTGCGCGAGCACGTGGTGGGCGAACGCGACGCAGCACGACAGGCGCATCTCGGCGTGCTCGTCGCCGTGCAGCCGCGCGAGGTCGAGGTACTCGCGTGCCCGCTCGACGCAGGCGGGTGCGTCGGAGTCCTGCAGCAGCTCGAGCTCGTCGACGAGCGCGTCCCAGTCCGGGGCGTCCACCGGGTGCGCGAACGTCGCGTGCGGCGCGTCGGTCACCGACATGCCACCACCTCCCCGCCGGCGGCGCTGCCCGGGTGCGCGCTGCTCGACCTCCTATCGGCGGTCCGGGCCGGGACCTGAGCCATGTCGTCGGACGGGCGTCCAGGTGGCGGGGGTCGGAGATGATGTCCCTCGGTCGCGCCGCTCCTCGCTGCCGGCGGGCGCCACGTACCGCCGCGCCACGCTGGACGACGTGGCGCGGGGCGGACGCGCACGACCGGGGGAACGACCACGAGCGAAGGAGAGCGGACGCATGACGGGTACGCACGGCACGACCGAGGTGGACACCGACGGGACCGACGGCGGGCGCTGGTCGCGCGCCGTCGTCACGGGGGCGTCGTCGGGCATCGGGGCCGCGACGGTGCGCCGGCTGCGCTCCGAGGGCTGGGACGTCGTCGCCGTCGCGCGCCGCGCCGACCGGCTCGAGGCGCTCGCGGCGGAGACGGGTGCCGAGCCGTTCCCGTGCGACATCACCTCGGACGACGACATCGCGCGGCTCACCGCGCACGTCGAGGCGACCGGCGGCCTCACGTCGCTCGTCAACAACGCGGGCGGCGCGCTGGGGCTCGACCGTGTCGAGCACGCCGACGTCGAGGGCTGGCGCCGGATGTACGAGACGAACGTGCTCGGGACGCTGCGCGTCACGAAGGCGCTGCTGCCGGCGCTGCGCGCGAGCGGGCGCGGCGACGTGCTCGTCGTGACCTCGACCGCGGCGATCGGGGCGTACGAGGGCGGCGCCGGGTACACCGCGGCCAAGCACGCCGAGCGCATGCTCACGACGACGCTGCGCCTCGAGCTCATCGGCGAGCCGGTGCGGGTCATCGACGTCGCGCCCGGTGCGGTCGCGACGGAGGAGTTCTCGCTCGTCCGGTTCGGCGGCGACACCGAGCGGGCAGCGAAGGTCTACGAGGGTTACGAGCCGCTGCTCGCGGAGGACGTCGCGGACGTCATCGCGTTCGCGCTCACCCGCCCGCACCACGTGAACATCGACACGCTCGTGGTCCGCCCGCGCGCGCAGGTCTCGAACACGCAGATCGCCCGGCGGCCCGCGGGGGGCTGAGCACCGGCAGGTGGGCGCGCCCGCCTCAGAGGGTGCGCGCCCACCGCTCCCGATCGAGCGTGAACCCGGAGCGGTGCAGGTACGGCCGCACGCTCGCGGCGACGACCCCGGTGCTGACGACGCGCTCGGCCCCGCGTGCCGCGAACGGTCCGGCGGGGGAGTAGATGAGCGAGCCGGCGGTGTAGTCGCGGTAGCCCGGGACGACGTAGTCGACGAGCAGCTCCCACGTGTCCGTGCCGGCGACGTCGCGCTCGCGGACCGCCACGACGAGCCCGACCGTGACGTCGCCGTGCAGCACGACCGCGCACAGCACGTTCGGGGGCGCGGCGTCGAGCGTCGGCAGCGCCCGCGCCGCGGGCCAGAACCGCGCGACGTCCTCCCCGTGCTGGCCCAGGAAGCGGGCGACGAAGGGGTCGTCGGGGGCGGCGGCGACCCACTCGAACGCGGTCCCGGTGCTCCGGCGCCGCAGCAGGCTCACGACGAACCAGGCGTTGATCGCGCACAGCGCGACGTTCATCGCGACCATCGGCCACACGCCGATGAGCGCGTTGAACACCACGAGCGCCCCGGACGCGGCGAGGTTGAGCACGCGGAACCGCAGCATGCGCGACTGCAGCACCGAGTAGACGAGCAGCGCGGACCCGGCCCAGCCGAGGACGTCGACGGCGCTCACGCTGCGCCCACCGGACCCGTCCCGCCGTGACCCGCGGTCAGCAGCGCCCGCAGCTCGTCGACGGACGCGACGGTCGCGAGCGGGGCCGCGGCGTCGAGCTCGCCGGGCGGCGCGTACCCCCAGGTCACCGCGACGCACTCGACGCCGTGCGCGCGCGAGCCGAGCACGTCGTGGTGGCGGTCGCCGACCATGACCACCTCCCCGCGCGCCACGAGGTCCCACGCGTCGAGCGAGTCCAGCGCGTGCGCGACCACGGCGGCCTTGCTCGCGCGGCTCTGGTCGAACGTCGCCCCGAACACGCCGTCCACGAGCACGTCGAGACCGAAGTGCGCGACGACGCGGCGGGCCGTCGGCTCCGGCTTGGACGTCGCGACCGCGGTGCGCAGGCCCGCGGCGCGCAGCGCGGTCAGCAGCCGGGCGATCCCGGGGTAGAGGACCGCGTCGCGCGTCGCCCGCTCGGCGTAGTCCGCGCGGTAGGCCGCGATGCCGGTCTCGACGAGCTCGGGCGGGACGCCGTGCGCCGTGAAGTTGTCCCAGATCGGCGGGCCCACGAACGTCCGCAGGGTCGCGTCGTCCGGCGCGGGGACGCCCATCGCGGCGTACGCGGCGCGCACCGAGGCGGTGATCGCGGGGGCCGAGTCGGTCAGGGTGCCGTCGAGGTCGAGCAGGGCGAGGCGGTAGGTCACGGGCGAGATCATCGCACCGCAGGACGTCCGGACCGGCGCTGCGTACAGTCGGCCGTGCTGCCCGACCGTCCGTCGCGCGGCGCGAGGAGGGGGACCGGCGATGCACGAGGAGCCCGACGTCGAGGCCCTGTGGCCCGAGCTGTTCGAGCCGCTCGACGAGCAGCAGCGCCGCTCGGTCGCGCAGTCGTTCGTCCGGGCGGAGGAGGGTGGCTGGGTGCCGAACCGCGAGGACGTCGAGAACCTGACCGCGCTCGAGAGCGGGGCCATCACGGCCGAGGAGTACGAC
Source organism: Cellulomonas sp. NPDC055163 (assembly GCF_053607065.1). Lineage (NCBI taxonomy): Bacteria > Bacillati > Actinomycetota > Actinomycetes > Micrococcales > Cellulomonadaceae > Cellulomonas > Cellulomonas sp. NPDC055163. The sequence continues at coordinate 55,312 of NZ_JBSGSU010000007.1, read as the reverse complement.
CGCCGGGTCGACGAGGCCGCGACCCGGCACTGGGTCGACGAGGCCGTCTGGCGCCCGGGCGGCTCGGCCGCGGTCTGACACGTGGCTCCGGGACGGGGGCCCGGCGCGGCGCGCCTCCCGCTGGTGGCACCCACCGGACCGGCGTCTAGGATGGCGGGCACAGGCGTCGACCCGGCCATCACCGGCGAGCCTCCGGAAGAACAGCGGTGCACGCCCGGCCCCCGGGAGCGCGCCGCCCAGTAGAACCGGACGGGGCAGGCCCGTCACAGCCGTCGGAGAGTGGTCGCGCACCCGTTCGCGGGTCGCGGCAAGCGGGGTGGTACCGCGGTGGTGACCGGTGCGAGCCGGAGCCGTCGTCCTCGTGCAGGTGACGAGAGCGCACGACCGACCCCGGGAGCCCGAAGACCATGGCCTATCCGCTGCACCGCGCCGACGACGGTGTGCCCGCGAGCCCCGACCTGCCGTCCCTCGAGAAGGACGTGCTCGCCCACTGGGCGGCCGACGGCACGTTCCAGGCCTCGATCGACCAGCGCCCCGCCGACGAGAACGGCGCGAACGAGTTCGTCTTCTACGACGGCCCTCCGTTCGCGAACGGCCTGCCGCACTACGGCCACCTGCTCACGGGCTACGCGAAGGACCTCGTCGGGCGCTACCAGACGCAGCGCGGCCGCCGGGTCGAGCGCCGGTTCGGGTGGGACACGCACGGGCTGCCCGCGGAGCTCGAGGCCGAGCGCGTGCTCGGCATCACCGACAAGTCGCAGATCGACGAGATGGGCATCGCCGCGTTCAACGAGGCGTGCCGCACGTCGGTGCTCAAGTACACCGACGAGTGGCGCGAGTACGTGACGCGCCAGGCCCGCTGGGTCGACTTCGACAACGACTACAAGACGCTCGACCTGACCTACATGGAGTCGGTCGTCTGGGCGTTCAAGCAGCTCTACGACAAGGGCCTGGCCTACGAGGGCTACCGGGTGCTGCCGTACTGCTGGCGCGACGAGACCCCGCTGTCGAACCACGAGCTGCGGATGGACGACGACGTCTACCAGTCGCGCCAGGACCCGGCGCTGACGGTGGGCGTCCGGCTCGAGACCGGCGAGCTCGCGCTGGTCTGGACGACGACGCCGTGGACGCTGCCGAGCAACCTCGCCGTCGCGGTCGGTCCGGAGATCGACTACGTCGTCGTCGCGCCCGTCGAGGGCCCGCTCGCCGGGGACCGTGTGCTGCTCGCGGCGTCGCGCCTCGCGTCCTACGCACGCGAGCTCGGCGAGGACGCCACGGTCGTCGAGCACCTCACGGGTGCCGAGGTCGCGGGCCGGTCGTACACGCCGCCGTTCCCGTACTTCGCGGGCCACCCGAACGCCCACCGCGTGCTGGTCGGCGACTTCGTGTCGACCGAGGACGGCACCGGCCTGGTGCACCTCGCGCCCGCGTTCGGCGAGGAGGACATGGCGGTGTGCGCCGCGGCGGGCATCACGCCCGTCGTCCCGGTCGACTCCAAGGGCCGCTTCACGACCGAGGTGCCCGACTACGCGGGTCAGCAGGTCTTCGAGGCCAACCCGCACGTCATCGCCGACCTCAAGGCCGGCACCGGCCCGCTCGCCGCGGTGCACGCCGAGGAGCGCGCCGTCGTCGTCCGCCACGAGACGTACCAGCACTCCTACCCGCACTGCTGGCGCTGCCGGAACCCGCTGATCTACAAGGCGGTGTCGAGCTGGTTCGTGCGGGTCACCGAGTTCCGCGACCGCATGGTCGAGCTCAACGACAAGATCACCTGGGTCCCCGACCACATCAAGGACGGGCAGTTCGGCAAGTGGCTCGCCGGCGCCCGCGACTGGTCGATCTCCCGGAACCGGTACTGGGGCACGCCCATCCCCGTGTGGGAGAGCGACGACCCGGCGTACCCGCGCCGTGACGTGTACGGCTCGCTCGCCGAGCTCGAGGCCGACTTCGGCGTCGAGGTGACCGACCTGCACCGCCCCTTCATCGACGAGCTCACGCGCCCGAACCCGGACGACCCGACGGGCCGGTCCACGATGCGCCGCATCCCCGACGTGCTCGACGTGTGGTTCGACTCGGGCTCGATGCCGTTCGCGCAGGTGCACTACCCGTTCGAGAACGCCGACTGGTTCGAGCACCACTACCCGGGCGACTTCATCACGGAGTACATCGGGCAGACCCGCGGCTGGTTCTACACGCTGCACGTGCTCGCGACCGCGCTGTTCGACCGCCCGTCGTTCGGCACGGCCGTCTCGCACGGCATCGTGCTCGGGTCCGACGGGCGCAAGATGAGCAAGTCGCTGCGCAACTACCCGGACGTCTCCGAGGTGCTCGACCGCGACGGCTCCGACGCGATGCGCTGGTTCCTGATGGCCAGCCCGATCCTGCGCGGCGGCAACCTCGTCGTGACCGAGGAGGGCATCCGCGCCGAGGTCCGCCAGGTGCTGCTGCCCCTGTGGAGCACGTGGTACTTCTTCGCGCTGTACGCGGGTGCGGCGAACGGCGGCGAGGGCCTGACCGCGCGCCGGGTGACCGCCGAGGACCTGCCCGGGCTCGCGACCATGGACCGGTACCTGCTGGCCCGCACGCGCACGCTCGTCGAGAAGGTCACCGCCCAGCTCGACGCCTACGACGTCCCGGGCGCGTGCGAGAGCGTCCGTGAGCACCTCGACGTGCTCACCAACTGGTACGTCCGGACGTCGCGCGAGCGGTTCTGGAGCGAGGACGCGGGTGCGTTCGACACGCTGTGGACGGCGCTCGAGACGCTCACGCGCGTCATGGCCCCGCTCGCGCCGCTCGTCTCGGAGGAGGTCTGGCGCGGGCTGACCGGCGGCCGGAGCGTGCACCTGACCGACTGGCCGAGCCTCGCTGCCGGCTCCGTCGACGACCTCGCACTGCCGGCGGACGACGAGCTCGTCGCCGCCGTGGACCGCGTCCGCGCGATCGTGTCGACCGCGCTCGGGCTGCGCAAGGCGCACTCCCTGCGCGTGCGCCAGCCGCTGCGCGCGCTCCGGGTCGCGCTCGCGGACCCGACGGACGTCGAGCCGTTCGTGGAGCTCGTGCGCGCCGAGCTCAACGTCAAGGGCGTCACACTGCTCTCGCTCGACGACGCCGCGGCGACCGACGTCGGCGTCGAGACGCGGCTGTCCGTGAACGCGCGCGCCGCCGGGCCACGGCTCGGGCGCGGCGTCCAGGACGTCATCCGTGCAGCGAAGGCCGGCGACTGGGAGCAGACCCCGGACGGCGACGTCGTGGTGCGCACCGCGGGCGGCGACGTGACGCTCGCGGGCGGCGAGTACGAGCTCACGACGGTCGTGGCCGCCGGGGGAGCGGGCGACCTGGCCGCCGCGGTGCTGCCCGGCGGCGGGTTCGTCGTGCTCGACCTGGCGCTCGACGACGAGCTCCGCGCCGAGGGCTACGCGCGCGACGCCGTCCGTGCCGTGCAGGACGCGCGCAAGGCCGCCGGGCTGCAGGTCAGCGACCGGATCGTGCTCGAGCTCGACGTGCCGGCCGAGGGGCTGACCGCGATCGAGACGCACCGGGAGTTCCTCGCGGCCGAGACGCTCGCGACCGAGATCGTCGTGACGCCCGGTGGCGGCACCGAGCTCGTCGTCCGGGTGGCCCGGGCATGAGCGCCGCGAAGCGGGGGAGCGGCCCGTCCGGGTACTCCGGGGAGCCGGGCGGGGCGGAGCACCTGCGCCGCGAGGCCGAGGCGGCCGCGCGCTCGGCCGCCGACGAGGTGTACGCCGCGATCCTCGATCGCGCGCCCGAGAACGACATCGAGCCGTCCCTCGACCGCGTGCGCGAGGTCTGCGAGCTGCTCGGCGACCCGCAGCACGCGTTCCGCACGGTCCACATCACGGGGACCAACGGCAAGACGTCGACCGCACGCATGGTCGAGCGGCTGCTGCGCGAGCACGGGCTGCGCACGGGCCGGTTCACGAGCCCGCACCTCACGCGGGTGACCGAGCGCATCACGGTCGACGGCGAGCCGATCAGCGACCAGCGCTTCGTCGAGGTGTGGCAGGACGTCGCGCCGTACGTGCACATGGTCGACACCCGCTCGCTCGAGCGCGGCGGTCCGCGGCTCAGCTTCTTCGAGGTGTTCACTGTGATGGCGTTCGCGGCGTTCGCCGACGCGCCCGTCGAGGTCGCGGTGATCGAGGTCGGCCTCGGCGGCACGTGGGACGCGACGAACGTCGTCGACGGCGAGGTCGCGGTCCTCACCACGGTCGCCAAGGACCACGAGCGCTACCTCGGCGACACGCTCGTCGAGATCGCGAGCGAGAAGTCGGGGATCATCAAGGACGGCGCGACCGCGGTGCTCGCGGCGCAGGACGAGGACGTCGAGGGCGTGCTGCTCCAGGCCGCCGCCGAGCGCGGTGCGCGGGTGCTGCGCGAGGGTGTCGACATCGAGGTCGTCGACCGCCAGGTCGCGGTCGGCGGGCAGCTCCTCGCGCTGCGCGGCACGGGCGCGGTGTACCAGGACGTGTTCCTGCCGCTCTACGGCGAGCACCAGGCGCACAACGCGCTGCTCGCGCTCGTCGCGGTCGAGAGCCTGCTCACGGGCGGCGCGGCGCTCAGCGGCGACGTCGTCGAGGCGGCCTTCGCGGACATGTCGTCGCCCGGGCGGCTCGAGGTGGTCCGGACGAGCCCGACGATCCTGGTCGACGCCGCGCACAACCCCGCCGGGGTCACCGCGCTCGTGTCGGCGGTCGAGGAGGCGTTCGAGTTCACGCGGCTCGTCGGCGTCGTCGGCGTCATGGCGGACAAGGACCCCGAGGGCATCCTCGCGGGCCTCGAGCCGCTCCTCGCCGAGGTCGTCGTGACGCGTGCCGCCTCGTCGCGGGCCCTCGACGTCCCGGACCTCGCCGAGGTCGCGGTCGACGTGTTCGGCGAGGACCGCGTGCACGTCGCGGAGCGGCTCGACGACGCGATCGCGCTGGCGTCGAACCGGGCCGAGAGCGAGGTGCAGTTCGGTGCGGGCGTGCTGATCACGGGCTCGGTCGTGCTCGTCGCGCAGGCGCGGACGCTGCTCGGGCGCGACTGACACCCGGACGTACGACGCCCCCGGTGCACCTACGTGCACCGGGGGCGTCGCGCGCCCGGCGTGCGCTTGACGCTCGTCCAGGGCGCAGCGAGTGTGAGGGGACCCCGGCGCCGCCGCCGGTGGCCGCGGCCGGCGGTCCGGCGCGCGTCCGGCAGGCGGCCGGCACGCATCCCGGAACGCGTCCGCACAGAAGGAGAGGTCCCCGGTGAAGAAGCTCATCAACGACCCGCAGCACGTGGTCACCGAGTCCGTCCAGGGCTTCGGGCTCGCGCACGCCGACCTCGTCACGGTGCACGCCGACCCGCTGTTCGTGGCTCGTGCCGGAGGCGCCGTGGCCGGCAGGGTCGGGCTCGTGAGCGGCGGAGGCAGCGGGCACGAGCCGCTGCACGCGGGCTTCGTGGGCCACGGCATGCTCGACGCGGCCGTCCCCGGCGCGATGTTCACCTCGCCGACCCCCGACCAGATCGCCCCGGCGTTCACCGCGGCGGACGGCGGTGCGGGAGTGCTCGCGATCGTCAAGAACTACACCGGCGACGTCCTCAACTTCGAGACGGCGGTCGAGCTCGCCGAGGCGGACGACCTCGTGGTCCGCACGGTCCTCGTCAACGACGACGTCGCGGTCGAGGACTCGCTGTACACCGCGGGGCGCCGCGGCGTCGCGGGCACCGTCGCGGTCGAGAAGATCGCCGGCGCCGCGGCCGAGCGCGGTGACGACCTCGACGCCGTGACGGCCGTCGCCGAGCGCGTCGTGGCGAACGTCCGGACCATGGGCGTCGCCCTCACCGCGTGCACCGTGCCGCACGCCGGCCGGCCGAGCTTCGACCTGCCCGACGACGAGGTCGAGATCGGCATCGGCATCCACGGGGAACCGGGTCGGCACCGGATCCCGCTCGCGAGCGCCGACGCGATCACCGAGATGCTCGTCACCGCCGTCGCGGACGACCTCGCGCTGACGTCGGGCGAGCGGGTGCTGCTCCTGGTCAACGGTATGGGCGGCACCCCTGCCTCGGAGCTGTACGTCGTCTATGGTCAGGCACGCAGGTTGCTCGAGGCGCGGGGGGTCGAGGTGGCCCGGTCGCTCGTCGGCAGCTACGTGACATCACTGGAGATGCAGGGCGCCTCGGTGACCGTTCTCCGGCTGGACGACGAGCTGACCGCCCTGTGGGACGCACCGGTGCACACCGCCGCTCTCCGGTGGTGAGGCGGCGGTCCGGACGGCTGAGGCGGGAGCAGGCATGACGGTGGACGTGGCGTGGGCGACGGCGTGGGTCCGGACGTCGGCGGCGGCGGTGCTCGAGCACCGCGACGAGCTCGTCGAGCTCGACCGGCAGATCGGCGACGGCGACCACGGCGAGAACCTCGCGCGCGGCTTCAGCGCGGTCCTGGCCCGGCTCGACGCCCTCGACGAGCCGCCCGCCGAGATCGGGGACGTGCTCAAGCTCGTCGCCACGACGCTCATGTCGAGCGTCGGCGGCGCAGCCGGTCCGCTCTACGGCACCGCGTACCTGCGTGCCGCCAAGATCACCGGCACGCCGGCGCTCGACAGCGCGGGCGTCGTCGCGATGCTCGAGGCCGCGCTCGAGGGCATCGTCGTGCGGGGCAAGGCGTCGCCGGGCGAGAAGACGATGGTCGACGCGTGGAGCCCCGCGGTCGAGGCCGCCGTCGCTGCGGCGCACGCGGGCGGCGGGCCGGCGGACGTCCTCGCGGCGGCTGCGGACGCCGCGGAGCGCGGGTCGGACGCGACCGTGCCGCTCGTCGCGACGAAGGGCCGGGCGAGCTACCTGGGTGAGCGGTCCGCGGGGCACCGGGACCCGGGCGCGACGTCGAGCGCGCTGATCCTGCGGGCCGCCGCGCAGACGGCGTCGACCGGGACGGGCGCACCGGGTGCTGCCGGGGAGGGTGGCGCGGCGTGAGCGCGTCCACCGCGGACGCCCACGAGGCATCCGGCGTGCGCGTGGGTCTCGTGCTCGTCTCGCACTCGCGTCTGCTGGCCGACGGGGCGGTCGAGCTCGCGCGGCAGATGGCCCCCGACGTCCCGCTGGTCGCCGCGGGCGGCGACGGGCAGGGCGGGCTCGGGACCAGCTACGACGCGGTCGAGCACGCGGTCGCGGCCGCGACGGACGGGGGCCGCTCGGCGGTCGTGCTCGTCGACCTCGGGTCCGCGCTGCTGACGACCGAGTCGGTGCTCGAGCTCGCCGATCCCGACGTCGCCGCGCGGGTGCGGGTCGCCGACGCGCCGTTCGTCGAGGGCGCCGTCGCGGCGGCGGTGCGGGCGCAGACCGGCGGGTCCGCGGACGAGGTGCTCGCGGCGGCCGAGTCGGCCCCGGTCGGGCGCGGCCGGGCCGGTGCCGCGGCACCCCGGCGCGAGGCGGAGCCGGCGCCTTCGGGCGGCGTGCACGAGCCGCGCGCGCACCTGACGGCCGAGGTGACCGTGCGCAACCCGCTCGGCCTGCACGCCCGGCCGGCGGCGGTGCTCGCGCGGCTCGTGGGCGGCTTCGAGGCGGTCGTCACGGTCGACGGGGTCAGTGCGTCGAGCGTCCTCGAGCTGATGAAGCTCGGCGTCACGGGCGGCCAGTCCGTGACCGTCACCGCGAGCGGCCCGCAGGCCCGGGCCGCGCTCGACGCGCTCGTCGCGGCCGTCGAGGAGGGATTCGGCGAGGTGTGACCGGCGTCGCGCGAACCTTCACCCGCTGCAAATCTGCAGGCGGTGTAAAGTTGCAGTCGTGCAGAAAGTCGACCCCGCCGCTGACGCCGCGCCCGACACGGCCGAGCTGCCCGTAGGGCTGCGCGAGCGCAAGAAGCGTGCGCGCCGCGAGGCGCTGATCGACTCGACCCACCGCCTCGTCGCGCAGCACGGGCTCGACGCCGTGACGGTCGACGCCATCTGCGCCGACGCCGGCGTGTCGCCCCGCACCTTCTTCAACTACTTCGAGTCCAAGGACGACGCCGTGCTGGGCATCCAGCCGTGGTCGCTCGACCCCGGCGTCGCCGAGGCGTTCGCCACCGGCGGGCCCACCGGTCGGCTCGGCGCCGACCTCGAGGTGCTCGTCGCCGCGATGCTCGAGAGCCCGATGATCAGCCACGACCGGCTCGCGACCGTCATGGAGCTCGCGCGCCAGGAGCCCCGGCTCCTCGTACGGCAGATGGCCTGGATGGAGAGCCACCGCGGCGCGGTCCAGGAGCTCATGCAGCGCCGCCTCGCCGGCGCGGAGCCCGCCCGCGTCGAGCTCCTCGGGATGCTCCTGATGATCCTCACCCGCGCGACGTTCGTCCGCTGGGACTCCGCCGGCGGCGCCGGCGACGCGCGCGAGCACCTGCCGGACGTCATGCACGACCTGCGCGCCGTCCTCGCGGACGACTGACGCCCGGCGCCGGCCCACCACGGCCGGCCGCCGTCCCCCGACCCGCCGCCCGACCCGCACCCGCACGCACCCACGAAGAGGTCCGCATGTCCACCGCACCCCCGTCGACGGCGCCCGACAAGCCGCTCGTCGTCCTCACCCAGCGCACCGTCTGGCTCATTTTCGGCGCGCTCATGGCGAGCATGTTCCTGTCCTCGCTCGACCAGTCGATCGTCGGCACCGCGATGCCCACGATCGTCGGCGAGCTCGACGGGGTCGAGCACCAGGGCTGGGTCGTGACCGCGTACATCCTCGCGATCGCGATCGTCATGCCGCTGTACGGCAAGTTCGGCGACCTGTGGGGCCGCCGGTACCCGTTCCTCGTCGCTATCGGCCTGTTCACGATCGCCTCGGCCGGCGCCGGGTTCGCGGGGTCGTTCGGCGAGCTCGTGTTCTGGCGCGGGGTCCAGGGCCTCGGCGGCGGCGGGCTCATGATCCTGTCGCAGGCGATCATCGCGGACATCGTGCCCGCGAAGGAGCGCGGCAAGTACATGGGCCCGATGGGCGCGCTGTTCGGCATCGCCGCGGTGATCGGCCCGCTGCTCGGCGGCCTGTTCACCGACCACCTCGACTGGCGCTGGTGCTTCTGGATCAACATCCCGATCGGCGTCGCGGCGTTCGTCACCGCGTGGTTCACGCTCAAGCTCCCGAGCCACCGCTCGGGCAAGAAGATCGACGTCGCCGGGATCTTCCTCATGGTCGTCGCGACCTCCGGCCTCGTCCTGCTGACGAGCTGGCAGAGCTGGAGCGGGAACCGCTCCTACGACTGGTCCGACGCCGGCCTGCTCGGCCTCGCGGCGCTCACGCTGGTCTCCGCCGTCGCCTTCGTGCTGGTCGAGCGCCGCGCCGCCGAGCCGCTGCTCCCGCTGCACCTGTTCAAGAACCGCACGTTCACGATCGCGACCACCGTCGGCCTCATCATCGGCATGGGCATGTTCGCGGCCCTCGCCTTCCTGCCGACGTTCCTGCAGATGGCGACCGGAGCCGGCGTGACCGAGTCGGGCTTCCTCATGCTGCCGATGATGGTCGGCGTCATGGCCACCGCGATCGGCTCCGGCATCGCGATCACGAAGACCGGCCGGTACCGCCACTTCCCGATCGTCGGGATGGCCGTCGCGACGCTCGGCCTGATCTGGCTCACGCGGCTCACCGGCGACATCTCGATGTGGCTGTTCGGCGCGATGATCTTCGTGCTCGGCGCGGGCCTCGGCCTCGTGATGCAGACGATCGTGCTCGCGGTGCAGAACTCGGTCGACCCGCACGAGATCGGCACGGCGACCAGCGCGAACAACTTCTTCCGCGAGATCGGTGCGGCGGTCGGCACGGCGCTCTTCAGCACGATCTTCACGACGCGGCTCACCGAGCGGCTCGTGCCCGTGCTGGGCGAGGCCCCCGCCGGCGGTGGCGGTGGCGGTGGCGCGCACGGCGCCGAGTCCTCCCTGACCCCCGCGGTCGTCGCGCAGCTCCCCGACGCCGTGCGGGACGGCGTGGTGAACGCCTACGCCGACGCGCTCGCCCCCGCGTTCTGGTACCTCGTCCCGCTCGTCGCGCTCGCGTTCGTCCTCACGCTGTTCCTGCGCGAGGTCACGCTCTCCGACGTCGCCGGCATGGTGGCGCGCGGCGAGGCCGTCGAGGACCCGGCGAAGGTCGCCGTGCTCGACGCGGCTGCCGCGCCGTCGGCGCAGACGGTCACCGAGCCCGACGGGTCCGCCGAGCCGCACCGACGCGACGGCACCGGCCGGTCGGACGGTGACCCCGCGGCGCGGACCGAGCGCGAGGACGCCGGTAACCTGGCGCGATGACGTCCCCGGAGCCGACCCTCCCGGACTCGACCCCGGCGCAGCCCGCTGCGCCGGGGTCGATCCGTCGCAAGCGACCCGCGCGCCAGCAGTTCGCCTCGACGATGCTCCTGCTCGAGGCGTTCCTCGTGCTGTTCGCGACGCTCGTCGCGTACGGGCTCGCGAACGCCGGCTCCGGTCCGCTGCCACCGTCGGCCGTGTGGGTCACGGGCGGCGTCCTCATGCTCGTCCTGATCGTGCTCTCCCGGATGCCCGGGCGCCCCGGCGGGTACGTCGCGGGGTCCGTCGTGCAGGTCGTCGTGCTCGCGACAGGCCTCGTCATCCCGATGATGTTCGTCGTCGGCGGCGTGTTCGTGGTGCTGTGGGTCGTGAGCCTGCGGCTGGGCGGCCGGATCGACCGCGAGCGCGCCGAGTGGGACGCCGCGCACCCCGGCCAGGTCAGCGGGTGAACCGTGCGGGCGGCGCCCGTTAGGGTCGCACCATGACGCAGACCGCATCCCAGGCCGACGCCCCGCAGACCGAGCGCACCCTCATCCTCGTCAAGCCCGACGGCGTCCGCCGGGGCCTCGCGGGGGAGATCCTGCGCCGCGTCGAGGCGAAGGGCTACACGCTCGTCGCCGTCGAGCTGCAGACCGCCGACGACGCGCTGCTCGGCGCCCACTACGCCGAGCACGAGGGCAAGCCGTTCCTCGCCCCGCTCGTCGACTTCATGAAGTCCGGCCCGGTGCTCGCGGTCGTCGCCGAGGGCCAGCGGGTCATCGAGGGCTTCCGGACCCTCGCCGGCACGACGGACCCGACCGTCGCGCCCCCCGGCACGATCCGCGGGGACCTCGGCCGCGACTGGGGCCTCAAGGTCATCCAGAACCTCGTGCACGGCTCGGACTCGGTCGAGTCGGCGCAGCGCGAGATCGCGCTCTGGTTCCCCTCGCTCTGACGCACGCCCCCCGAGCGTCCTGACGCGTTGACGCCCCACCGCGGGGGCCCACCCGGACAAGACCCACCCTCCCCCACCCCAGCACGGGACCCCCAAGCCCGTATACTGGGCCCCAGGACGGCCGCCCTCAACGACCCAGGCC
>NZ_JBSGSU010000007.1:0-43979 GCF_053607065.1 Cellulomonas sp. NPDC055163 | reverse complement strand
CGTCGTGGGCGCGCGCGGCGTCGGCGCGCCGGAGCCGATCTAGGGCGGGTTTACGTTCTCTGCCTACTCTCTTCCCCCCGCCCACACCCTCCCACTCCTCTCCCCGCCCCCCCCCCTTCTCCCCCCCCCCTGTCCGTCCCCCCCCCTACACGAGAGGGCCGGCGCCGCCCCGGCGCGTCGCCGGGGTCCCCGGGGGTCCGCTCGCGAGCACCTAGGCTCGGCTCGTGCACCTCAAGACCCTGACCCTGCGCGGGTTCAAGTCGTTCGCCTCGGCGACGACGCTGAGCTTCGAGCCCGGCGTCACGTGCGTCGTCGGGCCCAACGGCTCGGGGAAGTCGAACGTCGTCGACGCGCTCGCGTGGGTCATGGGCGAGCAGGGCGCCAAGTCGCTGCGCGGCGGCAAGATGGAGGACGTCATCTTCGCCGGCACCGCCGGCCGCGCCCCGCTCGGCCGCGCCGAGGTCGCGCTGACCATCGACAACACGGACGGCGCGCTGCCGATCGAGTACTCCGAGGTCACGATCTCCCGGACGCTGTTCCGCAACGGCGGCTCGGAGTACGCGATCAACGGCCAGGGCTGCCGGCTGCTCGACATCCAGGACCTGCTTTCCGACTCCGGCCTGGGCCGCGAGATGCACGTGATCGTCGGCCAGGGTCAGCTCGACGCGGTCCTGCGCGCGACGCCCGAGGAGCGCCGCGGCTTCATCGAGGAGGCCGCGGGGGTCCTCAAGCACCGCAAGCGCAAGGACAAGGCGCTGCGCAAGCTCGAGGCGATGCAGGCGAACCTCACGCGCCTCGGCGACCTCACCGCGGAGATCCGCCGCCAGCTCGGCCCGCTCGGGCGCCAGGCCGAGGTCGCGCGCAAGGCCCAGGTCGTGCAGACCGACCTGCGCGACGCACGTGCGCGTCTCCTCGCGGACGACCTCGCGCAGCTGTCCGCGACCCTCGAGCAGGAGATCGCGGACGAGTCGGCGCTGCGGGCCCGGAAGGCCGAGGTCGAGGCGACGCTCGCGGAGGCACGTGCGCGGCTCACGACGCTCGAGCGGGAGGCCGCCGAGGCCGCCCCGGCGCTGAGCGAGGCCGGCGAGGTCTGGTACCGGCTCTCGTCGCTGCGCGAGCGGCTGCGCGGCACCGCGACACTCGCGGGCGAGCGGGTCCGGCTGCTCGGCAGCGCCGGGACGGAGCGAGCGGGCGGCTCGGACCCCGACGACCTCGCGGCCCAGGCCGAGCGCGTACGGGCGGCCGAGGCCGAGCTCGTCGCGGAGGTCGACCTCGCACGCGCGGCGCTCGAGGCGGCGACGCGCGACCGCGCCGACACGGAGGCCGCGGCGACGGCGGCGGAGAAGCAGCTCGCGACGGCGCTGCGCGGGGCGGCGGACCGCCGGGAGGGGCTCGCGCGGCTCGCCGGTCAGGTCGCGGCGCGCCGCAGCCGGCTCGAGGCGACCGAGGCCGAGATCGGGCGCCTGCGCACGACGCTGGCCGAGGCGGAGCGCCGGGGCCACCAGGCGACGACGGAGTTCGCGGCGCTCGAGACCCAGGTCGCGGGCGTCGAGGAGGGCGAGGAGGGCCTCGACGCGGAGCACGAGGCCGCGGCCGACGCCGTCGAGGCCGCTGCCGCCCGCCTCGCCGCCCTCGAGGCGGCCGTGACCGCGGCGGACCGGGAGCGCACCGCGCTCGACTCGCGGATCGAGACCCTCGAGCTCAGCCTGCTGCGCAAGGACGGCGCGGGTGCGCTGCTCGCCGCGGACGGCCTGCCCGGCACGATCGGCTCGCTCGCGGCGCTGCTCGAGGTCGCCCCGCGCGACGAGGACGCGGTCGTGGCGGCGCTCGGCCACCTCGCGGACGCCGTCGCGGTCGAGTCGGTCGACGCGGCGGTCGACGCCATCCGCCGCCTGCGCACCGACGACGCCGGGCGCGCGACACTCGTCGTCGGCGGGGCCCCCGGGCCGGAGCGTCCCCTCGCCGGCGTCGACGTGCCCGAGGGGGCGGACCGCGCGGTCGACCTCGTCACGGCCCCGGCGAGCGTGCGCTCGTCGCTCGACCGGCTGCTCGCGGACGTCGTCGTCGTCGACGACCTGGCCGCCGCCCGGGCCGTCGTGGCGGCGCACCCGCACCTCGTCGTCGCCACCCGCACGGGCGACGTGCTCGCGCGCGACCGCGCGTCCGGCGGCTCGGCGACGGCGCCCAGCGCGCTGCACCTGCAGCAGGCGCTCGACGAGGCCCGCACCGGCTCGGCGGCCGCCGTCGCGGCGGGGCAGCGCGCCCGCTTCGAGCTCACCGCGGCCCGCGAGGCGCACGCCGCGGCGCGGACCCGCTACGACGAGACCCTCGAGCGCCTCAACCAGTCCGACGCGGCGCTCGCCGCGGTCGCCGAGCAGCTCGGCCACCTCGGGGCGACCGCCCGCGCCGCGCGCGCCGAGGCCGAGCGGGTCCAGGCCTCCCTCGACGCGGCGACCGCGACGCTCGCCGCCGGGGCCGACGAGCTCGCGGAGCTCACCGAGCGGCTCGCCGCCGCGGAGACCGAGCCGGCCGAGACCGAGGCCGCGATCGCCGAGGGCACCGCCGACCGCGACCGCCTCGCTGGCCTCGCGACCGCCGCGCGCGCCCGGGAGACCGAGGCGCGCCTGACGCTGCGCACGAGCGAGGAGCGGGCCCGGGCGCTGTCGGGCCGGGCCGAGTCGCTCGAGCGGGCCGCGCGGGCCGAGCGCGCCGCACGCGAGCGTGCCGCCGAGCGCGAGCGTGCGCGGGTGCGGCAGGCGCGTCTCGCCCAGGCGGTGCGCGCGGGGGCCGAGGAGGCACTCACCGCGCTCGAGGTCTCGCTCGCGCGAGCCGGCGACGAGCGTGCCGCGGCGGAGGCGGCGCGCACCGAGCGCGAGGCCGCGCTCACGCAGGTCCGGGCCGAGGTCGAGCAGCGCACGCGCGAGCTCGCGGAGCTGACCGACGTGGCCCACCGCGACGAGGTCGCCCGCGCCCAGCAGCTGCTGCGGATCGAGCAGCTCCAGACCCGGGCGGTCGAGGACCTCGGGCTCGACCCGGCCGTGCTGCTCGAGGAGTACGGGCCGCACCGGGGGGTCCCGGTCGTGCTCGCGCCGGGCGTGGAGCCCGACCCGGAGGCGCCGACCGAGGTGCCGTACGTGCGCGAGCAGCAGGAGAAGCGGCTGCGGGGCGCCGAGCGCGCGCTGTCGCTGCTCGGGCGCGTCAACCCGCTCGCGCTCGAGGAGTTCGCCGCCCTCGAGGAGCGCCACAAGTTCCTCGTCGAGCAGCTCGCGGACCTGAAGAAGTCCCGCGCGGACCTCCTCGAGATCGTCCGCGAGATCGACGAGCGCGTCGAGCAGGTGTTCACCGACGCGTACCGCGACACCGCCGCGGCGTTCGACGTCGTGTTCCCGCGCCTGTTCCCGGGCGGGGAGGGCCGCCTCGTGCTGACCGACCCGGCGAACATGCTCACGACCGGCATCGAGGTCGAGGCCCGGCCCGCGGGCAAGAAGGTCAAGCGCCTGTCGCTGCTCTCGGGCGGCGAGCGCTCGCTCACGGCGGTCGCACTGCTCGTCGCCATCTTCAAGGCGCGCCCGAGCCCGTTCTACGTGATGGATGAGGTCGAGGCCGCGCTCGACGACGCGAACCTGGGGCGGCTCCTGGAGATCTTCCGGGAGCTCCAGGAGGACTCGCAGCTCATCGTCGTGACGCACCAGAAGCGCACCATGGAGATCGCGGACGCCCTGTACGGGGTCACCATGCGGGGCGACGGCGTGACGACCGTGATCAGCCAGCGCATGCGCGAGGACGTGTCGGCCTGACGCGAGGACGTCTCGACCTGGCCGGGCTCCCTCCGCGCGCGGGCCCAGGCGGCCGGGCCCGACCGCGCCGTGACGTGCCTGCGCCGCGCTGGCGCGGCCCCGGACGGCGACGTTGCGCCGGTCGCGTGAAGGTTGTGTGGCGTTGCGCACAGACCGTGCGTCGACGCGGGACGGGCGGCACCGGGCGACCGATAATGATCCCATGACTGCTCTGATCGTGTGGACCCTTGTCGCGCTCGTCGCCGCGGGCGTCGTCGCGCTGGTGGCCAGCGCCACGAGCAACGGCGCCGACGCCTCCTTCATCCGGGACCTGCGCGCCGGCCTCGCCGCGCGCCGTGACCCCCGGTCCGCGCGCCTGAGCGCCGAGCTGCTCGACGCGAAGCCGGTCGACGTGCCGCTCGACGAGTTCCTGCTCGCGACCCAGGTCGACGACGACGGCTACCTGCACGTCGACGAGCTGCGCGACACCCTCGGCAAGGCGAAGCTCAAGGCGGTCCGGTCGGTGCACGAGCTCACGCGCCGCCCCGTCTGACCCACGGGACACCGCTCCGGCGCCCGGTCCGCGCGCTCCGCGTCGCGCCGCAGCCGCGCCGGTGCTGAGAGACTGGTCCGGTGGACAACGAACTCCTCACAGCCCTGCTCGTCGGCGTGCCCGCCCTCGCGGCCGTCGTCGGGGTGCTCGTCGCACGCGGTCGCCGTTCCGGGACGGGCGGCGAGCCCGGCTCGACCGACGCCACCCGTGCCGCAGGCAGCAGCTCCGCCGGAGAGCCGTCCGGGGGAGCAGGCACCGCGACGCTCGAGCGACCGCCGGTCGCCCCCGGCACCACCACGGCCGCAGAGGACGTCGAGGTCGTCCCCGACCTGGACGAGGTCGTCGGCTTCGAGGTCCCGGCGCCCGCCACCGGGCGGCTCGCGCGCCTGCGCGACCGCCTCGCGCGCTCCGGCTCGCCGCTCGGCACCCGCCTCCTCGCCGTCCTCTCGCGCGACCACCTCTCCGAGAACGACTGGGACGAGCTCGAGGAGACGCTGCTGCTCGCCGACATGGGCGCGGGCCCCGCGGGCGAGCTGATCGACGCGCTGCGCACCCAGGTGCGCGTGCAGGGCGTCAAGGACCCGGCGCACGTCCGCGCGCTGCTGCGCGAGCAGCTCGTCGCGCTCGTCGACCCGACCCTCGACCGCTCGCTCGCCACGACGCCGCCGTCGGCGACCGCAGCGGCGGTGTCGAGTGACGGCGCCGCGGAGGCCGACGGAGCCGCGCGCCCCCACGTCCCGGCCGTCGTGCTCGTCGTGGGCGTCAACGGCACCGGCAAGACGACGACCGTCGGCAAGCTCGCGCGCGTGCTCGTCGCGGAGGGGCGCACCGTCGTCCTCGGCGCCGCCGACACGTTTCGGGCCGCCGCCGCCGACCAGCTCGAGACGTGGGGCTCGCGCGTCGGCGTGCCGACCGTCCGCTCGGACCGCGACGGGGGAGACCCGGCAGCGGTCGCGTTCGACGCGGTGCGCACCGGCGTGCGCGAGCAGTTCGACGTCGTCCTCGTCGACACCGCGGGCCGCCTGCAGAACAAGGCCGGCCTCATGGACGAGCTCGGCAAGATCACGCGCGTGATCACCCGTGAGGCCCCGCTGTCCGAGGTCCTCCTCGTCCTCGACGCGACGACCGGTCAGAACGGTCTCAACCAGGCCAAGGTGTTCGCCGAGGTCGCGGGCGTCACCGGCATCGTCCTGACCAAGCTCGACGGGACCGCGAAGGGCGGCATCGTCGTCGCGGTCCAGCGCCAGCTCGGGGTGCCCGTCAAGCTCGTCGGGCTCGGTGAGGGGCCCGACGACCTGGCGCCGTTCGACCCCGAGGACTTCGTCGACGGACTCCTCCAGGTCTGACCCGTTTCCTGGACCTCTGCCCAGCACGAAACGCAACGTTTACGTGGCGGGCGCCGCTGTCACGCGCGCGTAACCCGTCCGGCCTTCCGGTGAAACTCCCCTCCCCGAAGGTTGTGCCCGACCCGGCCGCCCGGCTGGCGAAGGAAGGCAATCCAGATGGAAGAGTTTGTGCTGGACACGGGCAACACAGCATGGATGCTGACTGCCGCGTCGCTGGTGCTGCTGATGACGCCGGGTCTGGCGTTCTTCTACGGCGGCATGGTGCGGGGCAAGAGCGTCCTCAACATGATGATGATGAGCTTCGGCGCGATCGGCGTCGTCTCCCTCATCTGGGTCCTCTACGGGTACTCCGGGACCTTCGGCACGGACATCGCCGGGTTCTTCGGCAACCCGTTCGACTTCTTCGGCCTCGCGGGCATGACCGACGACGACAGCCTCATGAAGGCGACCGGCGTCCCGGCGCTCGTCGCGGTCGGCTACCAGGCCACGTTCGCGATCATCACGGTCGCGCTGATCTCCGGCGCGATCGCGGACCGCACGAAGTACTCGACGTGGCTCGCGTTCAGCGCGGTCTGGGTCACGGTCGTCTACATCCCGCTCGCGCACATGGTGTGGGGCGGCGGCCACCTCGGCGCCGACGGCATCACGAGCGGTCTGTCGACCCCCATCGACTTCGCCGGCGGCACGGTCGTGCACATCAACGCGGGTGTCGCGGGCCTCGTGCTCGCCCTCGTGATCGGCAAGCGCCGCGGCTTCGCCAAGGAGCCGATGCGCCCGCACAACCTCCCGTTCGTGATGCTCGGCGCCGCGCTGCTGTGGTTCGGCTGGTTCGGCTTCAACGCCGGCTCGGAGTTCGGTGCCGACAACGTCTCGGGCCGCGCCTGGGTCAACACGCTCGTCGCCACCGCGGTCGCGATGCTCGCCTGGCTCGTCACCGAGAAGTTCCGTGACGGCCACGCCACGTCCCTCGGCGCCGCGTCCGGCGTCGTCGCCGGTCTCGTCGCCATCACCCCGGCCGCCGCCGCCGTCGACACGTTCGGCGCCATCGCGATCGGTGCCGTCGCCGGTGTCCTGTGCGCCCTCGCGGTCGGCCTGAAGTACAGGTTCGGCTACGACGACTCGCTCGACGTCGTCGGCGTCCACCTCGTCGGCGGTCTCGTCGGGACGGTCCTCATCGGCCTGTTCGCCACGGACAAGGACTCGACCTGGTACCCCGAGGGCGCGCTGAACGGCCTGTTCTACGGCGGCGGCCTCACGCAGCTGGGCACGCAGATCATCGTCGCCGTCGCGGCAATGGTGTTCAGCGGCCTCGCGACGCTGGTCATCGCCCTCATCCTCAGGGCGACCATGGGCTGGCGCGTGAGCGACGAGGCCGAGGTCGGCGGCGTCGACCTGGCGGTGCACGGCGAGACGGCGTACGAGACCCTGGGTGCCCGCGTTATTACGGAGGTGAAGTGATGACCAAGCTCGTCACGGCAGTCATCCAGCCGCACCGGCTGGACGATGTGAAGTCGGCGCTCGAGGCGGCCGGTGTCCGGGGTCTGACGGTGAGCGAGGCGAGCGGCTACGGCCGGCAGCGCGGCCACACCGAGGTCTACCGCGGTGCCGAGTACACGGTCGACCTGGTGCCGAAGGTCAAGATCGACGTCCTGGTCTCCGACGAGGACGCCGCGACGGTCACCGAGGTCATCGTCAAGGCCGCGCAGACCGGCAAGATCGGCGACGGGAAGGTCTGGACCGTCCCGGTCGAGGACGTCGCACGGGTCCGCACCGGCGAGCACGGCGCGGACGCGCTCTGAGCCGGGCAGCAGACACCAGCCGATGACGCAGTCACGGTCGCCCGCAGGGGGCGCGGCCGGCGACGGGTCGCCCGAGGCCCCGCGCCCCACGAGAGGGGTGCGGGGCCTCCGGGCGGAACGGCTCGAGCTCGCCGCCGGGCTCACCGGCCCGGGCAGCGACGGGGTCGCGCGCCGTCTCGCCGGGGTCACCCTGGTCCACCAGCGCCTCGCCGAGCTGTGGGACGAGGCCACCGCGGGGCGCGACGTCAGCGGCATCGCGCTCGGTGCTGTCGGCAGCGTCGGGCGCGGCGACGCGAGCCCGGTCAGCGACCTCGACCTGCTCCTGGTCCACGAGGGCCGCGGGCACTCCGCGGCGGACGTCTCGGAGCTCGCGCAGCGCCTGTGGTACCCGATCTGGGACGCGGGCCTCGACCTCGACCACTCGGTGCGCTCGCTCGCGCAGTGCCGTCAGGTCGCGTCCAAGGACCTGCCGGCGGCGGTCGGGCTGCTCGATCTCGTGCCCGTCGCGGGCGACCACCTCGTCGTGCACCGCGCCAAGTCGGCGCTCCTCGCGGACTGGCGCTCCGCAGCGCGGCGGCGGCTGCCCGAGCTGCTCGCGTCGACCAAGCAGCGCGCGGAGCGGCACGGGGAGCTCGCCTACCTCATCGAGCCGGACCTCAAGGAGGCCCGGGGCGGCATCCGCGACGCCGTCGTGCTCTCGGCGCTCGCCGCCACCTGGCTCACGGACCGCCCGCACGGGGCGGTCGACAACGCGTACGCCCACCTGCTCGACGTGCGCGACGCGATCCAGGTCGCGACACGCCGGCACACCAACCGGCTGCTCGCCGCCGACCAGGACGAGGTCGCGGCGCTCACGGGCTTCGACGACCGCGACGACCTGCTCGCGAGTCTCGCGGAGGCGGGCCGGATCATCTCCTACGCGCTCGACTCGACGGTCCGGAACGCGCGCCAGGCGCTCCAGCGCCCGCTCGTGCGCCGCCCCGTGCTCGTGCGTGGCCGGCGCGGTGCCCCGCTGCTGCGGCCGATCGGGGAGGGGCTCGTCGAGCACGACGGCGAGATCGTGCTGGCCGTCGACGCGCGCCCGGCCCTCGACCCGATCCTGTCGCTGCGTGCGGCGGCGACCGCGGCCCGCACCGGGCTGCCGCTCTCGCCGGTCACCGTCGCGAGCCTGACCCAGACCCCGCCGCTGCCGACCCCGTGGCCCAAGGCGGCGCGTACGTCGCTGCTCCAGCTGCTCGGGTCCGGGCACGCGCAGGTCCCGGTCTGGGAGGCGCTCGACCTGGCCGGCGTCGTGACGACGTGGATCCCCGAGTGGGCGGGCGTGCGCAACCGGCCGCAGCGCTCCGCGATCCACCGCCACACCGTCGACCGGCACCTCGTCGAGACGGTCGCGCTCGCGAGCCGGGACAAGCGCAGCGTCGAGCGCAGCGACCTGCTGCTGCTCGCGGCCCTGCTGCACGACATCGGCAAGCGGGCCGGCGCGGGCGACCACTCGACCGAGGGCGCCCGGCTCGCGGGGCCGATCGTGCTGCGGATGGGGTTCGGCGAGCAGGACGCCGACGACGTCGCCCGGCTCGTCCGGCACCACCTGACGCTCGCCGACCTCGCGACGACCGCGGACCCGGACGACCCCGCGACGACCGAGCGCCTGCTCGAGGCGGTGGACCACCGGGCGGACCTGCTCGGGCTGCTGCGCTCGCTCACGGAGGCCGACGCGACCGCCGCGGGGCCGACCGCGTGGAGCGCGTGGCGCGAGCGGCTCGTGGACGACGCGACGGCGCGGGCGGTCGACCGGCTGGCAGGTACCCTGGACCGTCCGTGATCGGCGAGGAGAGCGTGAGGATCGAGCGGTGTTCGCCACCCTGTCCGACAGACTGACATCCACCTTCAAGAACCTGCGCACCAAGGGCAAGCTGTCCGAGGCGGACATCGACGCCACGGTGCGCGAGATCCGCCGCGCGCTGCTCGACGCCGACGTGGCCGTCCCCGTCGTGCGCGCGTTCACCGGCGCGGTGCGCGAGCGTGCGCTCTCCGCCGAGGTCTCGGGTGCGCTGAACCCGGCGCAGCAGGTCGTGAAGATCGTCAACGACGAGCTCGTCGCGATCCTCGGCGGTCAGAACCGCCCGCTGCACCTTGCGAAGACCCCGCCGAGCGTCATCATGCTCGCGGGCCTCCAGGGTGCGGGCAAGACGACCCTCGCAGGCAAGCTCGCGCTCCACCTGCGCTCGCAGGGGCACACGCCGCTGCTCGTCGCGGCGGACCTCCAGCGCCCGAACGCGGTCACGCAGCTCGAGGTCGTCGGCGAGCGCGCGGGCGTGCCGGTGTTCGCCCCGCACCGGGGGAACCAGGGCAGCGAGGACCTGTCCGGCCTCGCGGGCGGCGACCCGGTCGCGGTCGCGCGCGAGGGGCTCGCGACGGCGCGCGCCCGCCAGCACGACGTCGTCATCGTCGACACCGCCGGCCGCCTCGGCGTCGACGCCGACCTCATGCAGCAGGCCGCGGACATCCGCGACGCGGTCAGCCCCGACGAGATCCTGTTCGTCATCGACGCGATGATCGGCCAGGACGCCGTCGCGACGGCGCAGGCGTTCGCCGCGGGCGTCGACTTCACCGGCGTCGTGCTCTCGAAGCTCGACGGCGACGCGCGCGGTGGCGCCGCGCTCTCGGTCGCGAGCGTGACCGGCCGGCCGATCCTGTTCGCGTCGACGGGCGAGAAGCTCACCGACTTCGAGGTCTTCCACCCCGACCGCATGGCGTCGCGCATCCTGGACATGGGCGACGTGCTGACGCTCATCGAGCAGGCCGAGAAGGCGTTCGACGCCGAGCAGGCCGAGGCGATGGCCGGCAAGCTCGCGAGCGGCGAGGACTTCACGCTCGAGGACTTCCTGCAGCAGATGCAGGCCATGAAGAACATGGGCTCGATGAAGAAGATGCTCGGCATGCTGCCGGGCATGGGCCAGATGCGCGAGGCGCTCGACAACTTCGACGAGCGTGAGGTCGACCGCATCGAGGCCATCATCCGGTCGATGACGCCCGCCGAGCGCCGCAGCCCCAAGATGATCAACGGCTCGCGCCGCTCCCGCATCGCGCGCGGCTCGGGAACCACGGCGACGGACGTCAACCAGCTCCTCGACCGCTTCGAGGGCGCGCAGAAGATGATGAAGCAGATGGCGCGCGGTGGCGGCATGGGCGTGCCCGGCATGGGGAACCTGCCCGGCATGGGTGGCAAGAAGTCGCGGGGCCGCGTCGCCCCGCCGCCGCGCAAGGCCAAAGGCAAGTCGGGGAACCCCGCGAAGCGAGCCGAGCAGGAGCGGCTCGCGGCGGACCGTGCGGCCGGCCTGACGCCGCGCGCGCCGCAGGGCTCGGCGTTCGGCCTCGGCCAGCCCGCCGCGCCCGAGCAGGTCGACCCCGGCGCGCTCCAGCTGCCGCCCGGCCTGGACAAGCTCCTCGGGCGCTGACGTGGACCTCGCGCCGGGCAGGGCGGCACGCCGGTGACCGCGCCGGTGCTGCACGTGCGCGGGACCGTCGTCCTGGACGACGAGCGCGAGGTGGGGGAGGCCTGGGTCGTCGGTGGGCGGCTCACGCTGACGCGCCCGTCGGCGACGGACGTGCGGGTGCTCGACGGGGTCGCGCTGCCCGGGCTCGTGGACGTGCACTGCCACATCGGCCTCGCCTCGGACGGACCCGTCGACGCGGCGACCGCGGAGCAGCAGGCGCTGGCCGACCGCGACTCCGGGGTGCTGCTGGTCCGCGACGCGGGTTCGCCGGCCGACACGTCGTGGGTGCATGCGCGCACCGACCTGCCACGCCTGATCCGGTCCGGTCACCACCTCGCCCGGCCCAAGCGGTACCTGCGCCACTACGGCCGCGAGCTCGCCGACGTCGCGGAGCTGCCCGCAGCCGTCGCCGAGGAGGCCCGGCGCGGCGACGGCTGGGTCAAGCTCGTGGCCGACTGGATCGACCGCGACCTCGGCGCCGACGGGGACCTGCGGCCGCTGTGGCCGGCGGACATGCTCGCCGAGGCGGTCGCCGCCGCGCACGCCGAGGGCGCGCGGGTCACCGCGCACACGTTCGCGACGGAGTCCGTCGACGCGCTGCTGGACGCGGGGGTCGACTGCCTCGAGCACGCCACGGGGGCGACGCCCGCGCAGATCGAGCGCCTCGCGGCCGACGGTGTGCCGGTGACCGCGACGCTGCTCCAGGTCGCGCAGTTCGAGGCGATCGCCGCGCAGGCGGTGCGGTATCCGCTGTTCGCCGCGCGCATGCGCCGCCTGCACGCGCGCCGGTACGACCAGGTGCGCGACCTGCACGACGCGGGCGTGCGGGTCCTCGTCGGGACGGACGCGGGCGGCACGATCGCGCACGGGCGGATCGCCGACGAGGCGCGCGAGATGGTGCGTGCGGGGATCCCCGTGCGGGAGGTCGTCGCGGCCGCCAGCTGGCGGACCCGGGCGTGGCTCGGCGCCGAGCCGCTCGACGAGGGGACGAGGGCCGACGTGGTGGTCTACCCGACGGACCCGCGCGCCGACGTCGACGTCCTCGCAGCACCGTCTGCCGTCGTGCTCCGGGGCGTCCAGGTCCGCTGAGGGCGTCGCGACGAGGATCACGTCGGTTCGCGTCGCGCCTGGTTGGGTGCGGGGCCCCGCGTCTGGCAGAATGCGTCCCTGTACTCGGCGCGCCCGGACCCTCTAGCCGGCCGCGACCGTGTCCTTCCGGTCGGACGAGCCCCTCTCCCCACGTGCGGGCGCGCCCGACCACCACAGCAGAAACCAGGAGAGACCACACTGTGGCCACCAAGATCCGTCTGAAGCGCATGGGCAAGATCCGCGCGCCGTACTACCGCGTCGTCGTCGCGGACTCGCGCACCAAGCGTGACGGCCGCGTCATCGAGGAGATCGGCAAGTACCACCCCACCGAGGAGCCGTCGCTCATCGACATCTCCTCCGAGCGTGCGCAGTACTGGCTCGGCGTCGGCGCGCAGCCGAGCGAGCAGGTCCTCGTGCTCCTCAAGGTCACGGGTGACTGGCAGAAGTTCAAGGGGCTCCCGGGCGCCGAGGGCACGCTGCGCGTCAAGGCCCCGAAGGCCGACCCGAGCTCGGCCATCGAGGCCGCCGCGAAGGACGCCGAGAAGGTCAAGGCGAACGCGTCCGAGAAGAAGGCTGCCGCCAAGGCCGAGGCGCCCGCCGCCGACGCTGCCGAGGACGAGCAGGCCTGATGCTCGACGACGCGCTCGAGCACCTCGTGCGGGGCATCGTCGACCACCCGGACGACGTGCAGGTCCGCACGAAGACCCTGCGTCGCGGTGAGCTGCTCGAGGTCCGGGTGCACCCGGACGACCTCGGCCGGGTCATCGGGCGTGGCGGTCGCACGGCGCGTGCGCTGCGCACCGTCGTCGGCGCGCTCTCGACGGAAGGCCCGGTCCGGGTCGACGTCGTGGACGTCGACCGCCGCTGAGCTGTCGACCACCGTCGGCCACTCCGAGAGGCCCGGCCCCTGCCCTGGGGCCGGGCCTCTCGGCGTCCGACCCGTCGCCCGGCCGCCGCGCCGGCCCGCGCGACCCGAGCCGGCGGACCCGCCGGCCCGCCTGCCCCGGAAGGAACCCCGATGCTGCTGACCGTCGCGAGGATCGTGCGTGCCCACGGGCTGCGCGGCGAGGTCGCGCTCGACCTGCGCACCGACGCGCCCGACGAGCGGCTGGCAGCCGGGACCGTCCTGGTCACGGAGCCCGCGTCGGCCGGGCCGCTCACGGTCGCCCGGACTCGGGTGCAGCACGACCGCTGGTTCATCACGTTCGCCGAGGCGTCCGACCGCACCGCCGCGGAGGCGCTGCGCGGCGTCGACCTGCTCGCCGAGGAGGACGCCTCCGACGACGAGGACGCGTGGTACCCCCACGAGCTCGCGGGCCTGCGTGCGGAGCACGTCGACGGGACGCTGCTCGGCGAGGTCGTCGGCCTCGAGCACCTGCCCGCGCACGACCTGCTCGTGGTGCGCGAGCCCTCGGGTGAGCGCACCCTCGTGCCCTTCGTCCGGGCGATCGTGCCCGTCGTCGACGTGCCGGGCGGCCGCGTGGTGCTGGACCCGCCGGCGGGCCTCATGGCGTCCGACGCGGCGAACATGGTCGTGAGCGACGAGACGAGCGGCGCCCCGCAGCCGTCCGGCGACGAGGGCTGACGTGCGCATCGACGTCGTCACGATCTTCCCCGAGTACCTCGCGCCGCTCGACCTCTCGCTCGTCGGCAAGGCGCGCAGCGCCGGCATCCTCGACCTGCGGGTGCACGACCTGCGCACGTGGACGACCGACCGCCACCGCACCGTCGACGACACACCGTTCGGCGGGGGCGCCGGCATGGTCATGCGCCCGGACGTGTGGGGGACCGCGCTCGACGAGGTGCTGGCCGGAGGGGGGCACCTGCTCGTGCCGACGCCGTCGGGCGCACCGCTGACCCAGCGCACCGCGGAGCGACTCGCAGGCGAGGACCACCTCGTCGTCGCGTGCGGCCGGTACGAGGGCATCGACGCGCGCGTCGCGGAGCACTACCGCACCGTGCCCGGCGTGCGGGTCAGCGAGTTCTCGCTGGGCGACTACGTGCTCAACGGGGGAGAGGTCGCGGCGCTCGTGCTGGTCGAGGCGGTCGCCCGCCTGCTGCCGGGGGTCGTCGGGAACCCCGCCTCGCTCGTCGAGGAGTCGCACGGCGCGGCCGGGCTGCTCGAGTACCCCGTGTACACGAAGCCGCCGAGCTGGGCCGGCCTCGACGTGCCCGAGGTGCTGCTCTCGGGGCACCACGCGCGCATCGAGCGGTGGCGGCGCGACGAGGCGCTGGTCCGCACGGCAGAGCGACGGCCGGACCTCGTGCGGGTGCTCGACGTCGCGGTGCTCGACGCACGCGACCGGGCGGTGCTCGCGGAGGCGGGGTGGGTCGTGACCGACGGGCGCCTCGTGCCCGTGCCCGCGCCCGACCCGGTGCCGGAGCCAGGTGCCGAGTCGGCGCCCGGGCCGGGTGCCGACCGGGGATCCGACGCCGCCAGCGACGTCCCGCGGGCCTGAGGCGGCGCCCGATCCACGCCGTTTCCGGTCGCTGCCGCCCGTGTGGCAGACTGGTCCGTTGGTGCGCACCGGCTGCGTCTCTGCCACAGGGGAGACGACCACGGCCGCTCGTCCCCGGTCCGCCGGGTCCGACGCACCGTCCATGAGCCATCGGGACGCCCGCCCGCTCCGGTCAGACCACGTCTGACGGGTCGGCGGAGCGCCCTCGACGACGCGCCTGACCTGTGGCAGCGCGAGAGAGTGAACATCATGCACACGCTGGACAGCGTCGACGCAGCCTCGCTGCGCTCCGACATCCCCGCCTTCCGCCCGGGCGACACCCTCAAGGTGAACGTCAAGGTCGTCGAGGGCAACCGCTCCCGCATCCAGGCGTTCCAGGGCGTCGTCATCTCGCGTCACGGCGGCGGCGTCGGTGAGACGTTCTCGGTCCGCAAGGTGAGCTTCGGCGTCGGCGTCGAGCGCAAGTTCCCCGTGCACTCGCCGAGCCTCGAGTCGATCGAGGTCGTGACGCGCGGTGACGTGCGCCGCGCGAAGCTCTACTACCTGCGCGCCCTTCGCGGCAAGAAGGCGAAGATCAAGGAGAAGCGCGACGCGGTGCCGGCCAAGAAGGCCTGACGCACCTCGCACGGCTCGCACGGGCGGTCACCGGTCTCGGTGGCCGCCCGTCGGCGTCCCGGCCCGTGCGCGGCCGTGCTGCGGTCGTGCTCCGGCCGTGCTGCGGACGGCTGCGGGCGGCTGCGGCCCGCGACGCCCGCGACCGGCCGGTGGTCGGACGCGACCGGCCGGTGGGACGTCGCGCCCGCACCGGCCGCGGCATGGAAGAGTGGTCGGGTGACCGACCAGGACTCCGCGGAGCGTGACGACACGACCGTCCCCGAGAGCAGCCGACCCGAGCGCCGGAACCACGGACGCAAGCCCGCGCGGAGCTCCGGCCTGGCGTGGCTGCGCGAGTCGGTGATCATCCTGGTCAGCGCGCTGCTGCTGTCGCTCGTCGTCAAGACGTTCCTCGTGCAGGCGTTCTTCATCCCGAGCGAGTCCATGCACGAGACCCTCATCGAGGGGGACCGTGTGCTGGTGAACAAGCTGCGCCCCGGTCCGTTCGACCTGCGCCGCGGGGACATCGTCGTGTTCAAGGACCCCGGCGGCTGGCTCAGCGGCGCGATCACGCCCCAGCCCAGCGAGGCCCGCCGGGTCGTCAACGAGGCGCTCACGTTCGTGGGGCTCCTGCCGCAGGATGCCGGCGAGCACCTGATCAAGCGCATCATCGGCCTGCCCGGCGACCACGTGGCGTGCGAGGGCGACGGGGCCCCGGTCACGGTCAACGGCGTCGCGCTCGACGAGCCGTACCTCGCCCCGGGCGCAGTCCCGAGCATCAGCGCGTTCGACATCACCGTCCCCGAGGGGACGCTGTGGCTCATGGGCGACAACCGCGGTGCGTCCGCCGACTCGCGCGCCAACATGGGCTCCCCGGGGGGCCCGTACATGCCCGTCGAGAACGTCGTCGGCACCGCGTTCGTGACCGTCTGGCCCTTCGACCGCGCCGGGACGCTCACGAACCCCTCCGACACGTTCGCGGCCGTGCCGGACCCCGCATGACGCTGCTCGACCTCACCCGCACAGCGGCCGTGCCCCCGGCAGCTCAGGGCGACGAGCCAAACACCGCGTCGCGCGGCGCCGAGCCGGACCGCACGGCCGCGCCCGGGACCGCCGCGACCGGCACGGCTCTGACGAGCACGGCGTCGACCGGTGCCGCCTCGACCGCACTCGCGTCGACCGAGCCCGCGTCGACCGGCACGGCTCTGACGCGCCCCGCGCTCGCCCGCACCGCGCCGGCCCGGACGGCACAAGCCCGCACCGCACCGACGCTCCGGCACGAGCGCACGCTGCTGCGCTCCGGCGCGCTGCTCGTGGCCGGGATGGACGAGGTCGGCCGGGGCGCCCTCGCGGGCCCGGTCAGCGTCGGCGTCGTCGTGGTGGACGCCCGCACGCGCGCGTGCCCGCCGGGCGTCACCGACTCGAAGCTCCTGAGCCCCGCGGCGCGGTCCGCGCTCGTGCCGGCGCTGCGGCGCTGGGGGATCGCGCGTGCCGTCGGCCACGCCTCGGCACGGGAGATCGACGCGATCGGGATCATCGCGGCACTGCGCCTCGCGGGGTCGCGCGCCCTGCGCACCGTCGCCGACGAGGTCGGCCCGGTGGACGCCGTCGTGCTCGACGGCTCGCACAACTGGCTCACGCCGCCCGCGCAGGGTGCGCTGTTCGAGGACGAGACCGAGGCCGACCACGAGGCGAGGGAGCACCGGGCGGCCGCCGACGACGAGATCGGGGCGCTCGGCTTCGTGCCGCGGGTGCGCATGATGGTCAAGGCGGACCGCACGTGCGCGAGCGTCGCCGCCGCGAGCGTGCTCGCCAAGTGCGAGCGCGACGAGACGATGACGAACCTCGCGAGCGAGCACCCGCTCTACGGCTGGCACGCCAACAAGGGGTACGGCTCGAGCGACCACGTGGCCGCGCTGCGCCTGCACGGGCCGAGCCCGCTGCACCGGGTGAGCTGGCGGCTGCCGCTCGACGAGTGCGCCGCGGGCGGGTGAACCTCGCAGCAGGTGAGGTCGCGAGCCGGCCTCCGCGCGCAGGACGGGCCCGACGATGGGGGATGATGACCGGGTGAGTGCGGAAGACCTCGAGAACTACGAGACCGACATGGAGCTCGCGCTCTACCGCGAGTACCGGGACGTGGTCGGGCTCTTCTCGTACGTCGTGGAGACCGAGCGCCGGTTCTATCTCGCCAACCAGGTCGACCTGCAGGTGAGGTCGGCCGCAGGCGAGGTCTACTTCGAGCTCGCGCTCGCCGACGCCTGGGTGTGGGACGTGTACCGCTCCGCGCGGTTCGTGAAGTCGGTGCGCGTCGTGACGTTCAAGGACGTCAACGTCGAGGAGCTCGCGAAGGCGGAGCTCGACCTCGGTGGGGGCCCCGGCTTCTCGCGCTGAGCACGCCGCACGGACCGGGCAACCCGCCCTCCGTCGGGCGGCGTCCACGCGGCGTCCCGCAGAGCCGTTGACCGCATCGGCCACCCACAGCCCTTCCGCGGCGCGTCGAGGCTGACGGTCCGCGCCGGTCAACCTCCGGCGTCGCCGACGATCCGCGAACGTGTCCCGCGGAGGTGGTCGCCATGCGGGCGAAGGACGCGGTCGGCAGGTACGGGGAGGACGTCGCGGCGGCGTGGGCGCGCGACGCCGGGTGGACGGTGCTCGACCGGAACTGGCGCGGTGACGGCGGCGAGCTCGACCTCGTCGCGCTCGACGGTGACGAGCTCGTCGCGGTCGAGGTCAAGACCCGGCGCAGCACCGCGTTCGGCCACCCGGCGGAGGCCGTCACCCCACGCAAGCTCGCGCGCATCCGACGCCTGACGGCCCAGTGGCTCGTCGCGCACGACACCCGCCCGAGCTCGGTGCGCATCGACGTGATCGCGATCCTGCTCCGGCGCGGCGAGCCGCTCGTGCTCGAGCACCTCGCGGGCGTGGTCCGGTGACGCTCGGGCGCACGGTCGCCGTGGCGCTGCGCGGGCTCACCGGCCACGTCGTCGAGGTCGAGGCCCACCTCGCCGCGTCGCTCCCGGCGTTCACCCTCGTCGGCCTGCCGGACGCCGCGCTCGCCGAGGCACGCGACCGCGTCCGGGCGGCCGTCACGTCGAGCGGGCTCGCGTGGCCGAACCGGCGGATCACGGTGAACCTCTCGCCGGCGACGCTGCCGAAGTCCGGCTCGGCGTTCGACCTCGCGATCGCGGTCGCGACCCTCGCCGGGGCAGGGCTCGTGCGTCCGGAGGCGGTGTCCGGGGTCGTGCACCTCGGCGAGCTCGGGCTCGACGGGCGCCTGCGGCCCGTCCGGGGTGTCCTGCCCGCGGTGGCTGCCGCAGTGCAGGCCGGTCACCCCCACGTCGTGGTCCCCGTCGCCAACGAGGCCGAGGCCCTGCTCGTGCCCGGTGCGCGCGTCGTGGGCGCTCGCAGCCTCGCCGAGGTGGCCCACCGGTACGGGGCCGACCTGGACGTCCCGGACGTCGTCGCGGTCGGTGCCGAGCACCTCGAGCCGGGCTCGACCGGGACGGTGGCCGACCTCGCCGACGTGCTCGGGCAGGACGACGCCCGGATCGCGCTCGAGGTCGCGGCGGCGGGCGGTCACCACCTGCTCATGGTCGGTCCGCCGGGCGCGGGCAAGACGATGCTCGCCGCCCGGCTGCCGGGTCTGCTGCCCGACCTCACGGAAGCCGAGGCGGTCGAGGTCACCGCCGTGCACTCGGTCGCGGGAACGTTCGACCCGCGCGGCGGGCTGGTCCGCCGCCCGCCCTACGAGGACCCCCACCACACGGCGACGCCGGCGAGCATCGTCGGGGGCGGCTCCGGCGTACCACGGCCCGGCGCCGCGTCCCGGGCCCACCGCGGGGTGCTCTTCATGGACGAGGCGCCCGAGTTCTCGACCGCCGTGCTCCAGACGCTGCGCCAGCCGCTCGAGCACGGGGAGCTCGTGCTGCACCGCGCCGCCGGGGTGGCGCGGTACCCGGCGCGCTTCCAGCTCGTCATGGCCGCCAACCCGTGCCCGTGCGGGCGCGCCGTGGGCAAGGGGCTCGACTGCACGTGCCGCTCCGAGCAGCGCCGTCGCTACTTCAGCAAGCTGTCGGGGCCGCTGCTCGACCGCGTCGACCTCCAGGTGGACGTCCAACCGGTGTCCCGGGCGGCCCTCGCCGGTGCAGCCCCGGCGGAGAGCACCGCCGTCGTGGCCGCCCGGGTGGCGCAGGCGCGCGCGGCGCAGTCGGAGCGCCTGGCAGGAACCACGTGGCGCACCAACGCCGACGTGCCGGGACGCTGGCTGCGCGCGCGGCTCGGGCCCGACCGCGGCCTCGTGCTCGACCTCGACCGTGCGTTCGACCGCGGACTGCTCAGCCTGCGCGGCGTCGACCGGGTGCTGCGGGTCGCGTGGACCCTCGCCGACCTGGCGGGCCGGGACGCCCCCGACCGCACGGACGTGGGTCACGCGCTGCTGCTGCGGACCCGCGGGCAGGCAGCGGCATGACGGGCGCGAGGGGGAGCGGTGCCGCGCGAGCGCTCGCGCCGGGGAGCGGTGCCGGCGGGACCGGCGCGCCCGGGAGCGGTGCCGGGGGGACCGGGGCGCTGGGGAGCGGTGCCGGGGGGACCGGGGCGCTGGGGAGCGGTGCCGGGGGGACCGGGGCGCTGGGGAGCGGTGCCCGGGGGACCGGGGCGCTGGGGAGCGGTGCCCGGGGGACCGGGGCGCTGGGGAGCGGTGCCCGGGGGACCGGGGCGCTGGGAAGCGGTGCCGAGGGGGCGCTCGCACACGGACACGGTGCCGAGGGATCGCCCGCGTGGGGAACCGGTGCCGGAGACGCCCACGCGCGGGACCAGGGCGCCGAGGAGATGCTGGCGCGCGCTGCCTGGAGCCGGCTCGTGGAACCAGGGGACACGGTCGCCGGGGCGCTCGTGCACACTATGGGAGCGCGCGAGGCGCTCGACTGGGTCCGGTGGGCCGCCACGAGCGGGCGGGTCGAGGCCGCGGTGCAGACGCTCGTCGCACGCGACGACGAGTCGCTCGCGCCGCTGCGACGACGCCTGGGCGCGGCCCTCGCGCGCTGGGAGCCACGGATCGCCCTCCTCGAACCCGCCCGGGAGATCGAGCACGTGCACCGGCTGGGTGGGCGGTTCCTGCACCCGGGCGCCCCGGGGTGGCCCGCCGGGCTCGACGACCTCGGTGCGGCAGCACCGCTGGGCCTCTGGCAGCGGGGCGGGCCGGAGCCGGACCGTCTGCTCGGCCGGTCGGTCGCGCTCGTGGGTGCCCGCGCCTCGACCGCATACGGCGAACGGGTCGCGGTCGACCTCGCCGAGGGGCTCGCCGCCGGCGGCGTGTGCGTCGTGTCCGGCGGCGCGTACGGGATCGACGCCGCCGCGCACCGCGGGGCGCTCGCGGCCGGGGGGCCTACCGTCGCCCTCCTGGCGGGCGGGGTCGACCGCGCCTACCCGGCTGGCAACGCCACGCTGCTCGAACGCGTCCTGGAGCACGGCGGCTCCGTGCTCAGCGAGATCCCCCCGGGCGGCGCCCCGAGCCGCAGCAGGTTCCTCATGCGCAACCGCCTGATCGCGGCGGTGAGCAGGGCGACCGTCGTCGTAGAGGCGGCGTGGCGCTCGGGCGCCCTGAGCACCGCGCACCACGCCGCAGCCCTCCTGCGTCCCCTCGGTGCCGTGCCGGGCCCCGTGACGTCCGTCGCCTCCGCGGGCTGCCACCGCCTGCTGCGCGAGGGAGCGGCGATCTGCGTGACGGACGTCGCGGAGGTGCTCGAGCTCGCGGGACCGCTCGGGCCCGCGCCCGAGCAGGACCGACCCGAGGACGCGCGCCCGCACGACGGTCTCGACTGGGTCGCGGACCGCGTGCTCGACGCGCTGTCGCTGCGGTCGGCCGCCGACGTCGACACGCTCGCGCGTCGCGCGGGGCTGTCGCCGAGGGACGTCCGCGGGGCGCTCGGGAGCCTCGAGCTGGCCGGTCTCGCCGAGCTCCGGACGACCGGGTGGCGCCGGACGCGGGCCGGCGTGTGACGGTCCCGGGGCCGTCGCGGGCGGTGGTCCCGTCGGTCGCGCGGCCGGCCTCGTCGGACGTCGTCGCGCCCTCGCGCCTCGACCGCTCTGCCCGGGCGGCCGCGGGTGGTGAACCCGGCCCCTCGCCGGGTCGTGAACCGGACCTCTCGTGCAGCGCTCCGGCGCGTGCCCTGACCCGTCCGGGTGGACCGTCCGGGCGGACGTCCACAGCGGTCGTGTCCGCCTTATGAGACCGCTCACATCGACGCGTCGGGTCGAACTGGACAGATGCCCATGTTCAAAACCGGACAAGTGCGACGGTTGAGCCGCGCAGAGGGTGAACTGTGTGCGGGTCCGCTTGTGGGCCACCCGTGTGACCAGTCACGGTAGGGACATGCAGACGGCGACGGGGGTCACGGAGGCGGCTCCGGCCGTCCGGCTCACGGCCGACTTCGCCCTCCACCTCGGCGCCCAGCGAGGCCTCTCGGACCACACCGTCCGGGCCTACGTGAGCGACGTCGAGCACCTCCTGGCCTACGCTGCACGCCACGGCCGCACCGAGCTCGGCGAGATCGACCTGACCGTGCTGCGCGGCTGGCTCGCCGCGATGTCCGCGGCCCAGCGGAGCCGGGCGACGCTCGCCCGGCGCGGGGCCGCCGTTCGCACGTTCTTCGACTGGGCCGTCCGCACCGGCCGGGTCGCGACGGACCCCGCGCTGCGGCTCGCGAGCGCCCGCCCCACCGTCGCCCTCCCCACGGTCCTCGCGGTCGACGACGCGGCCCGCCTGCTCGAGGTCGCGCGCACGCGCGCCGACGACGCCGACCCGGTGCACCTGCGCGACTGGGCCGCCCTCGAGCTGCTCTACGCCACGGGAGCGCGGGTGGGCGAGCTCTGCCGGGCCGACGTGACCGACGTCGACCTCGCCGAGCGCACCCTGCACGTCGTCGGCAAGGGCGACAAGGAGCGCGTCGTCCCGTTCGGGCTCCCGGCTGCTGAGGCCCTCGAGGCCTGGCTCTCGACCGGCCGTCCGGTCCTCGCCGCGGGCGGCACCGAGCCGGCGCTGCTCCTCGGCCGTCGCGGGGGCCGAGTCGACCAGCGCCAGCTGCGTGGCGTCGCCCACGACCTCGCCGCGCTCGCCGGAGTCGACGACATCGCCCCGCACGCCCTGCGCCACAGCGCCGCGACGCACCTCCTCGAGGGGGGCTCCGACCTGCGCAGCGTCCAGGAGGTCCTGGGTCACGCGAGCCTCGCGACGACCCAGCGGTACACCCACGTCTCGGCCGAGCGCCTCCGCTCGTCGTTCGAGCAGGCACACCCACGAGCATGACGGAATCGGAGAGCACGATGACGGTACAGGCCGAGTCGGTCGCGTCCCTCGCTGAGCGCGCCCGGAGCGTGACGGCTCCCGACGGCGTCGTGCCCCAGCCGCACGCCGCGGCGGTCGTCCCTGCGCACCGACGCCTGAGCTCGGTGCCCGCGCCGGCGATCCCGGCCGCGGTCCCCGGCGACGTCGACCTGCTCGAGGTCGACCCGATCGAGGCCGCGTGGCGCGAGTTCAAGGCGACCGGCGACCGTCTCCTGCGCGAGCGCCTGATCCTGCACTACGCCCCGCTCGTGACGTCCGTCGCCTCGCGCGTCGGGATGCGCCTGCCCAGCACCGTCGAGCAGGCCGACCTCGTCTCGTACGGGATGTTCGGCCTCATCGACGCGATCGAGAAGTACGCGCTGGACCGGGCCGTGAAGTTCGAGACGTACGCGAGCGCCCGCATCCGCGGGGCGATCATCGACGAGCTGCGGGCGATGGACTGGATCCCGCGCTCGGTGCGCACGAAGGCTCGCGCGGTCGACCGTGCGTACGCCGAGCTCGAGGGCGAGCTGCACCGCACGCCCAGCGAGCAGGAGGTCGCCGGGCGGCTCGAGATGGGCATCGGCGAGCTCCGGGGCGTCTTCACCCAGCTCTCGACCGTCAACGTCGTCGCGCTCGACGAGCTGCTCGGGGCGGGTTCGGAGCGATCCGACAAGGTGAGCCTCGTCGACACGCTCGGCGACCACCGCGCGCAGGACCCGGCAGGGTCGTTCGAGGCGCAGGAGACCAAGTTCCTGCTGGCCCGCGCGATCGAGCAGCTCGGCGAGCGAGAGAAGATCGTGCTGGTCCTGTACTACTACGAGGGCATGACCCTCGCGGAGATCGGCCGGGTCCTCGGCGTCACCGAGTCCCGGATCTCGCAGATGCACACCGCGGCGATGCTGCGGCTGCGCACCAAGCTCACGGACTCGGACCGCGCCTGACGCCGGGGCGGCTACATGCACCGTCGCCCCCGTCCCCGCTCGGCTGCTGACCGGCGCGTCCCACCGCCCCGGCTGCCGACGGTCGCGGTCCGTCCGGCCAGCGCCCCGCCGGTGCGTCCTGCCGTCACGGCACACCCGGCAGCAGCACCACGGGCCCTCGCCCGGCCAGGAGCGTGAGCGGGTCGACGTAGGTGTCGTCGGCGGTGCGGACGCCCCAGTGCAGGCACGTGGCGGGCGCGCAGTGGGTCGCTCCCGCGGCGACCTGGCCGAGGACCGCCCCGGGTTCCACCGCGTCGCCCGCGGCGACGGTCGGCGCGACCGGTTCGAGGCTGGAGCGGCGACCGTCGGGATGCTGCAGCGTCAGGACGACGCGCCCGGCGACGGGTCCCACGAAGGTGACGACGCCGGCGGTCGGTGCGAGCACGGGGTCGCCGGGTGCGGCGGTCAGGTCGACGCCGCGGTGCCCGCTGAGCCAGCGCTCCTCGGGCGCGTCGAACCCGCGCGCGACGTCGACGGGCTCGCGCAGCGGGAACGTGTAGCCGTGGT
This sequence comes from Cellulomonas sp. NPDC055163, assembly GCF_053607065.1. Taxonomy (NCBI): domain Bacteria; kingdom Bacillati; phylum Actinomycetota; class Actinomycetes; order Micrococcales; family Cellulomonadaceae; genus Cellulomonas; species Cellulomonas sp. NPDC055163. The sequence continues at coordinate 20,055 of NZ_JBSGSU010000007.1, read as the reverse complement.
CGGCCCGCGCTCCCGGGTCGTGAGCCGGCCCCGCTGCGACCTGCCCGGCAGCGACGGTGGTGAGCGGTAGCGCGAGCGCGCTCCCGAGGAGTGCCACGCGCAGCGCAGCGCCGGCTCCGCGCCGGGGGAGGGGGGCCGTGGTGCGTACCGGCACCCCCCAGGAGCGGGTGCGGGTCGTGCCGCGGCGGGTCCGTCTCGCGCTGTCCATGGCGACGACCTTGCGCCGGTGCCGGGCGCGACCGGCCCGTCGGCCCGCGCGCCCTGCTCCCTGCCGTGCGCCGTCCGGGCTGGGGGTGGTGGACAGCACCGGGGCGCGTGGCCGAGACCTCGGCGACCGTCCGCTAGACTGACGCTCGCGACCGGTACGTGCCGGTCGACATCGCGCGTCATCATCTCCGCCCCGCAGGCACGCACCCGGTTCCGGGTGCGGTCACGCACGGGCACGAGGGTCGGCGCTGGCACCGGTCCGGGCTCGCAGCCCGGCGCCAGCAGCGACGTGGCGCCAGGGGCAACGACCGACCGGTCGGGGCCGACAACCGAGAACGCGGGTCCCCAGCGTGGGACCCGCCCAGACGCGCGTGCCCGCGGGCGCGCGCCGGAAGGACGTGCCATGGCCGTCGTGACCATGCGCCAGCTGCTCGAGAGCGGTGTCCACTTCGGGCACCAGACCCGCCGCTGGAACCCCAAGATGAAGCGCTTCATCTTCACCGAGCGCAACGGCATCTACATCGTCGACCTGCAGCAGTCGCTGACGTACATCGACAGCGCCTACAACTTCGTCAAGGAGACTGTCGCCCACGGCGGCACGATCCTCTTCGTCGGCACGAAGAAGCAGGCGCAGGAGCCCGTCGCCGAGCAGGCCGCGCGCGTGGGCATGCCCTACGTCAACCAGCGCTGGCTCGGTGGCATGCTCACCAACTTCCAGACGGTCAACAAGCGGCTCCAGCGCCTCAAGGAGCTCGAGCTCGTCGACTTCGACGACGTCGCGGGCAGCGCCTTCACCAAGAAGGAGCTCCTCATCATGCGTCGCGAGCGCGACAAGCTCGCCAAGACGCTCGGCGGCATCCGCGACATGACGAAGGTGCCCTCGGCGATCTGGATCGTCGACACGAACAAGGAGCACCTCGCCGTCGACGAGGCGCGCAAGCTCGGCATCCCGATCGTCGCGATCCTCGACACGAACTGCGACCCGGACGTCGTCGACTACAAGATCCCGGGCAACGACGACGCGATCCGCGCCGTCTCGCTGCTGACCCGTGTCATCGCGGACGCCGCGGCCGAGGGCCTCATGCAGCGTCACTCCGGCCGCAGCGGCGGCACGGACGCGGCTGCTGCCGACGCCGAGCCGCTCGCCGAGTGGGAGCGCGAGCTCCTCGCCGGTGCCGAGGCCGACCTCGCCGCCGGGGCGACCACCCCGACCGAGGCCGCCCCGACCGAGGCCGCCCAGGCCGAGCCCACGGAGGCTGCGGCCGAGCCGGTCGTCGCCGCCACGGACGCTGCCGCGCAGGACGCTGCGACCGTCGGGGACGACTCCACGCCGGCCGGCGAGGCCGCCGAGGCCCCGGGCCAGGACGCCGCCCCCGCGGTCGACGTCCCGGACGTCGCCACGCCCGCCAACGAGGGTGACGCCGCGTCCAAGTGACGCGCACCCATCCGCATCTGACGACAAGGACGGACACAGACTGATGGCGAACTACAGCCTCGCTGACATCAAGGCGCTCCGCGAGAAGACCGGCGCGGGGATGCTCGACGTCAAGAAGGCGCTCGAGGAGGCGGAGGGCGACGCCGACAAGGCGCTCGAGATCATCCGCGTCAAGGGCCTCAAGGGTGTCGGCAAGCGTGAGGGCCGGTCGGCGTCCGACGGTCTCGTCGCGGCGAACGTCGCGGCCGACGGGCAGGGCCACACGGGCGTGCTCGTCGAGGTCAACTCGGAGACCGACTTCGTCGCGAAGAACACGACGTTCATCGCGCTCGCCGACAAGGTCATCGCGGCGGCCGTCGCGTCGGGTGCCGCGGACGCCGAGGCGCTGCTCGCCTCGGACGTCGACGGCTCCTCGCTGCAGTCGGTCGTCGACGAGACGGCCGCGACGCTCGGCGAGAAGGTCGTCGTGCGCCGCGTGGCGCGCGTCACCGGCGAGCACGTCGAGGTCTACCTGCACAAGGTCAACAAGGACCTGCCCCCGCAGGTCGGCGTCCTCGTGGCGACCGACGCGGCGGGTGCCTCGGTGGCGCGCGACATCGCGACGCACATCGCGGCGTACTCCCCGACGTTCCTCGCGCGTGACGAGGTCGCCGCGGAGACGGTCGCCTCGGAGCGCCACATCGCCGAGGAGGCCGCGCGCAACGAGGGCAAGCCCGAGGCCGCGCTGCCGAAGATCATCGAGGGTCGCCTCAACGGGTACTTCAAGGAGAACGTCCTGCTCGAGCAGGCGTTCGCCAAGGACCCGAAGAAGACGGTCGGCCAGGTCCTCACCGAGGCCGGCGGCACCGTCACGGCGTTCGTGCGGTTCCGCGTCGGCGCCTGAGCACCGCCGCGATCCCGGTGGCCCCGGCCCGACCTCGGGCCGGGGCCACCGGCACGAGCACCCCAGACCGAGCACGTCGAGCACAGCAGGAGGCACCGTGGGCCAGGACGTGACCGCACCGGACCAGGACGGCGCCCTTCCCCGCCGGGTCCTGCTGAAGCTGTCGGGCGAGATGTTCGGCGGTGGAGCCGTCGGCCTCGCCCCCGACGTCGTCCAGCGGGTCGCCGCCGAGATCGCCGTGGCGGTCCGCAGCGGCGTCCAGGTCGCGATCGTCGTCGGCGGTGGCAACTTCTTCCGCGGCGCCGAGCTCGCGCAGCGCGGCATCGACCGCGCCCGCGCCGACTACATGGGCATGCTCGGCACGGTCATGAACTGCCTCGCGCTGCAGGACTTCCTCGAGCAGGCCGGTGTCAGCACGCGCGTCCAGACCGCGATCACGATGGGTCAGGTCGCCGAGCCGTACATCCCGCTCCGCGCGATCCGGCACATGGAGAAGGGTCGCGTCGTCATCTTCGGCGCGGGCGCGGGCATGCCGTTCTTCTCGACGGACACCGTCTCCGTGCAGCGCGCGCTCGAGACGCACTGCCAGGAGGTGCTCATGGGCAAGAACGGCGTGGACGGCGTCTACACCGCGGACCCGCGCACCGACCCCACGGCGGTCAAGCTCGACCACCTGACCTACACGGACGCGCTCGTCAACGACCTCGGCGTCATGGACGCCACGGCGATCAGCCTGTGCCGCGACAACGACGTGCGGATGCGCGTGTTCGGCATGGAGCCCGGCAACGTCACGCGCGCGCTGCAGGGTGAGAAGATCGGCACGCTGGTCACCGTCGACTGACGGGCGCCCGCGCCGCACGACCAGCCGCACGACCGCACCCCCGAGCACATGAAGGAGCACCGGTGATCGACGAGACCCTCCTCGAGGCCGAGGAAAAGATGGACAAGGCGATCGAGGTCGCCAAGGAGGACTTCGCGACGATCCGCACGGGCCGGGCGAACGCCGCCATGTTCTCGAAGATCTTCGTCGACTACTACGGCAGCCCGACCCCGCTGCAGCAGCTCGCGTCGTTCAACGTGACCGAGGCGCGCACCATCCTCATCACGCCGTTCGACAAGTCGTCGTCGAGCGCGGTCGAGAAGGCGCTGCGCGACTCCGACCTCGGCGTCAACCCGACGAACGACGGCAACGTCATCCGCGTCGTGCTGCCCGCGCTCACGCAGGAGCGCCGCAAGGACTACGTCAAGCTCGCCCGGACGAAGGCGGAGGACGCGCGCATCTCGGTGCGCAACATCCGCCGGCGCGCCAAGGAGGAGCTGGACCGCATCGCGAAGGACGGCGAGGCGGGCGAGGACGAGGTCGGTCGCGCGGAGAAGGAGCTCGAGCAGCTGACCAAGCGGCACGTCGACGCGATCGACACGGTCCTCGCCGCCAAGGAGAACGAGCTGCTCGAGGTCTGATGCCCCAGAACGCCGCCCGCCTCGCCGCCGCCAGCGCGCCCCGCACGCCCGGGGTCTCGCGCTCGGGCCGTGACCTGCCCGTCGCCGTCGTGGTGGGGCTGACGCTCCTCGCGATCGTGGGCGCCTCGCTGTTCGTGCGCAAGGAGGGCTTCCTCCTGCTCGCGGTGCTCGCGGTCGGTGCCGGGCTGTGGGAGCTCGCGCAGGCCTTCGCGCGCCGCGGGATCCACCTGCCGCTCCTGCCGCTGCTCGTCGGCGACGCCGGCATCCTGGTCTCGGCGTACATGGCGGGCGCCGAGGCGCTGTTCGTCGCGTTCATGCTGACGGTCGGCGGCGCGGTGGTGTGGCGGGTGCTCGACGGCAGCGGCGCGCCGGCGCTGCGCGACGCGACCGGTGCCGCGTTCGCGGCGGCGTACCTGCCGTTCATGGGCGGCTTCGTGATGCTTCTGCTCGCGCAGCCGGACGGCGCGTTCCGCGTGCTGCTGTTCATCCTGCTGTGCGTCGCGAGCGACACCGGCGGCTACGTCGTCGGGGTGCTGATCGGCCGGCACCCGCTCGCGCCGTCGGTCAGCCCGAAGAAGACGTGGGAGGGCCTGATCGGCTCGCTCGTCCTGGCCTGCCTCGTCGGCGTCGTCGGGATCGGCGCGATGTTCGACGGTGCCCCGCTCGTCGGTGTGGCGCTCGGGGTCGCGACGGTCGTCACGGCCTCGCTCGGCGACCTGTCCGAGTCGCTGCTCAAGCGTGACCTCGAGCTCAAGGACATGGGCTCGTTGCTCCCGGGCCACGGCGGTCTGCTCGACCGTCTGGACTCGATGCTCCTCACGGCCCCGGTCGTCTACCTGATCCTCACCGTGCTCCAGCCGGTCGTCTGAGCGGCGCACCACCCCGAACCCCGAGAGGGGGTGCCCGTGATGAGCGGGACACCCGTCACCCTGAACATGTCCGCGCCGACGCGCGGCGCCCGCGGCAAGCCGCCGCGCCACTTCGTCGACCTCACGCCCGAGCAGCGGGTCGAGGCCGTCACGGCTCTCGGCGAGAAGCCGTTCCGGGCCAAGCAGCTCGCGACGCACTACTTCACGCACCTGACGTCCGACCCGGCGGAGATGACGGACCTGCCGAAGGCGAGCCGCGACACCCTCGCCGCGGAGCTCTTCCCGCAGCTGCTCACGGCGGCGCGCACGCTCCAGGCGGACGGCGGTACGACCGTGAAGACGCTGTGGCACCTGTTCGACGGCGCCAAGGTCGAGTCCGTGCTCATGCGGTACCCGAACCGGTCGACGCTGTGCGTGTCGAGCCAGGCCGGCTGCGGCATGGCGTGCCCGTTCTGCGCGACGGGCCAGCTGGGCCTGACCCGCAACCTGTCGACCGCGGAGATCGTCGAGCAGGTCCGCGCGGCGGCGCGCTCGCTCGCCGACGGCGAGATCCCGGGCGGCCCGACGCGGCTGTCGAACCTCGTGTTCATGGGCATGGGCGAGCCCCTCGCGAACTACAAGGCCGTCATGGAGACGGTGCGGCGCCTCGTCGCGCCCGCACCCGACGGCCTCGGCATGTCGGCGCGCAACATCACCGTCTCGACCGTCGGCCTCGTCCCCGCGATCGAGAAGCTCACCAACGAGGGCATCCCGGTGACGCTCGCCGTGTCGATGCACGCCCCCGACGACGAGCTGCGCGACACCCTCGTGCCGGTCAACACCCGGTGGAGCGTCGACCAGACGCTCGACGCCGCGTACCGGTACTTCCAGGTGACCGGGCGCCGCGTGTCGATCGAGTACGCGCTGATCCGCGACATGAACGACCACGCGTGGCGTGCGGACATGCTGGGCGAGAAGCTCAACGCCCGCGGCAGGGGCTGGGTGCACTGCAACCCCATCCCGCTCAACCCGACACCGGGCTCGATCTGGACGGCGAGCGATCCCGCGGTCGAGGCCGAGTTCGTGGCACGCTTGCGCGCGCACGGCATCCCGACGACGATCCGTGACACTCGGGGGAGTGACATCGACGGCGCGTGCGGCCAGCTCGCAGCCGATGAGGAAGGGTGAGCGACGTCATGTTCCGGACCGTCTCGGGCCTGCGCACCGGTTACGACCCCGACGAGGTGGACGACTTCTTCGAGCACGCACGGTCGGTGTACGAGAAGGGGCCCGCCGGGGCGCTCTCGGGTCGGGACGTCCGGACGGTCGCGTTCGACATGGTGCGTCGCGGGTACGTGACGTCGGCGGTCGACGCGGCGCTCGACCGGCTCGAGGCGGCGTTCGTCGCGCGGTCGCGGGCGGACTTCGTCGCCGAGAACGGGCAGCAGGCCTGGATGGACCGCCTCGCCGAGCAGGCGCGCACGCTGTACGGGCGGCTCACCCGGCCCGACGGTGAGCGCTTCGCCCCGCCGCACGGGCGCCAGCCGGGGTACGAGCCCGCGGACGTCGACGACCTCTGCCACCGGCTCGTCGCCTACTTCGACAAGGGGCAGCCGCTCACCGCCCAGGAGCTGCGCTCCGCGACCTTCCGCCGCCGCAACGGCCGGGCGGGGTATGCCGAGGCGCCCGTCGACGCGTTCCTGGACCGCGCGGTCGAGGTCATCCTCGGCGCGGAGTGAGCCGGGACCACGTCGGTGACCCGGCGTGGTCCCGCGGCCATACCGGCGGGCGCCGCTCCCACGTCCGGGCGTGCACGGAGCGCACCGGCGGACCAGGGATGATGGCCGGGTGAGCCAGCGCACCGTCCTCCTCCTCGGGTCGACCGGGTCCATCGGGACCCAGGCCGTCGACGTCGTCCGCCGCAACCCCGACCGGTTCCGGGTCACCGGCCTGAGCGCCGGGGGAGCGGACCCCGCGGCGCTCGCCCGCCAGGCGATCGAGCTCGGCGTCGACGCCGTCGCGGTCGCCGACCCCGCGGCCGCAGGTCCGCTCTTCGCGGAGCTCACGCGCGCGAGCGCCGACGCGGGCCTGCGGCAGCTGGGTGTCGAGGTGCTGACCGGCCCGGACGCGGCGACGCGGCTCGCGGAGCGCGGCGCCGACGTCGTGCTCAACGGCATCACGGGCTCGGTCGGGCTGGGGCCGACGCTCGCGGCGCTCGCCGCGGGGAGCACGCTCGCGCTCGCCAACAAGGAGTCCCTCGTCGTCGGCGGCCGGCTCGTGCGGGCCGCCCAGCAGCGTCCCGACCAGATCGTGCCGGTCGACTCGGAGCACTCGGCGATCGCCCAGGCGCTGCGCTCGGGTGCGGCGCGCGAGGTGCGCCGGCTCGTGCTGACGGCCTCGGGCGGTCCGTTCCGCGGGCGGGTCCGCGACGAGCTCAAGGCCGTGACGGCGGAGCAGGCGCTGCACCACCCGACGTGGTCGATGGGCCCGGTCGTCACGGTGAACTCGGCGACGCTGATGAACAAGGGCCTCGAGCTCATCGAGGCGCACCTGCTGTTCGACGTCCCGGTCGAGGACATCACGGTGGTCGTGCACCCGCAGTCGGTCGTGCACTCGATGGTCGAGTTCGTCGACGGCTCGACGATCGCGCAGGCGTCGCCCCCGGACATGCGGCTGCCGATCGCGCTGGGCCTGTCCTGGCCGGATCGCGTCGCGGACGCCGCGCCGGCGTGCGACTGGACGCGGGCGACGTCCTGGACGTTCGAGCCGCTCGACGAGGAGGTCTTCGGCGCTGTCGCACTCGCGCGGGCGGCCGTCGCGGCCTCGGCGACGCACCCGGCGGTGCTCAACGCCGCCAACGAGGAGTGCGTCGCGGCGTTCCTCGGCGGGCGGATCGGGTTCCTCGACATCGTGACCACCGTCGAGCGGGTCCTGGCCGAGCACGGCGGCACCGCACCCGCCGACGTGCGGCTCGACGACGTGCTCGAGGCCGAGACGTGGGCGCGGGCCCGCGCGCACGAGGTGCTCGCCCGGCGCTGACGTCCCTCTCCCGGAAGCGTCGGCTCCCCGGTCACCAGCGGAGGAGGGGCAGCGCCCGGCTCTCCCGCCCGGTCCGTGCCTCGACCGCGTCGGCGGCCCGGCCGAGGCGCGACGCGAGCGCGATGCGTGTCCGGCCCCCCGCCGTCGGGCGTGCACCGTGGTGGTCGACCCACGGCAGCCGCGTGAGCTCGGTGACGTTGCCGGTGACGAGGTCCGCGAGCGTCCGCCCGGCCACGTTCGCCGCCGCGACGCCGTCACGGCCGAAGCCCGTGGCCCAGCCGAGCCCGGTCTCCCGGTCCAGCCCGACGCGGGGCACCCCGTCACGCGTCACGGCGACCGGCGCGCGCCACGCGTGCGTGACCTGAGCCCCGGCAGCGCCGGGCAGGAGGTCGAGGAGGCGGCCCCGCAGGCGCTCGACGTCGGCGCCCGCAGCGGGACCGTCCGCGTCGCGACCGCCTCCGCCACGACCGACCCGGTGCCGGCCGCTCGCGCCGGGACCGCTCGCGCCGAGACGGCTCAGGCCGCGACCGCTCGTGCCCCCGCGCGCTCGGCGGGCGGGCAGCGCCGCCACGAGCCGGCCGTCCTCCGTGCGGCGGACCTCGAGCCGGTCGTGCGCGGCGTCCGCGAGGCCCTGCCCGCGCGCGAGCCCGACGAGGTCCCAGCGCGGGTCCCCGAGGGGCTCGGTGGCGATGAGGTCGAGGGCGGCCGCCGCGACCGGGCGGTCGACGCCGGCGAACGACGGGGTCCACGCCCCTGCCGCCCGGATCACGACGCGGGTGCGCACCGTCCCGTGCTCCGTGACGACGGCGCCGGGCGAGACCCGGACGGCACGGGTGCCCTCGACCAGGCGCACGCCGCGGGCGAGGAGCACGTCCGCGAGCCCGCGCAGGAGGCGCGCCGGGTCGAGCTGGGCGCTGTCCGGCGTCCAGGACCCCCCGAGCACGTCGGGCGCGGTGACGTGCTCCGCGACCGCGTCGGGCGCCAGGAGCTGCTCCTCGTCACCCCAGGCGCCGGCGGCGGAGGCTCGCGCCCGCACGCGCGCGAGCTGCGGCAGGGTCCGGGCGACCGTGACGGTCCCCGCGTACCTGAAGCCGCAGTCGATCTCCTCGGCGGCGGCCACGCCCCCGACCTCGACGACCGCGTCGCGCATCGTGGCCCGGAGGCTGCGTGCTGCCCGGGGGCCGTGGGCGCGCGCGACGTCCTCGGCGCTCGTCGGGAGGTGCGCGGAGCACCGGCCGAGGCCTCGACCGCTCCCGCCCGCCGCGACGCGCCCCTGCTCGAGCACCACGACGTCGAGGGCCGGGTCGGCCTCGACCAGGTAGTAGGCGGTCCACAGGCCGGCAGCCCCGGCGCCCACCACCACGACGTCCGCGCGGGTGTCCCCGTCGAGCCCGCCGTCGACGTCGTCGTCGACCTGCGCCGTACCGGCGGACCACACGGGACGGGGCAGCGGTCGTGCCGTCACCACGCGGCTCCCGGGGGGCGGGGTGGACGGGTCGAGCCTTCGTCGGGCGCACTCATGGCGCGACCCTAGCGACCGGGTCGAGCGCCCGCGCGGGGATGGGGGCCGGTCCCGACCGGCACGGTCGCTGCGTCGCCGACCGTCGGTTCCGCGAGCACCGTGCTCCCGCTGCGGGCCGTCGTGCGGGTGATCTGCCGGTCGGCGGCTCGGTCACGGGCGGGCGCGGGGGATGATGGTCCCGGGACGGGCGGTCGACCGGACCGGAACGGAACGGGAGCGGAGCTGTCATGGAGTACCTGGTCGGTGTGCTCGTGCTCGTGGTCGGTGTGCTCGTGTCGATCGCGCTGCACGAGGTCGGGCACATGGTGCCCGCGAAGCGCTTCGGTGTGCGGGTCAGCCACTACATGGTCGGCTTCGGGCCCACGCTGTGGTCGCGCGTGCGCGGCGAGACCGAGTACGGCATCAAGGCGATCCCGCTCGGGGGCTTCGTGCGCCTCGTCGGGATGTACCCGCCCGCGGAGGCCGTCGGCAACCCCACGCCGCGCGGCTTCTTCGGCCGGGTCGCCGCCGACGCCCGTGAGGTCAGCGCGGCGGAGATCCTGCCCGGCGAGGACGCGCGAGCCTTCTACCGCCTGTCGGCGCCGAAGAAGCTCGTCGTGATGCTCGGCGGCCCGTTCATGAACCTCCTGATCGCGCTCGCGCTCTTCACCGTCCTGCTCTCCGGCATCGGCGTGCCGACGCCGAGCACGACCCTCGAGTCCGTCAGCCAGTGCGTGATCCCGGTCAGCGAGGACGCGTCGCGCACCTGCACCGACGACGACACCGCGGCGCCCGCGGCCGCGGCGGGCCTGCAGCCGGGCGACCGGGTCGTGTCGTTCGACGGCGTCGCGGTCGAGGAGTGGACCCAGCTCCAGGCGCAGATCCGGGCGTCGGGGGGCCAGGAGGTCGAGCTCGTGCTCGAGCGCGGCGGCGAGCGCGTCACGACGGAGATCACCCCGATCGTCGCCGAGCGCGCCGTGCTCGACGACGAGGGTGCGGTGGTGCTCGGCGACGACGGCGAGCCGCGCACGACGCGCGTCGGGTTCCTCGGCATGTCCCCGGCGAACGAGCTCGTGCGGCAGCCCGTCACGGCGGCCGCGCCGTTCGTGGCCGACGCGACGTGGCAGACGTTCGGCGTCGTCGCGACCCTCCCCGTGCACCTCGCGGACCTCGCGCGGTCGACCTTCGGCTCGGCCCCGCGCGACGACGAGGGGCTGATCGGCGTGGTGGGGATCGGCCGGTTCGCCGGCGAGATCGCGGACGACGACGGTCTGTCGCTCCGCGAGCAGGTCCAGTACTTCCTGAGCCTGGTCGCGGGGCTCAACATCGCGCTGTTCGCGTTCAACCTCATCCCGCTGCTGCCGCTCGACGGCGGGCACGTGGTCGGTGCGCTGTGGGAGGGCACCCGCCGCCAGGTCGCCCGCCTGCGCGGCCTGCCCCGGCCCGGACCGTTCGACACCGCGCGCCTCGTGCCGCTCGCGTACGGGGTGTTCGTGCTGCTCGCGGGCATGGGCCTGCTGCTCGTCTACGCCGACCTGGTCAAGCCCATCACGCTCGGCTGAGACCCGCCCCGCCGCTCGCGGTCGAGGTCCCGCGTGGGGAACGGGTGGGTCTGGTGAGAGTGGTCACTCCCGGGCACGCCCGGCGGCCGCGGGTGGGACACTGGGACGGTGAGCATCCCCCTCAACCTCGGCATGCCGGAGGCCCCCGCCCCGGTGCTGGCCCCCCGTCGCAAGACGCGCAAGATCAACGTCGGCAAGGTCGCGGTCGGGGGCGACGCCCCGGTCAGCGTCCAGTCGATGTGCACGACCCCCACGACCGACATCAACGCGACGCTGCAGCAGATCGCGGCGTTGACGGCCGCCGGGTGCGACATCGTGCGTGTCGCGGTCCCGAGCCAGGACGACGCCGACGCGCTGCCGGCGATCGCGCGCAAGTCGCAGATCCCGGTCATCGCCGACATCCACTTCCAGCCCAAGTACGTGTTCGCGGCGATCGACGCCGGGTGCGCGGCGGTGCGCGTGAACCCGGGCAACATCCGCAAGTTCGACGACCAGATCAAGGAGATCGCGCGCGCCGCGACGGACGCCGGCGTCTCGATCCGGATCGGCGTCAACGCGGGCTCGCTCGACCCCCGCCTGCTCGCCAAGTACGGCAAGGCCACGCCCGAGGCCCTCGTCGAGTCCGCGGTCTGGGAGGCGTCGCTGTTCGAGGAGCACGGCTTCCAGGACTTCAAGATCTCGGTCAAGCACAACGACCCCGTGATCATGGTCCGCGCCTACGAGCTGCTGTCCGAGCGCGGGGACTGGCCGCTGCACCTCGGCGTGACCGAGGCCGGCCCGGCGTTCCAGGGCACGATCAAGTCCGCGACGGCGTTCGGTGCGCTGCTGAGCAAGGGCATCGGCGACACGATCCGGGTCTCGCTGTCCGCGCCTCCCGTCGAGGAGGTCAAGGTCGGCATCCAGATCCTGCAGTCGCTCAACCTGCGGCCCCGCAAGCTCGAGATCGTCTCGTGCCCGTCGTGCGGGCGCGCGCAGGTCGACGTCTACACGCTCGCCGAGAAGGTCACCGCCGGCCTCGAGGGGCTCGAGGTCCCGCTGCGCGTCGCCGTGATGGGCTGCGTCGTCAACGGTCCCGGCGAGGCCCGCGAGGCGGACCTCGGCGTCGCGTCGGGCAACGGCAAGGGTCAGATCTTCGTGCGCGGCGAGGTCATCAAGACCGTGCCCGAGGCGATGATCGTCGAGACGCTCATCGAGGAGGCCATGCGCCTCGCGGACTCGATGGAGCCCGTCGACGGAGCGGGCGGACCCACGGTCGTGACGGTCGGCTGAGGACCGACCGACCCGAGCTCGGCGCGGGGCTGCGCCCGGCCCGGCGCGCCGCCGGGACCTGGGGCAGAATCGCTGCCATGGGACGTGGGCGCTGGGCCACGCAGGACCGTCAGGTCGCCGGTGGGCGCCTCCTGGGCGACGCGGACGTCGCGGCAGCTCTCGCGGTGTGCGCGCTCGACCCGGTCGCGTCGGTGCTCGCGACGGCGCGCCTCGAGTCTGCCGCACGCTCGGGCCTGCGCTCGACCGGCGGTCAGGTCTGGGGTTACGAGCGTGCCGGTGAGCTCCTCGCGGTCTGCTGGGCAGGCGCCAACCTCGTCCCGGTCGTTCCCGTCGAGGACGCCGCGGAGGACGCGCTCGACGGCTTCGCAGCGCTCGCGTCGCGCCACGGGCGTCGGTGCTCGTCGATCGTCGGCGAGGCCCCCGCGGTGCTCGGCCTGTGGGACCGGCTCGCCGACGAGTGGCCGCGGGCGCGCGAGGTGCGGGCGGACCAGCCGTCGATGGTGCTCGACGACGACCCGGTGCTCGCCCCCGACCCGCGGGTGCGCCGTTCGCACCCCGGCGAGTACCCGCTCGTGCTGCCGGCGTGCGTGCGGATGTTCGTCGAGGAGGTCGGGTACTCGCCGGTCTCGGGCACGGACGGCCCGTACGAGGCCCGGGTGCGCAGCCTGATCGCGGACGGACGCTCGTTCGTGCGCATCGAGGACGGCGTCGCGCCCGACGGTGGCCCCGGGGTCGTGTTCAAGGCCGAGCTCGGCGCCGTCGCGGGCGGGGTCGCGCAGGTCCAGGGCGTGTGGGTCAGCCCGTCGCACCGCGGGCTCGGGCTGTCGGAGCCGGGCATGGCCGCCGTCGTGGCAGCGACCCGCCGGGACGTCGCGCCCGTCGTGAGCCTGTACGCGAACCACTACAACGCCCGGGCGCTCGCGGCGTACCGGTCCGTCGGGTTCCGCCAGGTCGGGACGTACGCGACGGTGCTGTTCTGACGCTCAGCGCAGCAGGCGCGAGAGCCGCCGGTCGGCGAGGGGCTGGCCGCCCGTCTGGCACGTGGGGCAGTACTGCAGCGACGAGTCGGCGAACGACACCTCGTGCACCGTGTCGCCGCACGGCACCCCGTCCCAGCCGGGGCACGGCTCGCCGGTCCTGCCGTGCACGCGCATCCCGCGACGCTTCGCGTCCTTGAGCTCCGCGGCGGGCTTGCCGGCGGCGGCACCGACGGCCTCGGTCAGCACGTCGACGATCGCCCGGTAGAGCGTCGCGGCCCGGTCCTCGTCGAACGAGCGGGTGGGCGCGAAAGGGCTCAGTCGCGCGGCGTGCAGGATCTCGTCGGAGTAGGCGTTGCCGATCCCGGCGATCGTGCCCTGGTCCCGCAGCAGGCCCTTCACCTGCTGGTTGCGGGCCGCGAGGAGCTCGCGCAGCCGGGTCTCGGTGAACTCCGCCGAGAGCGGCTCGACCCCGAGCGTCGCCACCTGCGGGACCTCCCGCGGGTCCGTCACGACGTACACCGCGAGGCGCTTGCGGGTGCCGGCCTCGGTGAGGTCGAACCCGCTCCCGTCGTCGAAGCGCACGCGCAGCGCGATGGGGGAGCGGCCCGGCCTGACGGCTGTCTTCGGCACGGCGTCGTACCAGCGCAGCCAGCCGGCGCGGGCGAGGTGCAGGACGAGGTGCACCCCCGGCTCGTCGCCCACGGTGACGTCGATCCACTTGCCGTGCCGCTCGACGCCGACGACGGTGCGCCCGACGAGGTCCGCCGGGCCGGGGGCGAACGTCTTGAGCGCGCTGATCGCGCCGACGTCGGCTCCGGTCACGGCGCGCCCGACGACGCGGTCACGCAGGAAGGACGCGAGCGCGTCGACCTCGGGCAGCTCCGGCACGGGTCCATCGTGGAGCACGCACTAGGCTCTGCGCCATGCTGCTGCGCCTGTCCTCGCTGTTCGTCCGCACCCTGCGAGAGGACCCGGTCGACGCCGAGGTGGCGAGCCACCGCCTGCTCGTGCGCGCCGGGTACATCCGCCGCGCCGCCCCGGGCATCTACACCTGGCTCCCCCTCGGGCTGCGCGTGCTCGCCAAGGTCGAGGCCGTCGTCCGCGAGGAGATGGCCGCCGCGGGCGCGCAGGAGGTGCACTTCCCGGCGCTCCTGCCGCGCGAACCGTACGAGGCGACGGGCCGGTGGACGGAGTACGGCCCGAACATCTTCCGGCTCAAGGACCGCAAGGGCGGGGACTACCTGCTCGCACCGACGCACGAGGAGCTCTTCACGCTGCTCGTCAAGGACCTGTACTCCTCGTACAAGGACCTGCCGCTCGCGCTGTTCCAGGTGCAGACCAAGTACCGCGACGAGGCCCGCCCGCGCGCCGGGCTCATCCGCGGCCGCGAGTTCATCATGAAGGACGCGTACTCGTTCGACGTCGACGACGAGGGTCTCGCGGCGTCCTACCAGCGTCAGCGCGACGCCTACGAGCGGATCTTCACGCGCCTCGGGCTCGAGTACGTGATCGTCGCCGCGACGTCGGGCGCCATGGGCGGGTCGCGCAGCGAGGAGTTCCTCACGCCGACCGCGATCGGCGAGGACACGTTCGTGCGCTCGGCGGGCGGCTACGCGGCCAACGTCGAGGCGGTCACGACCGTCGTCCCCGACGCCGTGCCGTTCGAAGACGCACCGCCCGCGCACGTCGAGGACACCCCCGACACCCCGACGATCGACACGCTCGTCGCCCTCGCCAACGAGCGGTTCGCGCGCCCCGACCGCGCCTGGACGGCCGCGGACACGCTGAAGAACGTCGTGCTCGCCCTCGTCCACCCGACGGGCGAGCGGGAGCTCGTCGTCGTCGGGCTGCCCGGCGACCGTGAGGTCGACCTCAAGCGCCTCGAGGCGGCCGTGTCGCCGGCCGAGGTCGAGCCCGCGGGCGAGGCGGACTTCGCCGGGCACCCCGAGATCGTCAAGGGCTACCTCGGTCCGGCGGTGCTCGGCCCCAACCCCACGGGCCAGGCGGCGGACGACGAGGTGCGCACGAGCCTGCGCTACCTCCTGGACCCGCGCGTCGTGGCGGGCACCCGGTGGATCACGGGCGCGAACGAGTCCGGGCGCCACGTGTTCGACCTGGTCGCGGGACGGGACTTCACCGCGGACGGGACGATCGAGGCGGCCGAGGTGCGCGCCGGCGACCCCGCGCCGGACGGCTCGGGCCCGCTCGAGCTCGCGCGCGGCATCGAGATCGGCCACATCTTCGCCCTGGGCCGCAAGTACGCGCAGGCGCTCGGCCTCACGGTCCTGAACGAGAACGGCAAGGCCGTCGTCGTGACGATGGGCTCCTACGGGATCGGCGTCACGCGCGTGCTCGCGGCGCTCGCCGAGGCGAACCACGACGAGCGCGGGCTCGCGTGGCCCGCCGGCGTCGCCCCCGCGCACGTGCACGTCGTCGCCACCGGCAAGGACCCCGCGGTGTTCGAGGCCGCCGAGTCCCTCGCCACGACGCTGTCCGCGCGCGGCATCGAGGTGCTCTACGACGACCGTCCCAAGGTCTCGCCCGGTGTGAAGTTCGCCGACGCCGAGCTGTTCGGCGTGCCGCTGGTGGTCGTCGTGGGCCGCGGGCTCGCCGACGGCGTCGTCGAGGTCCGGCCCCGCGTGGTGGTCGAGGGCGGGCCGCAGGCCGAGCAGGTCCCGGTGTCGGACGCCGCGGACCGCGTCGCCGAGCTCGTGGACGACCTGATCGCGGGCTGAGGAGCGTTGTCGAGGGGGCGGGCGCCCCCCCGCGGCCCCCCCCCCCGGAGGCCACGCCTCCGCCAACGGTCGCCCCACCGCTTCCCCCCCATCCCCGCCTCCCCCTCCCCCCCCCCCCCCGGCCCCCCCCCGCTCGGGCGGCCGCGCCGCGGCCGAGGGTCGCCGAGCGGCTGCCCGACGGTCGAGGCTCAGCCGTCCGCGCCGCCCGCGGGCTCGGCCGGGCCGGCGTCGGGCGCCACGTCCGCACCGGGCTGCTGCTCGGGGAGCCCAGGGAACGCCACCGGGGGTGCGCCGTGCGCCGTGGACTCCGCGTCGGCGTTCCGGAGCGCCGCGAGCACCGCGGCACGCGCACCTGCCGGCGCGACCGCGACAGCGCTCGCGTAGGCGACGGTCAGCCGCAGCTCGAGCGTGCGCCCGAGCTCGACCGCGACCGCAGGGTCGTCGATGCCGCCCGGCAGGGAGTACGCCGTCCGCCGCGGGTCGATCGTGGTCCCGTCGACCCCGGACTCGCGGGCCCACGCCTCGGCACGTCCCCGGTGCGCCGCCGCGTCGGCCTGCGCGGCCGCCCGGGCGTCGCCGGTGAGCTTCGCCGCGACCACCTCGTACGCGTACCCGACCTCGTCCTCGGCGACGACGAGGTCGGCGTACGTCTCGGGCGTCAGCGGACCCGGCTGGACCGAAGCGGCCGGGCTGGGTGCGGGGTCGACCGGCTCGGGCGGGGTCGCGCCGATCGCCGCACCGAGCCGGTCGCGCAGGCTCGCGCGCGACGTCGCCACGGACCCGAGCAGGCGGGCGAGCTGGCCGTCCTCGACGGCGTCCGCGTCGGTGCGTGCGGTGTCGGCCGCGGCCGCGGCCAGCGCGAGGAGGGCGTCGGCGTCCGGGACCGGCGTGCGGGTCGGGGTCACGGTCGGCGTCGGCGTGGGCAGCCCCGAGTCGTAGACGCCACCCATCTGCTCGGCGTGCGCCGTCGAGAACGCGGTCACGTCGGCGAGCACCGGCGTCAGCGCGTCGTCGGGGGCGGCCGCGGCCGACCTGGCCGTCACGAGGTCCGACGCCCCGGCGGCGAGCGCCAGGGCGTCGTCGACGGTCCGGCTCCGGACGAGCTCGAGCGCGTCGGGGACGAGCGGCTCGGGCGGCGGGGTCTCCAGGCGCAGGCCGCAGCCCGAGAGCGCGACGACCGCGCCGAGCAGGGCGACCACGAGGCGCGCGGACCGACCCGGTCCGCGCGTGCCGGCCCGGGGTGCGCGAGCGCCGCTCCCGGGCGGGACGGTGTGCGCGGACGGCTCCGCGGGGCAGGTGGCACTCATCGCCCGCGATCCTCCCACGGGCGCGGCGCCCGCACGGCGGTGGTGCCCGCGGTCGGGCGGGTCGCGCCGAGTCGTTAGGCTGGGCGCCACAACATCACAGGGTCGGCAGTCCGGAGGGGCGCGTCAGGGTGACCCGCCGGAGCCGACAGGAGGCGACCATGTCCTCGCCAGCACCGACGAACCGGGTCCGGGACGTCATCGAACCGGTCGTGCGCGGGGCCGGCCTGCACCTCGAGGAGCTCGAGGTCGCACGGGTCGGCGCGAGGACCGTCGTGAGCGTGGTCCTCGACCTCCACGAGGACGAGACGGGCGGCCTGAGCCTCGACCGCATCGCGGACGTGTCGCGGCACATCTCGGCCGCCCTCGACGACGTCATCCCGGGGGAGAGCACCCTCGAGGTGTCGAGCCCGGGCGTCTCGCGACCGTTGACCGAGCGGCGGCACTTCGCCCGTGCACGCGGCCGGCTCGTGACCGTGCGGCTGCGCGACGGCGAGCCCGTGACGGGACGCCTCGTCTCGGTCGAGGGCGAGGGCCAGGCGACGGTGCTGCACGTCGTCCCCGAGCCCGTGAGCGTGAAGGGCCGCAAGCCCGTCGCAGCCCCGCCCCAGGACATCACGCTCGACCGCGTGCGCGACGCGCACGTAGAGGTCGAGCTCGCCCGCCTCGCCCACGGGACGGACGCCGAGCTGTTCGGCGACGTCGTGGACGAGGACACGGGCACCGACACCGACGACGTCGACGACCTCGACGGCGTGGACGACCTCGACCCGGACGGCTCGGGAACCGACGCCGCCGACCCCGACGCCGGTGCGCCGGCCACCAAGGAGAGCTGACGTGGACATCGACATGGCCGCCCTGCGGATGCTCGAGCGCGAGCGGGACATCAGTCTCGGCGTGCTCGTGTCCGCGATCGAGCAGGCGCTGCTGTCCGCCTACCACCGCACCCCCGGCGCGCACGCGACGGCCCGGGTCGAGCTGGACCGCAAGACCGGCCACGTGACCGTCTGGGCGCGCGAGCAGCAGCCGGCGCCCGAGCCCGCGGAGGACGGCGTCGCGGTGCCGCCCCCGGCTCCCGGCCCCGAGTTCGACGACACCCCGCAGGGCTTCGGGCGCATCGCCACGGCGACCGCGCGCCAGGTCATCGTGCAGCGCCTGCGTGACGCCGAGGACGACCAGGTGCTCGGTGCGTTCCGCGGCAAGGAGGGTGAGGTGCTCGGCGGTGTGATCCAGCAGGGTCGCGACCCGCGCGTCGTGCTCGTCGAGGTCGGGGGCACCGAGGCGGTCCTGCCCGCGCACGAGCAGGTCCCGACCGAGCAGTACGTGCACGGGGAGCGGCTGCGCTCGCTCGTGCTCGAGGTCGCGCGCGGGCCGAAGGGTCCGCAGATCACGCTCTCGCGCACGCACCCCAACCTCGTGCGCCAGCTGTTCGCGATGGAGGTCCCCGAGGTCGCCGACGGCTCGGTCGAGATCACCGCGATCGCCCGCGAGGCGGGTCACCGCACGAAGGTCGCCGTGCGCGGGCGCGTGGCGGGCCTCAACGCCAAGGGCGCGTGCATCGGCCCGCTCGGGGCGCGCGTGCGGGCGGTCATGGCGGAGCTGCACGGCGAGAAGATCGACATCGTCGACCACTCCGACGACCCGGCCGAGATGGTCGCGCACGCGCTGTCGCCGGCGCGTGTGCTGTCGGTCACGGTCGTGGACCCGGTCGCGCGTGCCGCGCGCGTCGTGGTGCCCGACTACCAGCTGTCGCTCGCGATCGGCAAGGAGGGCCAGAACGCCCGCCTGGCCGCGAAGCTCACGGGCTGGCGCATCGACATCCGCTCGGACGCGGAGGGTGCGGCGGGGGCCCCGGCCGACGGGTCCAAGGACGGTCGCCGGGACGAGCCGGCCCGCGGCGAGACGCAGCGGGGAGCCGGCTCCGGTCCCACGCGGTGACGAGGCGCGGTAGACTTCCGGAGGCTGGGCTGGATGCCCGGTTCTCCGCGCCGAGCAGGCGACCCCCTGACGCCCTTCCGGTGTCCGGCATGGGCCCGCTCCGCACGTGCGTGGGGTGCCGGTCGACCGGCCCGAGGTCGGTCCTGCTGAGGACGGTCGTCGGGACGGGCACCGCGGGGGAACCCGCAGTGGTCGTGGACGCCGGTCGTCGGATGCCGGGCCGGGGGGCGTGGCTGCACCCCCAGCTTCACTGCCTCGAGCTTGCCGAGCGCCGTCGGGCGTTCCCGCGGGCCCTGCGTCATGCAGGTCCGCTGGACGCCGCACCGGTGCGCGAGCATCTCGAGCGCGGCTGAGGGGAACCAGCGACCGGGTCCCGAACCCGGGAGCACCGAACCGTCGACATGGGAAGCGGGTTTGACAAGCCGATGGCTGCCCGATGAGCACGCACCGATGAGTACCCAGCGATGAGTACCTCGCACTAACGACGGTCCGACCCTCTCCTGGGCGGACCGAGACAGGAGAGATGTGGCCAAGGTCCGCGTCTACGAGCTCGCCAAAGAGCTCGGTGTGGAAAGCAAGACCATCATGACCAAGCTGGGCGACCTCGGGGAGTTCGTCCGCTCGGCGTCCTCGACCATCGAGCCGCCCGTCGTGCGCAAGCTGCGCGACCTCTACCCCGTGGGTGGCTCTGCACCCGCGCCGGCACCGGCCCGCCCCGCGGCGCCCAAGCCGGCCGCCGCGCCGACCCCCGCCGCCGCCGCTCCGGCAGCGTCGGCCCCGGTCGCTGCGGCGCCGAGCCCCGCCGCGGCGGCACCCGCCGCACCTGCGCGAGTACCTCGACGAGATGCAGCTCGCGCTGGCGTGCGCCGACGTCGTGCTGGGCCGCTCGGGTG
>NZ_JBSGSU010000006.1:328258-414208 GCF_053607065.1 Cellulomonas sp. NPDC055163 | reverse complement strand
CGGCGCGGCCCGACGAGGGCGCGCCGCCGAGCACCGCGGTGCCGCGTGGTGTGGCAGCGGTGCGGCTGCGACCCGGGCTACCGTTCGGGCATGCACCGGACGACTCCCCGGCTCGCGGTCGCGGGGCTCGTCCTGACCGCGCTGCTCGCCGCGTGCGGACCCGCCGCCGGTCCCGGGCCGTCGCCGTCCGGGCCGAGCACGGGGACCGTCCCGGAGCGCGACCCCCAGGTGGTCCAGACCCCGGCCCAGCCGACCGCGGCCGACGTCCGCGCCGCCGGCACGCCGGTGACGTCGGGCGCGCTCGTGCTCGCGGCGCGCGCCGAGCTCGAGACGGCGACGGTCACGGTCGAGCCGCAGCCCGACGGGTCGGTCGTCGCGACCGTGCCCGTGTGGGCGCGCACGACCCCGCCGGCTCTGGTCGCGAGGCTCGCGGCCCCCGAGGGCACGGCGTTCGAGCCGCAGCCCGACGGCTCGGTCGTGGTGCGCGACACCGCGGGTGCGTTCGTCGGGGGGCTGGCCGCGGCGACCGCGACGAGCGAGGACGGCGCCCGCCTGCTCGCTGTGTACGAGGTCGAGGCTCCCGACCTGCTCACGGTGACCGTCTCCCCCGGGCTCAGCGGCGCCGCGTTCGACGCGCCCGGCACCGCCCGCGTCTGGTTCGGCACCGCGGTGCTGGAGAGCGCGACGTGGGGCGAGCGCGAGGGCGGGCGCTCGCTCGCGGTCGACCCGACGCCGTGGGCGCGGGCCGGCGGGCTCGCCGCGCAGGACGGCACGTGGGCGGCCGTCGTCGCGCAGGAGCCCGAGGCCGACACCACCGGGATGCGCGACCAGTTCCTGTGCCACGCCGTCGGAGCACCCGACAAGGACACCTGGAACCTCGAGCCGTGGCGCCCGGACGCCGGCTCGCTCGCGACCCTCGCGGCGCGCTGCAACCCCGAGTGACGGCCGGCTGGGGGCCGGGTGGCGGAGCGTCGCCGCCCCGCCACCCGCCACCGTCAGCCCACCGAGTGCTGCGCGCTCGCGGTGACGTCGAGCCCCTCGACGAACCGCGCCGCGAGGTCCGCCTCCCAGTGCAGCTCGGGCGGCAGCTGCACCGAGAGGTAGTCCCCGTCGCCCTCGGGCGCGAAGACCCCGAGCGTGCCGCCGGGCTCGCCGTCCGCGTCGAGCAGCTCGTAGACGAGCACGTCCCGGCCGTCCACCTCGAATGTCCGGGCGTCGATGCCGGTCGGCACGGACGCCTCGCCGACGAGCGTCGCGACGATCCGGCCCTCGTAGCTGTTCGGGTCCGCGCCCGGGTCGTCGGCGTCCGCGAGCACGAGGCTGCCGGCGTCGGACGACAGCACGTGCCAGCCCTCGGGAACCTCCGCGATCGTGAAACCGGCGGGCTGCTCCGCGGTGAACGCGACGAGCTCGGCCGCGGCGGCGGACGGCGCGGTCGACGTGAGCGACGCGCCGACCGCGGCCGTCACGGCGAGCGCGCCGACGACTCCGGAGCCGACGAGGCGCGTGCGGCGGCGGCGCGCGCGGCGGCCCCGGCTCACGTCGTCGTCGAGGGTCGCGGCCGACGGCGTCACGGCGGCGCTCGTCGCGCGGGTCATCAGGGTGGTCAGGTCGCTCATCGCAGGCTCCCAGCGGGATCGGGGGTACGGATCAGGGGGGTGGGCAGGGTGTCCGGCCCGGGGTGTCCGGTCGGTCGCGGGCCCGCGCCCTCGTCGGTGCGCAGCACGGGACCGAGGCGGCGGGCGAGCTTCTCGAGCGCCCGGGAGGTCTGGCTCTTGACGGTGCCCTGCGTGCACCGCAGCGCACGGGCGGTGTCCGCGACGCTCAGGTCGTGGAAGTAGCGCAGCACGACCGCGGCGCGCATCCGCCGGGGCAGCTCGCCGAGCGCGGCGAACAGCAGTCGGGCGTCCTCGTCCGCGCCGCCGTCACCGGTCGCGCGGTCCGGGAGCTCCGGGCGGAGGTCCTCGCGCTGCCGGCGGGTGGCCCGCATCTCGTCCGTGAACGCGTTGACCAGGACGCGGCGCGCGTGCGCGGTGCGGTTGTCCACGCCGCGCAGCCGCGGCCACGCGAGGTAGAGCCGGGTCAGCGCGGTCTGCACCACGTCCTCGGCGGTGTGCGGGTCACCGGCGGTCAGCAGCGTCGCCGTGCGGACCAGGAGCGGCCGGTGCTGCGCCGCCCAGGCCCGGAAGTCGTCAGGTGTCATCGGGAGCTCTCCATCCGTCCATGCCCCTCAGACGGACCCGGGACCACGATCGGTTGCATCCTCGCGCGTCGCGGTGCTCCCGACGGGCAAACCACTGGCGCACAGCCGCCCCGCTCGGCCACGCTCGGGGCATGGTGCCCACCGACCGCCTCGCGCTGTTCGTCGTCGCGAGCATCTCGCTGATCCTCGTGCCCGGTCCGTCGGTCGGGTTCGTCGTCGCGACAGCGCTGCGGCACGGGCGCCGCGCGGGGCTCGCCGCGACCGCGGGGGTCGAGGTCGGCTACCTCGTGCACGTGCTCGGCGCGGTCGTCGGGCTGTCCGCCGTCGTCGTCGCGAGCGCGAGCGCGTTCACCGCGGTCAAGGTGCTCGGCGCGGCGTGGCTCGTGTGGCTCGCGGTGCGGTCGTGGCGTGCGCGGACGCCGGGGACGCTGGGCGACACCGGGCTGCCGGGCGCCGGGACGGCGGGGACGTCGTCGCCGGGCGCCGCGGGCACGGGCGCCACCGAGGCACGCACCTCGTCGTCCGGCACCGCTCGGTCGGACGCCGCGTCGTCCGGCACCCCGCCCCGCGCGAGCGGCCCGTCGGCCCGTCTCGGGAGCCGCTTCCGCGCCGGGCTGCTCGTCGGCGCGCTCAACCCCAAGACCGCCGTGTTCTACCTCGCGTTCCTCCCCCAGTTCGTCGTCCCCGCGGCCGGGCCGGTGTCGCTGCAGCTCCTCGAGCTCGGGCTCGTGTTCATCGCGCTCGCGTGGGTGCTCGACTCGGTCTGGTGCGTCGCGGGCGGTGCGCTGCGGAACCGGCTGCCCGGGCTGCGGCTGCGTGAGCTCGACCGGGTCTCGGCCGGCGTCTACGCCGCGCTCGCCGCCGTGACGCTCACCGCCCGCCGGGCGGCGGCGTGACGGCGCTGCCCCGGGTGCCCGACGACGCGCCGGGTGCCGACGAGGAGCCGCTCACGGGCGGCAACGTGAGCACCGGCGTCGTCCGCGTGGGCGACACCGTGCGCCGCCCCGCCGGGCCGTGGACCCCTGCGGTGCACGCCGTGCTGACGCGGCTGGAGGATGTCGGCTTCCGGCACGCGCCGCGGTCGTTCGGGCTCGACGAGCGTGGGCGGCACGTCGTCGAGCACGTGCCCGGGGTCATGGCGCACCCGCTGCCCGGCGGCGTGACCGCCCCCGCGCTCGCCGACGTGGGACGGCTCGCCCGCGACCTGCACGACGCGCTCGACGGCTGGTCCCCGCCGCCCGGTGCCCGCTTCCAGCGCGTGATCCCGCCCGACGGTGAGGACCTCGTGATCCACCACGACCTCGCGCCGTGGAACCTCGTGCTCGCCGCGGGCCGGCTCGTGCTCATCGACTGGGACGGCTGCGGCCCCGGCACCCGGACGTGGGACCTCGCCTACGCGGCGCACGCGTTCGTCCCGCTCGCCCCGGCCGACGCCGGCGGCCCCGGGGTCGACGCGGCCGCGACGGGGCTCCGCGCCCTCGCGGACGGGTACGGGCTCGACGACGCCGGCCGCGAGCGCCTCGCCCGCACGCTCGCGCCGCGCACCTGGAGCATGCACACGCTGCTCGAGCACGGGCACCGGACGGGGACGCAGCCGTGGGCGCGGCTGTGGGACGAGGGCCACGGCGGCTTCTGGCGCCGCGACGCCGAGTGGGTCGACGAGCACGCGGCTGCGCTCCACGCTGCGCTCACCGCCTGACGAGGCGGTCGTCGCGGCCCGCGGGCGACACCCCGTCCGGGTCGGACGACGCGCCGAGCGCACGGGTCGGGGGGCGCGTCGGGCGCACGGGTCGGGGGGCGCGTCGGGCGCACGGGTCGGGGGGCGCGTCGGGTCGTGCGCGCAGGCGCCCGCTCAGGCCGATCGTGACCGGCGCCGCCGCAGGGCCGCGGCCGTGACCGCCGCGACCACGCTCGAGCCGACCGCGACCCCGACCAGCACGAGCAGCGCACCGACGAGCCACAGCCCGGTCTCGTCGGCGCTCGCCGTGACCGACCACGCGACGGTGAACGCGAGCGCCGTCACGACCACGGTCACGGGCCCGCCGAGCACACGCGTCCCCAGGACCACCGCGACGGCCAGGCTCAGCACGCAGCCGAGCACCTGCCACACCTCGTACGGCCCGGACGCGACTCCCGTCGCCGGGTCGACCCCGTAGGTCGTGTCCCAGGCAAGCCACGCGAACCAGCACGCGGCGGTCAGGACCGCGAGCGCCACCGCGCGCACCGCGCGTGCCGCACCCGTCGGCCCCGGGGTCGTTCCCGCCGCACGCGGACGGCCCTCGCCGCCGCCGGCCCCGCGTGCGCCCGCCGTCCCCGCGCTGCCGTCCGACGCTGCCACACGTGCCTCCCGGGGTTCCGCGGCCGGGCAGCGCCCGGGGACCGCACCTACGCTGAGCGTCAGGCCGCAGCACGGGCCGGACCGCTGACCGAACCGTACGGGAGCCCCGCCATGGACGTGTCGACGCCCGTCTGGATCGCGACGATCGCGTTCATCGTGGCGCTGCTCGCGTTCGACTTCGTGTTCCACGTCCGCAAGGCCCACGTGCCGACGCTGGGCGAGGCCGCGCGGTGGTCCGCGATCTACGTCGGCATCGCGATCGCGTTCGGCGTCGCGGTGTGGGCGTTCGGCGGGCACACGATGGGCGGCGAGTACTTCGCGGGGTACGTGACCGAGAAGGCGCTCTCGGTCGACAACCTGTTCGTCTTCCTCATCATCATGCAGAGCTTCAAGGTGCCGCGGGCCGACCAGCAGAAGGTCCTGCTCTTCGGGATCGTGTTCTCGCTGATCGCGCGGACCGGGTTCATCCTGCTCGGCGCGGCTCTGATCAACCGCTTCGCGGCCGTCTTCTACCTCTTCGGCCTCATCCTGCTGGTCACCGCCGGGAACCTGCTCCGGCCGGAGTCCGAGGACAGCCACGCCGCCGACAACATCATGGTCCGGCTCGCGCGGAAGGTGTTCCACTCGACCGACCACTACGACGGCGACAAGCTCTTCACGATCAAGGACGGCAAGCGGGCGCTGACGCCGATGCTGCTCGTCATGGTCGCGATCGGCGGCACGGACATCCTGTTCGCGCTCGACTCGATCCCCGCGATCTTCGGTCTCACGCAGAACGTGTTCCTCGTGTTCACGGCGACCGCGTTCTCGCTGCTCGGGCTGCGCCAGCTGTACTTCCTCATCGACGGCCTGCTCGACCGGCTCGTCTACCTGTCCTACGGGCTCGCGGCGATCCTCGCGTTCATCGGAGTCAAGCTGATCCTGCACGCGCTGCACGAGAACAACGTGCCGTTCATCAACGACGGCGACCCCGTCCCGGTCGTGGAGATCAGCACGCCGGTGTCGCTGGCCGTCATCATCGGGACGCTGGTCGTGACCGTGGTCGCGTCGCTCACGAGCGCGAAGGGCCGTGCGCAGAACTCCGTCGCGGCGGCCCGCCGGCACGCGACCGAGTACCTCGAGACCGAGAACGACCCGGCGTACGAGGAGGAGCTGTTCGCGCGCCTGCTCCGCGAGGAGGCCCAGCTCACGGCGCTGCCCGAGAAGTACCGTGCTCGCATCCGCTCGGAGCGCGAGCTCATGGAGCTGCTGCACCGCGCGCACGCGGAGCACGACGAGGCCGTCACGACCGGCTACCTGCCTCCCGCAGGCGGCTGAGCGTCAGCCCTGGCGCAGCTCGCGCACCGTCCCCGGCCCGTCGCCGGAGACGGCCCCGCTGTCGACGTGCGTGAACCCCTCCGCGGTGAGGCCGTCGAGGAACCGGCCGCTCAGCTTCCGGGGGGCCCGGACGAGCGCGACGTCGCTGCCGTCGGCCTGGTGCTGCTGGCGCGCGGTCAGCACGTCGGCGGCGGGCGTCCCCTCGGCGTACAGGACGGCGACCCGGCGGCGCGTGCTCGGCACGTCCGGCACGAGGTCGATGATCCGCTCGAAGCCGATCGAGAAGCCGCACGCCGGCACGTCCCGCCCGAGCCACTTGCCGACCACCGAGTCGTAGCGCCCACCGCCCGCGACGGAGCCGGGGGACGACGGGTGCGTCATCTCGAAGATCGGCCCGGTGTAGTAGCCCATGCCGCGCACGAGCGAGACGTCGAACGCGACGTCGGCCCAGGGGGCGAGCTTCGCGACGGTCGCGACGATCTCGGGGAGGTCGTAGAGGCTGACCTGCACGTCGGTCCCGTCGACCGTGAACGTGCCGTCGCGCAGCGGCGCGTCGTCGAGCCCGGTCTGCGTCCCGAGCGCGGTGACCGACGTGAGGAGCCGCTCGACGGTCTCGCCCGACGCGAGCCCGCGGCCCTCGATCTCGGCGGCGACGCCCGAGGCCCCGATCTTGTCGAGCTTGTCGAGCGCGATGAGCGTCTCGGCGGACCGCTCGGGCGCGATGCCGACGGCCGCGAGCAGGTCGAGGAGGATGCGCCGGTCGTTGATCCGCAGCGTGATGCCCTCGGCGAGCCCGAGGTCCTCGAACGCGGCGAGCGTCGCGACGACGAGGTCCATCTCGGCGATCGTGCCCGGCTCGCCGATGATGTCGATGTCGCACTGCGTGAACTGGCGGTAGCGGCCCTTCTGCGGGCGCTCGGCGCGCCACACCGGACCGGTCTGCAGGGCGCGGAACACGGTCGGCAGCTCGGCGGCGTGCGAGGCGTAGAACCGGGTCAGCGGGACGGTCAGGTCGTAGCGCAGCGCGAGGTCGACGGCCTCCGCGGGGTTCACGGGGGTGCCCGCCTCGAGCCCGCGCCGCATGATCTGGAAGAGCATCGACTCGTTCTCGCCGCCCTGGTTCGAGCGCAGGCGCTCGATGGGCTCGACCGCCGGGGTCTCGATCTCGGTGAAGCCGAACCGGCGGTACGTCGAGCGGATCGAGCCGAGGACGCGCTCCCGCTTCTCCTTCTCCGCGGGCAGGACGTCACGCATGCCGCGTGCGGGAACAGCTGCTCTGGCCATGACCGCCAGGGTACCGGCGGCGGCACGGCACCCTCCGCGCCGCCCGCCGACGGCCGAGGTGTCAGAGGCCCATGTCGAGCTCGGGCTGGGGGCGCCCGAGGAGGTACCCCTGCACGAGACCGCAGCCGACCTCGCGCAGCGCCGCGAGCTGCTCGAGCTCCTCGACGCCCTCCGCGACGACCCCGATGCCGAGGTCGCTCGCGAGCGAGAGGACCGCGCGCACGACCGCGAGCGACGCGCCGTCGTCGGGCAGCGCCATGATGAACGTGCGGTCGATCTTGATCTGGTCGACGGGCAGCGCCTGGATCCACGCGAGCGTCGAGTAGCCGGTGCCGAAGTCGTCGAGCGAGATCTTCACGCCCATCTGCCGCAGCTCGCCGAGCCGCTCGACCGCTCCCGGGATGTCGACGAGCGAGCGGCTCTCGACGATCTCCAGGTGGAGCTGGTCGGGGTTGATCGCGTTCGCGGTCAGGGCGGCGCGGACCGCGGGCAGGAGGCGCGGGTCGACGAGGGTCGCCCCCGCGAGGTTCACCGCGACGTGCATCGCGCGGCCGGACTCCTCGCACCAGCTCGCGAGCGTGCGGCACGCCGCGCCGAGCGCCCACAGGTCGAGGTCGGTGACGAGGCCGGCCTCCTCCGCGAGCGGCAGGAACGCACCGGGCGCGAGCAGCCCGAGGCGGGGGTGCGCCCAGCGCAGCAGCGCCTCGCCGCCCACGACGTCGCCGGACTCGGACGGCCCGGACACGTCGACGACGGGCTGGAAGAAGAGGCGGAGCTGGTCGTTGGTGATGGCGCTCGACAGCTCGGCCTCGAGCGACGGGACGACGCCGCGCTTGACGAGCCCCCCGGCCACCGCGACCTGGTTCCGGCCGCGCTGCTTCGCCTGGTACATCGCGGAGTCGGCGGACGCGAGGAGCTTGTCACCACGCCCGTCGGGCCCGGTGTGCAACGAGATGCCGATGCTCGCGGTGATGCGCAGCTCGCGGCCGTCGATCCGGAACGGCTTGTCGAGCGACTCGATGATGTCGATCGCGATCCCGACCGCGTGGTCCTCGCCCGAGACGGCTGGCAGGACGACGGCGAACTCGTCGCCGCTGAGCCGCCCGAGCACGTCCCCGTCGCCGCGCACGACCTCGCGCAGCCGCGCCCCGACCTGGCGCAGGAGCTCGTCGCCCGCCGCGTGGCCGAACCCGTCGTTCACGTACTTGAACCGGTCGAGGTCGCAGAACAGCACCGCGACGGTCCGGTCCTCCGGGGTCGCGCGCAGGCAGTCGTCGAGCGCCCGTGCGAACAGCACGCGGTTCGGCAGGCCCGTGAGCGCGTCGTGCTGCGACTGGTGGTGCACGGTCGCGAGCAGCCGGGCGTTCTCGAGCGCGGTCGCCGCCTGGTCGCTCAGCCCCTCGAGCCGGGTGAGGGCCTCGCTCAACGTGGCGGTCCCCACCATCGACCGGGGCCAGCTCGCGGTCGCGATGCCCATGAGCGAGTCGCCCGCGAGCAGCGGCACGACGATCGCGGACCGGGCGCCGACGCCGCGCAGCAGGCCGGCGACGACGGGGCTCGCCGTGCTGACGTCGAGCACCAGCGGCTCGCGGCGCGTGATGAGCCCGGCGAGCTCCGGCACGTTGTCCATCTGGATCGTCGCGTTCGCGAGGACCTCGGACTCGTGCGGCTCGTGCCCGTGCGACGCGACGGACCGCAGCGACCCGGTCGCGGCGTCCCACAGCATGACGCCCGCGCCCCGGCACCCCACGATGCCGGGCATCGCCTGCACGACGACGGTGGCGGCGGCGAGGGTGTCCCGCGCGCCGGCGAGCGAGTGGGCGAGCGCGAGGAGCGCCGTCGCGCGGCTCGCCTCCCGGCGGCTGTCCTCGAGCGCCGTCAGCAGGTCGAGCGCGGCGGCGGCGTGGCGCGCGTAGGCCTCGAGCAGGTGCCGGTCCTGGTCGAGCCCTCGCTGCCCGGGTCCGAACACCGCGGCGAGCTTCCCGTGCGCGCGACGCTTCGAGGCGACGTCGACGACGACGGCACGCGCGCCGAGGTCGTCCCCGCGGCGCATCGCGTCCGCGAGATCGCGCGCCTGGTCCGCGTCGAGCCCGCTCGAGCGCACGACCGGCTCGTCCCCGTCACGGCCCTCGACGACCAGCAGGTACGCCGGCGCGAGCAGCGCGCTCGCGGCCCGGTCCGTGATGCGCTCGAGCACCGCACCGACGTCGTCGCTGCTCACGAGATCGGACGCCGCGAGCTGGAGGTCCTCGAGCTGGGCGCGCAGCGCGCCGAGCTCGACGCTCTCGTGGCCGCGCCGCCGGAGCACCGCGAGCCGCCGGTAGCGCGGCCAGCGGATCGTGTACACGCAGTGCGGGTGCCCGTCCGACTGGCACGTCTCGTGCTCGACGACGGCCGCCGGCAGGTCGAACAGCTGCGGCACCGAGGAGATGAGCCCGCGCGCGTAGTCGCAGTCGAGCCGGGAGTGCTCGTAGCCGTCGTGCAGCCGGTAGTGGACCGTCGCGGACGTCGCGTGGAGGCTGACGATCCGCATCGTCGACGTCGACGTGAACTTCGAGACCGCGCGCGGCAGCTGGCGGTAGACCTCGCGCGGGCTGCCGAGCGTGCGCAGGAGCAGCACGAGCGCGTGGTCGAGGCCGCGGGTGATGGCGGTGGCCCCGACGTCGAACATCGTCCTGGGGTCGTCGAGCACCTCGACCGCGGCCTGGAACAGGCGGATCCGCGTGGGGTAGTCGATCCAGTGCGCCATGTCGTCGACGTGCGCCGCGAGCTCGGGGGCGCCGGCGCGCTCGAGGACCGCCTGCACCGCGGCCGCCCCGCCCTGCGCCCGGACGTGCCGGAACAGCAGGGTCGTCGTCCCCCCGGACGTCTCCCGTGCTGAGGTCTGCTGCTCTCCGGTGGTCTCCATCGCGTGGAGCCCATCGGTCCGGGCGCGCCGAGTTCAAGGGCTCGGCCGGCGGCGGCGGGGGTGAAGCGGCGATCTCACCCGGGCGCCCGGGCCCTGCCCCCGGACGCGGCAGCGCGGTCGCCCCCCGGGGAGGGCGGCCGCGCAGCGGTTCCGGGGGGCGGCGACTCGTCAGGCCGGCGAACCGACGGCGGCGACGCCCGAGTCCTCGCTCGACGCCGGCTCGTCCCCCGCGCCGGGGTCGCCCGTGACCGGGCCTGTCGTCGGCGTCTGGCGGGCGACCGAGCCGGGAGGGAGCTGCTTCTCCGGGACCGGTGCGTCGCCCGACGCGCGCTGGACCCGGTAGTGGGCGCGGGCCTCGTCCTGCCGCTCCCGCTCGGCGCCCGACGCGATCGCCGCGCGCACGTGCTCGGGCCCGTACCCGAACGCGTCGACCAGGTCCTGCGCGTGGGGCCGCAGCCGCGCGAGCAGCCGGTCGATGTACGACGTGACGGTCCGCGCCCGCCCGGCCGACATCCGCCCGTTGATCAGGTACCACGCGAGGTTGCGCTCGACGAGGCTGAGCCCGAACAGGTCGCGCAGCCACGTGAGCACCTGGCGCGTCCCGGCGTCGTCGGTGCGCGCGAGCGCCGACGTGAACGCCTCCCACTGGATGAGCTCCGCGTGCGCCCGCGCGGTCTCGATGAGCTCGTGCTGGTGCGCGTTGAACAGCGCCGCGGCGGCCTCGCGCGACGACCTCGACGCGGGACGCAGCGCCTGGGCGAGGTCCGCGACCATCGTCTCGACGCGGTCGGTCAGCAGCTCGCGCTGCGTCGCCGTCTCGCGCAGCTGACCCGCGGACCGGCGTGCGTCGCCGGCGTCGGTCAGCGTCTGGACCGCCCGCAGGAGCGGCGTCCGGTGCAGCGCGGCGTCGGCCGCCCGGCCCGCGACGTACCGCGCGACCGCGCTCGCGTCGACGTCCTTGAACGCCTTGCCGTAGTCCGCGAGCAGCCGCTTCGCGACGAGCTGGAGGAGGACCGTGTTGTCGCCCTCGAACGTCACGTACACGTCCATGTCGGCGCGCAGCGACACGAGCCGGTTCTCGGTGAGGAAACCGGCGCCGCCGCACGCCTCGCGCGCCGTCTGCAGGGCGTCGAGCGCGAGCCACGTCGACTTCGGCTTGAGCGCCGCCGCGAGGGTCTCGAGGTCCTGGCGGGTCTCCTCGGTGTCCTCGCGGCCCGAGAAGACGTCGTCGAACGCGCTCAGCAGGTGCTCGTGCGAGAACGTCGCCGCGTACGTCTCGGCAAGCAGCGGCAGCAGGCGGCGCTGGTGCTCCGCGTAGTCCAGCAGCACGGTCTCCTCGGTGTCCGAGGCGCCCGTGAACTGCCGGCGCTGGTTGCCGTACGTGACCGCGGTGATGAGCGCGAGCTTCGCGACGTTGACCGCCGCGCCGTCGAGCGACACCCGACCCTGCACGAGCGTGCCGAGCATCGTGAAGAACCGGCGTCCCGGGCTCGTGATCGGCGAGGAGTAGGTGCCGTCGGCCGCGACGTCGCCGTAGCGGTTGAGCAGGTTCGCCCGCGGGACGCGCACGTGCGTGAAGTGCAGCCGCCCGTTGTCGATGCCGTTGAGGCCGCCCTTGAGGCCGTCGTCCTCGCCCCCGACACCCGGCAGGAACTCCCCCGTCCGCGGGTCGCGGATCGGCACGTACATCGCGTGCACGCCGCGGTTCACGGGCCGGCCGCCCTCGCCGTCGGGCGTGATCAGCTGCGCGAACACGACGGCCGCCGTGCCGTGCTGCGCGGCGTTGCCGAGGTAGTCCTTCCACGCCGCACGGAACGGCGTGTGCAGGTCGAGCTCCTCGGTCGCCGGGTCGTACGTCGCGGTCGTCCCGATCGACGCCACGTCCGAGCCGTGGCCCGTCTCCGTCATCGCGAACGCGCCCGGGACCTCGACCGACATGGCGTCCGGCAGCAGGCGCGCGTGGTGGTCGGCCGTGCCGAGGTGCATGATCGCGGACGCGAACAGGCCCCACTGCACGCCGGCCTTGATCTGCAGCGACGGGTCCGCAACGACGAGCTCCTCGAACCGCGACAGGCTGCCGCCGTGGTCCGAGCGCCCACCGAGCACCTCGGGGAACGCCCGCAGCACGTCCGCCTCGGCGGCCAGCTGCTGGAGCTGGCCCAGGACCCGCTCCCGGTGCTCGGCCATCGACTGGCCCTCGATCCGGTGGAACCGCGGGTCCGCCGCGACCGCACGCGCGCCGCGGCGGAGCTCGGCGTAGCGGCCGAGCAGCTGCTCCCCGAGCGCGGCGACGTCGACCGCCGGGGTCGCGTCGCGCTGGGGGTTCGGTGCGGCGGGGCGGTCGGGACGGGCTGCCGGACGGTCGGTCGTGGCGGTCATCGGGACTCCTCGGTCGGGGTGTGAGGTGCGGGCGCAGGGCCGGCGTCGGGGATGGTGGCGTCGGCGGTGGGCGGGCGGTCGGGGGCGCGGGTGCGCTCGCGGGCGAGGAGGCCGACGGGCCCGGCCCACAGCCACGCGGCGACCGACGCGGTCAGCACCTCGCGCGTCGGGGAACCGGGGACGTCACGGTGCGCGAGCCACCGCTCGCCCGCGCCGCGCACGAACCCGACGGCGCCCGCGGCCCAGGCCTCGGCGAGCGCGAGCTGCTCCGGGTCGGGGCCGCCCTCGTCGTCCGCGAGCGCGTGGGCGAACGGCGCGGCGACGAGCGCGGTCACGGAGTCCAGGAAGTGCCCGAGCGGTCCGCCGGACTCGACGGAGCCGTCGCGGGTCACGAACGCGTAGACGTGCGGGGAGTGCTCGATCATCTCGAGGTAGACGGCGACCATGCCGCGCAGCCCGTCGCGCGGGGTCGGCGCGATCCGCAGCACGGCCTCGAGCGCGCCCTGGATCTGCAGCACGACGGCCTCGGCGACGGCGATCTGGAGGCCGGTCTTGTCGCTGAAGTAGCGGTAGACGATGGACTTGGAGGTGCCCGCGGCGGCGGCGATCTCCTCCATCGAGACGTCGGGGCCCTGGTGGTGGACGGTGCGGCGGGCGACGCGCACGAGCTCGGCGCGGCGGGCCTCACGGTGGTCGGCCCAGCGCGTCGAGCGGCCGTCGGGGGCGGGCTCGCCGCCGAGCACCGGGCGGGTCGACTCGTCCGCGCGGCGGTAGCGGTCGGCGTCGGGCGGGGCCTGCGCGGGTCGCCCGGGCTGCGCTGCGGGGCGCGCGGGTTGCGCCGCCGGGCGTGGGGACCGCTCCGCCGGGTGCGGGGACCGCTCCGCCGGGTGCGGGGGCTGGTGCCCGGGGCGGACGGTGCGCAGGGGATTCGCGCCGAGGGGACGTGGCTCGCGCACCGTCGGGGGCGACGGTGCGCGGCGGTCCGTCGGCGTCGACGGGTCGGGTGTGACCGGACTCACGAAACCGACGGTATCAGGTACTGTGGGTTCTGGACATAGCACGGGGTGAGGCGCGCAGCCCGGGACCCACGTCCCTACGGGCCGCTCCCGCAGGCAGCGCCCGCTCGCAGCACCTGCACGCAGCACCCGCACGGCCCCGACGCAGCACCGAGCCTCGACCCAGCGACGACGCGAGAGGAACGCCATGGCAGCCACCCGCTCCCCGGCCCCGACCCCCGCCCCCGACCACCCGCAGGGCGGAGCCCCGCGCCGGGCGCTCGTGCTCGGCGGCAACCGGATCCCGTTCGCACGGGCCGGCGGCAAGTACGTGCGCGCGAGCAACCAGGACATGCTCACGGCCGCCCTCGACGGGCTCGTCGCCCGTTACGGGCTCCAGGGCGAGCGGATCGGGGAGGTCGCCGCGGGCGCCGTGCTCAAGCACAGCCGCGACTTCAACCTCACCCGGGAGTCGGTGCTCGGCTCCGCGCTGTCCAACGAGACCCCCGCGTTCGACCTCCAGCAGGCGTGCGCCACCGGGCTCGAGACCGTGGTGCTCCTCGCGAACAAGATCCGCCTCGGCCAGCTCGAGTCCGGGATCGCGGGCGGCGTCGACTCCACGTCGGACGCCCCGATCGCCGTGAGCGACCGCCTGCGCCGCGTGCTGCTCGACCTCTCGCGCGCCAAGAGCCCCCAGCAGAAGCTCGCCGCGCTCACCCGGCTGCGGCCCGGCGACCTCGCGCCGTCGGTCCCCCGCACCTCCGAGCCGCGCACCGGGCTGTCGATGGGCGAGCACCAGGCGCTCACCACCGCCGAGTGGGGCATCACGCGCGAGGCGCAGGACGAGATCGCGCTGCTCAGCCACCAGCGCCTCGCCGCCGCGTGGGACGCCGGGTTCTTCGACGACCTCGTGACCCCGTACCGCGGGCTGACGCGGGACGCGAACCTGCGCGCCGACACCTCGCTCGAGAAGCTGGCGAAGCTCACGCCCACGTTCGGGCTGACGCTCGACACCCCCGCGACCATGACCGCCGGCAACTCCACCCCGCTGACCGACGGCGCGTCGACCGTGCTGCTCGGCTCGCAGGAGTGGGCCGACGCGCACGACCTCACGCCGCTCGCGAGCGTCGTCGACGCCGAGACGGCCGCCGTCGACTTCGTGCACGGCGTCGACGGGCTGCTCACCGCCGGGGTCTTCGCCGCACCGCGCCTGCTCGCCCGCCACGGGCTCACGCTCGACGACATGGACTACGTCGAGATCCACGAGGCGTTCGCCGCGACCGTCGCGGTGACGCTCGGCGCGTGGGAGTCCGACGAGTTCTGCCGCACCCGCCTCGGCCTCGACGGCCCGCTCGGCAAGGTCGACCGCAGCCGGGTCAACGTGCACGGCTCGTCGCTCGCCGCCGGGCACCCGTTCGCCGCGACCGGCGGGCGCATCGTCGCGACGATCTCGAAGGAGCTCGCGCGCCGCAAGGCGGCGAACGGCGACGGCCGGCCCGTGCGGGCCCTCCTCTCGGTGTGCGCCGCGGGCGGCATCGGCGTGACCGCGATCCTGGAGGCAGCGTGACCGACACCTACCTGAACCTCGTCAACTCGGGGTTCACGAAGAAGATCGCGAAGCAGCTCGGGCTGCCCCGGCCCGTCCCGCTGCGCCGCCACCAGCCCGGCCGGCCGCTCGTCGACGGGCCGGTCCTCGTGCTCGGCACCGGGGAGGACGCCGACACGGTCGCCCACGTGCTCGCGGGCACGGCGTCGGCCGCGGCGCCGTGCACCGCCGGGGTCGACGGGTCGCTGCTCGCGCCCGGCTGGGACCTCGACGTGCGCCGCCACCCCGCGCAGGGCGAGCGGTACGCCGCCGTCGTGCTCGTGCTCACGGGCCTCACGCACCCCGACGAGCTCGCCGCGCCGGTGCTCGCGCTCGGGTCGACGCTCAAGGGCCTCGCGCCGCACGCGCGCGTCGTCACGGTGTCGCGGCCCGCGACGCCCGACGACGGCCCCGCGGTCGCCGCCGCGCGCCAGGGCGTCGACGGGATCCTGCGCTCGGTCGCCAAGGAGCTGCGCAGCGGGGCGACGGGCAACGGCGTCGTCGTCGCGGACGGCGTCCCGGTCACCGCGCCGAGCGTCCTCGGGACGCTGCGCTTCTTCCTGTCGGCCCGGTCGGCGTTCGTCGACGGGCAGCTGCTCGCCGTCGACAGCGACGGCGGCTCGCTCCCGCTCGACTGGGACCGTCCGCTCGACGGCCGAGTCGCGGTCGTGACCGGCGCCGCGCGCGGCATCGGCGCGGCCATCGCGGAGACCCTCGCACGCGACGGCGCGACGGTCGTCGCCGTCGACGTCCCGGCGGCGGGCGAGCAGCTCGCGGCCGTCGCCAACAAGGTCCGCGGCACCGCGCTGCAGCTCGACGTGACCGCCGAGGACGCCGGGACCCGGATCCTCGAGCACGCGCGCACGCGGCACGGGCGGCTCGACGTCGTGGTCCACAACGCCGGCATCACGCGCGACAAGCTCCTGGTCAACATGACGCCCGACCGGTGGGACCCGATCATCGCGGTCAACATCGCCGCGCAGCTGCGGATCAACGAGCAGCTGCTCACGTCGGGCGACTTCACCGCCGAGCCGCGCGTCGTCGCCCTCGCGTCGACGTCCGGCATCGCGGGCAACCGCGGCCAGACGAACTACGCGGCGTCCAAGGGCGGCGTCGTCGGCATGGTCCGCGCCACCGCTCCCCTGCTCACCGCGTTCGGGGGCACGGCCAACGCCGTCGCCCCCGGGTTCATCGAGACGGACATGACCGCGAGGATCCCGGCCGTCACGCGGCAGGTCGCGCGGCGCCTCAACTCGCTCCAGCAGGGCGGCCAGCCCGTCGACGTCGCCGAGGCCGTCGCGTTCCTCGCGTCGCCGCAGGCCGGGGGCGTCGTGGGGCGCACGCTGCGGGTGTGCGGGCAGAACCTGGTGGGCCAGTGACCGGTGCGGGCGGCACCCCCGCGGGCCCGGACCCGGCGCCGGACCCGGACGACCTGCGGCGCGAGGAGGTCGTGCTCCCCGGGGTGCCGCCGCTCGGCCGTCTCTACGCGCGCGGCGCCGCGTCCTCCGGGCGGCTCGCGCTGGCCCGGCGGCTCGGGCGCGGGCCCGTCGACCTGCCCGAGGTCGCGTACCTCGTGGCCGGTGTCCAGGCCGACGCCGCGCACCTCACCGCCTACCAGCACCTGCTCGGCGAGACCGCGTCGGACGTGCTGCCGGCGGGGTTCGTGCACGTGCTCGCGTTCCCCGTCGCGACCGCCGTCATGGCCCGGCCCGACTTCCCGCTGCCGCTCGCCGGGCTCGTGCACCTCAGCAACGAGGTCACGCAGCACGTGCCGCTGCGCCTCGGGCAGCCCGTCGACGTGCGGGCGTGGGCCCAGGCGCTCGCGGCACACCGCACCGGGACGACCGTCGAGCTCGTGACCGAGGTCCGGCTCGCCGGTGCGGCGCGCGAGCTCGGCGAGGGGCCGGTGGCGTGGCGCGGGGTCTCGACGTACCTCGCGAAGGGCACGTACCTCGTGCGCTCCGGCGACGGGTCCGACGGCGGAGCGAGCGGTGGGTCCGACGGCGGAGCGACCGGTGGGTCGGACGGGGTCGGCGAGCCCGAGGTCGCTCGGGACGGCGCTGCGGCGAGGGAGCGGCCGGCGTTCGTGCCGCCCGTGCCCACCGCACGCTGGGAGCTCGACGCCGGCACCGGACGCCGGTACGCGGCCGTCTCGGGTGACCGCAACCCGATCCACCTCTCCGCGGTGTCCGCGAAGGCGCTCGGCTTCCCGCGCGCGATCGCCCACGGGATGTACACGGCGGCGCGCGCGCTCGCGACGGTCGGCGCCGAGCGGGGCGACGCCTTCACGTGGTCGGTCGAGTTCGCCAAGCCCGTGCTGCTGCCCGGGTCCGTCGCGGTGCGGGTCGCCGCAGACGGCGCTCCCGGCGACGGCTACACGTACGCCGGCTGGCACGCCCGCACCGGCAGGGTGCACCTGACGGGCTCGGTCCGGCCGCTCTGACGTGCGTCACGGCGCGTCCCGCCCGAGCACCTCGGGCGGGACCTGCCGCGGCCGTCCGCCCGGTCACCCCGGGTCGCCACGCCGCACCCCAGCACCTCGGGCGGGACGCGCCCGTGCCATCCCCCGGTGCCCCCCGGGGTCGGCGCGTCGCGCTCCAGCACCTCGGGCGGGACGTGCCGCGGCCGTCTCCGCACTGTCGGCCCCGGCGCGGGCCCAGCGGGCGGCCGCACGCCGGAGACCCTGCGGACGCAGGACGGCTCAGCGCGGTGCTCCTGCGAGGCGTGCGAGCAGCCCGTCGCGCACCGCGGGCCACTCGTCGGCCAGCACCGAGAAGTAGGCGGTGTCGCCGCGCGAGCCGTCGGGCGCGACGCGGTGGCTGCGCAGCACGCCCTCCGGGACCGCACCGAGCCGCGTGATCGCCGCGACCGAGCGGGTGTTGCGAGCGTCGGCCCGCAGCGCGACGCGCTGCATCCCCCACTCCTCGAAGGCGTGCCGCAGCATGAGGTACTTGCACGCCGGGTTGGTGGACGTGCCCCACCAGCGCGGCGCGAAGTACGTGTGCCCGATCTCGACGCGGGCGAGCTCGGGCGCGAGGTCGTAGAACGAGGTGCTGCCGCGGACCTCGCCCGTCCCGGCGTCGAGCGCCGCGAGCGCGACGCGTCCCGGTGCCGCGACGGCGGCCTCGACGTGCGTGCGCATCGCGTCGACCCCGCGCGGGACGGGGGTCGACATCCCGGCCCAGATGCGGTCGTCGACGAACGCCGCGAGGCCTTCCGCGTGCTCGGGGGCGAGGGGGACGAGGCGGACGCCGAAGCCGTCGAGCGTGAGGTCGTGGAGCACGCTGCACAACCAAGCACACGGGCCGGGCGGCGGGCGACCTCTTTCGTCCCGCGATCAAGCCGCCGGCTCAGGCCCGTGGTCACCCGGCCGCACGACCCCCGCCCCCGGAACCCGCCGACGCACCGCGGCCCGGCCGGGGCACGCGTCGACGCACGACCCCCCACTCGCGTCAGCCCGTGCGCTCGGGCCGAGTCTGCCTACAGTGGACCAGGACCTGGCACGCGCGCCGCTCGGGAGCACGACCTGCTCACCCGGCCGGCGTCCTGTGCCGACGGTCAGCGGTCGCGCCGATCGAGGGGGGTAGGCGCATGAGGGGTACGAGCGCGCCCTCGCCCGGTCGCGCACGGTGGTCCGACGGGGACGCCCGGGCCGGCGCGCCTGCGTCGGGCGCCTGGCCGGTCGGCACCTACGTGGCCGTCGCACTCTCCGTGCTCGTGCTCGCCACCACGCTGGGCCTCGGGTACGCCTACCAGACGAACGCCCAGCGGGCCCGCGAGCACGCGACCGCCGACCTGCGCGCCGACGCCGAGCTCGCCGCCTGGACGGTGACGCAGTCGGTCGTCTCGGCGCGCGCGCAGGTGGAGTCGCTCGTCGCTGCGCCGGGCCTGGCCACTCTGCTCGACGACGGCCCCGGGTGCGTCCTGCCGCCCGCAGGGGCGACGATCCTCACCGAGGTGCGCGTGTCGCTCGTGACCGGCGCCGGTGACGTCGCGTGCACGTCACGGCCCGAGCAGACGCTCGCCGCACCCGGGCTGCACGCCGGGAGCGAGTGGCTCACCCGCACGCTCGGGACCTCGTCGACGCAGGTCCTGTGGGGTGCGCAGGACCCCGCCACCGGGCGCCCCTCGATCGTCGTCGCGCGCGCGTTCGCGTCCGACGACGCCGGGGGGCGGGCCGCGGCGGTCCTGTTCCTCGACGTCGGGACCGTCGCCGGCGACCTCGGCTCGATCCTGGGGCTCGGCACCGACTCCGTCATCGGGATCGTCGACATCGGCACGGGGCGCGTCGTCTCCGCCTCCGGGCGGGACCCTGCGGCGCTCGTCGGGGCGGTCGTCGACCCGACGCGGCGCTCCGGCGAGACCGACGCGCCGGACGGCGTCGCGCGGCTGTTCGCCTCGGCGGACGTCCAGCCCGCGGGGTGGCGCGTGTACCGCGGTGTCGATGCCGCGTCGGTCGTCGCCGACGCACGGCAGACCCTCTCGACCTTCGCCGTCCTCGGTTCGCTCGCCCTGCTCGCCATCGTCGTGCTCGGGTGGCTCGCCCAGCGCCGGGTCGCCCGCCCGCTGCGCGCGCTCACCGCCGCGGTCACGGGCGCACGCACCACCGGCTCGGCGGCGGCCGCCCAGGTCGAGGTCGCCGGGCCCGCGGAGCTCCGGCAGCTCGCGCGGGAGTTCACCACGCTGCTCGACGTCCGCGCCGGCCACGAGGCGCGCCTCGCCCACCAGGCGACGCACGACCGCCTCACCGGGCTGCCCAACAAGGAGCTGCTGCGCGAGCGGCTCGCCCGGGCGCTCGACGGCACGAGCGGCGCCCGCGTCTCGGTGCTGTGCGTCGGCCTCAACCGCTTCCAGACGATCAGCGACAGCCTCGGGCACGACGGCGCCGACCGGGTGCTCGTCGAGGCCTCGGCGCGCCTGAGCTCGGCGCTGCGGCCCGGGGACCTGCTCGTGCGCGAGGGCGGGCACGACTTCATGGTGCTGGGCCGCGACCTGACCGTGGACGGCGCGGTCGTGCTCGCGCAGCGGCTGCTCGCGGCGCTCGCCGAGCCGGTCGACGTCGGGAGCGCGGGCATCGTGCTGACCGCGGCGATCGGGATCGCGCCGCAGGACCACGACTCGGCGCCCGAGCGGCTGCTGCGCGAGGCCGACACGGCGATGGGCCGCGCGCGCGAGCTCGGCATCGACTGGGCGGTGTTCGACGCGTCGATGCAGCGGCGCGCGACGCGCTACCTCGAGACCGAGCAGGCGCTGCGCCGCGCGCTCGCCGACGGCGAGCTCGTCGTGTTCTACCAGCCCCTCGTCGAGGTCGCGTCGGGCCGGATCACCGGCGCGGAGGCGCTCGTGCGCTGGCTGCACCCGACGCGTGGGCTCGTCGCGCCGCTCGAGTTCGTGCCGGTCGCCGAGGAGACGGGCCTGATCTCGGCGGTCGGCGAGGTCGTGCTGCGCACCGCGTGCGACCAGGCCGCCCGGTGGTGCGTCGACGGGCACCCGCTGCGGATCTCGATCAACGTCTCCGGCGCCCAGCTCCAGGACGGCGCGTTCGTGCCGCTCGTCGCCGACGTGCTGCGCGAGACGGGGCTGCCCGCCGAGCGGCTGTGCCTCGAGGTCACCGAGTCGACGCTCGTCCGCTGGGCGACGCACGGGCGCGAGAGCCTCGACCGGCTCCGCGCCACCGGGGTGCAGCTCTCGGTCGACGACTTCGGGACGGGCTACTCGTCGCTGTCCTACCTGCAGGACCTGCCGATGTCCGAGCTCAAGATCGACCGCTCCTTCGTCGCCCGACTCGCGCGCGACGCCCGCGACCTGCACCTCGTCGAGGCCGTGCTCGGCATGGCGCGGGCGCTCGGGCTCGGTGTGGTCGCCGAGGGCGTCGAGTCGCCGGACCAGCACGCGATCCTGCGCCGGCTGGGCTGCGACCGGGCGCAGGGGTTCCACTTCGCGCCGCCGCAGACGGCCGCCGCGTTCGGCCGGCTGCTGCGCGAACGGGACAGCCGGCCGGACCTGGAGCCGACGCGCGCGTGAGCCGGCCCCGGTCCCGTCAGTCGACCACCGGGCGTCGGTCGGTCGCCGGGCGTCAGTCGATCGCCGAGCGTCAGTCGATCACCGGGCGTCGGTCGATCACCGGGCGTCAGTCGATCGCCGGGCCGCACGCCGCCGCCGTCGCCGCGAGGCCGTCGAGGCCGTGCAGCGGGATGAGCGGGCGGGTGTCCTGCGCGACGACCCAGCAGCCGTCCTGCACCGCGTAGCGCGCGCCCGGACCCTCGGCGAGGAACGCCGCGACACCGGCGACGAGCCGGTCCACGGCCTCCGAGGGCGTGCCGACCCCGACGGACGCGCGGATGGCGCCGTCCGTGGCGCCGAGGTGCCGGAGCAGCGGGTGCGCGCAGAACCGCCCGTCGCGCACGCCGATCCCGTGCTCGGCGGCGAGGTAGGCGGCGACGAGGCCCGGGTCGTGCTCGCCGACCGTGAAGGTCACGACCCCGACGGGCTCGCCGGAGTCGGGCCAGATCCGCACGACCCGCACGCCGTCGAGCGCCGCGAGGCCGTCGACGAGGCGCGAGCGCAGCGCGGCCTCGTGCGCCTCGAGCGCCCCGGCGGGCAGGTCGGCGAGCACCTCGCAGGCCTCGGCGAGCGCGATCGCGCCGACGACGTTCGGGGACCCGGCCTCGTGGCGGGCGGGCGCGGGCTGCCAGATCGTCCGGTCGGCGCGCACGTCGCGCACCGCGCCGCCGCCCGCGAGGTACGGCTCGCCCGCGTCGAGCCAGTCGCGCCGGCCCACGAGCGCCCCCGCACCGAACGGCGCGTACGTCTTGTGCCCCGAGAACGCGACGTAGTCGACCCCGGTCGCGGCGAGGTCGAAGCCGCGGTGCGGGACGAGCTGCGCGCCGTCGACCACGACGCGTGCGCCCGCGGCGTGGGCGAGCCGCACGACCTCGTCGAGCGGCAGCGCCTCGCCCGTGACGTTCGACGCCCCGGTGACCGCGACGAGCGCGTGCGGGTGCGCGGCGAGCTCGCGGGCCAGCACCTCGAGGGTCTCGGCGACGGTGCCGGCGATCGGCACGACCGTGGACGCGCGGTCCGGGCCCTGACCCCACGGCAGCAGGTTGGCGTGGTGCTCGACGTCCAGCACGAGCACCCGGCCGGGGGTCCCGTCGGCGCCGGCGGGGACGACGCCCGCGAGCAGGTTGAGCGCGTCGGTCGTGTTCCGGGTGATGATCGCGACGTCGTCCGCGCGGGCGCCGACGAACCGGGCGATCGTCTGGCGGGACGCCTCGTAGAGCGCGGTGGAGACCTGCGAGAGGTAGCCCGCGCCGCGGTGCACGGACGCGTAGAGCGGCAGGACCTCGGTGACGCGCGCCGCGACGGCCTCGAGCGCGGGGGCGCTCGCCGCGTAGTCGAGGTTGGCGTAGGTGCGGCTCGTGCCGTCGAGCAGCGGCACCTGCGTCGCGCCGCCGACGACGGGCAGGAGCCCGTCCAGGGGCGCGCGTGTCGTCGCACAGGTGGTGGCCTCGGTGATCACGGACATGGTGCTCCTCGACAGGTCGGTGGGGACCCGTGAGGAGGACCCCGCGCTTGCCGTCCGCCGATCGGCGGCACGGCCAGGTCGTCACCCGGGGCACCCCACCGCGGAGGAGGGTTGCCGGCCAGCAAGCCGGGGCTTCGTGCTGGCACTCATGACCTGGGTCGAGAATCCCCGGGGAGGACTGCCGGTGTCAACGGGTGGGCATTGCGTCTCGCATGCCGGACAGCCTGGGGTCGAGGCTTGGACGGCAGCCGCACGTGAGCCTACGATCACCGTCACCATCCAGAGCGGCCGAGAGATCTGGCTCGACGACGCCGCAGCAACCCGCAGGCACCACGTGCCTGGAGCAGGGTGCTACCGCCAGGACCGATGGAGGCGACATGAGCGACGCACCCGACCCGACGACCGGGACCGGCGGCACCGGCGAGCCCGGGCCCAGCACCCCCGAGCCCGAGCGCCTGCGCTACCGGCTCCTGACCGGGCCCGACGACCGCAGCTTCTGCGAGCGCGTCAGCGCCGCGCTCGACGAGGGCTACGTGCTGCACGGGGGCCCCGCCGCGACGTTCGACGGCACCCGGGTGGTCGTCGCGCAGGCGGTCGTCCTGCCCGACGCGACCCCGGCGACCGGCGCGTTCCCCACGCCGCGCGCCCAGGTGCTCCCCGCATGAGCACCGGCGGCTACGCGGGTGACCTGACCCCGCAGCAGGCGTGGGACCTGCTGGAGCACGACGAGCGCGCGCTGCTCGTCGACGTCCGCACCGACGGCGAGTGGACGGCGATCGGCGTCCCCGACACGTCCACCACCGGGCGCCCCGCGGCGTTCGTGCAGTGGGTCGACGGCACCGGCCGGCCCAACCCGGCGTTCGTCGACGAGCTGCGCACGAGCGGCCTCGAACCCGGCGACGAGCGGCCCGTCGTCTTCCTGTGCCGCTCGGGCGTCCGGTCGGTCGGCGCCGCGAAGCTCGCCACCGCCGCGGGCCTCGGCCCCGCGTACAACGTGCTCGACGGGTTCGAGGGCGGCGTCGGCCCGGACGGGCAGCGCGGGGCGACCGGCTGGCGCGCGGCCGGGCTCCCCTGGCGGCAGCGGTGAGCGCCCGCCGCACGCCCGGACCGTTCGACTGGGACGACCGCTCGGTCGACCGCAGCACCCTGCGCCCCGACACGCTCGCGGTGCGCGGCGGGCTCGTGCGCACCGAGTTCGGCGAGACGTCGGAGGCGCTGTTCCTGACCCAGGGGTACGTGTACGGGTCGGCCGGCGAGGCCGAGTCGGCGTTCGCCGGCGACGTCGACCGGTTCCTGTACTCGCGCTACTCCAACCCGACGGTCTCGACGTTCGAGGAGCGGCTGCGCCTGCTCGACGGGGCCGAGGCGGCGTACGCCACCGCGACCGGCATGTCCGCGGTGTTCACGGCCCTCGCCGCGCTCGTGAGCACCGGCTCGCGCGTCGTCGCGTCGCGGGCCCTCTTCGGGTCGACCGTGGTGATCCTCGACGACATCCTGGCGCGGTGGGGCGTCACCACCGACTACGTCGACGGGCACGTGCTCGCCCAGTGGGAGGAGGCGCTCGCGACCCCGACCGACGTCGTGTTCTTCGAGACGCCGTCCAACCCCATGCAGGACCTCGTCGACATCGCCGCGGTGAGCCGCCTCGCGCACGACGCGGGCGCCGTCGTGGTCGTCGACAACGTCTTCGCGACGCCCGTCCTGTCACGGCCGCTCGAGCACGGCGCCGACGTGCTCGTCTACTCCGCGACCAAGCACATCGACGGCCAGGGCCGGGTGCTCGGCGGGGCGATCCTCGGCTCCGAGGAGTACGTGCACGGCCCCGTGCAGACGCTCATCCGCAACACGGGCCCGTCGCTCAGCCCGTTCAACGCATGGGTCCTGCTCAAGGGCCTCGAGACGCTGTCGCTGCGCGTGCGCCACCAGACGGCGTCGGCGCTGCGCGTCGCGACGTGGCTCGAGCAGCACCCCGGCGTCGCGTCCGTGCGCTACCCGTACCTGCCCTCGCACCCGCAGCACGAGCTCGCGCTGCGCCAGCAGAGCGGCGGCGGGACCGTGGTGACGCTCGACCTGGCCGTCCCCGAGGGCGCGTCCGTCGACGACTCCAAGAAGGTCACGTTCGGCGTGCTCGACGCGCTGCGGATCGTCGACATCTCGAACAACCTCGGCGACGCCAAGTCGATCGCGACGCACCCCGCGACGACGACGCACCGCAAGCTCGGTGCTGAGGGCCGCGCGAAGGTCGGGATCGGCGAGGCGACCGTGCGGCTGTCGGTCGGGCTCGAGGACGTCGAGGACCTGGTCGAGGACCTCGCGCAGGCGCTGGAGCCGCTCGCGGGCTGACCCGTCCGCTCCGCTCCTCGGCGAGCCGTGGGTCGG
This sequence comes from Cellulomonas sp. NPDC055163, assembly GCF_053607065.1. Taxonomy (NCBI): domain Bacteria; kingdom Bacillati; phylum Actinomycetota; class Actinomycetes; order Micrococcales; family Cellulomonadaceae; genus Cellulomonas; species Cellulomonas sp. NPDC055163. The sequence continues at coordinate 389,292 of NZ_JBSGSU010000006.1, read as the reverse complement.
CGTGGACGAGCCGTGGGTCTCCTGGGCGAGCCGTGGGGCGGCCTGGCGTCCGCGTCCGGACGCCGGGCCGACCGGGCACGAGGCCGACCGGACGCGAGCGCCGCGCACGCAGGTCCCCGTCCGGCCCTGCGTCGTCCGCAGCGCGCCGGCCGGGCGGCGGCGTGAGCGTCAGGCGACCGGCGCGAGGGCGCGCAGGTGGTCCACGCCCGGCCCGTCCGCGAGCGGCACGAGCACGACGCCGTCCGCGCCGACCTGCCGGGCGAGGTCCACGGCCGTCCCGACGACCGCCTCCGCCGGTGCGACGACGCGCGTGGCCGAGGGCGCCCACGTAAGACCGGCGAGCGCGTCGAGGTGCTCGAGGTAGGAGCGCTTGCGACGCGCGACGGCGGCGTCCGCGGTCGGCAGCACGTCGAGGTCGAGCACGATGCGCACGCCGGCGCGCTCGCGGCCGACCGCGGCGATCTCGTCCTCGAGCCGGCCGACAAGCTTCGCCATCGCGGCGACGGTCGGGACCTGGGCCGAGAAGGACAGGTGCACCGCGTCGGCACGTGCGGCGGCGAGCGCGAGGCCCACCCCGGACGTGGGGCGGAAGGCGACCGGGTCGCCGGCGTGGGGGCGGGTGGCCGCCGGGGCGGCGACGGCGACGGTCACGTGGCGGGCACCGTCGGCCGCGGTGCCGAGGTCGGCGCGGGCGCTCGGACCGCGGCGCACGGGTGCAGCGGTGTCAGCGGCAGGGCCGGGCCCGGCGGCACGGGGACCGTCGAGGGCAGGGGCGCCGTCGAGGGCGGAGGGGGTCGACATGTCCGTGAGGAGACGGTCGAGGACGAGCTGAGACATGGGGGGTGTCCTGGGGTGCGGTGCAGCAGGTGCGCAGCGGGGGCCGGTGGCCGCGGGCGCGCGGGGTCGTCAGCTCAGCGACAACACGTCTGCATCAGGAACACCCGGCGATCGTACGGCGCCGGGACGGGGCTGCCTACCCCGTCCCGGCATCCGGTCGGCGAAGTCACCCGCGCGGGGTGGCGGGTCCCTCGGGTCCCGCCGGGCGGGTCGCCGGAACCGGCGAGGTCCACGGGTCGCCCACGCCGGCCGTCACCGGTGGGGCCGCCGGCCCGCCCGGCGGCAGGTGCGCCGCGGCGCGCACCGGCACCGCGACGGCGGACCCGCCGCGCCCGTAGGTGAGGCGCCGCAGCAGCACCTCGAACGGCCCCCGACGCCCGGCCCGGTGCATCGCCACCGCGATCACCACCGTCACCAGCCACACCCCGACCGCGAGCACCGCCGCCTGCGCCGTCCCGATCCGCCCACCCAGCCCGAGCCCCCACGCGCTGAGCAGCGGCGCGAACATCACCGACTGCAGCAGGTAGGACGTCAACGACCGCTCCCCCACCGCCGCCACCGCGGACACGACCCCGCGCCGCGGACGGTCCCGCAGCACCGCCGCCACCCACGCGAACAGGCACACGTACCCCAGCCCCATCACGACCCCGGACAGGTAGTGCGCGAGCTCGACGGTCAGCCCGGTCGCGCCGTCGGCCGGCGTCCAGACCTGAGCGACGGCCAGCGCGAACGGCAGGTTCCCGACGAGGTTGACCACGAGGGCGACGACGACGACGTGCCCGAGCACCCGGCGGTGCTCCCACGGCCGCGCGAGCCAGCCGGCGCGTGCGAGCAGGATCCCGAGGACCACCTGCGGGACGAAGAACAGCAGCAGCCCCGCGATCGTGGTGATCGCGAGCGAGGCGAACAGGCGCTCGACGGCGGAGGTGAGGTAGTCCGGCGCCGGGATCTCGCCCGTGCCCCAGGACCCGTGCAGGAACGTCAGGACGAAGGCGCCGCCCGCGGTGGCGACGAGCGACGCCCCGCAGAACCACCACAGCAGCACGGTGCGCGACCGTTGCAGGAAGGCGAGCGCGATCAGGCCGGTCACGCCGTAGGGCGCGAGGATGTCGCCCGCGAACAGCAGGACGGCGTGCACGACGCCGAAGACGACGAGCCAGCGGCTGCGCCGCGCGATCACGCGCCGGACCTGACGCGGGTCGGCGCCGCGGGCCGCGAGCCGGGCCGCCATCGTCGCGAGCCCGAAGCCGTAGAGGATCGCGAACATCGGCCGCGAGCGGTCGTCGACGAAGAACGCCACGACGCCGTCCACCGCGAGGTCGACCGACGAGCCGCCGACCGGGCGCATGCCGTACCGCGACACCTCGGCCGCGCTGGTCCACAGGTAGCCCCAGACGTTCGCGGAGGCGATGAACAGCAGGAGCATGCCGCGGGCGAGGTCGGGGGCGAGCGACCGCACGGTCGCCGCAGGGACCGTGCCCGACGGCGTCGTGGGTACGTGGTCCGAGCGGTCCGCGGTCATGACCTCGACGCTAGGAGCCGCGCGGTCGCGGCCACATCCACCTTCGGTCGCCCGACCGTCAGCCGATCGGCGGAACGCACCGTCGACCGAGGTGCTTGGCGAACCAGAGGCCGTGCGGGTTGATCCGCTCGTGCGGCGCGAGCGGCAGGATCGGGCGGTACCCGCTCGACACGTACAGGCGGACGGCCTCGGGCTGCCGGTAGCCGGTCATGAGCACGACCTGGGTGAGCCGGTGCGCCCGGGCGGCGTCCTCGATCGCCTGCAGCATCGTGCGCGCGACGCCGGCGCCGCGGGCCGACTCGTCGACGAACACCTTCTTGAGCTCGCCCGACCCCTCGGGGTACCCGTCGCGGGCGGCCCGGAGCGTCGCGCAGCCGACCGGCACGCCGTCGATCTCGGCGAGCACCGTGGTCAGCGCACCCTCGCCCTGCGCGGCGTCGTCCACCGCGAAGCCCCCGCGCCGCTCGACGTGCTCGCGGAGCGCCGGGTAGAGCCGGGCGTTGGTGCGCTCGTACATCGCGACGCGCAGCGCGACGGCGTCGGCGTCGTCCCAGTCGACGAAGCGCAGCGTCACCTCGGGGCGTCGCCGGACCGGGACGTCCGCGGGCGGCTCGTCGCGCGGGACGTCCGTCTCCGCACCGCCGTCGTCGGGCACCAGGGCCTTGCCGAAGCAGCGGGACCCCGGCTCGTCCTTCCACTCGCTGTAGTTCTCGATGGGGAGGTAGCCGAGGGCCAGGTACAGGCCGATGGCCTCGGGCTGCATCACGCCCGTCTCGAGGATGAGACGCCGGAACCCGAGCGCACGCGCGCGCGCCTCGAGCTCCGCCATGACGAGCCGGGACAGGCCGCGCCCCCGGTGCGTCGGCACCACGAACACGCGCTTGATCTCGAGGGTCTGCGGGCCGTGCTCAGCGGAGACGTCACGCAGCGCGCCGCACGCGACCGCCTCGCCGTCGTCGCGCACGAGCAGCATCGCGACGACGCCCTCGGCCGTCATCTCGGGGCCGAAGTCGTCCTCGCCGTAGCGCGCGGCGAGGTCCGCCTGCTGCTTGGCGCGCAGCCGTGAGCCGTCGAGGTCCGCCCAGTCGACGAAGGACGTCGTCAGCTCCGTACGGGTGCCCGCGAGCGTCATCCGACCAGCGCGTGGAGCACGGACGTGAAGAAGCGCAGCCCGTCGGTGCCGCTGCGCGGGCCGTTCGCACCGTCGGGACCGAAGCCGGCCTCGACCGCGTGCTCGGGGTGCGGCATGAGGCCGACGATGTTGCCCTTCGCGTTCGAGATCCCCGCGATGCCGCGGCGCGAGCCGTTCGGGTTGCCGTCCTCGTAGCGGAAGACGACGCGGCCCTCGCCCTCGAGCTCGTCGAGCGTCCGCTCGTCGGCGACGTACTGCCCGTCCTGGTTCTTGAGCGGGATCGTGATGCGCTCGCCGGCGGCGTAGTCGCGGGTCCAGGACGTCTCGGCGTTCTCGACGCTGAGGACCTGCTCGCGGCACAGGAAGTGCAGGTGGTCGTTCTTGATCATCGAGCCGGGCAGCAGGTGCGCCTCCGTGAGGACCTGGAAGCCGTTGCAGATCCCGAGCACGGGCATCCCGCCGTTCGCGGCGTCGACGACCGACCCCATCACGGGCGCGAAGCGGCTGATCGCGCCCGCACGGAGGTAGTCGCCGTAGGAGAACCCGCCCGGCAGGACGACCGCGTCGACCTCGTGCAGGTCCTCGTCCGCGTGCCACAGCGCCACCGGCTCGCCGCCGGCCAGGCGCACCGCGCGCGCGGCATCCCGGTCGTCGAGCGTGCCCGGGAAGGTCACGACACCGACGCGCGTCACGCGGTCACCTGCGCGGCGTCCTCCGCGTAGACCGCGACGACGTCCTCAATCACGGGGTTGGACAGCACGTGCTCACCGGCTTCGCGCGCGGCGGCCAGCACCTCGTCGGTCACCGGCCCCTCGAACTCGAGCTCGAAGCGCTTGCCCTGGCGGACGCTGGTGAACTGCGCGAAGCCGAGCCGCGGCAGGGCACCGGCGACGGCCTTGCCCTGCGGGTCCAGGATCTCGGGCTTCGGCATCACATCGACGACGACTCGTCCCACGGGTGGCTCCAGGTTTTTCGCGGCGGTGGGGGCGGGGCCAGCCTACCGAGTGCTGCGCGCGGGGCCGTCGCGGCGTTCACCCCTCGGCACGGCGGGGCGACGTGCGAGATAGAGCCGCCGGCCGGTGCGCCGCGCGGTGCGCCACAGCAGCGCTGCGACGGCAGTGTGCAGCAGCGCGGGCACGGCGAGCCGCACCCAGCCCTCACCGTCGGACGGGTCGAGCAGCGCCACGTAGACGGGCAGCCCCCACAGCGGCATGACCGGCGAGAACATCCGCACGGGGAACCACCGCCCGTCGACGTCGTCGCGCACCCACCCGCGGTACTGCCGAGGGAGCCGCTCCCGCAGGAGCCGGTACCGCAGCCACGCACCGAGCGGAGGGTGCTCACGCCAGCGCGTCGACCAGCCCGACCGCACGAGGCTCAGGGCAGCGCGGGAGTCCACGCGCACGGCGCCGGGCGCGGCGAGGTCGCGCAGGACGTCGGTCACCTCGTCCGCGCGCGCGGTGCGCCAGCGCCGGGGGTAGGCGCGCAGCCAGAGCGCGGCGGAGCGGGCGAACCGGTCCGGGGCGCTCACGCGCGGTCCTCGACGGACGCCGCCGGCGCGGCACCCGGGACGTCGCCCGCGACGGTCGGCGTGACGGTCGTCCCCGGGAGCGGCGGCGCCGCGACGGGGTAGAGCCGCTCGACGGACGGGTAGGCGACGGCGGCGACCAGGCCCTCGGTGAGCGCGAGCCGTGCGGGGTAGAGCCGGCCGTCGACGTCGTCGCGGAGCCACCCGTCCCACGCCGGACCGGGGTGACGCCCCGCGAGCCGGTACGCGAGGTACACGCGCGGCGGCGGGTGCTCGCGCCAGCGGGTCGCGAGCCCGGCGCCGACGAGGCCGAGGGCGGTGCGGGCGTCGAGGTGGCGGGCTGCCGGTCCCGCCAGGTCGGCGAGCACCGCGGTGACCTCGGCGGCCCGCGCACGGCGCCACCGCCGGGGGTAGGCGTGCAGCCAGCGCCGGACGGACCGCTCGAACGACGGCAGCTGCTCGACCGCGGCACCCGGCGCGGCTCTCGGCGAGGCGGTGGGCACCGCGCTCCCGCGGCCCCCGGCAGCGCTCGGTACGCGCCGGCGCGTGCTCATGCCTGCCCCAGCGCCGGTCGCGGAGCCGCGGTGAGGACCCGCTGGGCGCGGCGGGCGAGGTCGCGCAGGCGCGCGGTCTCGGCGGTGAGCGCCTCGTGGCCCGCGTCGGTCAGCCGGTAGTACCGCCGCAGGCGACCGTCGACGACGACCTCCCCCGACGCCTCCGCCTGCCCGGCGGCGACGAGCCGGTCGAGGATCCCGTAGAGCGTGCCGGCGCCGAGCCGCACGTCGCCGCCGGAGAGCGCGAGCACGGCCTGGACGACGCCGTACCCGTGCCGCGGCTCCTCGGCGAGCGCGAGGAGCACGAGGTACGACTGCTCGGACATCCGTTTCGCCATGCACGATATATATCGCGCAGCGACCTATGAGGCAAGGCCTCGCAAGGCGCCGTGCGCGGCGGGGACGGCCGGGCGAGCGTTGGGCCGGGCACCGGCGTCGACGTGGCGATCGCGGCACCGGCACGTCCCCGGCGCTCACGGAACGACGACCGTCATCCCCACCGACGTCGCCGGGCCGCTCATCGCCGCGAGCGCCGCCGGGGCGTCGTCGAGCGTCACGACCGGGCCGACGAGCCGGTCCGGGCGCAGCGTCCCGTCGGCGATGCGCGCGAGCATGGCCGGGTACTCGTGCGCGGCCATGCCGTGGCTGCCGTAGACCTCGAGCTCCCACGCGACGACGCGGCCCATCGGCAGCGCAGGGTCGGCGTCGGCGCCGAGCAGGAGCCCGACCTGCACGTGCCGACCCCGGCGGCGCAGGCCGAGCAGCGACGCGGCGGCGGTCGCGGCGCTGCCGAGCGCGTCGAGCGAGACGTGGGCGCCGCCGCCCGTGGTCTCGTGGACGGCGGCGGCGACGTCGGCCGGCGCGAGGCCCGACGCGTCGAGCGCGTGCTCCGCGCCGAGGTCGAGCGCCGCCGCCCGGGCCGCCGGGGACACGTCGACCGCGACGACCCGCGCCCCGAGCGACGCCGCGACCATCACCGCGGAAAGCCCCACGCCGCCGCACCCGTGCACGGCGACCCACTCCCCCGCGCCCGGCCGGCCGTGCACCGTGAGCGCCCGGTACGCCGTCGCGAACCGGCAGCCCAGCCCTGCCGCGGTGACCGCCGACAGGCCCGGCGGGAGCGCGACGAGGTTGACGTCGGCGTGGTCGAGCGCGACCCGCTCGGCGAACGACCCGTCGTGCGTGAAGCCGGGCTGCGTCTGGCGCTCGCACACCTGGTGCTCGCCCGCGGCGCACGCCGGGCAGTCCCCGCACGCGCACACGAACGGCACGGTGACCCGGCCGCCCACAGCCCAGCGCCGCACGTCGGCGCCGGCCTCGACGACCGTGCCCGCGAGCTCGTGCCCGGGGACGTGCGGGAGGGTGATGCCGTCGTCGTGCCCCTGCCACCCGTGCCAGTCCGACCGGCACACGCCCGTCGCCTCGACGCGCAGGACCACCCCGTGCGGCGCGCAGACCGGCTCGGGCACCTCCCGGACGACGGGGACCCGACCGAACTCCTCGACGACGACGGCACGCATGGGTCCATCGTCGCGGACGCAGCGCACGGGCCGCGCTCAGCCCTCCGCGAGCCGGTCGAGCGCGAGCCCGGCGAGCAGGGCCGACGCGAGCGGCAGGACCGAGTCGTCGAACCGGGCGCCGGCCGCGTGGTTGTACGGGGCGGTCGCGGGGTCGGCGCCGGCCGAGGTCGCGCCCAGGAACACGAACGCGCCGGGGACCTGCTGCAGCACGTAGGAGAAGTCCTCGGCGCCCGAGACCGGCCGGTCCGCGGTGACGTACCCGGCGTCGCCGCTGAGCGACCGCGTCACGCGGGCCGCACGCTCGACCTCGTGGGCGTCGTTGACCGTGACCGGGTAGCCGCGCACGTAGTCGACCTCGGCGGTCAGGCCGTGCGCGAGCGCGACGTGCTCGGCGACGCGCGTGAGCCGCTCGGGGATCTCGGCGTGGTGCCGCTCCGAGAACGTGCGGATCGTCGCGGCGAGCTCGGCGGTCTCCGGGATGACGTTGTCGGTCGTCCCCGCGGCGATCCGGCCGACGGTCACGACGACCGGGTCGTGCGCGTCGAACTGACGGGTCACTGCCGTCTGGAACGCGAGCACGATCTCCGCGGCGACCGTCACCGGGTCGGCGGCTCGGTGCGGCGACGACCCGTGGCCGCCGCGCCCGCGCACGGTCACGAACATCTGGTCGGCGGCGGCCATCGCCGGACCCGGACGGCTCGTCACCAGCCCTGTCGGGAGCATCGACGAGACCACGTGCAGCCCGTACGCGGCGACGACGCGCTCGCCGGCGGCGTCGAGCACGCCCTCCTCGATCATGAGCCGGGCGCCGTGGTCGCCCTCCTCGCCGGGCTGGAACATGAGCACGACCGAGCCGGCGATCTCCTCGCGCCGGGCGGCGAGCAGCCGGGCGGCGCCGACGAGCCCCGTGACGTGCTGGTCGTGGCCGCACGCGTGCATCACGCCGGGGTGCTCGCTCGTGAACGGCTCGCCCGACTCCTCGGTCACGGGCAGCGCGTCCATGTCGCCGCGCAGCAGCACCGCGGGGCCGGGGCGGGCGCCCCGCAGCACCGCGACGACCGAGGACAGGCCGGTGCCGGTCGTGACCTCGAGGCCCAGTCCGTCGAGTGCGGCGAGCACCCGCGCCTGCGTGATCGGCAGGTGCAGGCCGATCTCCGGAACCCGGTGCAGGTCGTGGCGCAGCGCCGTCAGCCCGGGGCCGAGGGCCTGCGCGTCGGCGAGCAGGGCGGCGGTGCCGTCGGACGTGCGTCCGGGCTCGGTCACGTGACGTCTCCCCCTGCGTCGGCCGCGCGTCCGGGCCGGCGCGCGTGGGTCCGCGCCCGCGGTCCGGCGCGTCCCACCCGACGCTACGACACAGCACCCCGGCGCGTCCCGACCTACGATCCCCCGCATGAGATACGTCGTGATCGGTGCGGGCGCGGTCGGTGGGACCCTCGGCGGGAGGCTCTTCGAGGCCGGGCACGACGTGGTCCTCGTGGCGCGCGGCGCGCACCTCGACGCGATCCGGGACCGCGGGCTGGTCCTGGAGACGCCCGACGGCTCGTCGACGCTGCCCGTCCCCGCCGTCGGCGGCCCCGACGAGCTCAGGCTGACCGACGACGACGTGCTGGTCTCCGCCGTCAAGTCGCAGGACACCCGCAGCGTGCTCGACGCGTGGGCGGACGCGCCGGTCGGCACCTCCGGGGCACCTGCGGCGCACCGGCTGCCGTTCGTGACCGCGCAGAACGGCGTCGCGAACGAGCACGCCGCGCTGCGGGTGTTCCGGCGCGTGTACGGGGTGTGCGTGTGGCTGCCCGCGTCCTACCTGACGCCCGGCACCGTCCAGGCCGAGGGGCACCCGTACTCGGGCTTCCTCACCGTCGGGCGCGTGCCCGGGGCGCTCGACGACGTGACCGCGCGGCTCGTCGCCGACCTCGGCGGGAGCCGGTTCAGGGCCGTCGAGGACGCCGAGGTCATGCGGTGGAAGTACGGCAAGCTGCTGAGCAACCTCGGGAACGGGCTCGACGCGCTCGTCGGCGGAGCGTCCGGGACCCGCGAGCTGCTCGACGAGCTGCGCGCGGAGGGCCGGTCCGTGCTGACCGCCGCGGGGATCGACTTCTCGACGCCCGAGCAGGAGCAGGAGCGCCGGGGCGACGCGGTGCAGGTGCGACCCGTCGGCGCCGGCCCGCGCGGTGGCAGCTCGACGTGGCAGAGCCTCGCCCGCGGCACCGACGGCATCGAGGTCGACTGGCTCAACGGGGAGATCGCGCTGCTCGGGCGCCTGCACGGCGTCGCGACACCGGTCAACGACGCCGTGCAGGCGGCGGCGCGCGACGCCCACCGCCGCGGGCGCGGGGCGGCGCCGTACGACGTCGCGACGGTGCACGAGCTGGTCGCCGCCGCGCGCTGACCCGGGCGGCGCGCCGACCCGGGCGGCGCCGAGGGTCGTGCGCCGGCGTCAGCTCCGGCCCGCGCGCTCGAAGACCCGCAGGTAGTCGAACTCCGCGGTCGCCCCGACGCCGCCGTGCGAGACGAGCCCGATCGACAGCTCCGAGCCCGCCGGGAACGTCCACACGCCGCCCGCGACCCACGTGCGCCCGTCGGTCGACGTGAACGCCTGCACCTCGTGCTCGCCCGCGTCGTCGGTGCGGTGCGCGAGGCGCAGCCACGTGGTCTCGGCGGGCGGCCCGACGATCGTCCCGCCGTACTGCAGCCGCCCCGCGTACGGCTGCTCGGTGCCGAACTCCGTCTGCCGGGTGTTCCAGATCGCGACGTGCGAGAGCCGCGCCCACCGGTCGTCGTCCACGTACGCGACGATCCCGCCCTGCTGGTAGTTGCGGATCTCGTCGGTGCCCAGGTCGATCGTCAGGCGGGTCTCCGCGACCCAGTCCCCGTCGGGCGCGTCGCGCAGGAGCACCCCGGCGTCGTTCGCGGCGCCACTGAGGTCGCCCGCCTCGGTGGGCCAGCGCAGGACGCCGCCGGCCACGGTGACCTCGGGCGAGCGCAGCACCGTCCACGCCGGGTCGAGCGCGTCGCCGTCGAACTCGTCCTCCAGCAGGAGGTCCCCCGGCCGCGCGAGCGGCACGGTGCGCGTGACCGGGCGCGCCGCCGGGAGGGCGCTGAGGTTGTCGACGTGCACGCCCGCGCCGGCGGCGAACGCCCCGGCGGCACCCGGCGCACCTGCGCCGCGCGGGAGCTCGAGCGTGACGACGGCGAGCGGGTCGCCGAGGCGCGCGTGCGTGAGCTCGGCGCGGGCGACGCCCCCGCGCACCGTCAGCACGGCGGAGTGCCACGTCGTGAGGTCGAGGTCCGCGGGCAGGGGTGCGGCGGCGCGCGCGACGGGGCGGCCGCGCACGGTCGCCTCGACGACGAGCTCGCGGGTCGCCGGGTCGATCGCGGCGCTGACCTGGTCGACCGGGCCGCGCGGGGCGTCGGGGTTGTCGGTGAGCCGTTCGAGCCGCCCGGCGCCGCCGCGCGTCCGGTACCCGGCGACGAGCCCGTGCGCGGCGGTCACGCCGGGGTCGGCCCGCAGGTCCGCCTCGACACGGACGCCGTCGCCGTTGCCGAGGGGCCGGTGGGTGACGAGCGCGCCCGCCCCCGTGCGGCCCGGCGCGCCGGACACCGCGTGGCCCCCCGCGTCGTCGTCGGACCCGGTCGTCCAGCGGCCCACCGCCGTCCACGTGCGCGGGATGCCGTCGTCGAACCCCGTGACCTGGCCCGTGACGGGTCCGCGCTGGCGGTCCTCGGACGCCCACGCGCCCGCCCGCGCGGTCGGCCAGCCGTCGACCCAGTCGAGCCGGTCGATCAGCATGGGCCGCTCGTTGATGCCGTCGGTCCCGTCGAGGTAGGGGTCCGCACGGTCGATCGCGTGGTAGACGACCCAGTCCTGACCCGCGAGGTCCGTGACGACCGCGTTGTGCCCGGTGCCGACCCAGCGGTTCCCGTTCGGGGCGAGCACCGGTGTGCCGCCGGCCCGCGACTCGTCCATCCGCACGCCCTCCCGGTCCACGTACGGCCCGGTCAGGTCCCGCGACCGCCCGACGTGCACGCTGTACCCCGTCGTCGGGCCCGTGCAGCAGTTGGCCGACGACGCGAACAGGTACCACCAGCCGTCGCGCTGGACCACGTACGCGCCCTCGTACTTGTTGTCGATCGCGACCTGCACGGGCTCCCCGACGGCCTCCGTGCCGCCCTCGCCGAGCTCGGTGACCCAGATCCCGCCGTAGTACGAGCCGTAGAACAGGTGCTCGGTGCCGTCCGGGCCGACGACGTGGTGCGGGTCGAACGTCCACAGGAAGTCCTCGGACGCCCCCGCCCCGCGACGGGGGTCGACGACCGGGTCGCCGGAGTCGGTCCACGGGCCCACCGGGGTCGGGGCGGTCGCGACGCCGATCGCGTTGTCGTTCGGCTCCCCGGGGTCGTCCGGGCCGGTCGTGGTGTCCGTGACGACGTAGTAGAGCCGGTACTCGCCGTCGACGTAGCGGATGTCGGGCGCCCACAGCGCCGCGTCGCGCTCGGCGTCGGCCCACGCCGGGCGGGTGTCCTCGGTGAACGCGTCCCCGACGTACTCCCAGCTCACGAGGTCCGAGGACCGCGAGATCGGCAGCAGGTGCCGCACGCCCTCGCCCTCGCGCAGCGGGTCCGTCGTGCCGTACGCGTACCACCAGCCGTCCTTGCCGCGGATCACCGCGGGGTCGGCGTACGTGTCCGCGAAGCCGCCGCTCACCGGGTTCGTGTACGGCGTCGACCGCACCGCGCGGTGCGCGCCTCCGGAGCCGCCGCCCGGGCCGCCGCCGGAACCGCCGCCCGTGCCGCCCAGGCCACCGAGGGGCGCGTCGAGGGACCCCGGGTCGGTGACCGCGCCCGCCGGACCGGCGAGCGCGAGCCCCGCAGCGAGGACCGCCGCGGAGACGGCGGCGGTCACGGGGGCAGCGAGAGAGCGGGACGGCACGGAGAACCTGCGCATCGGAGCCTGCCGATCGTCGTCGATGTGGCGGGGTGACTCCGTTGTACGCCGGTCGCGCGCCGTCCGCCTCCGCTCCGGCACGGACCTGCACCCACGGGTGGACGTGCGAGCCCGGACGCCCGACGGAGGGCGGACGCGCGCCCGGTGCGGCGCCGCCTACGGTCGACGCGTGCCTCCGACCGCCGCCGCCGCTCCCGTCGCTCCCCCGGTGCCGCCCGAGCAGCGGCCCGGCTGGGCGCGCCTCACCGCCGTGCCGCTCGCGAGCGCCGCGCTCGGCGTGCTCACGGTGACGGCCCAGGGCGTGCTGCCCGACGCCGCCGCCCCGTTCGCGAACTCGGCGAGCGGCTGGACGGTGCTGACCGCGCTGCTCGTGCTGTGGTCCCGCGCCCGGACCCGGACCGCCGCGGTGCTCGGCGCCGCGAGCTTCGTGCTGCTCGTGCTCGGGTACAGCGCGGGCGCGCACCTGCGCGGGCTGTTCTACGACCCGACGTTCTTCGGCGTCGTCGGGCTCGTCGTCGGGCCGGTCGTCGGCGTCGCGGCCGCGTGGCTGCGGGAGCGTGGGCTGCGGGCCGCGCTCGGCACCGCGGCGCTCGCGGGCGTCGGCGTCGGGGAGGCGGTCTACGGGCTGACGGTCGTGGTCGGGACGACCGGTGCCGCGTACTGGGTCGTGCTCGGTGTCGGGGCGATCGCGCTGCTCGTGGGGATGCTGGCGCGGCGGGTTCGGGGTGCAGTGCCGGTGCTCGTGGCATCCCTCGGCACCGCCGTGGTCGCGAGTCTGTTCGTCGTCGTCTACCGCGCGGCCGGGTCGGTCGGGTAGCCCGCGCCGCCCCCCTCGTCGGCGGTCGGACGCGTCGGCGTGCGCGGACCTACCGGCGCGTGGGTGCCCGCTGGCACGCTGGGGGCAGCCGCCGGTGGCTGTCCGGCGAGCCTGAGAGGAGCGCCGCATGACCACCGTCCCGGCCGTCGTCCGCGTCGCCGACCTGCGCCTCCCGGGGTCGCGCACCGCCCGCTTCGAAGGGCGCGCGCACGGCTCGGGCGTGTCCTACTTCTTCGTCGACAACGACCCCGGGCAGGGCCCCTCGCTGCACCGGCACCCGTACAGCGAGACGTGGGTCGTGCTCGACGGCGAGGCCACGATCACGCGCGGGGACACGACCGTCGTCGCGCACCCGGGCGACTGCGCGGTCGTCGGCCCGGGGGTGTGGCACCGGTTCGTCAACACCGGGACGGGGGCGCTGCGGATGATGTGCGTCCACGCGTCCGACGTGATGATCCAGGAGGACGCGGCCGGCACGGCCGGCACCGGCTGACCGCGAGCGCCGGCCACGGCGCGCACCGCGGCGCAGCGCAGGGCCGCGGCCCGACGGTGGGCACCGGCCGACCCTCGCCGCTCAGCGCGTCGTGCCCGCGAGGTGCTCCGCGAACGTGACCGTCCCGCGCACGTGGTCGCCCCGGGGCACGAGCGCGCCGCCCGCCATCGCGGCTCCCGTCGCGCCCGGCAAGCGCAGCGGGACGACGAGACGGCGCTGCCCCCGCGCCGCGAGCACGCGCCGGACGAGACCGACCATGTCGAGGTCCTCGGGGCCGGCCATCGGCCGGGCGAGGCCCTGCGGCTCGCCGTGCACGAGCGTGACGAGGTGCTCCGCGACCTCCCGGGCCGCCACGGGCCGGCTCGCCATGCGCGGCACCACGACGACCGGCCCCACACCGCGCTCGACGAGCTGCTCGGCGAACTCGTGGAACTGCGTCGCGCGCAGGACCGTCCACGGCACCGGGCCCGCGGCGACGAGCTGCTCCTGCCGGCGTTTGCCGAGGTAGTAGCCGAAGTCCACGGTGTCGACGCCGACGATCGAGACCGCGACGAGGTGCCGCACGCCCGCGCGCTGCGCGGAGTCGAGCAGGTGCCGCGTCGCCGCGTCGAAGAACCGCTCCGCCGTGCGCCGGCTCGTGGTCGTCACGTTGCTGACGTCGATCACCGCGTCCGCGCCGGCCAGGGCCGCGTCGAGCCCGCGCCCGGTCGTCAGGTCGACGCCGCGCGAGCGCGCGAGCACGACGGGCGCGTCGCCGCGCGCGGTCAGGGCCTCGACGACGAGACGGCCGAGCAGGCCGGTGCCTCCGGCGACGGCGACCTTCATGCGGACCTCCAGGGGCGGGCGGCGCTGGGCCGGTGCGGGACGGCGCGCGTCGGGGGCGGGTGAGCCGGGCGGAGCGTGCGTCGGGCGGAGCGTGCGTCGGGCGAAGCGTGCGTCGGGCGGAGCTGCGTCGAGGTCAGGGCGGCGGGGACCACCCGTGCGGCGCGACCCGAGGGTAGTGGCCTAGAGCTGTGACGCCGTCCAGCCGCCCGCGAGCATCGTCGCCGCGACCGGCGTGCCGCGCAGGTCCGCCGCCGCGGCCCACGGGTCGGCGTCGAGCACCGCGAGGTCCGCGACCTGGCCCGCCTCGACGCGCGAGCGCACCGAGGCGCCGAGGGCGACGTCGAGGTCGACCGCCTGCTCCGGGTGCCACGGCTCGCGTCCGTCGCGAGCCCGGTCGACGGCCGACCCGATCGCCTGCCACGGGTCGAGGGGCGCGACGGGCGCGTCCGAGCCGAGCGTCAGGCGCACGCCCGCGTCGACGAGCGCGCGCAGCACGAACGCCCGCCCGGTGCGCCCGGCCCAGTAGTGGTCGGCGACGTCACGGTCGTCCATCGCGTGCTCGGGCTGCACCGACGCGACGACGCCGAGCTCGGCGAACCGCGCGACGTCCCCGGCGTCGAGGAGCTGCGCGTGCTCGATGCTGCCGCGCGCGCCCGACGCCGCGAACGCGTCGAGCGCGTGCGTGTTCGCGGCGTCGCCGATCGCGTGGATCGCGGAGCGCAGGCCGTGCCGGTGCGCGTGCGCCATGAGCGGCACGAGCTCGCCGGGCGGCACCGACAGCACGCCGCGCGCGTCCGGGCCGGTCAGGCCGGGGTACGGGTCGTGGCAGTAGGCGGTGCGCGTGTTGAGCGAGCCGTCGGTGATGACCTTGAGCGGGCCCATCGTGAGCAGCGCCGCGTCGCCCTGCCCGGGCACGACGTCGCCCGTGCGCAGCTCCTCGGCGAGCGGACGGTCGAGGTGGTCGGGCCAGACGCCCGCGGAGACGCGCAGCGACCGGGCGCCGCCCGCGATGCGCCGGCGCCACGCGGTCAGCAGGTCGCTCAGCTCGAGGTCGACGACCCCGACGACCCCACGCGCGGCCGCGGCCCGCGCCGACTCGTCGACCCACGCGTCGAGCAGCCGCGGTGCGACGACGTTGACGCGCGCGCTCACCGCGAACCACTCGTGCTCGCGCAGCACCCCGTCCGCCCGCCACGGGACGCCGTACCGGGCGAGCGCCGCGGTGCTCAGCCACGCGCAGTGCACGTCGCCCGAGACGAGCACGACGGCGGCGCCGGGACGCCCGGCGCGCGCGGCGGCCTCGTCGAGCAGCGCGGCGTCGGGGAGGTCCGGCCACAGCCCGTCGCGGAAGCCCATCCCGACGAGCACCTCGTCGGCGTCGCCGCGCGCGAGCCGCTCCGTCACGAGCCGCGCGGCGTCGGCGGCGGACGTCGCACCCGAGACGTCGAGGCGCCGCCGGAACAGCGCCCACTGGTCCATGTGCGTGTGCGCGTCCCACAGCCCGGGGACGACGACGCGGCCCCCGAGGTCGACCCGCTCGGCCCGCGCCCCGGCGCCCCGCGCGGCGTCGGGCCCGACGGCGACGACCCGCCCGTCGCGCACGTGCACGTCGACCGGCTGGTCCGCCGGCCGGCTCACGCGCACCCCGTCCGGCGAGGTCCGCGCGACCCGCGCCCCCGTCAGCACCCACTCCTCGACACCCACGCGCTGCTCCTCGCTCGGCTCCGTGCCGGACAGCATCGCGCACCGCGCCTGCATCGAAGGATGGACCCGCGCAGGGCGTCCCTCCGAGGCTCGATGGGCACCCCTCCGCGTTCCTAGGTTCGAGAGCGGCACCTCGACCTCGAACCCCGGGAGCACCTCATGTCCGCACCGACCACGGCCGAGGCGACGGCCACCGCCGTCCGCCTCGTCGACCTGCACAAGACCTACCCGGGCCGCGAGCCCGTCCACGCGCTGCGCGGGGTGTCCCTCGAGCTGCTCGCGGGCTCCGTGACGGCCGTCGTCGGGCAGTCCGGCTCGGGCAAGTCGACGCTGCTGAACTGCGCGGCGGGGCTCGACACGCCCAGCCGCGGCGCCGTCGTCGTCGGCGGGCACGACCTCACGACGCTGCGGCCCGACGACCTCACCCGGTTCCGCCGGGAGCACGTGGGCTTCGTCTTCCAGTCCTACAACCTCATCGGTCACCTGACGGCCCGCGAGAACGTCCGCCTGCCGCTCGTGCTCGCCGGCCGTCCGGTCGACGCGGCGTGGGAGGCCGCCCTGCTCGACTTCCTCGGCGTGCCGCACCTCATGGACCGGCTGCCGGGCGAGCTGTCCGGCGGGCAGGCCCAGCGGGTCGCGATCGCCCGGGCGCTCGTCACGCGGCCCGCCGTCGTGTTCGCCGACGAGCCGACGGGTGCGCTGGACTCCCGGACCGGGGCCGCGGTGCTCCAGGTGCTGCGGGACTCCGCCCGGGAGCTCGGGCAGACCGTGGTCGTCGTCACCCACGACGCGGGCGTCGCGGCCGCTGCGGAGCGCGTTGTCGTCCTCGCGGACGGGCTCGTCGTCGACCAGCTCGAGCATCCCACCGCCGAGCAGGTCACCGCCCGCCTCCTCACGACGGGCCGGTGAGCACCGTGTGGCAGCTCGCCTCCTCGGGCGTCCGCGCCCACCGCGGGGCCTTCGCCGGCACCGCCGTCGTCCTCGCCGTCGCCGCGGCGGTCCTCGCCGTGACCGGGGTGCTGGCCGAGTCGGGCCTGCGCACGCAGGCCGCCGCGGACCCGACCTCGGGCGGCCTCCTCGTGTCCCTCGCGTCCTCCTACGCCGGGACGCTGCTCGTCGTCGTGGTGATGGTCGTCGCCGCGACCGTGACCCTCGCGCTGCGCGGACGCCGCCGGGAGCTCGCGCTGCTGCGCGCGGTCGGCGCGACGCCGGCGCAGGTGCGGCGCACGGTCACGCTCGAGGTCGCGGTGGTCTCGCTCGTCGCCGCGCCGCTGGGTGCGCTCGCGGGACTGTTCGGCGCCCGGCTCCTCGACCCCCTGCTCGTGCGCGGCGGGATGGTCGCGCCGGGCTTCACGTCGTCCCTGTCGCCGCTGCCCGTCCTCGTGGCCGTCGCGCTGATCGTGGTGACCGCGGTGCCCGTCGGCCGGCTCGGCGCCCGCGAGGCCGCGCGGACCGCACCGACCGAGGCGCTCCAGCTGAGCGCCGTCGAGGACCGTGAGGTCGGGACCGCCCGGCGGCTGACCGCCCTGGCCATGACTCTCGGTGGCCTGGCCCTGGCGTTCTCGAGCCTGTGGATCCCGGGCACCCTGGGGAGCGCCACGGCGTCGCTCTCCGCGTTCGCGCTGGTCGGGGCCGTCGCGCTCGCCGGCCCCGTCCTGGTCGGCTGGCTGTTCGACCGCCTCGCGCGGGTCCACCCGTCCGGCGGACGTCCGGCGACGGTGCTCGCCGTTCGCAACGTGCGCGGCTTCTCGCGGCGGCTGACCACCGTCGTCGTGCCGCTCGCCCTGGTGGTCGCCGCGGCGACGGTCCAGACGAGCGTCAACCGGGCGATCACGACCGCCGCCCAGGAGGAGCTCGTCGCCTCGGTCGCCGCCGACCTCGTCGTGACGCCCCCCGAGGGCGCGGCACCTCCCGAGGGCGCAGCACAGGACCTGACGGCGCAGGTCGCCGGGGTGCCCGGCGTCGCGTCGGCAGTCCCGCTCGCGACCGTGCCGGCACAGCTGCGGACCGACGACGACATCGACGGCGCCCTGGCGTGGGAGGCGACGGCGCTGCGCGTCGTCCCGCCGGGCACCACGGCGCTCGACCCGGACGTCGTCGACGGCTCGCTCGCCGGCCTCGTCACCCCGGACACCGTGGCCGTGAGCACCGACACGGCCTTCACGAGCGGCACTCGTCCGGGCGAGACACTCGCGCTCCGGCTCGGGCAGGACGTCGTCGACGCGACCGTCGTCGCGGTGTTCTCCCGCGGGCTGGGGGTGGGCGACCTGATCACCGGCCCCGCGACTGCCGAGGCCCACGGGCTGCCCGTGCTGGCCGACACCGTGCTCGTCGACCTCACCCCCGGCGCGGACCTGGCGGACGCCACCGCGGCGATCGCCGCCGCGGGCGCGACCGCGGCCGACGCGACGACGTACGCTGCCACGGCGATGCGCTCGGCCGGCGGCGAGAACGACATCGGGACCGCGCTGCTGCTCCTGCTGCTCGCCGTCGTGGCGGTCGGCGCCGCGAGCACGCTCGCGATGACCACGGTCGCCCGCCGCGACGAGCTCGCGCTGCTGCACCGCACCGGCACGACCCGCCGCCAGCTCCTGGCCATGACCACGGTCGAGGCGGCGATCACGGGGGTCACGGCGTGGGTCGTCGGCACCCTGGCCGTGGTCCCTGCGGTGGTCGGCGTGAGCGCCGGCGTGCTCGGCGGGCCGCCCGTGGTCGACCTGCCCGCGTACGGCGTCGTCAGCGCCGCCGTCGTCGTGTTCGCGCTCGTGGCGACGGCGCTCGCGGCACGCCGCACGACACGGCTGGCGACCGCGGTCGCCTGATCCGCCGCACGCAGAACGCAGCACGCAGCCCGCGGAGCTCAGCCGCGTGCCCACCCAGGGCCCCGACGGGGACCGGGTGGGCACGCCGTCGACCGGCCGTCGAACGGGCCGTCGAACGCCACCGTCAGTGGTGGTCCCCGTGCCGCCCGAGAGTCGTCTCCGGGGTCGCGCCCGGGCGGGTCCACTGCGGCGTGGGGCGGCCCGTCCCTCCCCAGGTCCCGTTGCCGTCGACGTCCGTGCGCCAGTACCAGCAGGCGCCCCGGCCCTCGGGCCAGCCCTCGGGGGTGTCCTGCCACGCCTCCCCACGCCCGTACGGCGTCAGGTCGAGCAGCGCGAACGAGCCGCTGGCCACCTCGGTGCCGCGCCCGGTCGTGTCGTAGGTGAGGAACGCGCGGTCGCCGTCGCGCAGGAAGACTGCGAACATCCCCATCTCGCCGCCGACCGGCTCGGGGAGACCCCGCACCGAGTACCAGGGCTGGGTGTAGCCCATGAAGTCGGCGAAGGGCGCCACCTCGTCCCACGCGCCGGTGGTCACGACCGCGAACGAGACCCCCCGGGCCTGCAGGTAGGACGTGTCGCGCAGGTGCCACGCCGAGACGGTGCAGCCCTCGCACTGGCCCTGGTGCGGCGCGCCGTCGTGCCACATGTGCTTGTAGACCAGCAGCTCGTCGCGCCCCTGGAACAGGTCGAGGAACGGGACGGGCCCGTCGGGTCCCACGACCTCGACGGTCGGGTCGAGCTCGACCATCGGCAGCCGCCGGCGCGCCGCGGCGATCGCGTCGCCCTCGTGCGTGTGCGCCTTCTCGCGGACCAGGAGCTCGTCGCGCGCGGCCTGCCACGTCGCCGCGTCGACCACGAGCGGGCGGCCGGGCGCGAGGGTGGTCGGTCGGTCCGGTGCGGTGGTCATCGGGTCCTCCGGGGTGTCGCGGGCGGGCGGCGGCGGCCGTCCGGCGGTCACGGGGGCAGACGGACGGCGGCGCCGGAACTCATCGGCGCAGGCGGCGGCCCGGCGGTGGTCCGCCGCCGGTCCGCCGCCGGCCCCCCGGTGGTCCGCTGCCGGCCCACCCCCGGTGGTCCGCTGCCGGCCCTTCAGCCGTCGGGCCGCTCAGCCCGGGGAGGCGGCGGCCGATGGAGAGGACGTGTCATGGGACGAGGCGTGCCGGCCGAGGGACCCGCGTGGTGCAGCACGCGCCGCGGCGGTCCTCGTCGCGGTCGGCGCCGTCGTCACGCTGGTCTTCACCGCACTCGGCCAGGGCCCGTCGTCGCTCGTCGCGCAGGTCGTCGTGGTCGTGGTCAACCTCGTCGTCCTCGCGCTCGCGCTCGCGCTCTACCGGCACGGGCACCGCGCGCCGGCCGTGACCTGGCTGCTCACGCCGGTGGTGGGGGTCGCGATCATCGCGGGCCTCGACGTCGTGACCCACGACGCGAGCGCCTCGGCGCAGGCGTTCTTCGCGTTCCCCGTCGTCTTCGCCGCGTCGCAGCTCGGCCGCCGGCCGGTCGCGCTCGTGACCGTGCTTGCCGTGCTCGGCAACGCCTGGGTCGTGTTCTCGCTGCTGCCGCCCGGCCGCGCCGCGACCGACCTCGCGTACATCGGGGCGATGCTCACGGTCGTCGCCGCGGTGCTGGTCCAGGCGGGCGAGCGTCAGGACCGGCTCGTGGCCCGGCTGACCGAGCAGGCCGCCGTCGACGCGCTCACGGGGCTCGCGACGCGACGGGTGCTCGACGACGCCGCCGCGTGCGCCCTGGCGAGTACGGGTGCCGGCACGGGCCTGCTGGTCCTCGACCTCGACCGGTTCAAGGTCATCAACGACGAGCGCGGGCACCCCGTCGGCGACGACGCCCTGGCGCACGTCGGGGACCTGCTGCGCCGCCGGGCCGACCGCGACTGGATCGCCTCCCGGCTCGGGGGCGACGAGATGGCCCTGCTGCTGCCCGGGTGGGACCGCGAGGCGACGATCGGGGTCGCCGAGGAGCTCGTGCGCCTCGTGCGCGACAGCCCGCTGCGCACCGCGGACGGCCCGGTCCCGCTGACCGTGAGCATCGGCGTGGCGCACGCGTCGGGCAAGACGACCCTGCGGGAGCTGTACGCCGCGGCGGACGCGGCGCTCTACGAGGCGAAGGCCGACGGTCGGGACCGTGTCGCGGTCACCGGCTCCACGTCCCGGACTCGTTCCCGCTGAGCCGGGCACCGCGCCCGGGAACCCCGGCTCAGTCCCCGATCCCCGCGACGGAGCCGGCGGTGCGGAGCGCGTCCAGCACCCACGGGAGCCGGGTGAGCGCGTCGCGCGCGAGCAGGAACCCGACGATGCCGAGGACCCACGCCGTCGTCTCCCCGGCGGACCGCTCCATCCAGCGGGCGACCCGCCCCAGCAGCGGCTCGACCGCGCCCGCGGCGACCAGGCGCCCCGCGAGCAGCACGAGCGCGGGCAGGATCATCACGAGGCAGTAGCCGACGAGCACCGTCGCCCGCTCGGGCCACGTGAGCCCCGAGCCGGTGAGCAGCCCGATCGCCCCGAGGTACGGCAGCATCGACCCGAGCTCGACGGCGGCCGCCGCGACGGCGAGGCCCACGAGCGCCCCGACGCCGCCGGCCTCGCCGCTCATCGCCCGGTCCCGCCAGCGCGTCACGCGTCCCTGCCGCCGGGTCGCCGTGGCGGGTCCGCCCGCGCCGCCCGCCACGCCGGGGCCGGCGCCGTCCCCGCTCCCGAGCCGGCGCGCGTCGACCACCACGCCGGCGCCGCCCGCCCCCGCACCGCCCGTCGCGCCGGTGGCGTCCGCCCCGCCGGCGTCGGCCTTCGGGGCCTTGTACGCGAGCGCCCAGGCCAGCAGGGCCCCGCCGAGCACGAGCTGGACGACCGAACCCGCCGTCCCCTCGCGCAGCCGCGACCCGTCGCCGAGCGCCGCGTGCGCCCCGGACATGAGGACGAGCCCGACGACGAGGTAGAACGTCGCGACCGTGCCGAGGAAGACGAGCACGCGCCGGGCGCGCACCCGCCCGGGCACCATCAGGAACCACACCGGGATGAGCAGCGTGCCGAAGCTCGTGCTGTCGATCAGGGCGAGGACGACGAGCTGTCCGAGCAGGTCAGGGGCCATGCGCCGAGCGTGTGGCGGGCGCGGGTCCCGCGTCGTCGGGCGAAAGGCGCGACGCGCGGCGGCCGGGTACATCCTTCGTCGGACCTCCCCCGGCGCGTGCTGTGCTGGGATGGCCCGATGAGGGTCCCGGACGCCGCCTGGTACCGGCGCGTGCGCGCGTCGGAGCGCACGAGCGACCTCCTCGACGCCGGGGCGGTCGCGCTCGTCGGGCTCCTGACGATCGCGGTCGGGATCGACGGCGTGTGGAGCGACCTGGCCGAGCACCGGCCGCCCGGGCCCGCGGTGCCGCTCGCCCTGCTCGCGGTCGGCTGCGCGCTCATGGTCGTGAAGCGGCGCTGGCCCGTCGGGGTGCTGCTCGCGGGCGTCGTGCTGTTCGTCGTCGACGCGTACCTCGGCGGGAGCATCGGCGTCATCGTGGTGCTCGTCGACCTCATCTACTCGGCGGCCATCCACGCCCGCGCGCGGGCCGCCGCGGTGCTCCGCTCGGCCGTCGTCGCGCTCGGCGGCGTCGGGACAGCGCTGGTGTGGGGCGTCACGCACGACGCGCAGACCACGGTGTTCCTCGCGCTGCAGTACTTCGCGCTCATCGGCACGCCGCTGTGGTGGGGCACCGCCGTGCGGCGGCAGTCGGAGCTCGCGGACCTGGCGACCGAGCGCGCCGAGGACCAGCGCCGGCTCGCGTCGCTGCGGGCCGCGGAGCTCGTGACGGAGGAGCGCGCCCGCATGGCCCGCGACCTGCACGACGCGATCGCGGGGAACCTCTCGGCCATCGCGATCCACGCGGAGGCGGCGCTCGCCGTGCCGCCCGGCGACCCGCGCTCCGCTGCCCGCGACCGGGCCGCGCTCGAGGCCGTCCGCACCGCGAGCGTCACGTCGCTGCAGGAGATGCGCTCGATGATCCTGCTGCTGCGGGCCGACGGCGCCGCGTCGGGCGACCCGACGGCGGCGGCTCCGCGGCTGCGCGAGGCCACCGAGCTCGTCGCCGCCACGCGCGCCGCCGGGCTGACCCTGACGTGGGACGGGACGATGCTCGACGACCTCCCGGCGCTGCCCTCCGCGGTGGACCAGGCCGCCTACCGGATCCTGCAGGAGTCGCTCACCAACGCCGCGAAGCACGCGCCCGGGGCGCACGTGCGGGTCGCCGTCGAGGTACACGACGGGGCGCTCGAGCTCGCGGTCGAGTCGGCCGCGCCGACCCCCGGCTCCCCCGCCGCGGAACCACCGCCCCCGGCCGGCGCCGACGGGTCCGGGCTCGGGCTCGTCACGATGCGCGAGCGCGCCGAGGCGCTCGACGGGCGGTTCGCCGCCGGCTGGGCGGGCGACGCCCGCTGGTCCGTGGTGGCGTCCCTGCCGCTCGGGGCGACCGCGTGAGCGCGGCGCCGGTGCGGGTCCTCGTCGCCGACGACCACGCCGCGATCCGCGCGGGGCTGCGGCTCATGCTCGAGACCGACCCGGCGATCACGGTGGTCGGCGAGGCCGGTGACGGCGCCGCGGCCGTGACGAACGCCCGCGCGCTGCGCCCCGACGTCGTGCTCATGGACATCCGGATGCCCGGGACCGACGGCATCGAGGCGACCCGGACGATCACCGGCGAGGGCCTGGCGGACGTGCTGGTGCTCACGACGTTCGACCTCGACGAGTACGTGTTCGGTGCGCTGCGCGCCGGGGCCGCCGGGTTCCTGCTCAAGTCCACCGAGGCCGCGGCGCTGCTCGACGCGGTGCGCCGGGTCGCCGCCGGGGAGGGCGTCGTCGCCCCCGAGGTGACCCGCCGGCTGCTCGCGGCGTTCGTCGCGCCGCCGCCCGTCGCCGCGGCGACGCCCGAGCAGATCGACGGCTGGGCCGATCTGACCGCCCGCGAGCGCGACGTGCTCGGCTGCCTCGCGCGCGGGCTGTCCAACGCCGACCTCGCGGCCGCGCTCGTCATCACCGAGGCGACCGCGAAGACCCACGTGTCGCGGGTGCTCGCGAAGCTCGGCTGCACGTCGCGCATGCAGGCGGCGATCAAGGCGCGCGCCGCCGGGCTGGGCTGAGCGGCGGCACCCGGGCGGCCCGGGCGGCCGGTCCGCGACGGGTCGAACAAGAAGATGACGCCGCGGTCGGTCTCCTTCGCGGCCTCTCCGACGGCTTCGAACACGTCGGCGAGGTCGTCGTTCAGGATCCCGGTGTCGGCCTTGCCCCACTGCGGCTCGACATCGAGGCCCCCCGTGAGGGAGCCGTCCGGTTGCACCGTCAAGGAGAAGGACCTCAGGGTCGCGGCCGCTGCGCGGGCTCGGTCACCCCAACGAACTCGCGGCGAGACCTGGAGGAGCGCACGGCGAGCCAGGTTGGCCATCTGTGGCCCGAACTCGGTGTTCTTCGAGACCTCGGCATCGATCGCGACCCAACCCTCCTCATCGGCGATACGGCGGTACTCACCAAGGAGCACGGTCTTGCCGACGCCATGCAGACCCGTCACCACCACGGACTGCTCGGTGTAGCCGGCGGCGAGGCGCCGGAGAAGGATGCGGAAGTCCTCCACCTCCGTCGCACGTCCGGCGAAGTACCTCGGC
Source organism: Cellulomonas sp. NPDC055163 (assembly GCF_053607065.1). NCBI lineage: Bacteria > Bacillati > Actinomycetota > Actinomycetes > Micrococcales > Cellulomonadaceae > Cellulomonas > Cellulomonas sp. NPDC055163. The sequence goes on along the minus strand of NZ_JBSGSU010000006.1, from coordinate 364,948 downwards.
GGGGCACCGGCGTTCGGTGTGTAGGGGTTTCGCGCTCGGTCCATGGCGCGAACTTCACAACCGGGGAACATCTTCACAAGAGTTGATAAAGCGTTGCGGGAGCGAGAAAGCCTCCGCCCGCGATCCGGTCAGCGCACCGGCCGCCGCGCGGGGATGACCATCGGCGTCCCGGTCTCGGGGTCCTCGACGACGCGGCACGCGAGGTCGAAGATCTCGGCGATCCGCTCGGGGGTGACGACCTCGGCGGGCGTGCCCTCGGCGACGACCCGGCCGTCCTTCATCGCGACGAGGTGCGTCGCGTACCGGGCGGCCTGGTTGAGGTCGTGCAGCACCGCGACGAGCGTGCGGCCCTCCTCGTGCAGGCGCGCGCACAGGTCCATGACCTCGAACTGGTGGGCGATGTCGAGGAACGTCGTCGGCTCGTCGAGCAGCAGCAGGTCGGTCCCCTGCGCGAGGGCCATCGCGAGCCAGACGCGCTGCCGCTGGCCGCCCGAGAGGGTGCTGACGAGCCGGTCGCGCAGCTCGGCGACCTCGGTCGCGTGCAGGGCGTCGGCGACGGCCACCGCGTCCGCCGCCGACCACTGGCGCAGCAGCCCCTGGTGCGGGTAGCGGCCGCGCGCGACGAGGTCGCCGACCGTGATGGCCTCGGGCGCCAGCGGGCTCTGCGGCAGGAGCGCGAGGCGGCGGGCGACGTCGCGCGAGCGCAGCCGGGCGAGCGGCTCGCCGTCGAGCAGGACCTCGCCCGTGCGCGGCCGGAGCGTGCGCGCGAGGGCCCGCAGCAGCGTCGACTTGCCGCAGCCGTTGGGCCCGATGATCACCGTGAACGACGCGCGCGGGATCGTCACGGACAGGTCGTGCACCACGTCGGTCCGGTCGTAGGCGAGCGTGACGTGCTCGGCGCGCAGCGGCGCCGCCGAGGAGCCCGGCGCGACCGGCCCCGTCGCTGTCGTCGTCGGCGTCACACCGCACCCCTTCTCCACTCACGGACCAGCAGGAACGCCAGGTACAGCCCGCCGAGGCCGGCGGTCACGATCCCGACCGGGTACTGCACCCCGAACGGCAGCCGCTGCGCGAGCAGGTCGGCGAGGACGAGCAGCGTCGCGCCCGTGACCGCGGCGGCGACCATGCCGGGGCCCGACGAGCGCGTGAGGCGCCGGGCGATCTGCGGGGCGGTCAGCGCGATGAAGGCCACCGGCCCGGACACGGCCACGGCCGCCCCGGTGAGCAGCACCGCGACGACCACCGCGAGCGTGCGCGTGCGCCCGGCGTCGACGCCCAGCCCGGTCGCGGCGTCGTCCCCCATCTCGACGAGCTGGAGGCGGCGGCTCAGCGCGAGCGCGAGCGGGAGGAGCACGACGAGCGCGACGGCGACGGTCGCGGCGTCCGACCAGCCGCGCGAGCCGAGGCTCCCGTTGAGCCACGCGGCGACGACCTGCGCGTCCTCGCGGGAGGCGCGCAGGATCGCGAGCTGCACGAACGCGAGCGCCATCGCCCCGACGGCGATACCGGTCACGACCATCCGGTACGGCGCCGCGAACCCCCGCCCCGAGCCGAGCCAGACGGCCACGATCGCGACGAACGCGCCGGCGAGCGCCCCCACGGGTACGGGCACGACGCCGGGCCAGACGAGCCCCGCCGCCGCCGCTCCGGCCGCCGCACCGGCGCCGAGCCCGATGACGTCGGGGCTGCCGAGCGGGTTGCGCGTGACGCTCTGGAAGACGGCGCCCGCGACGCCGAACGCCGCCCCGGCGCCGAGCCCGACCGCGAGCCGCGGGAGCCGGTTGGTGAACACGACCCAGTCCTGCGCGCGGCTCCCCGCGCCCGCGAGCACGGTGGGCAGCTCGGTGAGCGGGACGCCGAGGTCCCCGATCGTGAGCGTCACGAGCACGGTGGCGAGCGCGACGGCGACGAGCACGAGGCAGACCCCGACCGCGCGCGGGTTCGTCACGAGCGCGACGCGGTCGCCGACCCGGAGCAGCCTCGGCGCGGCGGTGCCGGTGCTCACAGCCCGGCCCTCCCCCGCCGCACGGCCACGACCAGGAACGGTGCCCCGACGAACGCCGTCACGGCGCCGACCATGAGCTCCCCGGGCCGGGCGACCACGCGCCCGACGACGTCCGACCCGAGCACGAGCACGGGGCCGAGCAGCGCGCAGTACGGCAGGAGCCAACGGTGGTCGGACCCGGTGAACGCGCGCACGACGTGCGGCACCGCGAGCCCGACGAACGCGACCGGCCCGACGGCTGCGACCGACGCGGCGGTGAGCAGCGCCGCGGCGAACCCGCCGGCGAGCCGCGTGCGCCCGGCACGCAGCCCGAGCGACGTCGCGGCCTCGTCACCGAGCGCGAGCGCGTTGAGCGCGCGGGACAGCGCGAGCGCGACCAGCAGCCCGACGACGACGAACGGCAGGATGCGCGTGGTCGCCCCGGCGTCGCGCCCGGCGAGCGACCCGACGGCCCACACGCGGTAGCTGTCGAAGACGGTGGGGTTCGCGAGCGAGATCGCCTCGACGAGCGCGACGAGCGCGGCGGTGACCGCGGCGCCCGCGAGCACGAGCCGCACGGGCGTCGGCCCGCGCCCGCCCGCGCCGATCGCGTACACGGCGCCCGCGGCGAGCAGCGCGCCGGGCACCGCCGCCCACACCGACCGCCCGGCGCCTGCCCCGGCGAGGGCCGTCACGACCACGACCGACGCGGCCGCGCCGGCGTTGACGCCGAGCAGCCCGGGGTCACCGAGCGGGTTGCGCGTGATGCCCTGGATCACCGCCCCGGCGACGGCGAGCGCGGCACCGACGAGGATCCCGAGCACGGTCCGCGGGAGGCGCGAGTCCACGACGACGGACGCGTAGGACCCGTCGGGCGCGACGAGCGCACCCCACACGTCGCCGAGCGGCACGGCCTTCGAGCCGACCGTGACGCTCAGCGCGCACGCGACCACGACGAGCGCCGCGGCGGCGAGCAGCCCGACCGCGAGCCACCACGAGCGCGCGCGCGAGCCCCGCACGTGGGTGACGTGCCGGGCCGGGGCCGACGGCGGTGCGTCGAGGGTGCTCATGGGTGCGTCACCGGGGGGTGCGTGTCGAGGGCGTGCGCGTCCGGGGGGTGCGTGTCCGGGCGCCCCGCGGCCGCGCCGGTCCGGGGCCGCGAAGGCGCTCCGGAGCCGGCACGACAGCGGCGGCGGTCAGGACGCGGGGACGGCCGCGACGGCCTCGGCGATCTGCGGCACGTACGTGTCGAGCGCCCACGGGATGCTCAGCGGCGAGGCGACCGAGACGGCCATCCCGAGCTGGGTGTCGAGCATCGGCAGGTACGAGCCGCGCTGGAACGCGGGGATCTGCTGCCACAGCGGCTGCGCCTCGGTGGCCTGCTGCTCGGTCTCGTCGTTGAACCACGTGAACAGCACGTCGGCGTCGGCGAGCTGGTCGGCGTTCTCCAGGCCGAGCGTCGCGGCGAACGTGCCCTCGCTCGCCGTGAGGCCCGCGACGGACGGCGCGAGCTCGAGCCCGAGGCCGGTGAGCAGCGACACGCGCGTGTCGCCCGGCAGGTAGACGCTGAGCGTGCCGGGCGTGCCGCCGTAGACGTAGGCGAACGTCGTGCCCTCGAACTCGGGGTGCGCCGCGGCGGCGTCGGTCAGCGCGGCCTCGCGTGCCTCGAGCACCGCGTCGGCCTTCTCGGGGACGCCGAGCGCCTCGGCGGAGATCCGCACCTGGTCCTCGATGGTCGTCTGCCACGGCTCGCCCGGGTAGGCGACGACGGGCGCGAACTCGGCGAGCTGGTCGAACACGTCCTGCTCGAGGCCGGACTGCGGCGCGAGGATCAGGTCGGGCTCGAGGCCGACGATCGCCTCGACGTCGAGCTCCGGGTACATCTGGACCGTCGTCGGCAGCTCGCCGCCGTCCGCCTCGATCGCGGCACGCAGCCACGGCTGGTAGCCGTCCTCGTCGCCGCCCCACGTGTCCTCCTCGACGCCGACGGGTGTGACGCCGAGCGAGTACGCGATGTCCCCCGAGCCCCAGCCGAGCGTCACGACGCGCTCGGGCGCCTCCTCGATCACGGCGTCACCGAGCGCGGACTCGATCGTCACCGGGAACGCGCCGCCGGCGGTCTCCTCGGGCTCGGCCGCGGTGTCGTCGGACGCGCAGGCGGCGAGGGTCAGGGCGAGGGCCGCGGCGGTCGCGGCGACGGCGGCGAGCGGCCGACGGCGGGTCGTGCGTGCAGGCACGGGTGGCTCCGTTCAGGTTCGACGAGGGGGTGCGCGCTCGGCCCACCCCCAGGACGTGCGTGCAAAGGTAAGCCTAACCTTCGCCGGCGGGTCCGCGGACCGCGATCACGTCACACCACGGGTCGGGTGCCCTGCATGGTCAGACGGTGCCGTGCGGGCCCGCGTCGAGGTCGCCGTCGTCGTGCCCGTCACCGTGCCCGTCGTCGTGCCCGTCGCCGTCAGGCCCTGCGCCCGGCGGGCCGACGACCCCGTGGTCGAGGTCGACGGGCCAGCCCCCGGGGCCGTGCAGGATCGTGCGAGCGAGCAGCACGACCTCGACGCCCGCCCGGAGCGCCGCGGCCCGCAGCAGCACGCGGGCCTCCGCGATGCCGACCAGCCGCGAGGCCGCCACGAAGCCGACGGCACGCTCGACGAGGTCGTGGTCCGCGAGCCGCTCGACGGCGTCCCGTGCGTCGGCGAGGCTGCGGAACGGCACGTCGCCGTTGGTGACACCGGGCCCGCGCGGCAGGCCGAGCACGCGGCGCACGGCGTCCTCCTGCCCGTCGAACGCCCCGGGGTCCGCGGCGTACAGCGTGAGCGAGCCGCCGGGCGCCGCGCTGCCGTCGAGCGGGAACGACAGGCTGCTCCGCACCCCGTTGCTCGACGCGGCCTGCGCGTGCTCCGCCCAGCGCTCCTCGCTCAGGGGGTCCGGCACGGCGTCCTCCCGCCCGTCGAGCGCCGCCGGGCCGCGCCCACCCCCGAAGAGGTCCTGCACCCCGTCGAGCGCGTGCGCGACGAGGTGGGGGGCCACGAGCGTCAGCGTCAGGCCGTGCTCCCCGAGGATGAGGCTCAGACCGACGAGCGAGGGGACGAGCTGCGCCGCGTCCTGCGCCATGCGCCGCAGCGTCGCGACGAGGTCGTCCTGCTTGCCGGCGTCCAGGGACGCGAGCAGCAGTGCCGTCTCGGGGATCGGATCCACCGTGTGCTCCAGAAGCCTGCGGGCGAGTCGAGGATCGGCGCACCTGAGTCCATCATCCGCCCGGATCCGGCCGGGCGCGCAACCTCGGTGGAGCGGGTGAACGCCCCGGGGCGCTCACGTGCGGAGCGTCCCGGGAGCTCCCACCCAGGGCAGGGCACGGGTGCTGGTCGTCACCTCGTCGTGCGCCGACCTCGGTACGGCGGCGCGGCCGAGCGCGCGTCGAGCTCCGCCGGCCTCGCCGTCGCCGCGCCGGTGGCGCCCTCGACGAGCGCCGCCGCGACATCCCGCGCGTCGACTCCCCGACGACGTGCCGCGCTCTCCAGCCCCGCGAGCGCCTCGTCGGCCGAGCACCGGTTCTCGGCCATGAGGACGCCCACCGCCTGGTCGATCGCGGCCCGCCCCGCGAGCGCCGAGCGCAGGTCCGCCGCGAGCTCCGCGCGGTCCGTCCAGAGCAGGCAGATGCGGAGCGCGCGCGCGACCTCCTGCACGGAGAGCTCGGTGCGCACGAGTGCGTCCGCGTCCCACGGCCCGTCGAGCGTGCTGAGCACGGTGAACGTGACCGCGCAGCCCTCGCGCACGGTGCGTGTCACGACCGCCGCCGTCCGGTAGCCCGCCGCGGCGGCCGCCTCGCGCCACTGCGGCCACCGCCGCTCCGCGGCCACGTCGACGACCACGACCCGGTGACCCGCCTCGACCGACGCCACCGACGGCCCGGCGTACGACTCGAGCTCCGCCTCGACGCACGACGCTGCCGCCGGGCCGCTGCTCACGGTCTGCGGGCCGCGACCGGTCCGGTGCACCGTGGCCGCGACGTCCACGCCGGCCGGCACGCAGGTGCGGGCGTGGCGGACGACCGCGTCGAGCAGGTCCCGCACCTCGGTGGCGTCCACGAGCGCGTCCTGCAGGGCACCGACCACCTCCGCCCGTTCGAGCGACAGCTGCACCGTGACCACCCCCTGGCCGGATCCGACGCACCCAGGATGGCGCGCGGCGCGGAGGGACGCCACCCCGCCGGGGACTCGCGGTCCTGCGGTCAGCTGCCGCCGACGAGCGCCCGCGCGACCGTCACCAGGTCCGTCCCCGCACGCTCCGCCGCGTCGACCAGCCGCGCGCGCGCCCGGTCCGCGTCGAGCTGCTCGCTCGCCATGAGGTAGCCGACGGCCTGCTCGACCACGTCGAGCGCGCGCAGGTCCTGCAGCCCGGACCCGGCGGCGGTCCGCGTGCGGAACGGGAGGTCCGCGTTGGTCACCGCCACGTCGACGCCGGCGCCGACGACCGCGCGCAGCGCGTCCCGGGTGCCCGCGAACGCGTGCTCGTCCGCCGCGTACACGTTCACCGACGCCGGCCCCATCCCGGGGACCGTGAGGGGCAGCGACAGGGTGCTGCGCACGCCCGACGCGGCCGCGGCGACAGCGAAGCGCCGCCAGCGGTCCTCGTCCAGGACGTCCGTGAGCTCGATCTCGACGTCCTCGGCCGCGGTCTCGACGCACGGGCCGCCGACCAGGTACTGCACGGCGTCGAGCGCCGCCGTCGTCCCGTCCGTGGACGCGAGCGTGAAGGTCAGCTTTCCGTGCGCGACGCTCAGGCTCAGGCCCACGCAGGACGGGACGACCTCGGCGACGCGCGCGGCGAGCTCGCGCAGCGCGCCCTCGACGTCCCCCGCGTCCGACGCACGCAGTGCGCGCAGGAGCTCGACCGTGCCAGGAACCGGTTCCACGGCACCCCTTCCATCGGTCCCTCGATCGTGGCCCAGCGACGGTCTCAGCGCTCGTCGAGCCGGGTCGGCGACCCCACCGGTGCGCCCGAGAGGACGCCGACCACGATCCGTGCGGCGACCTCGAGGCTCACCTCGACGTCCACGGACGTGCGCCTCAGCACCTCGAGCGCCTCGTCGGCGGAGCACGCGTTGCAGTGCATGATCGCGCCGACCGCGTGCTCGACCGTGACGCGGGCACCCATCGCGCCCCGCACCTCGGTCGCCGCGTGCGCGGCCGTCAGGACCACGAGCCGGCTCTGCACGGCCCGGGCGATCGTGCGTGCGTGCTCCTGCGCGACGGCGAGCATCTCGTCGTCCCATGGATCGGGGCTGCGGAAGTAGATGTTCAGCGCGACGGCGACCTCGGGTGCGACCGGCGCGGGCACGGCGACCGCCGACACGTAGCCCTCGTGCAGAGCCTGCTCGCGCCACTCCGGCCACTGCGTGTCGTCGGCGATGCGTGGCAGGAAGACCGCCTCCTGGCTCTCCATCGCCTGGAGGCAGGGCCCGTGGTGCAGGCGTGACTCGACCTGGTCGCAGCGTGCGGACGCCTCGTCGCTGCTCGCGACCCGCAGCATCGCGCCGTGGTGCCGGAACGTGATGCTTGAGCCGGCCGTGTCGCCGAACGAGCTCGCGACCTCGAGGGCGAGCGCATCGAGGTAGGTGGTCTCGACCATGAGCTGCCGGCCCGTCCGGCGGGGGTCCGCCCGTGCAGCGGTGACGCCGGCCCCGGGCGAGCAGGCGACATGCCATCGACCCCTCCACCTTCGCACACGGCGCGGGCCGTGAACCCTCCCGGGCCCGACCGGTTCGGCCGCTCTTTCCGGGGCGCAGCCGCGCGTCGCCGCGGCTCAGCCCAAGCCGTGCCCCGTGAGCCGCTCGAACGCCTCGACGTACCGGGCACGGGTCCGCTCGACGACGTCGGCCGGCAGCGCAGGAGGCGCGGCGTCCCCCGCGCGGTCCCAGCCGGACGCGGGCGACGTGAGCCAGTCCCGCACGAACTGCTTGTCGAAGCTCGGCTGCGCTCGGCCCGGCTCCCAGGCGTCCGCGGGCCAGAACCGCGACGAGTCCGGCGTGAGCACCTCGTCGCCAAGCGTGACGGCACCCGTGACGGGGTCGGTGCCGAACTCGAGCTTCGTGTCCGCGAGGATCACGCCGCGCTCGCGCGCGATCCCCTCGGCGCGGGCGTACACCGCGAGCGTGAGCTCCCGGATCCGCCCGGCCGCCTCGGCGCCGACGGTCCCCGCGACGACGTCGAAGCTCACGTTCTCGTCGTGGTCGCCGAGCTCGGCCTTGGTCGCGGGCGTGAAGATCGGCTCGGCGAGGCGCGAGCCGTCCACGAGCCCGGGCGGCAGCGGGATCCCGGTGACCTCGCCGCCCGCGCGGTACTCGGCGAGGCCGGAGCCGGTGAGGTAGCCGCGCGCGACGCACTCGACCGGGAACATCTCGAGCCGGCGGCACACCATCGCGCGTCCCGCGAACACGGGCGGGACGTCACCGGGCGCGTCGCCGGGCTCGGCGGTCACGACGTGGTTCGGGACGAGGTCCTCGAGCTGCGCGAACCACCACAGGCTCAGCTGCGTGAGGACGATGCCCTTGTCGGGGATCTCGGAGGCGAGCACGTGGTCGTACGCGCTGATCCGGTCGCTCGCCACGACGAGCACGACGTCGCCGTGCCGCTCGCGCACCGCGCGACCGACCTCGCTCCCGGTGTCGGGGACGTACAGGTCACGGACCTTCCCCGAGTAGGTGTGGGTCCAGCCGGCCGGTGCGGTCGTCGCGCTCACGCGCACATCCTGCCGCACGCACCGCGCGCGGGGGACGACGCGTTCACGCCGCGCGGCGGCCGTCCGCTACGGCGCCAGCACGACCGTCTCGCCCGAGCCCACGACGAGCACGCGACCGTCCGGCAGCCTCTCCAGCGAGCCCTCGGCGACCGGCGCCGGCGCACGCCAGACCTCCCTGCCGGTCTCGACCACCCGCGCCACCAGGTCGGTCGAGCCGTCGCCGCCGCGGACGGGCGTGAGGAGCACCCGGCCGTCCGTCAGCAGGCTCACGCCGGTCGGCGGCGCCGGGTCGTCGTGGGACCAGACCGTCGCGCCGCTGCGCGCGTCCACCGCCGTGGTCCGCTGCTCGTCGCGCAGGACCACGAGGCCGTCGAGCACCGCGACCTGCCAGGAGGAGACGCGCGAGCGCCACAGCTCGTCGCCGGTCCGGGCGTCCACCGCCATGACCCCGGGACGCCCGGACGACGACAGGAGCAGAGCCTGCGGGGCGCTTCCGTCGTCGGCGACGGGGCGGAGCGCGTAGCCGGACGCGGTGAAGCGCTGCTGGCCGTCCTCGTCCTGCACCACGACCTCGAGGCGCTCCTCGCCGACGGCGGTCGAGATCGCGACCCCGCCGTCGGGCATCCGCAGGCGGTCGAGCTCCTGCACCGCCGGGCGACCGCCCCCGGCGGTGTCGACGACCTCGCCGGTCGCCGCGTCGAGCGTCACGGACACCTGCCCGGACGCCAGCGTCATCGTGTCCTCGCCCACGGAGGTCCGGACGCCCTGGGACCCCTGCTCGACGCGGGGGCCGACGAACTCCCAGGCCAGCGCGCCCGTCAGCAGGTCCCACCGGCGCCCGACCACCCGGCCCTCGCCGTCGAGGCCGAGCGTCGCGACGCCGTCGTCGACCTCGGAGGTCGAGCCCGTGCCCGGCCCCGACAGTGCGAACTGCCGCAGGACGTCTCCCCCGACCGGGTCGAGCACGGTGACCTCGGTGCCCTGCTCGTCGATGCCTCCGCCGCGGGAGTCGGTGCACCCGAGCACGGCCTCGCCGGGCTCGGTCCGTGCGGGTGCCGGTCCCCACGGGCCGACGCGCCGGCCGTCCGGGCCGAGGCGCTCGAGCCAGCACCAGCCCGCCCCGCCGACGCCCTGCTCCCAGCGGGCCTCGCCGTCGCGCACGCCGACGCCGATCACCCCCTGGTTCGTGCCGCCGTGCAGGACCGCGACGTCCCCGACGACACCGAGCACGCCCTGGCGCGGGGCCCGCCACACCTCGGCGAGCGGCTCGGCGAGGGACACCGTGAGCCCGTCCGTGGCTGCGAGCCGCGCGGCCTGGGCCCGGTCGGCACGCCACTCGACGGCCCCGACGACACCGACGACGAGTGCCACGACGACGGCCGTGACCGCCCAGGCCCGTCCGGGCACGCGCCGCAGCAGCTCACGCCAGTCGGCCCCGGGCTCGGCCTCGGGCACGGCGTCGTCACCGACGATCTCGACGAGCTCGACGTCGACCTGGCCCTGCCGCGGCGCACGCACGGGCCGACGCTAGCGCGGCACGCGCACCGCTGGGGGCGGCGACCGCCACGCCCCCGGGTGGGACGCGGCACGCGTGCCGGTGGGAGCGGCCGCCGTGTCCCCGGGGGTCAGGCCGAGGGCCCCAGCGACACCGCGCGCGCGATGTCCGTCCGGTGGTGCGAGCCCGCGAGCTCGATCTGCTCGACGCCCGCGTAGGCCGCCGCCCGCGCGTCCGCGAGGTCGGCACCGACGCCGACGACCGAGAGCACCCGCCCGCCGGCCGAGACCAGCCGGGCGCCCGCGAGCGCGTCGTCGTCGTCCCCGGCGGGGTTCTGCTGGAGCGCGGTGCCCGCGTGCAGCACGTGCACCCCGGGGACCTGCTCGGCGTCCTCGATGCCGGTGATCTCGTCGCCGCCGCGGACCGCGCCGGGGTAGCCCTCGGACGCGACGACGACCGTCACGGCGGCCTGGTCGCTCCACTCGAGCGGCGGCAGGTCCGCGAGCGCGCCGGTCGCGGCGGCGTGCAGGACCCCGGCGAGCGGCGTCGCGAGGCGGGCCAGCACGACCTGGGTCTCGGGGTCGCCGAAGCGGGCGTTGAACTCGACGACCTTGGTGCCGCGCGTGGTGAGCGCGAGGCCGACGTACAGCACGCCCGCGAACGGCGTGCCGCGGCGGGCCATCTCGTCGATCGTCGGCTGCGCGACGCGCGTGACGACCTCCTCGACGAGCCCGCGCGGCGCCCACGGCAGAGGGGAGTACGCGCCCATGCCGCCGGTGTTGGGGCCGCGGTCGTCGTCGTGCGCGCGCTTGAAGTCCTGCGCGGGGACGAGGGGGACGACGGTCGCGCCGTCGGACAGGCAGAACAGCGAGACCTCGGGGCCGTCGAGGTACTCCTCGATGACGACGCGGGCCCCGGGCTTCGCGAGGCACGCGTGCGCGTGGGCGAGCGCCTCGGCGTAGTCGGTGGTCACGACCACGCCCTTGCCCGCGGCGAGGCCGTCGTCCTTGACGACGTACGGCGCGCCGAGCTCGTCGAGCGCCGCCGCGGCCTCCTCGGGGGTCGACGCGACGCGCGGCTCCGCGGTCGGGACGCCGGCGGCGGCCATCACGTCCTTGGCGAACGCCTTGGACCCCTCGAGCTGCGCGGCCTCGCCGCTCGGCCCGAACACGGCGATCCCGGCCTCGCGCACCGCGTCCGCGACGCCCGCGACGAGCGGGGCCTCGGGCCCGACGATCACGAGGTCGACACCGAGCGAGCGGGCCAGCGCGGCCACCCCGGCTCCGTCGAGCGGGTCGACGCCGTGGATCCGGGCGTGCTGCGCGATGCCCGGGTTGCCGGGAGCGGCGTGCAGGCCGGTGACCTGGGGGTCGCGGGACAGCGCGCGGACGAGGGCGTGCTCGCGCGCGCCGGTGCCGATGACGAGGATCTCCACGGCCGGGAGCCTACCCAGCGCCGCCGCACCGGGCCCGGGGTGTCCGCGGGGCCGTCGGCGGTCCGCGGGGCCCGGGGCGAGCCCCGGTTGCGCCCCCCGTGCCGCTCGGGTGGAGTGGGGACGCGCTCGCTCACGCCGGAGCAGGGCCGCCGCACTCGGGGACGGACGACGATGACCGCACACATGATCGTGCTGGGCGCCACGGGTGACCTCACGCGCCGCTACCTCCTCCCCGGCCTCACGCAGGTGCTGCACCTCGTCGAGGGCGGGGTCCGGCTCGTCGGCGTCGCGCAGGACGACCTCACCCCGGACGCGTTCCGCGAGCACGTGCGCGGCGTCGTCGCGGAGCACCCCGGGCACGGGCCCGCCGAGCAGGTGCGCGCGCTCGCCGACGAGGCCGGGTTCGTGCACGGCGACGTGACGGACCCGGCGACGCTGCAGCAGGCGTTCACCGAGGCCGCCCCCGAGGGCGACGAGCCCGTCGTGCTGTACCTCGCGCTGCCGCACGTGCTGTTCCGTGACGTCATCGCGGCGCTCGGGCGGTGCGAGCGGCCGGCCGGGCTGCGCGTCGTCGTCGAGAAGCCGTTCGGCGAGGACCTCGAGGGCGCCCGCACGCTCAACGCGGAGCTCGCGGCGGTCGTCCCCGAGGACCGCACGTTCCGCGTCGACCACTTCCTCGCGAAGCAGACCGTGATCAACCTGCTGGGCCTGCGGTTCGCGAACGCCGTCCTCGAGCCGCTGTGGAACAGCCGGTACGTCGAGAGCGTCGACATCGTGTTCGACGAGACCGTCGACTCCCAGGCCCGCGGCAGCTACTACGACCGCTCGGGCGCGCTGCGCGACATGGTGCAGAACCACCTGCTGCAGCTCCTCACCTACGTCGCCATGGAGCCGCCGCTCTCGGTCGGGCCGGCGGACCTGTCCAAGCGCAAGGTCGACGTCCTGCGCGCGGTGCGCGAGCTGTCCCCCGAGGAGGTCGCGCGCGCGACCGTGCGCGGGCGGTACACGAGCGGGGAGGTCACCGGGAAGGACGGCGAGACCCGGCAGGTCGACGCGTACGTGGACGCGAAGGGCGTCGACGCCGCGCGCGCGACGGAGACCTACGCGGACGTCACGCTGTCCATCGACAACTGGCGCTGGGGCGGCGTGCCGTTCCGGCTGCGCACCGGCAAGGCGCTCGACTCGGACCGGCGCGAGGTCGTCGTCCGGTTCCGGCCCGTGCCCCACGACGTGTTCACCGGCCAGCACCCCGAGGCCAACGAGCTGCGCCTCCAGCTCGACCCCGACCGGATGTCGCTGCGGCTCAACGTCAACGGCATCGGCGACCCGTTCGACCTGGAGACCGTGCAGCTCGACACCGAGCTCGCGCGCCAGGACCCGACGCCGTACGGGCAGCTGCTGCTCGCGGTGATCGCGGGCGACACCCGGCTGTCCGCGCACGCCGAGGAGGCCGAGGAGGGCTGGCGCATCGTGCAGCCGATCCTCGACGCCTGGGCGGCCGGTGCGACGCCGCTCGTCGACTACCCGGCGGGCAGCGCGGGACCGGAGCGACAGACGCAGCCCCCGCACGCTCGCTAGCCTCGGGCGGTGCCGACCGCAGCAGAGATCGTCCGCCACCACCCCTACGACCCCGACGGCGCCGAGTGGCTCGCCCCCTCGACCCCGGAGCCGATCACGGTCACCGACCACGACCCCGCCTGGGCCGACGCCGCCGCGGTGCTCGCGGACCGCGTCCGGCGGGCGCTCGCCGACGGGGTGCTCGCGCTCGAGCACGTCGGGTCGACCTCGGTCCCCGGCCTCGCCGCGAAGCCGATCATCGACCTCGACCTCACCGTCACCGACTCCACGGACGAGGCCGCGTACGTGCCGGCGCTCGAGGCGGAGGGCTTCACGCTCGTCCTGCGGGAGCGGGCCTGGCACGAGCACCGCGTCCTCGTGCACGCGGGACCCCGGGCGAACCTGCACGTCTGGAGCCCCGACTCCCCCGAGGCGGTCCGGCACCGGCTCCTGCGGGACTGGCTCCGCGAGCACCCCGAGGACCGCGCGGCCTACGCCGCGGCCAAGCACGCGGCTGCGGACCGGCTGCGCGCGGACGGCGGCGGGTCGGGCATGGACTACAACGAGCTCAAGGCGCCGGTCGTCCGCGAGATCCTCGACCGCGTGTTCCGGGCGCACGGGCTGCTCTGAGCGGCGGCGCCCGAGACGCGGCGGGTCAGTGCTGCACCTCGCGCACGGCCCGCGCGGTCAGGTCGACCGTGGCCTGCACACCCCGCGGGGAGTCGCACACCACGCCGGTCCGCGGGTCGAGGCGCGGGTCGGCCGCGAGCGCGTCGAGCTCCGCGAGGTGCGCGTCCGGGTCGAGGAGCAGCGCGGCGGCCCGGTCGACGAGCGCGTCGAGCTCGGGGTCGTCGGGCACCGCGACCTCGGTGAGCTCGCCGTCGGGGCCGACGGCCGGTGGGGTCATCGCGCCCCACAGGTCCCACAGCAGCAGCTCGTGCCCGGTCAGGTGCGCGAGCTCGACGACCACGTAGTTGCGCACGAACCAGCGCCCGCGCAGCGGAAGGTCGGGGCTCACGCCGTAGCCGTCGAGGTCCGCAGCGCCGAGACGGCCCGCACGGTGGTCGAGCCAGAGCCGCGACGCCGGCCGGAACGGGCTGCCGGGCCCGGTGCCGAGGTCCGCGACGTCGACGTCCGCCCAGTCGGCGGGGTCCATCTGCGCGTCGACGCGGACCCACGCCGCCCGCGAGGCGTCCCAGCGCTCGGCGACGACGTGGTCGTGCGCGAACCCGGGGCGCAGGTACGGCGCGAGCCCGACGCGGCTGCGCGCCGGGACGCCGTGCTCGCGTAGCGCGGCGACGTGCAGCAGCGTGAAGTCGCGGCAGCAGCCGACGAGGCACGCGTCGACGTCGCGCCGCTCCGACAGGGGTGCCGGGTCGTGCTCGGCGAGGCGCGCGAGCATCGCCTCGACCCAGCGGCTGTCGATCTCGGCGAGCCGGTCGGGCGGGAACGAGAGACCGGAGGCGACGTAGTGCACGACGAGCCCGCGGACCGCGGCGGCGAGCGCGTCGAGGTCCGCCGGGAGCGTGCGCAGCAGTGCCGCGTGCGCACCGGGGTCGGTGAAGGGGGTGTGGGTGCGGTACCGGTCGAGCGCGTCGCCCCGGTCGCCGGCGCGGGTCACGGGGCGACCTCCGCCGCGGCCACCGGCGCGTACGGGAACGCGATGTCCACCGCGGGTGTCGCGTCGTCGACCGCGACCCAGTCGGCGAAGTACACCTCGCGCGGGTCGAGCGTGCGGGTGTGGCCGTGCTCGGCGACCCACGCGGCGACCGCGTCGAACGCGAACATGATGTGCGGCGCCCGGACCTCGCCCTTGGTGATCCGGGCGTACGCCTCGTGGTGCGCGGGCTCGACGCGCACGGTGACCTCGGTCGTCGGCTGGACGGTGCCGCTGAACGGGACGCACACCTCGACGCGCCCCGCGGAGTCCGTGGTGGACGGCGTGCGGTACACCGTCCAGTCGATGTCCCGGGCCGCCGCGCCGCACGCCGCGAGGTGCTCGCGCAGCCGGCCGATCGCCTCCGGGATGTACCGCGGGAGGTCCGGCTGCAGCACGTGAGCCGACGTCGTGGCGACCTTCTCGTCGGGCACGTGCCGCGTGAGCACCGGGATCACGGGCCGCTCGGCGCCGTCGAGCTCCGTGAGCAGGTAGCGCACGACGCCGTCGCGCTGGCGGTGGTCGTCGGCCTCCCCGCGCCACCAGGCCCGCAGCCGCTCCGGGTCCCGGTCGGCGAGCAGCGCCCCGATGTCCGCGAGCGGCATGCGGACCTGGCGCAGCAGCCCGATGAGCCGCGCCCGGTCGAGCTGACCGGTGTCGTAGTACCGGTACCCCGACGCCGGGTCGACGCGCGCGGGCGGCAGCAGCCCGAGCTCGTCGTACAGGCGCAGCGCCTTGAGGCTGAGGCCCGACCGGTCGGCGAGCTGGCCGATCGTCAGGAGCGCGGGTGGCTGGTGCGTCGTCGTCACACGGTCACTGTCGACCCTGCCCCAGGGGGAGGGTCAAGGGCGGCATGGCGGACGGGGGCGACGCGGGCCGCGCCCGGCTCAGCGCCGGCTGGCCCCCAGCGCGTCGAGCACGGCCTGCGCGACCTCCTCGCTCGACTGCGGGTTCTGCCCCGAGACCAGGTTGCCGTCGCGGACCACGAAGCTCGACCACGCCGGGCCCGCCTCGACGACCGCGCCGCGCTCGCGCAGCCGGGTCGCGACGAACCACGGCGTCGTCTCGCCCGTGCCGCCGGTGCGCTCCTCCTCGTCGGTGAACACCGCGAGCCGCCGCCCGGCGAACTGGAACCCGCCGTCGTCGGTCGTCGCGGACAGCAGCGCCGCCGGCCCGTGGCAGAACGGCGCGATCACCAGTCCCGCCGCGTCGGCCTGCACGAGGAGGCGGCCCAGCGCCGGGTCGACGGCGAGGTCGACCATCGGGCCGTGCCCGCCCGGGATCACGACGGCGTCGAACCCGCTGACGTCGACCCCCTCGAGCGCGACCGGCGCGTCGAGGGCGCCGCCGATCCCGCGGAGGTAGGCGTGCAGGTCGTCGACCTTCTCGGCGCTGCCGACGGTCGTCGGGTCGAGCGAGGCCGGGTCCACCGTGGGGCGCGCGCCCCCCGGCGTCGCGACGACGACGTCGTGCCCGGCGCCGGTCAGCGTCCGGTGCGCGACGACCAGCTCCTCGGCCCAGAACCCCGTCGGGTGCGCGGTGCCGTCGGTGAGCACGAGGGTGTCGGCGGCCGAGACCACCATGAGGACGCGGGACACGGGAGGCTCCTGTCGGACGGGTGCGTGAACAGCACGAGTCTGGGCGATCGACGGCCGGAGCGCGCCCGGGCCGTCCGGGAACCCGCCCGTCGGTGCAGCGTGGGCGCCCGGACGGCTGCCCGACCGGGCCTGGTGTCCCCCGCGCGTGCCGACGACGCTCGGACGAGGGCGGCACGGCCCGTCCGCACGCAGGCCGGCGAGCCTGCCGAACCGGGAGGGACGCCATGGACGAGCGCGAGGGCGGCTTCCTGTCCCCCGACGACGTGCGCGCGCTGCTGTACGAGCGGCCGGCGGCGACCCGCACGTACCGCGTCGACCGGGAGACCCTGCGGGCGCTCCCGTCGGACGACCCGCCCGAGATGCGCACGATGGACGACGCGGAGGTCCGTGAGCTCGCGGAGCACCTGGAGGTCCGGGTCGACGACCTCGACGGACCGTTCCGCGTCGTCGATCTCCACTGCCCGGAGTGCGACCGGCACACGACGTTCCTCGACTTCGTCGCGACCGCCGAGAAGCACGGCGCGCACGAGCTCGTGCAGCTCCGCGGCGTGCTCACCGGCCGGGCGGGTGCGTGGCTGACGATCCGCGGGCGCGACGGCGGCCGGCCCGTGGACTGCGTCGGGTGCGGGACGACGCTGCGCCCCCGCGAGGGCTACTCCGAGTACTCGTCGTCGAGCTACGCGTACGCGTGAGCGACGCGCGCCCGCTCAGACCTCCCCGAGCCGCGAGCGCAGCGTCGCGAGCTCCTCGGTGAGCCGTTCGGGCAGGTGCGCGCCGAACCGGGCGAAGAACTCCTCGGTCAGGTCGCACTCGGCGCGCCACGAGGCGGCGTCGACGCGGAACAGCTCGTCGAGGTCCTCCGCGGGGAGGTCCAACCCCCGCAGGTCGAGCGCACCGGCGGTCACGGCCGGGTCCGCACCGGGAGCCGGCAGCAGCCCGACCGGGGAGTCGACGACGCCCGTGGCGTCCGCGGTGTCGCCCGCGACCCGCCCGAGCACCCACGCGAGCACGCGGGAGTTCTCCCCGAAGCCCGGCCACAGCCACCGGCCGCCGGTGCCCTTGCGGAACCAGTTGACCTGGAAGACCGCCGGGAGCGGCACGCCGCGCGCCTCGAGCTCGGCACCGAGCCGCAGCCAGTGGCCCCAGTGGTCGGCCATGTTGTAGCCGCAGAACGGGAGCATCGCGAACGGGTCGCGGCGCAGCGCCCCGACGGTGCCCTCGGCGGCGGCGGTCTGCTCGGAGGAGATCGTCGCGCCCATGAACACCCCGTGCGCCCAGTCCCTGGCCTGCGCGACGAGCGGGACGTTGCTCGCGCGGCGGCCGCCGAACAGGATCGCGTCGATCGGGACGCCCGCGGGCGAGTCCCAGTCGTCGGCGATGGTCGGGCATTGGTCGGCGGCGACCGTGAAGCGCGAGTTCGGGTGCGCGGCGGGCGTCGGGCTGTCCGGCGTCCAGTCGTTCCCGCGCCAGTCCGTCAGGTGGGCGGGCGGGGTGTCGGTCAGGCCCTCCCACCACACGTCGCCGTCGTCGGTCAGCGCGACGTTCGTGAAGAGCACGTCGGACCGCAGCGTCTCGATCGCCGTCGGGTTGGTCGCCGGGCCCGTGCCGGGGGCGACGCCGAAGAACCCGGCCTCGGGGTTGATCGCGCGCAGCCGCCCGTCGGTGCCGGGGCCGCCGGGACGCATCCACGCGATGTCGTCGCCGATGGTCTCGACCGTCCACCCGGGCAGCGTCGGGCGCAGCATCGCGAGGTTCGTCTTGCCGCACGCCGAGGGGAACGCCGCGGCGACGTGGAAGACGCGCTGCGCAGGGTCGGTCACGCGCAGGACCAGCATGTGCTCGGCGAGCCAGCCCTCGTCGCGCGCCATGACGGACGCGATGCGCAGCGCGAAGCACTTCTTGCCGAGCAGCGCGTTGCCGCCGTACCCGGAGCCGAACGACCAGATCTCCCGCGTCTCGGGGAAGTGCGCGATGTACTTCGTGCGGTTGCAGGGCCACGGCACGTCCGCGACCGGCTCGCCGTCACGGCCCACGAGCGGCGCCCCGACGGAGTGGATCGCGGGCACGAAGTCGCCGTCGGCCCCGAGCAGGTCGAGCACCGGGGAGCCGACGCGCGTCATGACCTGCATGCTCACCACGACGTACGGCGAGTCGGTGACCTGGACGCCGAGCTGCGAGATGGGTCCGCCGAGCGGGCCCATCGAGAACGGGACGACGTACATCGTGCGGCCGCGCATCGACCCCGCGAACGCGCCGCGCAGCTCGGCGCGCATCGCGGTGGGCTGGCGCCAGTTGTTCGTCGGGCCCGCGTCCTCCTCGCGCAGCGAGCAGATGAACGTGCGGTCCTCGACGCGCGCGACGTCGTCGGGGTCCGAGCGCGCGAGGTAGCTGTCCGGGCGCAGCTCGGGGTTCAGCGGGACCAGCGTGCCGGCCTCGACCATGCCGTCGACGAGGCGCTGCTTCTGCTCGGCCGACCCGTCGACCCAGACGACGTCGTCGGGCTCGGTGAGGTCGGCGATCCGCTGCACCCAGGCGCGCAGCCGCCAGTGGGTCGTCGGGGCGGTGGCGTCGGCCGTGCGGCGGCGGCCCGGTGCCGACGACGCACCGCCGGGCCGGGCGTCGGCGACGGTGCGCGTCGCGGGTCGGGCGTCGGGGCGGTCGATGACGGTCATGGGACGGACCTCCTGCTGCGGGTGGCTCGGGCGGACGGCTCGGACGTGGCGGGCGGGGCCGGCGGCTCGGCGACGGTGACGACCTCCCTTCCACTGTGGCCCCGTACCGCCGCACTTTCCCGGCTCCAGGCCTGTCAAGAACTACGGATCTTTCGCTACCGTCAAGCCATGACCCCCGACGCCGTGGGACCGAGCGCGCAGGACCGTCCGCTGCCCCCGGGAGCACCCGGAGCCCCCGGCACGGACCCCGCCACCCCGGCCCGCCGCCGGCCCGACGGCAGCGACCTCCTCACGCTCGGCCGCCGTATCCGGCACTTCCGCACGAGCCGGGGTCTCACGCTCGACCAGCTCGCGCAGGCGACCGGCTCCGCCCCGAGCCAGCTCTCGCTCGTCGAGAACGGCCACCGCGAGCCGCGCCTCTCGCTCCTGCAGGCGCTCGCGGCGGCACTGCACGTCGAGGTCGCCGAGCTCCTCGCCCCCGAGCCCCCGAGCCGCCGCGCCGCGCTCGAGATCGCCCTCGACCGTGCGCAGCGCTCGCACCTCTACTCAGGCCTGGGGCTGCCGTCCGTCCGCCCGAGCCGCGGCATGCCGGTCGAGGCGCTCGAGGCCCTCGTCGGGCTGCACGCCGAGCTCGCGCGCCGCGAGACCGAGTCGATCGCGACGCCCGAGGAGGCCCGCCGCGCCAACACCGAGCTGCGGCTGTGGATGCAGGAGCGCGACAACCACCTGCCCGAGATCGAGCGCGTCGGCGAGGACCTCGCGCGCAGGGCCGGGTACACGGTCGGCGCCCTCACGCACCGCGCCGTCGCGCGCATGGCCGAGCAGCTCGGCTTCCAGATCCTGCACGTCGACGACCTGCCGCACTCGACCCGCACCGTGACGGACCTCGCGAGCGGGCGCATCTACCTGCCGCCCGCGTCGATCCCCGGCGGGCACGGGCTGCGCTCGCTCGCGCTCCAGGCGATCGGGCACCGCGTGCTCGGCCACGACCGGCCCGTCTCCTACGCCGACTTCCTGCGTCAGCGCATGGAGATCAACTACTTCGCCGCGTCGTGCCTCATCCCGCGCAGCGCCGCGCTCGAGTTCCTCGGTGCCGCGAAGCGCGCCAAGGACCTCGCGATCGAGGACTTCCGCGACGCGTTCGGCGTCACGCACGAGGCCGCGGCGCACCGGTTCACGAACCTCGCGACGAGCGAGCTCGGGCTGCCGGTGCACTTCCTGCGCGTGGGCGACGACGGCGCCCTGACCCGCGGCTACGAGAACGACGGCATCACGTTCCCGACCGACCCGACGGGCGCGATCGAGGGCCAGCCCGTGTGCCGGCGCTGGGCCGCGCGCGGGTCGCTCGTGCGCCGCGACCGCACGACGGAGTACCACCAGTACACCGACACCCCGCAGGGCACGTACTGGTGCACCTCGCAGACCGGCGCGTCCGAGTCGGGCGAGTTCTCCATCACCGTCGGCGTCCCGTTCGCGCACGCGTCGTGGTTCCGCGGCCGGGACACCGCGCTGCGCACGCAGTCCCGCTGCCCCGACCCGTCGTGCTGCCGACGGCCCGACGCCGAGCTGAGCCGCCGCTGGCGCTCGGCCTCGTGGCCGTCCGCGACGCTGCACGCGCAGGTCCTCGCGCCGCTGCCCCAGGGCACGTTCCCGGGCGTGGACGACGCCGAGGTGTACGCGTTCCTGGAGCGGCACGCGGCGCGCTGACGAGGGGCGCCCGAGGACGCCGGGCGCGACGGGCGACGGGGGCACCGCCTTCCGCCACGGCGCGGGCCGACGTGCGGGCGGCCGTCGCGGGACGCGAGCCGGCGTGCGGGCCGGCCGTCGCGAGTCGACACCCCGCGGCGGTCAGGCCCTACGCCCGCCTGCGTCGTCGGGCACCGCTGCCGCCTGCGCCGCCCGGGTGAGCTCCGCGACCTTCGCCGCGAGGTGCCGCTGCTCCGGCACGTTCGTCGCGTGCGCGGCCGCCCGGCGGTAGTGCTCCAGCGCCGCGGCCGTGTCCCCCGCCCGCTCGTGCAGGTGCGCGCGCACCGCGTCGAGACGGTGGTTCGGGCCCAGCCGGTCGTCGAGCCCGTCGAGCAGCGCGAGCCCGGCGGCCGGGCCGTCGACCATCGCGGCGGCGACCGCGCGGTTGACCGTGACGACCGGGTTTCCCGTGAGCCGTTCGAGCGCACCGTAGAGCGCGAGCACCCGGGGCCAGTCGGTCGCGTCGGCGGTCGGTGCCCGGTCGTGCACCGCCGCGATCGCCGCCTGCAGCGTGTACTCGCCCGCGGGCCCGCCGCGCAGCGCGGCGTCGAGCAGCTCCAGCCCCTCCGCGACGCGCGCCCGGTCCCAGAGCGTGCGGTCCTGCTGCGGCAGCGGGACGGGGTCCCCCGCGGCGTCGGTCCGGGCGGGCCGGCGCGCGTCGACCAGCAGCATGAGCGCGAGCAGCCCGGCGACCTCGGCGTCGTCCGGCAGCAGCGCGCGGACCAGCCGGGTGATCCGGACCGCCTCGTCGACGAGCTCGACCCGGTGCAGGTCCGGGCCGCGCGTGCTCGTGTACCCCTCGTTGAAGACGAGGTAGAGCACGTGCAGGACGCTGCGGACCCGGTCCGGCAGCTCGTCGGGCGTCGGCCGGGCGAACGGTGCGCCCGACGCGCGGACCGTCTGCTTCGCGCGGCTGAGGCGCTGCGCCATCGTCGCCTCAGGGACGCCGAACGCGTGGGCGATCTCGGCCGTCGTCAGCCCGCCGGCCGCGCGCAGCGTCAGCGCGACCGCCGAGGCCGGCGTCAGGGACGGGTGGCAGCAGAGCAGGAGCACCGTGAGGGTGTCGTCCTCGCCGGTCGGCCGGGCACCGGCGGGCTCGTGCTGCGCGGCCAGGAGCTCCCGGCGCCGGCGCGACGCCTCGCTGCGGACGTGGTCGACGAGCCGGCGCGTCGCGGCCTGCAGCAGCCACCCGCGGGGGTTGTCCGGGACGCCGTCGCGCGGCCAGTGCGTCGCCGCCGCGAGGAGCGCCTCCTGCACGGCGTCCTCGGCCGCGTCGAAGTCGTGGCTGCGGCGGGCGAGCACGCCGACGACCTGCGGCGCGAGCGTGCGCAGCAGGTCCTCGACGTCCGGGGCCAGGTTCAGCGCTCGCCGCCGGCCGTGTCGAGGAACGCGCGCATCTCGTCGACCCCCGACGGTCCCTCGTCCATGACCTGCCGGACCTGGACGGGCTGCTGCGTCGGCCGCCCGAACTGCCCGGGCACGGCCGAGACCCGCGCGGCGATCTCGATCGCCCGCTCCTGCGACGCGACGTCGACGATCTGGTACCCCGCGACCCACTCCTTGAACTCCTGGAACGGCCCGTCCGTCACGACGGGCGCGCGCTGCCCGTCCGACGTCACGATCTTCGCGAGGTCCGGCCCCGTGAGGATCGTGGCCTCGACGAGCTCGCCGCTCGCGACGAGCTCCTCGTTGAGGACGCGGTAGTGGTCCAGGTGGGCTGCGATCTCCTCGGGCGACCACTCCGACATCGGCGTCTCGTCGACGCCGGCCTGGAAGTCGACCGCCAGCAGGTACCGGGTCATGTCGTCACCCTCTCCTCGTGGTGGTGCCCAGCGTGGCACCGTCACCCCCAGGACGGAGCCGGTCG
This sequence comes from Cellulomonas sp. NPDC055163, assembly GCF_053607065.1. Lineage (NCBI taxonomy): Bacteria > Bacillati > Actinomycetota > Actinomycetes > Micrococcales > Cellulomonadaceae > Cellulomonas > Cellulomonas sp. NPDC055163. Next base: position 342,199 of record NZ_JBSGSU010000006.1, on the reverse strand, counting down.
CGGGTTCTCGACACGCGCCCGACGAGGGCACGTCGGACGGAGCGGCAGGTGCGCAGGTGCGCGGGATGCCGCCCTAGAGCAGCGAGCCTCAGAGCACCGAGAAGCCCGCCGGCAGACCGCGCCGGCCCGTCGTGGCGAGGAGCATCGCGCCGGCCGCGCCGTCCTCGACCGCGAGCGCCGTCACGAGCCCGAGGGCCTGCCGCGCGGCGGACGCGGGCACGTCGGCGGGCACGCCGAGTGCCACGGCGAGGTCGGTGGTGTGCACGGTGAGCTCGAACGTCCGGGTCGGGAGGTAGGCGGCGAGCCGCATCCCACCCGCGATCGAGGTGAGCGGCTCCGTGCCGTCGCACCCGCGGACCAGCGCGCCCACGCGGGCGGCGATCTCCGTGACGGCCGCCACGGGGTCGTCGCCGAGCGCCGTCCCCGCGGCGCGACCGCGGTCCGCGACCCCGGGCCCGGCGGCGATCTCGCGCGTCGCCCGGTAGTACGCGACGGCCGACTCGACCTCGACCGCCGCCGCCGGCTTCGCGAGGTACTCCTCGACGGTGAGGAACGAGCGGCTCGTGTGCCCGACGAGCGCACGCACGTCCCACTCGCCCAGGCCGGGCTCGCCCCAGCGGTCACCCACCTGCCCGACGGTCCGGACGAACCAGTCCGCCGCGTCCGCGAACGCGTCGCGGGACTCCTCCCAGCGCAGCTCCATGCCGCGAAGGCTAGACGGCCGGGCGGGCGCGGTCACGTGCCGGTCGCACCGGCGGCTGCGCTCGTGGGCGGCAGGGTGGCGGTGGGGCGAGGACCGCTCCTCCCCGCTCCGGCGCACGCGCACCGGAGCGGGGACGAGGCGGCGGCTCGGGCGCCCCGCTCTCCCGCCGCGGACCGGGTCAGACGCCCCCGGTGCTGCTCGGCGTCGCGGTCGCGCCGTCCGGCGTGGTGGTGGCCCCGTCCGGCGTGGCCGTGCCGTCGGCGGCGCCTCCCGGGCCGCCCCGCCCACCACGCCCGCCACCCGCGGGCAGCTCCTGCTCGACGCGCTCCGCGACCTTCCCCGGCAGCGCCGCGATCGCCGCGTCGGCCTCCTCCTGCGTGATCCGGCCGTCGGCGAGCGAGGCCTCGATGCGCTCGGTGCCCGCTGCCACGAGCGCGTCGGTGAGGACGGAGAGCTCGACGCCCTGCGCCTCGGCGACGCTCGCGAGGGTCGCGCCGTCGGCCGCGAGCGCGGTGCGCAGCTCGTCGGCGGTCAGGCCGAGCGCCTCCGCGGCAGCGCCCAGGTCGAGCCCGCGCCCGCCGCCGTGGCCGCCTCCCCCACGCAGTGCGTCCGACCCGGCCAGCGTCGTCGCGACCGCGTCGGCCTGCGCCTGGGTGACGGTGCCGTCGCTGACCAGACCGGCCAGCGCGTCGGTGATCGCCTGCACGCGGCCGGCGGCGCGGGTGGCCGTCGCGTCGTCGGTCGCGTCGGGCGTGGCGGTGTCGCTCGCGGCCGACGCGAGCGGGGCGACGACGACCGCCGTCAGGCCGGTCACCGCGAGGGCTCCGGCGACGCCCGCTGCGGCGAGCCTGTGGTTGAGCTTCATGAGGTGCTCCTCGGTGCGTCCCGGGCCGGTCCCGGGGTGTGCCTCCGACCCTCGGACGTGCGGCTGTGGTGACGCTGTGGGGAGCGTGTCGATCCCCACAGGAGCGGTCGCGCTGCCTCAGCCGGGCAGCAGCTGGAGCACGCCCGCCCCGAGCGCACCGAGCCAGCCCCCGAGCACCCGCAGCGGGGGCACGAGCGCCGCACCGGCGGACGCGAGCCGTCCGGCCCGGTCGAGCCGCGCGGTGAGCCGCTCGACGCTCCCGCCGGCACGCTCCTTGTCGCCTGCCGACGCCGCCTGCTCGATCTCCGCGACGTCGGCGCGGGCGGCCTGCGCCGTCGCGGCGTCGAGGCCCAGGCCGTCGAGCAGCGCGCGCAGGTCGCGCACCGCCCCCAGGGCGGCGGCCTGCGCGCCGTCGCCCACCGTCCGCGCGTCGTAGTTGTGCTGGTCGCCGTCGACGTTGTTGATCACCGTGGCGTGCTGGCCGCCCGTCACGTTCACCACGGCCGGTCACCTCCCGGAGCGGTCGCCCCGCCCCACCACGGCGGGCGGACCGGCGGGGGCACCGGGTGCTCGCGGTCGACGCGCCGCCGCCGGGCGGTCGCGACGACGTGCAGCACGCCGCCGACGACCATGAGGATCGTCCCGAGCGCGGCGAGCGCCCAGCCGAGCAGCCCGAGCGGCATGCCGAGCACGGGCGGACCGAACGGCGTCAGCTCCCCAGGTCCGGGGAGCTGCGTCGTGGCGAGGTCGAGGCTCCCGACCTCCGCCATGAACGTCAGGATCGAGTACGCGAAGGCGGCGAGCCCGACGAGGAACGCGACGAAGCCGACGACGATGAGCGCACGCGCCTTCGTGCGGGTCGCCGCGACGTCGCGCAGGAACCCGTCCCTCTGCTGCTCCACGTGGTGCACGTACTGCTGGTACACCTGGTCGCCGTCGACGTTGTTGATCTGGTCCGCGCGCTGGCCGTGGACCGTGAGGGGGACCCGCCTGGGTACCCGGCCCGCGCCGCGCGGGTCGTCCGCTGTGGTCATGGGTGCTCGTCCTCTCTCGGGTGCCGGGGATGCAGGGGACATGCCGGCCCACGGAGGACGTGCGGCCCGCCCACCGGATACACGGCCGGGCGGCTGCCTGATCCGGCGCGATGTCGGGGTCGTCCTGGTCCGTGTGGGTGGTGCCGAGCACACTGGCTCGGGTGTCGACCATCACCGCGCACGGCCTCGTGCAGACCTACGGCTCCGTCCGGGCGCTCGACGGTCTGGACCTGACCGTCGAGGAGGGGACGGTGCTGGGCCTCCTCGGCCCGAACGGCGCCGGGAAGACGACCGCCGTCCGCGTCCTGACGACGCTGCTGCGGCCCACCGCCGGGACCGCGACGGTCGTCGGGCTCGACGTGGTGCGCGACGCGAAGGCCCTGCGCTCGCGCATCGGCGTCTCGGGCCAGTACGCCGCGGTCGACGAGAACCTCACGGGCTTCGAGAACCTCGACATGGTCGGGCGGCTCTACCACCTCGGTGCACGGCGCTCGCGCGAGCGGGCCGACGAGCTGCTCGAGCGCTTCGACCTCGTCGACGCCGCGCGCCGGCCCGTGCGGACGTACTCGGGAGGCATGCGGCGCCGGCTCGACCTCGCGGGCGCCCTGGTCGCCGAGCCGGAGGTGCTGTTCCTCGACGAGCCGACGACCGGGCTCGACCCCCGCAGCCGCCTCGCGATGTGGGACGTCATCGCCGAGCTCGTGGCCCGCGGCACGACCCTGCTGCTCACGACGCAGTACCTCGAGGAGGCGGACCGGCTCGCGGACCGCATCGCGGTGATCGACCACGGTCGGGTGATCGCCGAGGGCACGTCCGACGAGCTCAAGGCGCAGGTCGGCGGCGAGCGGGTGCACGTCACCGTCACGCGCGCCGAGGACCTCGCCCGGGCGAGCGCGGCGCTCGGCGTCGTCGCGGCCGGCGACCCGGTCGTCGAGGAGCACACCCGCACCGTCACCGCCCCGGTGGACGGCGGGTCGAGCGCCCTCGTCGGCGCCCTGCGCGCGCTCGACGACGCGGGTGTCGAGGTGCTCGACGCGGGCATCCGCCGGCCGACGCTCGACGACGTGTTCCTGCGGCTCACCGGGCACGAGGCCGAGGACCGACCCACCGAGGAGGCCCGCGCGTGACCGACCTGGCACAGGCGCTCGGCGACGGCTGGACCGTCACGCGCCGCAACCTCATCAAGATCAAGCGCGTCCCCGACCTGCTCGTCGGGTCGATCATCTCGCCGATCATGTTCGTGCTGCTGTTCGCGTACGTGTTCGGCGGCTCGATCGCGCTGCCCGGGACGCCCGAGGTCGACCCGGACCTCTACCGGCAGTTCCTGATCGCCGGGATCTTCGCGCAGACCATGATCTTCGGCGCCACGATCACCGGCTCCGGCATGGCGCAGGACCTCAAGACCGGCATCATCGACCGCTTCCGCTCGCTGCCGATGGCCCCCTCCGCGGTGCTCGTGGGTCGCACGACCGCCGACGTCGTCAACAACGTCCTGACCGTGCTGATCATGACCCTGACCGGGCTCGTCGTCGGGTGGCGCATCACGACCTCGGTCGGCGAGGCGGCGCTCGGCTACCTGCTCCTGCTGTTCTTCGCGTACTGCATCAGCTGGCTCATGGCGTACGTCGGGCTGCTCGTGCGCACGCCCGAGGTGTTCAACAACGCGACGTTCATCGTGATCTTCCCGCTGACGTTCATCGCCAACACGTTCGTGCCGTCGGACAACCTGCCGCCCGTCCTGCAGACCTTCGCCGAGTGGAACCCGGTGTCGAGCGTCACGCAGGCGGCGCGCGAGCTCTTCGGCAACATCCCGCCGGGCACCCCGGAGCCGACGGCGTGGCCGCTGCAGAACCCCGTGCTCTACACGCTCGCGTGGGGCGTCCTGCTGCTGATCGTGTTCGTGCCGCTGACGGTCCGCCAGTACCAGCGGGCCGCCGCCCGCTGACGGGACGCGGCGTAGCGCGCCGGCTGCTGTCCGGGCTCGGACAGGGTCTCGGTCACGGGTCGGCGGCGCAGTCGACGTGGCGAGCCGCTCCGCCCGCTCCTGGCGCACGCCTGCCCGTTATGGGTAGACATGCCCCCGTGACCCCCACCCCCGGCCGATCGGTCCCGACCCCGTCGCACGCGATCGCCCGCGCCCGCCCCGAGCTCCCCACGCGCGAGGCGGTCCTGCTCGTCAACGGCCGGTCCCGCCGGGGCGCCGAGGCGTTCCCCCGCCTGCGCGACCTGCTGACGGCCCAGGGCATCGGGCTCACCGCCGCACACCTCGTCACGGACCCTGCCGCGGAGCTGCCGGTGCTGCTGCCGCAGCTCCTCGCGGCCCGGCCCTCGATGCTCGTCGTCGGCAGCGGCGACGGGACGATCGCGAGCGTCGTCGACCACCTCGCGCACAGCGAGACGGTCCTGGGCTACGTCCCCCTGGGCACCACGAACAACTTCAGCCGGAGCCTCGGGCTGCCGCGCGGCCTGCGCGCCGCGGTCGACGTCGTGACCGGCGGGCGGGTCGCCCAGGTCGACCTGGGGCGCGTCGACGGCGACTACTTCGCGAACCTCGTGAGCATCGGCATCTCGGCGGAGGTCGCCGGGCGCACCCCGCACCGGCTCAAGCGCCACCTCGGCCGCTCGGCGTACACGGCGACGGCCGCGGTGTCTCTGGCCCGCCACCGCCCGTTCGTCGCGGAGGTCCGCAGCGGCGACGTCGTGTGGGAGGTCGTGACCCACCAGCTGAACATCGCGAACGGCCGCATGCACGCGGGCACCCCGATCGCGCGCGACGCGAGCCTCGAGGACCGCCTGCTCACGGCGTACGCGCTCGGGGGCCGCTCCCGCCTCTCGACCGCGGGTGCGGCAGCGCGGCAGGCCGTGACGCCGTGGGAGCCGGTCGCGCGCAAGGGCCACCTGAGCGCGACGGAGCTCCACGTGACGACGGACCGCCCGATGGCGGTCGACGTGGACGGTGAGGTGTCGGGCACGACGCCGATCCACGTGCAGGTCACCGCGGCCGCGCTGCGCGTCATGGTTCCCCGCCGGTGATCCCCGGACCCGCGTGCGGTCGACCCGGGGACGTGCGCGGAGGACGATCGGGCGAATGCGGGGACCGTCCGGTCCGCGAGCGACCGCGGGAGGCGTGCGATGACGTCGGTCCACCTGCAGGACGGTTTCGACGACGACGAGGTCGTGCTCCTCCTCGACGGCACCGAGGTGCGCAGCTCCCCGCACGTCACCACGCGGCTGCTCCTCGGCTACGCGGAGATCGTCCGGCTCGAGAACACTGCGCCCTCGGCGCGCCTGCGCGTGGAGGTCCCCGGCCGCGGGCTGTCCGCCGAGGTCGTGGTCGACCCGGAGACGGTCGTCACCGTCGCGGTGGAACCGGGCGGCCTGGTGGTCCGCACCGGGCGCGAGCCGCTGGGGTACGTGTAGGGACGTCACCGGCCGGGCGAGGTGCGTCCGCTCGTGCACCGCACCGGCCCCCGGGGGTGCCCTTCCGGACCTTCCTGCCCCCGGGACGCGGCGGCAGCCTGGTCGTCCGGCTCTCCGCGCACCCGCGCCACCCGGAGCCGGCGGGACGGCTCCGGCGCGTCAGCGCCACGCAGCCGGACGCCCCGACCGACTGCCCTGCGGAGAGCACCATGCACGGTCCCGAGCCCGACGCCCCCGGCACCCTCGACCTGGACGAGGACGAGCGCGGACCGGACGCCGCCCGGCCCCGGCGAGGTGGGGTCAGCGGCCTCTACGTCGGGCGGGGCGGGGGCGTCACCGTCCAGGGTCAGGAGCTGCACCTGCGCCTGGACGTCGACCGGCGGTACAGCGCGACCTCGCCCGTCCTGGACACGCTGAGCGGCGACGTGTACCTCCACCGGCCGGTCCTGGCGGACCTCACGCCCGGCCCGGGCGCCGCGCGGACGGTCCGGACGTACCTGCACTCGTGGGTCGTCGACTCCCCGACGGTCGTGTGGCGGCGCACGAGCGTCGAGGTCACGGGGACGGTCCGGTACTGGCAGGGGCTCCACCCGCTGACGACCGTCGCCGTCGTCGTGCCGTGGCGCGGCGGCGTGATCGGCCCCGCCCAGGTGACGTTCGCCCGGCGCGGCGTGCGACGGTCGACGTTCCTGTGCGCGCTGCGCTCGGACAGCTTCCGCACCGTCGACCTCGAGATCGACCGGTGCTCGTCGGTCGCCGCGGCGCCGCTGGTGCCGCGCTACGACACCCACGCGCACGCCGTGCGTCCGGTCGACACGGCGCTCCGCGAGCTGACCATCGAGGAGGCGTACCGCGAGGCGGGCGTCGAGATCACCCGGTCCACGGCTCCGTCCGTCCTCGACGACAGCGACCCGGGGTTCGCGACCTGGTCGCCCGCCGAGCTGCACGACGCGATGGAGACCGCGTTCAGCGGCTTCCCGAGCACCTGGCCGAGCTGGCACATGTGGGGGCTGCTCGCCGGCTCGTACGAGGAGGCCACGACCGGCGGCATCATGTTCGACGCCGCCGCCAGCTTCGGGGGTGCGGGCGAGGGACCGGACCGGCAGGGGTTCGCGGTCTTCCGCAACCACCCCTGGTTCAGGAACCTCGTCGACCGCCCCGCGGTGACCCAGGCCGAGGCCTTCTCGATGCGGCAGTTCCTGTACACGTGGGTCCACGAGGCGGGCCACGCGTTCAACTTCCTGCACTCGTGGAACAAGGCGCGCCCGGACGCCCTCTCGTGGATGAACTACCCGCAGCGGTACGACGCCCGGAACGGCACGGACGCGTTCTGGAGCTCCTTCCGATTCCGGTTCGACGACGAGGAGCTGCTGCACCTGCGTCACGGGGACCGGGCCGCCGTGATCATGGGCGGGGACCCGTGGGCGTCGGGCGGGCACCTGGAGTCACCCCCGGACGCCACCGCGGAGACGGCCCCGGACTCGGCGGTCGAGCTGCTCGTGCGGACGCAGGGCTACGTCGAGCTCATGGAGCCGGTGCAGGTCGAGCTCCGGCTGCGCAACGCGTCCCCGTCCCCGCTCGAGCTCGACGTGCGCCTCGACCCGCGGCACGGCGTCACGACGGTGCTCGTCCGGCGGCCCGACGGCAGGACCGTGGTGTTCGACCCGGTCGTGTGCGAGTACGGCCTGCCGCGGACCGCGGTCCTCGAGCCGCTCGCGGCCGACGCGTCGAACCAGGGCGAGGACCGGTACAGCGCGGTGGTCCCCCTGACGTTCGGCACCCGCGGGTTCCTGTTCGACGCGCCCGGCGAGTACCTGATCCGGGCCGCGTACCACGGCGGCGGCCTGTTCCTCACCTCGCCGGCGGCGCGGCTGCGGGTCGGGCGGCCGATGAGCCGGGAGGAGGACCGGCTCGCGCACGAGTGGTTCACGCGCGAGGTCGGGCTGTCGCTCGTGCTCGACGGCTCGCAGTCCCCGACGCTCGGGGCCGGGATGGCCACGCTCCGGGACGCGGCCGAGCTGCTGCCGGGCACCGAGCTCGCCGCGCAGGCCGCCGTCACGGTCGCCCGCAGCGTCGGGCGGGACTTCTACCGCCGCGTCGACGACCGGATGGTGCAGGCGCACGCCGCCGACCCCGACGCCGCCCTGCAGCTCACCGCGCCGGCCCTCGCGCTCTACCAGCGGTCGGGCGACGCCGCGCACAACCTGCCGTACCACCAGGTCGTCGACCTCCGCACGGACCTGAACGTCGAGGCCGAGCGCAGCGGCGCCGCCCGCGAGGAGCTCCTCACGCTGGCCGACGACCTCGCGGCGCGCGGGGCCAACGCACCGGTGGTGGACGACGTCCGGTCACGGGCGGACCGGCTCGGCTGACGCCCCGCTCGGCTGACGCCCTGCTCGGCGGACGCCCCGCTCGGCTGACGCCCTGCTCGGCGGACGCCCCGCTCGGCTGACGCCCTGCTCGGCGGACGCCCCGCTCGGCTCAGCCCAGCAGGTCGTGCCGGACGATCGTCGCCTCACGACCGGGCCCGACGCCGATGGCCGAGATCCGCGCCCCGGACATCTCCTCGAGCGCGAGCACGTAGCGCTGCGCGTTCACGGGGAGGTCGTCGAACGAGCGGCACTGCGAGATGTCCTCCCACCAGCCGGGGAACTCCTCGTAGACCGGGGTCGCGTGGTGGAAGTCGCTCTGGTCGAGCGGCATCTCGTCGTGGCGGGTGCCGTCGACGTCGTAGGCGACCGCGACCGGGACCTTCTCGAGGCCGGTCAGGGTGTCGAGCTTCGTGACGACGAGGTCGGTGAGCCCGTTGATGCGCGCGGAGTAGCGGGCGACGACGGCGTCGTACCAGCCGGTGCGGCGCGGGCGGCCGGTCGTGGTGCCGTACTCGCCGCCGGTCTTGCGCAGCCACTCGCCGGTGTCGTCGAGCAGCTCGGTCGGGAACGGGCCCTCGCCGACGCGCGTCGTGTAGGCCTTGATGACGCCGACGACGCGGTCGATGCGGGTCGGGCCGACGCCCGAGCCGGTGCACGCGCCGCCGGCCGTCGCGGAGGACGACGTGACGAACGGGTAGGTGCCGTGGTCGACGTCGAGCATCGTCGCCTGACCGGCCTCGAACACGACGGTCTTGCCCTCGTCGAGCGCGCGGTTGAGCACGAGCGGGGTGTCGGCGACGAGCGGGCGCAGGCGGTCGGCGTTCGCGAGGAGCTCGTCGAGCACCTCGTCGACCGTGATCGCGCGCCGGTTGTACACCTTCACGAGCAGGTGGTTCTTCTGGTCGAGGGCACCCTCGACCTTCTGGCGCAGGATGTTCTCGTCGAAGAGGTCCTGGACGCGGATGCCGACGCGGTTGATCTTGTCCGCGTACGTGGGGCCGATGCCGCGGCCCGTGGTGCCGATCTTGCGCTTGCCGAGGAACCGCTCCGTGACCTTGTCGATCGTGCGGTTGTACGGGGCGATGAGGTGCGCGGCGGACGAGACGAGGAGCCTGCCGGTGTCGACGCCGCGGGCCTCGAGCGCGTCGATCTCGTGGAACAGCACCTCGAGGTCGATCACGACGCCGTTGCCGATCACGGGGACCACGCCGGGCGAGAGGATGCCGGAGGGCAGGAGGTGGAGCGCGTACTTCTCGCCCTCGATCACGACCGTGTGCCCGGCGTTGTTCCCGCCGTTGAACTTCACGACGTAGTCGATGCGGGAGGCGAGCTGGTCGGTCGCCTTGCCCTTCCCCTCGTCGCCCCACTGGGCCCCGAGCACCACGACGGCGGGCATCAGATCACCACTCTCCACGGCTGCCAGCGGTCCGGTCCGCGATGGTTCGGTGCGAGGCGGCTCGCTGGCCGGGGACCCGGGGCACGGGCGGCAGTGACCCAGTACCTCCGGGAGTTTAGCGGACCGGTAAAGGCGGGGTCATGGACGCGCGCCGGGCGAGGCGCCGCGCCGACGTGGCGGACGGGCGGCGCCGGTGCCGGCCGCCCGGCGCCGACGCCGGCTCCCGTGCCGGCTCAGCGCAGCCCGGACACCTCGTCGGCCGACGTCCCCGAGTCGACGAGGAACTGCGCGCAGCGCTCGGCCTCGTCGTCCTCGCCGATGGCCTCCGCCGCCTCGTGCAGCGCGAGCAGCGCCCGCAGGAAGCCCTGGTTCGGCTCGTGGTCGGCGGGCACCGGGCCCTGGCCGCGCCACCCCGCCCGGCGCAGCGCGTCGAGCCCGCGGTGGTAGCCGGTCCGCGCGAACGCGTACGCCGCGACGGGGTCGCCGGTCTCGGACAGCGCCTGCTCGGCGAGCAGGGCCCACGCGTACGACGACGCAGGGCTCCGGCGTGCGGCCTCGCGCAGGTCGGCGCCCGACTGCAGGGCAGCGCGGGCGTCGGCGTCGGCGCCGTCGGCCGGCAGGAGGGTCGGCTCGGGCCCGAGAAGGTTCTGGTGGCTCATCGGGCCAGTCTCGCAGGCCCCCGCCGCGCGCACGGGCGCACCCGGCGCGGCGGGGTGGGAATGCGGGTCACCTGGACGGTGGTTACAGTCAGCATGCTCACCGACCCTTCTCCCGGGATGGCCATGATCGAGATCTCGAGCTCCCCCACCTCGACCACGCTCGTGATCGACGGGGACCTCGACCTCGCCGAGCGCGACCGGTTCCCCGAGATCGCGGCACGCGTCGTGGGCCTGCGCCGCCAGCTGCTCGTCATCGACATGTGCGGCGTCACGTTCATGGACTCGACCGGCGCGGCGTTCCTCATCACGCTCGCCGACTCCTCGCGCAGCCGCGGCGGCGCGACGGTCCTGCGCGGGGCCGACGCCCGTGACCTCTTCGTGCTCGAGGTCTGCGGCGCGCTCGACCTGTTCCGCGTCGAGGACACGTGCACGCACACGAAGCAGGAGTCGGGCTTCCAACGTCCGGCCGGGACGGGCCCGACCCCCTCGGCCTGACCCTCGCACCACCCGCTCGTCCGGACCCGTCGCCCGCCGCGGCGGGTCCGTCGTCGTCCCCGGAGCCGGCGCGCGCCGGCCCTGGCGTGGCCGCGCCGCCCCTCAGCGCCGCGAGTCCCGGACCTTCGCCCACACGAGCTTGCCGCCGCGCGAGGGCCGCCAGCCCCAGTCGGCGAGCCGCTCGACGATCTGCATCCCGAAGCCCCCGATGCGCCCGGGGTGCCCGTCGGTCGTCACGGGCGGTGTCGGGTTGGAGTCCTCGACCTCGATGCGCAGCCCGTCGCCGGTGTCGTAGAGGCGCAGCTGCACCTGCCCCCAGCCGTGCAGGACGGCGTTCGCGACGAGCTCGGAGACCACGAGCTCCGCGTGCCCGACACCCGCGAGGTCCCAGGCGCGGGCCGTCCGCAGCACCGCGTGCCGCGCGCGCCCGATCGACGCGGCCTCCCCCGGCAGCACCCAGCGCCGCACGCGCGGGCTGCCGGAGCGCCGCGTCTCGTCGTCCGGGCCGGGGACGCGCACGACGACGACCGCGACGTCGTCCTCGGGGCTGTCGGCGAGGCGCGAGAGCACCTCCTCGCCGATGCCTGCCGCGTCGAGCGCGGTGACGCCGGCGGCGACCTCGGCGAGCGACTCGACGCCCTGCCGCAGCGACCGGTCGCGCCGCTCGATGAGCCCGTCGGTGTAGAAGACGAGGAAGTCGCCGGCCCGCACGTCGGTCCCGGCGCTCTCGCGCGGTGCGCGCCCGAAGCCGATGAGCGGCCCGCCCGCGCCGGACAGCCGCGTCACCACACCGGCGCGCACGTGCAGCGCCGGCAGGTGCCCGGCGCGCGAGTACTCGACCCGCCAGCCGCCGCCCTCCTGCCGTTGCATCGTCGTGAGCACGAGCCCCGCGGGCCGCGGCACGCGCATCCCGGCGACGAGCTGGTCGACGCGCGAGAGCACCGCGCCCGGCTCGGCCTGCTCGAAGAGGTAGGAGCGCACGACCGAGCGGAGCTGACCCATCGCGGCGGCGGCCTCGACGTCGTGCCCGACGACGTCCCCGATGACGACGCCGACGACGTCCGGGGCGATCTGCAGCACGTCGTACCAGTCGCCGCCCACCTGGGCGTGCTCCGCGTTGGGCGCGTAGTACGTCCACACGTCGAGCCCGTCGACCTCGGCCTGCTCGGGGAGCATCGCGCGCTGCAGCGTCTCCGCGAGGCGGTGCTCGCGCGCGTAGAGGCGCACGTTGTCCACCGCGAGGCCGACCCGGCGGACCGTCAGGCTGAGCACCGTGAGCGTCGCCTCGTCGAGCACGTCGACGCCCGCGCCGGCGCGCGGCACGACCGCGAGCAGGCCGAGGATGCGCCGGCGGCCGGGCACGGGCAGCAGCACGACGCTCTCGACGTCGTCGGGCAGCCGGTCCCGGTCCGCGGCCGGCCTGCCGAGGGAGTCCCGGGCACCGAGCCGGCGCGCGAGCCAGCCGGACGCGCTCGTCGGGGGCCGGTCGGTGCGCAGCGCGAGCTCGAACGGCCCGTCCCGCTCCCCGTCGAGCAGCTGCTGCACGGGGTCGACCTCGACCACGGTCTCGACCTGGTCGGGCGGCACGTTGCCGTGGCGGTCGCCGCGCCCGGTCGGGGCGGACTGCGCGTCCACGCCGTCGACCGCCCGCAGGCCGTCGTCGTTCAGGTAGAAGCCCGCCCAGCGCACGAGCCCCCGCTCGAGGAGCCGGGCGATCTCGCGCAGCGTGTACGGGTCGTCGATGTCCATCAGCAGGTCCGACACCTGCGAGACGAGCCCGAGCGACGTGCGCTCCCGGCGCTCGGACGCCACGAGGGCCGCGTGCTCGACGTCGCGGTCCATGAGCTCGGTCACGTCCACGAGGACCACGACCCAGTGCGTCACGGTGTCGCCGTCGCGCAGCGGCGAGACCGACACGCGTGACCAGAAGGGTGAACCGTCGGCAGCCTCCGCGCGCAGCACCTCGGTGCGCCCGACCCCCGCACGCATCGACGTCCGCAGCTGCTCGACGACGGCCTCGTCGGTCGTCGCGGAGCGCAGCATCCCCGGTTCACGGCCCATGACCTGCGACGCGGTGAAACCGGTCGTGCGGACGAACGACTCGTTGACCCAGACGATCGGCCACGAGCCACCGTGGTCGGCGGTGATGAAGACGGGCACGTCGACCGCCGCGAGCGCCGCCCCGGGCAGCTCGTCCAGGGGCGCGTGTGGAGATTGTGTGGTCCCGGAGTTGACCACGACCACCTCCGATCGTCTAGCGTGCCGAACGTATCCCGCGATCTGCCGCGGGCTCTGCGTGATTCGGGGCCCGAGGGCTGACCTCACCCGGGAAGGAGCATCGTGCGCGACGGTAACAGCCCGGGGCCGGACGAGCCCGCTGAGGACCTGCACGCCGCGGGTGGTTCCGACCGAGCCACCGCGCCCCTGCAGGGCAGCACGTCGGTCAACGGCGAGCCGGGAGCGGTGCACGTGATCCTGGGGGCGGACCGCACGCGCATCGTGCTCTCGGGCGAGGTCGACGCCGACCTCGGCCCGGACCTCCAGGAGGCCACCACGGAGGCCGAGGACGTCGGCCTGCCGATCGAGGTCGACACGCACCACGTGACGTTCATGGACTCGTCGGGCGTCGCGTTCCTCGCGCGCCTCGCGATCCGCAGCCAGCACCCCGTGCAGCTGCTCCGGGTGCCGCCGACCGTGCGGTTCCTGCTCGAGGTCACCCGCATCGGCGAGCTGCTCGAGGTCGTCGAGGACGACTCCACGACGGCGTTCGAGGCGGTGCCCGACACGGGCGGGACCTCCCCCGACACGACGGCCTGACCCGCCGGCCGCAGCACGCCAGGAGCCCGGTCGCCCGTGCGCGGCCGGGCTCCTGCGCGTCCGCGGCGGGGCGGTCACGGCCCGGACGCACGACGTCCGCGCGGGTCTCGTGCTCGGTCGCCCAGAAGTGCGCGCGGTTCGCCGCGGAGTCGTCCCACCGGGGCAGCGGCTCGGGGAAGG
>NZ_JBSGSU010000006.1:252981-328250 GCF_053607065.1 Cellulomonas sp. NPDC055163 | reverse complement strand
GTGGGGGGGGGGGGGGGGGGGGGGGGGGGGGGGGGGGGGGGGGGGGGGGGGGGGGGTTGGGGGGGGGGGGGGGGGGGGGTGCGGGGGGAGGAGAGGGGGGGAGGGCCCGGGGCCCGGGGGGGTCCCCCCCCCCCCCCGGGCCCTCGGTCCGTCAGGTCGTGCTCAGGCTGCTGGGCGCGAGGCTCAGAGCTTGTGGCCCGCCGAGCGGAGCTGCTGCGCCGCCTCGACGAGGCGCGCCGCGAGACCGGCCTCGGCGGCCTTGCCCCACACGCGCGGGTCGTACATCTTCTTGTTGCCGACCTCGCCGTCGATCTTCAGGACGCCGTCGTAGTTCGCGAGCATGTGCGCCGCCACCGGACGCGTGTACGCGTACTGGGTGTCGGTGTCGATGTTCATCTTGATGACGCCGTTGTCGACGGCCTCCGCGATCTCGGCCTCGGTCGAGCCGGAGCCGCCGTGGAAGACGAGGTCGAACGGGTTCTCCTTGCCGATGGCGTCGCCGACGGCCTTCTGGATCTCCGCGAGGATCGACGGGCGCAGCTTGACGGCGCCGGGCTTGTAGACGCCGTGCACGTTGCCGAACGTGAGGGCCGTCAGGTAGCGGCCCTTCTCGCCCGAGCCGAGCGCCCGGACCGTGGCCAGGCCGTCCTCGACGGTCGTGTACAGCTTGTCGTTGATCTCGGCCGTGTGGCCGTCCTCCTCGCCACCGACGACGCCGACCTCGATCTCGAGGATCGTGCGGGCCGCCTGGGAGAGCTCGAGGAGCTCCTCGGCGATCACCAGGTTCTCGTCGAGCGGCACGGACGAGCCGTCCCACATGTGCGACTGGAACGTGGGGAGCTTGCCGGCCTTGACCTGCTCGGCCTCGAGGGCCAGGAGCGGGCGGACCCACGAGTCGAGGTTCTGCTTGGCGCAGTGGTCGGTGTGCAGCGCGACCGTCACGGGGTAGTTCTTGGCGACCTCGTGCGCGTACGCGGCGAGGGCCAGCGAACCGGCGATGCGGTCCTTGATCGTCGAGCCGGACGCGTACTCGGCGCCACCGACGGACACCTGGATGATCCCGTCGCTCTCGGCGTCCGCGAAGCCCTGGAGGGCCGCGGTGAGCGTCGAGGAGGACGTGACGTTGACGGCCGGGTACGCGAACTTGCCGGCCTTCGCCCGGTCGATCAGCTCGTTGTACACCTCGGGGGTAGCGATGGGCATCGCGGGCATCTCCTGCGGGTAGAGGGGTGTGCTTCCCCCCGAGTCTGGCACGTCCTCCTCCCGGCAGCGCCGGGACGTCCTACCCAGCGGACGCGGCGTCCGGGGGCGGGCCGGCGTGCTGCGCGACCCACGCGTGCATCGCGATCGCGGCGGCGGCGCCCGCGTTGATGGACCGCGTCGAGCCGAACTGGGCGATGTGCAGCACGTCGCGCACGCCCGCCCGCGCGGCGTCCGAGAGCCCGACGGACTCCTGCCCGAAGACGAGCACGCACGCGCGCGGCAGCGGGTACCCCTCGAGCGGGACGGAGCCGGGGAGGTTGTCGACGCCGAGGACGGGGAGCGCGCCGCCGTCCGGTCCCGCGGTCGCCGCCCACGCCAGGAGGTCGTCGACCGTCGGGTGGTGGCGCACGTGCTGGTAGCGGTCGGTCACCATCGCGCCGCGGCGGTTCCAGCGGCGGCGGCCGACGATGTGCACCTCGGCCGCCGCGAACGCGTTGGCGGTGCGCACGACCGAGCCGATGTTGAGGTCGTGGGCCCAGTTCTCGACGGCCACGTGGAACGGGTGCCGGCGGGTGTCGAGGTCCGCGACGACCGCGTCGAGGGCCCAGTACCGGTAGCGGTCGACGACGTTGCGCCGGTCGCCGTGCGCGAGCAGCTCGGGGTCGTAGCGCGGGCGGCCGTCGGGTCCGGCGAGCTCGGGCCAGGCCGCCGGGCCGCCGGGCCACGGGCCGACGCCGACGCCGTCCTGCGGCTCCGGTTCCGGCGCGGTGTCCTGCACAGCGCCCGGCACGCCGTCGGGCACGCCGTCCGGCACGCAGTCCGGCACGGCGTCCGGCGCACTGTCCGGCACCGCGTCCGGCACCGCGTCCGGCACCGCGCCGGGCGCCCGGTCGCGCGCGGGCGTGGAGGTCGGGTGCTGCGGGCGGCCGGTCGTCACGGCACCATCCTCCGCGACGAGCCCGGCCACCGGCGCGTGTCGCCGGGCGGGTGGACGCACGCGCGCCCGGCGCCGTCCCCGGGGGGAGGCGCCGGGCGCGGTGCCCGGTGGTGCTGCGGTCAGGAGCGCTTCTCGAAGTACCGGTCCGCGCCGGCCTCCTTGCGGACGATGCTCGCGACCCGGTTCGTCGGGTCGACGCGCTCGACGTACGTGGGCGTCCACCCGGCCTCCGCGCCGAACGGCGTGCCGCCGGCGGCGACGAACGCGTCGAGCGCGCTGACCGGCCGGCCGTTGACCCAGGTGCCCTTCTCGGTGAAGCGCGTCGCACCCCAGTTCGTCAGGATCGCCGACGCCGGGGTGCCCTTCCGCAGCTTGAACGCGTTGTTCTCGACGTAGAGCGAGGACTCGGTGCCGGGGCCCCAGTAGTACTGGAGCAGGTCGTCGTCGTCCTCGGCCTGCACGTAGAGGTTGTTGTAGACGTGCACCTGCCCGTAGCGCACGCGCGGGGCGCGCTGGCCGACGCCCTCCCACAGGTTGTGGTGGATCGTGACCTTGAGCGTGCCGACGTCCGCGGGCCGGCTGTTCGACGAGCCGATCAGCATCGTCTTGTCGTGGTTGAGGAACCGGTTGTAGGAGACCGTGACGTAGCTCGACGAGTGCGTGATGTCGAGCAGCCCGTCGTGCACCTCGAACGGCCGGCCGAACACCTCGGGGAGCGACTCGTGGGGGTGGTCGCCGTCGTCGAAGGTGCTGTTCGCGACCCACACGTTGGTCGACGTCCACACGGAGACGTTGTCGTAGGCCGAGTTCCAGTTGCCGGTCTCGCCGTCCGTCGGGTCCCACTGCGGGAAGCAGTCGTACGCGTCGGAGAACGTGAGGTTGCGCAGGATGACGTTGCGCGCGTCCCGGATGCGGATGTTCGCGCCGACGATCCGCGCGTCGCCGAGCCCGACGATCGTGACGTTCGAGCCGACGTGCTGCTGCGTCTGCTTCGCCTGGAGCGCCGCCGCGGCGACGCGGGCGTCCTCGAGCGGGCCGGCCGGGTCGGCGGTGCCCCACACGGCGGGGTCGTAGGCGGCGACGTAGTCGTCCATCGAGAAGGTGACCGACGGGTCGCCGCCGACGGGCACCTGGCTCGCGAGGTCCTCGCACGTCAGGCGCCGGCCCTCGCCCGCGTCGAAGGCGTCGATCTCGCCCTCGACGTAGACGATCCGGGGCGTCGTGTCGGTGCGGGCGCCCGTGCCGCCGAGCGCCGCGCGCAGCTCCGCCCAGGTGCGGACGGTGAACATGTGCGCGGCGTCCGCCGTGGAGCCGCCGGTCGTGCCGCCGTTCGCCGCGGCCCAGCCGTCGCGGGCGCCGAGCACCTCGCGGCCGAGGTCGCGGCCGTCCCGGTGGGGCGGGCGGTGGTCGGTGCCCGCGTCGGCGGCGTGGGCCGGGGCGACGGCCACGGCCGTCAGGGCGACGGTCCCGGCGGCGGCGACGGCGGCGAGGCGGGCGACCCGGCTGCGTGGCCGGGGTGCGGCGGGTGCGGGTCGGGCGGGTGCGTCGAGGGGCATGCGGAGACTCCCTTGTCTCGGTCAGGAGCGCGCGGCGACGCGTGCGGCGAGGGGTCCGCACGTCGCCACCGGCGCTGCCGCTCACCGTTCCACGCGCTGTGGGAAAGCGCAATCCCCACATCGTCGCGGACTCCGCACGTCCTCGTCACCGGACCCGCCACCGCGCTCCACGTCGGCCCCGTACCCTGGAGCACGTGCTCCTTGCTGCCCTCGACGCGACCGTGTCCGCCGCCGTGTCCGCCGGCGGTGCCGTGCCGGCCCTCGGCCCGGACTTCCTCGACGCCGACCACCTGATCCGGTCCTTCGGCGCCTACGCGCTCATCGGCGTCGTCGTGGTGGTGTTCATCGAGACGGGGCTGCTGTTCCCGTTCCTGCCCGGCGACTCGCTGCTGTTCACCGCGGGCATGCTCGTGGCGCAGGAGGAGATCTCCGTGCCGCTGTGGGCGCTGTGCCTCGCGCTGTTCGCGGCGGCGTTCATCGGCGACCAGGTCGCGTTCTTCATCGGCCGCAAGGCCGGCCCCAAGATCTTCAGCAAGCCGGACTCGCGGTTCTTCAAGCAGTCCTACATCGACCAGACGTACGCCTACTTCGACAAGTACGGCGGCCGCACGATCATCGTCGCGCGCTTCGTGCCGTTCGTCCGCACCTACGCGCCCGTCGCGGCCGGCGTCGGCAACATGAAGTACCGCCACTTCGTGTCGTACAACGTCGTCGGCGCGCTGCTGTGGGGCGTCGGGGTCACGGTGCTCGGCTACTTCCTCGGCAACGTCACGTTCGTCAAGGACAACATCGAGCTCATCCTCGTCGCGATCGTCGGCATCTCCGTCGTCCCGATCGTCGTCGAGCTCCTGCGCGCCCGCAGCAAGAAGCGCGACGAGCGGTACGACGAGCCCGAGGAGCGCGCCCGCGTGACCCGCGAGGACATCGCCGGAGAGTGACCCGCGGCGCGGGCCCGCACCGGCACCGCGCGCCGACCCGCACGACCCGAGGGGGACCGCGATGACCCGCACGATCCAGAGCTGGCTCACCGACATGGACGGCGTGCTGGTCCACGAGGGCGACGCGCTGCCCGGCGCCGCCGACTTCGTGGGCGCCCTGCGCGACGCCGGACGCCCCTTCCTGATCCTCACCAACAACTCGATGTTCACGCCCGGCGACCTGCAGGCCCGGCTCGCCGCCGCGGGGATCGTGGTGCCCACGGAGGCGATCTGGACGTCGGCGCTCGCGACCGCGCAGTTCCTCCTCGACCAGCTCCCCGACGGCAGCGCCTACGTGATCGGCGAGGACGGCATGACGGGCGCGCTGCGCGACGTCGGCTACACGCTCACGGACACCGACCCGGACTACGTCGTGCTCGGCGAGACCCGCACGTACTCGTTCGACGCCATCACCCGCGCGATCCGGCTCATCAAGGGCGGCGCACGCTTCATCGCGACGAACCCCGACGTGACCGGGCCCAGCGCCGAGGGCGACCTCCCGGCGACGGGCGCGGTCGCCGCGATGATCACCGCCGCGACCGGGCGCAAGCCGTACTTCGTCGGCAAGCCGAACCCGATGATGTTCCGGTCGGCGCTCAACCGCATCGACGCGCACTCGGAGACCACCGCGATGATCGGCGACCGCATGGACACGGACGTCGTCGCGGGCATCGAGGCGGGCCTCCAGACCTTCCTCGTCCTCACCGGCTCGACGCGCCGCGAGGACATCGCCAGGTTCCCGTTCCGGCCGAGCCACGTGCTCGACTCCATCGCGGACCTCGTCGCGCGGGTCTGACACCGGGCGAAGTGCGCCCGCGGACGCGTCGTCCGCTCGCCTCGATCCCGCCGTGGGCCTACGGTCGCGGAGTGCGTAGGGCAAGCTGCGCGCACCTACTCGAGGAGCACCGTGGCCGACCCCAGGACGACCGCCCCAGGACCGGAGCAGGACGCCGAGTCCGACGACGGGCTGCGCAGCTCCGACCCGCCCGCGAGCTTCTCGCTCGTGCGGACGTGGACGCTGGACTCGGCGCGCCAGCTCGGGGAGCTGCGCGCGGAGATCCTCCGCGAGGTCACGGCGGACGGCGCCGTGCCGCAGGCGGAGCTCGGCCCCGTCGCGCACCACATGGTGCTCGTCGCCTCGGAGCTCGCGACCAACGCGCTCGAGCACGGCAAGCCGCCCACCATCGTCCGGCTCATGCGGGACGGCTCGCGCTACCTGCTCGACGTCGCGGACCACGACCTCAACACGACGCCCTACGTCGCCGGCGCGCGCATCCCCGGCAACGGGGGCTTCGGGCTGCAGATCGCCCGGCGGCTGTCCGTCGACGTCGGGTGGTACACCGCGGAGGCGACCAAGCACGTCTGGGCGGTCTTCCCCGGCCAGGGCTGACCCCGCACGCGTGACCGGCGCCGGACCCCTGCGGACCTCGGGGGTGCGGCGCCGGCCGCGTGCGCGGGGTGGCGCGGGTGGGAGCTCCGGCCCGGCGGCGGCGTGCACGGGTGGGGCGGGTGGGGGTTACGGCCCGGCGGCATGCGCGGCCGGGCCGCGTAGGGGGCGGCCGACGTGCGCGCGTGGGCGGCGTCGGCCGGCGCGGACGGCCTTGGACGGCGCAGGCGTGGTCGGCCGGACGCCCTCCCGGCCGACCGGAGCCCGTCGGGCAGGCGGCTCAGGCCAGGCCCAGGTCCGTCAGGTCGAAGAGGTAGTGGTACGGGACGCCGAGCGCCTCGATCGCCTGCTGCGCGCCCGTGCCGCGGTCGACGATGACGGCGACGCCCAGGACCTCGGCACCGGCCTCGCGCGCGGCCTCGACGGCCGTGATCGCCGAGCCCCCGGTCGTCGACGTGTCCTCGACGACGACGACGCGGCGGCCCGCGACGTCCGGGCCCTCGATGCGCCGCTGCAGCCCGTGCGCCTTGCCCTCCTTGCGGACCACGAACGCGTCGAGGTCGAGCCCGCGCGACGCCGCCGCGTGCAGCAGCGCGGTCGCCACCGGGTCCGCGCCGAGCGTGAGCCCGCCCACGGCGTCGACCTCGGCGGTCCCGAGGCCGACCTCCTCGAGGCGATCGAGCAGCAGGTGCCCGACGAGCGGGGACGCGCGGTGGTGCAGCGTGATCCGGCGCAGGTCCACGTAGTAGTCGGCCTCGCGGCCCGACGAGAGCGTCACGCGGCCGCGCACGACCGCGATCTCGGAGATGAGGTCGCGCAGCTGCTCGCGCGGCGTCGGGGACAGGGTCAGGCCCTCGGGGCCGGTCGGGGAGGTCACAGCCGCCAGGCTACCGAGCACGGCCGCACCGGCGCCGAGGTGCCCGTGCGGCCGGGGTCCTCAGTCGGTGAACCCGTGGTCCGACTCGGAGGCGTCGGACGCCGCCGCCGCGAGCCGGGCCCGGTAGCTGCCGAGCGCGCGCACCGCGGAGCGCGGCAGGAGCCGGGCGACACCCGCGGCGGCCTGGTACCGCAGGCTCGGGGTCGAGATGACGACCCCGCGGCGCACGTCCGCGAGCGCGGCCGCGACCACCGCGTCGGCGTTGAGCCACGCCATCTCGGGGAGCGCCGTCATGTCGATGCCCGCGCGCTCGTGGAACTCGGTGTGCACGAACCCCGGCTGCAGCACCGTCGCCGTCACGCCCGTCTCGCGCAGCTCTACCGCGAGGCTCTCCGTGAACGTGCGGACCCACGCCTTGTGCGCGGAGTACGTGCCCGACGCGAGCAGCGCCGCGAGCGACGACACGTTGAGGATCGCGCCCCGCCCGCGCCGCGTCATCGACTCCGCTGCGGCGTGCGAGAGGACCATGACGGTCCGGACCATGAGCTCGAGCGAGCGCTCCTCGTCCTCGAGCTCGCCGTCGAGGAACCGCTTGCGCAGCCCGAGGCCGGCGTTGTTCACCAGAAGGCCGACGGGACGCTCGTCGGAGCGCAGCCGCTCGGCGACCCGCTCGACGTCGGCACGGTCCGCGAGGTCGGCCGTGAGCACCTCGGCGTGCACCCCCGCGGCGGCGTGCAGCTGTGCCGCGAGCCGCTCGAGGCGCTCGGTGCCGCGCGCCACCAGGACGACGTCGTGCTTCGCGGTCGCCAGCTGCCAGGCGAACTCCAGCCCGAGGCCGGCGCTCGCACCCGTGATCATCGCGGTACCCATGGCCGACACCTTACGGACCGCCGGACGCCCTTGTCAGACGATGCGGGAGCCCGTCGGGAGGCGTCCGGGTGGGTCGCCGGCCGGTCGCTCGTCGGGCACGGCCCGCTCGCTTGTCGGGCACGGGCCGGTCGCTCGCCGGTCGCGGGAAGGTCGCGGGCAGGTCGCCGGCCGGTCGTTAGCCTGGCCCGCATGCGCCTCGCCACATGGAACGTCAACTCGATCCGAGCCCGCGCCGAGCGCGTGCTCGCGTTCCTGGAGCGGAGCGGCACGGACGTCCTGGCGCTCCAGGAGACCAAGTGCAGGGACGAGCAGTTCCCGTACGCGATGTTCGAGGCGTCGGGCTACGAGGTGACGACGAGCGGGTACAGCCAGTGGAACGGGGTGGCGATCCTCTCCCGCGTGGGCACGCAGGACGTCGAGCGCGCGTTCGTGGGTCAGCCCGCCTTCGGCGAGGAGCCGGTCACGGAGGCCCGGGCGCTCGGCGCCACGTGCGGCGGCGTGCGCGTGTGGAGCCTGTACGTCCCGAACGGCCGGGCGGTCGGCGACCCGCACTACGCCTACAAGCTCGAGTGGCTCGAGCGCCTGCGCGTGGCGGCCGGCGCATGGCTCGACCCGGCGGCGGGGGGCGACCCCACGGCGCAGGTCGCGCTCGTCGGGGACTGGAACATCGCCCCGCTCGACTCCGACGTCTGGGACGTGACGGCCTTCGCCGGGGCGACGCACGTGACCCCCGCCGAGCGCGCGGCGTTCGCGGCGATCGGCGCGGCCGGCTACACCGAGGTCTCGCGGCCGCACACCCCGGACGGCGCGTACACGTACTGGGACTACAAGCAGCTCCGGTTCCCGCGCAACGAGGGCATGCGGATCGACCTGGCGTACGCCTCTCCCGCCCTCGCGGCGCGCGTGACCGGCGTGACGATCGACCGCGAGGAGCGCAAGGGCAAGGGCGCCTCGGACCACGTGCCCGTGATCGTCGACCTGGCGGACTGACCCGCTCAGGTCGCGAGTCCGCCCCTCTCCGGTCCACCCTGACGGGGACGAGCATCACCCGGCTCACGGGCTCGGCAGCACCCTCCCACGCACTAGGTTCGACGCCATGAGCACGACGCCCGGGTGGCCCCCGTCGGACCCCGAACCGCACAACCCGTTCGCCGCCCCGGGCGCCGACCGGCACACGCCGGCCACCGGCCCTGTCGCCGGCTCGGGCTACCCCGCCGCTCCCCCGCCGAGCGGCTACGAGGCGGTCTCGCTGAGCAAGCCCGGGACGCCCGCCACCGGGTACGGCGCGACGCCCGCACCCGGGTACGGCGCAGCGCCGGCGACCCCGTACGGCCAGGCGCAGCCCGCGTACGCGCAGCCCGGGTACGCCCAGCCCGGGTACGCCCAGCCGGGTCAGCAGCCCGCGTACGCGCAGCCCGGGTACGCGCAGCCCGGGTACGCGCAGCCCGGGTACGCCCAGCCCGGTTACGGCTACCCGCCGCCCGGCACGTGGGGACCGCCCGAGCCGCCGCTCGACGGCCTCGCGGTCGCCGCGATCTCGACGAGCGGCGCGGGCGTGTTCCTCGGTGGCGTCACCGGGCCGGTCGGCATCGGGCTCGGCATCGCGGCGCTGCGGCGCATCCGGCGCACGGGCCACCGGGGGCGTGGCCTGGCGGTCGCGGGGATCTGGGTCGGCGCCGTCATGACGCTGTGGCTCGTCGCACTGATCGCGCTCATGGTCTACGGCTTCACGACCGACCCCGACGGCACCGGCAGCCTCGCGGAGAGCTTCGAGCAGGGGTTCGAGGAGGGCATGTACGACGACACGCTGCCCCCCTACGAGCTCACCACCGCGCTCGCGCCGGGCGACTGCCTCGTGCGGGTCCCCTACGACTACGACCTCGTCGACGCCCGGACGGTCGACTGCGCGCAGCCGCACGGCGGCGAGGTCGTCGCCGTCGTCGAGATGAGCGGCCCCGTCACCTACGAGTTCGACAGCGAGGACCCGGCGTACGACGAGGCCTGGTCGGACTGCCAGGTCGCGGCGTCGGAGCTCGCGCCGCGCATCGTGGGCTACGACGTGGGCGTCGACGTGTTCTACCCGCACCCCGACGAGTACGCGGCCGGCCGCACGTCCGGCTACTGCGTGCTCGACGGCTGGGACAGCGAGCTCACGGGCTCGCTCGTCGCGGGCGGGCTCGTGGTCGACGGCGAGCCCGTCGCGCCCTGAGCCGCCACGCCGCCGTCCGCCGGTCCGCGCCGCTCGGTTAGGTTCGTGCCCATGAGCGCAGCGCCCGGCCCGCAGCCGTCCGGACCCGGCCCCGCCCGGCCCGGCGACCCGTTCGCGTCGTCCGCCGAGCCGTACTACGCGCCGGGCTGGGAGGCTCCCGCGGTCCCGGTCGAGCCCACCGCCTGGGCGTCCGTCGTGGTGGGCGTGCTGGGCGGCGGGCCGGTCGCGCTCGTGCTGGGCCTCGTCGCCCGGGCCCGCGTGCGCTCCCGCGGCCGGCGCGGTGGTCGGCTGGCGCTCGCCGGGATCGCCCTCGGGGTACTGGGCACGCTCGCGTGGACCGGGGTCGTGATGGGCTCGGTCCTGACGTCGCGGGCCGAGCGCCCGCTCGCGGGCGACGTCGACGCACGGCGCGAGGTGCACGCGCGCCAGCTCGTGACCGGCGTGTGCCTCGCGGAGCTGCCGCCCGACGGTCCCGTCGACACCGTCACGGCCGTGCCGTGCGCCGACCCGCACGCCGCCGAGGTCGTCACGCAGTACGCGTTCTCGCAGGACGCGGTCTGGCCCGGGCAGGAGTCGGCCGACGCGCGCGTCGCGTCGGCGTGCGCGCTGAGCGACGCGGAGGTCGAGCAGGGGGTTCGCCCGGTCACGTGGGCGCCGACCGAGCAGTCCTGGGGGCGGGGCGACCGCTCGGGGGTGTGCCTCGCGACCGTCGAGGGCGGCGGGATCACCGGCTCCTTCCTCGACGGGACCGTCACGCTGCCGTAGTCGCGCGGCGGCGCGGAGCCGCGCGTCAGACGACCAGGCCCAGCAGCAGGATGACGATCAGCGCGACGACCGAGAGCACGCACTCCATCAGCGACCAGGTCCGGAACGTCTGGCCGACCGTCATCCCGAAGTACTCCTTGATGAGCCAGAAGCCGGCGTCGTTGACGTGGCTGAGGAACACCGAGCCCGCGCCGATCGCGAGCACCAGCAGCGCGACCTCGGTGACCGGCAGGTCCGCGGCGATCGGGGCCATGATGCCCGCGGCGGTGATCGTCGCGACGGTCGCCGAGCCGGTCGCGAGTCGGATCAGGACCGCGACGAGCCAGCCGGCGAAGAGCGGCGAGATCGGCGCGTCGCCGAGGGCGCCCGCGATCACGTCCCCCACGCCGGAGTCGACGAGCGTCTGCTTGAACCCCCCGCCCGCGCCGACGATGAGCAGGATGCCCGCGATGGGCCCGAGCGAGGCACCGACGAGCGAGCTGACCTCGTCCCGGTTGCGCCCGAGCGACGTGCCGAGCAGCACGAGCGAGGTGAGCGTCGTGATGAGCAGCGCGACGAGCGGGGTGCCGACGAACAGCGCGACGTCGTGCAGCGGGCTGTCCGCGAGCCCGGGCACCGACTCGACGAGCGTGCGCGCGAGCATGAGGACGACCGGGAGCAGCACGATCGTCAGGGCGACCGGAGCGGTCGGGCGCCGGGGCGCGTCACCGCCGTCGTCGTCGGTCTCCTCGCCGAGGAACGTCGCGGGCGCCTCGATCGGCACCCACCGGGCCATCGGCCGGGCGAGCACCGGACCGGCGATCGCGACCGTGGGGATCGCCACGAGGAGGCCGAGCCCGAGCGTGATGCCCAGGTTCGCGTCGAGCGCGGCGATCGCGGCGAGCGGCCCGGGGTGAGGCGGGACGAGCCCGTGCAGCGCCGAGAGTCCGGCGAGCGCCGGGATCCCGAGCAGGATGAGCGGCTGGCGGGTCTTGCGCGCGGCGATCATCACGACGGGGATGAGCAGCACCACGCCGACCTCGAAGAACAGCGGGATCCCGATGACGAACGCGATGCCGGCGAGCGCCCACGGGAGCCGTCGCTCGGGGGTCCTGCCGAGCACGCCGTCGACGATGACGTCCGCACCGCCGGAGTCGATGAGGAGCTTGCCGATGATCGCGCCGAGCGCGATGAGCACGCCGACGCCCGCCACGGTCGTGCCGAGCCCCACGGTGAAGCTCGTGAACGCGTCGAGGAAGGGCACGCCCGCGACGACGGCGAGCACCGCGGACCCGACGGTCAGCGCCAGGAACGGGTGCAGCTTGAGCCAGACGATGAGCGTGACGAGGACGACGATGCCGACGACGGCGGCCACGACGAGCCGGGCGTCGGACACGTCCGGCGCGTCCTCGGCGGCCCGCACGAGGCCGGAGCTGATCACGTGCGGGACGTGTGCGGCGCTGGACATGTCTCACCTCGGGTCGTGGGCGGACCGTGCCTGCTCACCGTGGCACAGGGCGGGTCCGAGCACATCCCGGAGCCGCCCGGCGCGACCAGGCACCGGCCCGACCGCCGCGTCAGACCTCGACGGTCGTCGTGAGGTCGGTCGTGCCGGCGTGGCGGGCGACCTCGACGGTGAACGTGCCGGGCTCGGTCGCCCAGCCGTGCGCGGCCGTGTCCCAGTGCTCGAACGCGCGCGGCAGGACGACGACGTCGGCGGTGACCGTCGCACCGGCCTCCGCCTCGACGGACGCCCAGCCCGCGAGCCACCGCACCGGGCGCTCGACCGCGCTGCCCGGCCGGCTCAGGTACACCTGGACGACCTCGCGCCCGCGGCGGTCGCCGGTGTTCGTGACGGAGACGGTGGCCCACCGGATCCCGCCGCCGTCCGTGCGGACCCACACGTCGTCGTACGACCACGTCGTGTACCCGAGCCCGAACCCGAACGGGTACGCCGGCGCCGCACCCGCGCGCAGCCACGCGCGGTGGCCGAGGTGCACGCCCTCGTCGTAGCGGACGACGCCGTCGCGCGGGGTCACGTCGAGCACCGGCACGTCCTCCTGCGTCGCGGGCCACGTCGTGGGCAGCCGCCCGCCGGGCTCGGCGGCGCCGGTCAGCACGTCGGCGAGCGCGTGCCCGTACTCCTGCCCGCCGAACCACGTGAGCAGCACGGCGGCGACGTCGTCGCGCCACGGCATCACGACGGGCGACCCGGAGTTCACGACGACGACCGTCCGCGGGTTCGCGGCGGCGACCGCGGCGACAAGGTCGTCCTGACGCCCGGGCAGGGACAGGTGCGTGCGGTCGAAGCCCTCGGACTCGACCTTCTCGTTGGTGCCGACGACGACGACCGCGACGTCCGCGGCGCGGGCCGCCTCGACGGCCTCGGCGATCAGGTCGTCGGGCCGGTCGACGACGGGACGCCAGCCGGCGGTGAAGCCGAGGACGCCGGGCAGGTCGGAGCCGTCGGGCATCGACGGGATTCCGGTCATGGGGTGCGTCCAGCGCAGGCGGTACGTGCGCCCGGCCTCGACCTCGACGCGCACGGCGGCGCTCGGCGGGGCCATGAGCGCGGCGCCGACGTCCTCGGGGGCCACGTCGAGCTCCTCGTTGAGGACCGTCTCGCCGTCGACCGCGAGCGCCGTGCGGCCGAGCACCGCCCAGCCGAGCTCGACCGGGCCGCTCCCGGTGGGCGTCCAGTCGGTCTCGGCGTCGACGTCGTGCCCGACGGGTGCGTTGCCGAGCCACATGAGGTCGGTGGCGCGCCGGACCTCCTCGAGCAGCACGCCGCCCTCGGCGTCGAGGAAGCGCACCCGGATCCCGGGCTCGCCGGTCGCCGGGTCGCGGATCTCGTCGAGCGGGAAGGGCAGGACGCCGTCGTGCACGAGCGCGCCGGTCGCGTGGGTCACGGTCGCGCCGGGGAACGCCGCGCGCACCCCGTCGAGCGGCGAGACGGTCTCGACGGGGACGACGGTCGCGGAGCCGCCGCCCTGGGTGCGCGGGCGCAGCGCGCTCTGCCCGACGACAGCCACGCTGGTCGGCGCCGTTGCGGCCCCGCCGAGCAGTGGCAGGATCCCGTCGTTGCGGACCAGCACGATGCCGCGCGTCTCGACCTCGCGGGCGAGGGCGATGTCCGCGTCGTCGGTCGGGCGGCGCGCGCCGTCCGCCGCCCCGCCCGGCCCGGTCGTGGCGCCCCGGTCGGCCGCGTCGACCCCCTCGAGCGCCCCGACCCGGGCGGCGAGCAGCAGGATCCGCCGGACCTTGTCGTCGACCGCGTCGAGCGGGACGTCCCCGGACTCGACCGCGTCGACGAGAGCGTCGCCCCACGGCCCCACGGGCCCGGGCATCACGAGGTCCTGCGCGGCGGCGGCCGACGCGAGCGAGCGCACCGCCGTCCAGTCGGAGATCACGACGCCGTCGAAGCCCCACGAGCCCTTGAGCGGCTCGCTCAGCAGGGGGTGCTCGGTCATCGTCGTTCCGCCCACGGCGTTGTACGCGCTCATCACGGACCACGCGCGCCCGGCCGTCACCGCACGCTCGAACGGCGCGAGGTAGACCTCGTGCAGCGCCTGCTCACCGACCTCGACCGACGCGGAGAACCGCTCGGTCTCGAAGTCGTTCGCCACGTAGTGCTTGGGGCACGCTCCGACGCCGTTGTCCTGGCAGCCGCGCACGAACGCCTCGGCGAGCGCCCCGGTCAGCAGCGGGTCCTCGGAGTACGCCTCGAAGTGCCGGCCGCCGAGCGGGCTGCGGTGCAGGTTGATCGTCGGCCCGAGCACGACGTCGACGCCCTTGCGGCGCGCCTCGTGCGCCGCGGCCACGCCGTAGCGGTAGGCGAGGTCGGTGTCCCACGTCGCGGCCAGCGCGGTCGCGCTCGGCAGGTTGAGCGACGGGTCCCGCTCGTCCCACTCCGCGCCGCGCACGCCCGAGGGCCCGTCCGAGACGACCACGGTCCGCAGGCCGACCGCCGGCTCGGCGTGCAGCGACCAGAAGTCGGCGCCGGTGAGCAGGCGGACCTTCTGCGGGAGGGTCAGGCGCGCGAGCAGCTCCTCGACGCGGGTCTCGGCGGGCGCAGTCATCGTCGACCTCGTTCTTCCGTGCGGCGGGTGTCGGGGTCCTGCTTACCAGCCGGTCCGACGGCGCGCCCGGGGCTCCCGGCTCAGACGCGGACCGCGAGCCGGTCGTCGAGGTGCTCGCGCACGGTCGCCGCCATGTCGACCGCGTCCCGGTCGAGCAGCCACTGGAGCTGCAGGCCGTCCATGAGCGCGACGAGCGAGCGCCCCGCCGTCACGGGGTCGGTGCCCGGGCGCAGCGCCCCCTCGGCCTCGGCGACCCGGAACGCCTCGACGCACAGCGCGACGACGCGCGCGTACCGGTCGACGAAGAACGAGTGGGCCGGGTGGTCGGGGGCCGTCGCCTCGGCGGAGAGCACGCAGTACAGCTCGACGAGCCCGGGCGACTGCGCGTTGTGGGCCACGACGTCGACGAGGTGCCGCAGCGCGTCGACGCCCTGGCTCGTGTCGAGCTCGAACTGCGCGCGGTCGAGCCGGTCGCGCCGGTCGAGCACCGCAGCGAGCAGCGACTCCTTGGTCGGGAAGTGGTGCAGCAGCCCGGGGTGCGAGAGCCCGGCGCGCGCCGCGATCTCGCGCAGCGACGCTGCCCGGTACCCCACCTCGCCGAACAGCACCGTGGCCGCGTCGAGGATGCCCTCCCGCTTGGCCCGGCCCTTCGCGTACCCGCGCAGCGACTCGTCAGCCACGTCGCCCCCTCGGTCGTCTCGCCCCCGGAGACGGAGCACCTGGTCAGGCGTCCGACAGGGACGAGGGTAGCGCTCCCACACCCCGTCACGGCGACCGGTTTGTGGACGTCCCGAGGAGCGGGTGTGCAGGTCGGAGGCCCGGGCTGCCGGAGTGTCGGGGCCGGGCTGCCGGGTGTCGGGGCCGGACCCTCATGTCGGCGCACCGGTGACCGATACGTGGGACGACCGTCCCGACCCGTCCGTGGAGGACCCCCGTGACCACGACCCCGACCCGGACGCCCGCCGCCCCCGGCCCGCCCGGTCCCGCCGCGTCCGCTGCGCCCGCCGCGCGGAGCCTCGCCGACCTGCCCGTCCGCGTGCGCATCCTCGCCGGCGTCCTCGTCATGGCGGTCGTCGTGGTCGTCGTCGGCTCCGTGGCCACGCTGCAGATCCGCGGGCTCGAGCGCAACGCGCACGACCTGTACGCGGAGAACCTCACCGAGCTGAACTCGCTCGCGTCCATGCAGCGCTCGCTCGCGTCGAGCCGCGCACGCGTCCAGGAGTACTCGCTCGCCGACGCCGACCGCCGCGCCGAGATCGCGGGCGAGGTCGAGGAGCTCCACGTGGCGATCGACGACGCGATCACCGCCTACCGGCCGCACGCGATCGACGACGCGGCGGTCGAGGGGTTCGCCGTCGCGATCGACGAGTACCAGGCGGTCGTGCCGGGCCTGTACGAGATCGCCGACAGCGGGGACCTCGCCGGGTTCCAGGCGTACTTCACCGAGGCGATGCGCCCGGCGCTGTCCGACGCGGGCGACACGCTCGAGCTCGAGCGCGAGGCGCAGGCGGCCAGCGCGCAGGAGCGCAACACGGTCGCGACGCGGTCCACGGCGAGCGGGCTGCGGCTCATCCTGCTCGTCGCGGGCCTCGGGATCGCCGCCGCGGTCGGCCTGGCGCTCGTCGCCGCGCGCACCGTGACGCGGCCGCTGCACGCCGTCGGGCGCTCGCTCGAGGCGATGGCGGCGGGTGACCTGACGGTCGACGCGGGCGTGCGCTCGCGCGACGAGGTCGGGGCGATGGCGCGGGCGCTCACGAGCGCGCAGCACAGCATGCGGGCGGTCATCGGCCAGGCGCGCGACTCCGCGCTCGAGGTCGCGGCGTCGTCCGAGGAGCTGTCGCTGACCTCCGAGCAGCTCGCCGTCGCGACCGAGGAGACGTCGGCGCAGGCCGGGGCCGTCGCCGCCGCCGCGGACCAGGTCAGCGGGAACGTCCGCACGGTCACCGCGGGCGCGCGCGAGATGGAGGCGTCGATCGGCGAGATCTCCCGCAACGCGAGCACCGCGGCGCGCGTCGCCGGCGACGCCGTCGAGCTCGCCGGGTCCACGACCCAGACGGTCGCGTCGCTCGGCGACTCGAGCGCGCAGATCGGCAACGTCGTCAAGGTCATCACGAGCATCGCGGAGCAGACGAACCTGCTCGCGCTGAACGCGACGATCGAGGCGGCGCGCGCCGGCGAGGCGGGCAAGGGCTTCGCGGTCGTCGCCGGCGAGGTCAAGGAGCTCGCCCGCGAGACTGCGAAGGCGACCGAGGACATCGCGGCCCGCGTCGCCGCGATCCAGGCCGACGCCGCGGGCGCCGCGGAGGCGATCGGGCGGATCGCCGAGGTCATCGCCGAGATCAGCGACGTCCAGACGACGATCGCCTCGGCGGTCGAGGAGCAGACGGCCACGACGACCGAGATGGGGCGCAACGTCGCCGACGCGGGCGCCGGGACCGACGAGATCGCCCGGAACGTCGCCGGGGTGGCGTCGGCGGCGTCGGTCGCCGCCGAGGGGGTCGCCCAGACCCGCAGCGCGTCGCAGGACCTCGCGCGCCTGTCGAACCAGCTCACCGAGGCGATGACGCGCTTCACGGTCTGAGCCGCACGGCGTGGCGGCCCCCGCACCCCCGGTCGTGGGGGCGCGCGGGGCGCGCGGCGTCACTCCCCGGGGAAGACCACGCCCAGCTGGCGGCGGACCTCGTCGGCCGTGCGGAGCACCGCGACGGTCTCGTCGAGCGGCTGGAGCGGGGACTCCGTGCGGCCCTCGGCGACGTAGCGCGCGAGCGCCGCCGCCTGGAAGCACAGCCCGGCGTGCCCGGTGATGCGGTTGTCGTCCCAGGTGACGCGCTCGTCGCCGGCGACCATCGTCACGCTCGTCGGCGTGAAGAACTCCCCGCCGAGCTCGAGGCGCGCGCGCGAGCCCGTCACGGTCCCGGTCTGCGGGGTCGCGCCGAGCATCGTCGTGAAGACCTGCGCCTGCACGCCGCTCGCCCAGCCGAGCTGCACGAGCGCCTGCGCGTCGACCCCGGTCGGCGCGAGCACGCCGGTCGCCTGGATGCTCGTGGGCTCGACGGCGAGGGCCGTGGCGCCCGCTCCCCCGGCGTGACCCGCGACGAGCTGCGCCCACGCGAGCGGGTAGATGCCGAGGTCGAGCAGCACGCCGCCCGCGAGCTCCGGGTTGAGCAGCCGGTGCGTCGGGTCCGGGTCGGCGAGCACGCCGAAGTCGCCGGTCACGTGGTGCACGTCGCCGAGCGCGCCGTCGTCGAGCAGCTGGCGCACCACGTCCGTGTGCGGCAGGTAGCGCGTCCACATGGCCTCCATGACGAAGACCCCGGCCGCCCGGGCCGCGGCCACGACCTCGGCGGCCTCGGCGGCGTTGCGCGTGAACGCCTTCTCGACGAGCACGTGCTTGCCGGCCGCGATCGCGAGCAGCGCCTGCTCGCGGTGCTCGCTGTGCGGGCTCGCGACGTACACGACGTCGACCTCGGGGTCCTCGACGAGCTGCGCGTACGAGCCGTACGAGCGCTCGATCCCGTGCTGGGCCGCGAACCGCGCCGCGCGCTCCGCCGACCGCGAGCCGGCGGCGACGATCCGCTGGTTCGTGCTCGCCAGCACCGTCTCGGCCCACATCCCGGCGATCCAGCCCGGCGCGAGGATCCCCCAGCGCAGCGGCGGGGCGTCCGACGGGTCGGGGAAGCGGGGTGCGGGCAGGGCGGCGGGCAGGACGCGTGCGGCGGTCATGACGCGCACGCTACCGGCGGCGCCCGACCCGCACCGCGGGCGCCCGCGGGCGGGCAGCGGCGAGCGCACCGGGTCGCCGAGCGAGCGCCGGTCGGCGGACGCACGCGGGCCGGCGAGCGAGCGCACGCGGGCCGACGGGCCCCGCGGGCGGGCGCGCTCAGGCGAGGAACGCCGTGAGTCCCTCGACCGCGAGCGCGTGGTCCTCGGCCTGCGGCAGGCCCGAGACGCCGAGGACCCCGGCCAGCGCGCCGTCGACCCGCAGCGGCACGCAGCCGCCGTGCGCGGCGTACCGCTCGGGGTCCAGGCCGGCGGACTCCTCGAACGTCGTGCCCTCGACGCGGAACCGGGTGCCGACGGCGAACGACGAGTGCCCGTAGTGCCGGACGACGGCAGCCTTGCGCCCGAGCCACCAGTCGTTGGCCGGCGTCGAGCCGGCGAACGCGCGCTGGAACACGGTGTGCGGGCCCTCCTCGCCGTCGAGCTCGACGCGCACGACGACGCTGAGTCCGCGCTGCTCGGCGAGCCCGGCGACGAGCACGCCGAGGCGCCAGGCGTCGTCGTGGTCGAGGTGCGGGAGCACGAGCTGCTCCTCCTGCGCGAGCAGCTCCGCGAGCAGGGCGGGGTCGCTGAACGGGACGGTGGGGGTCGCGTCGGTCATCCGACGGACGGTACCCGACGGGTCCGCGCGCCGTGCGCGGGCCGTGCGCGGGCCAGAATCACCCGCTGCGGGGCGGCTTCGCCCGCGCCGTGCCCGATTCGCGCCGAGACGTCCGCGTAGCCTGCCGAGGAACGAGGATTCGGCCGATCGGGGGGTCAGCTGTGGCGACTGCGCACGCTCCTGCCGTCGAGCGGCCCGGTCACGGGCCGGACGCCGCCGCACCCGTCGGTGGTGGCGCGGCGGACCGGACCGTCCCCGCACCGCGCACGCTGCGCACCCTCCCCGGGTTCGCGGTGGTCTACGGCGGCGCGGCGCTCCTGGGTCGCCTCACGGTGATCGACGGGGGCGACATCAGCCTCGTGTGGCCCGCGGCGGGCGTCGGGGTGCTGTGGCTCCTGGCCCGGTCCGGGGGCGGGCTGCCGTGGCTCGACGTCGCCGCGCTCGCCCTCGTGTCGTTCCTCGTGACGGCCCTGACCGGCACCGCGGTGCCCGACGCGGTCGTGCTGGGCGTCGCGTCCGCCGTCCAGGCCGCCACCTTCTGCGTGCTGCTCCGGCGCTGGTGCCCGCGGCTGTGGGGGGGCCGCGCCCGGGCGGGTTTCCTCCGGGTCGAGGAGCTGTGGTGGTTCCTGCTCGTCGCGATCGCCTGCTCGGTCGCGTCCGCACCCGCCGTGCCCGCGGTGCTGTGGCTCGAGGGCGAGGCCCTGTCGTGGCCGCTCGTGCTGGTGTGGGTCGTCCGGAACGCCGTCGGCATCCTCGTGGTGGGCACCCTCGGGCTCACCGTCGGCTCGTTCGTGCGCGAGCGTCGACGGGCGCCCGCCCGGCCACCCGGTGCGCGCAGGCTCGCGCCGGCACGCCTGGCGGAGCACGTCGCGGCCGTGTTCCTGCCGCCCGCGATGTACGCGGTGTGGTTCGTCGCGCTCGAGAGCCTGCCGCTCGCGTTCCCGCTCATCGCGCTCACCGTGTGGACCGGGAGCCGGCTCCGCACGCGGTTCGTCGTCGCGCACGACACCGCGATGGGCGTGACCGCGATCGTCTTCACGCTCGCCGGCATCGGCCCGTTCGCGGCGGTCGGCGACCAGGTCACCCAGGTGCTGATCGCCCACCTGTACGTGGGGCTCGTGACCGTCATCGGGCTGTCCCTCGCGCTGTCGAGGGACGAGCGCGACCGGCTCGTCCGGGACCTGCGCGGCGCGAGCGACGAGGCGCACACGCAGGCCGAGCTGCTCGCGACGATCGTCGACACGCTCGACGAGGGCGTGACCGTCACCGACGCGACCGGGCGCGTCGTCCTGCGCAACAGCCGCGCGAGCGAGCTCATGGGGGGCGTGACCAGCCCAACCGGAACCGTGGCCACGAGCGCCTACTACGGGCTCTTCCGGCCCGACGGCTCCCCGCTGCCCGACGACGAGCTCCCCCACCGCCGCGCGTTCGCGGACGGCACCGCGCGCGACGTCGACCTGCTCGTGCGCAACGTGGGCGTACCGCGTGGGCGCATCCTCAGCTTCAGCTCGGCGCGGCTGCCGGCGGACGCGGGCAGCGGCGTCGTGACCGTGATGCGCGACGTCACGACCCAGCGCGAGGAGCTGACCCGGGCCGCGCAGGTGCAGGCGAGCCTGCTGCCCGCGAGCCTCCCGGACGTCCCGGGGTACGCCGTCGCGGCGCGGTTCTCGCCCGCGGGCTCCGTCGGCGGGGACTTCTACGACTGGCAGCCCGCGTTCGGCGGTCTCGTCGTGACGCTCGCGGACGTCATGGGCAAGGGCACCGGCGCGGCGATCCTCGCGGCGACGTCCCGGTCCGTGCTGCGCTCGTTCGGCCCGGAGCGGGACGTCGCCGCCGCGCTCGTCGCCGCGGAGGAGGCGATGGAGGCCGACCTCGCCGGGGCGGGCGCGTTCGTCACCGTCTTCCACGCGCGCGTCGACATCGTCACGGGCGCCGTCACGTACGCCGACGCCGGGCACGGGCTCACCCTCGTCGTGCGGGCCGACGGCGGCAGCGAGCGGCTGCCCGCGCTCGGGCTGCCGCTGGGCGTCGACCCGGGTGCGCCGCGCCGCAGCGGGACGGCGCACCTCGGGTCGGGCGACCTGCTGCTCATGTTCAGCGACGCGGTGCTCGACGCGATCGGCGGGACCGTGGCCGACCTCGGGCGCGTCGAGGCCGCGGTGCGCGGGGCCTTCTCGGCCGACGCCGCCGCGCAGGCCGTGCTCACGCTGGTCGCGGAGGCCGGCGAGCAGCTCGACGACCTCACGGTCGTGGCGGTCCGGCGCGACGACGTCCGCGACCTGCTGCGCTGAGCGGCCCGGTCAGACGACCGGCACCGCCCGGCCCGAGGACAGGACGAGCCCGCCGTCGCCCGCCCGGTCGACCACCACGGTGTCGCCGTCGTGCACCTCGCCGCCGAGCAGCATCCGCGCGAGCCGGTCGCCGATCTCCTTCTGCACGAGCCGCCGCAGCGGCCGGGCGCCGTACGCGGGGTCGAACCCCTCGATCGCGAGCCACTCGCGCGCCGCGGGCGTCACGTCCAGCGCGAGCCGGCGGTCGGCGAGCCGGGCGGCCAGCGCGGCGACCTGGATCTCGACGATGCGCCCGATCTCGCCGATGGTCAGCGGGTCGAACAGCACGACGTCGTCGAGCCGGTTGAGGAACTCCGGCTTGAACGCGGACCGCACGGCGCTCATCACGGCGTCGCGCTTGGCGTCCGGGTCGAGCAGCGGGTCGACGAGGAACTGCGAGCCGAGGTTCGACGTGAGCACGAGGATGACGTTGCGGAAGTCGACCGTGCGCCCCTGACCGTCGGTGAGGCGGCCGTCGTCGAGCACCTGGAGCAGGATGTCGAACGCCTCGGGGTGCGCCTTCTCGACCTCGTCGAGCAGCACGACCGAGTAGGGCCGACGCCGCACCGCCTCGGTGAGCTGGCCGCCCTCCTCGTAGCCGACGTACCCGGGCGGGGCGCCGACGAGCCGCGCGACCGCGTGCTTCTCCGAGTACTCCGACATGTCGATGCGCACGATCGCGCGCTCGTCGTCGAACAGGAAGTCCGCGAGCGCCTTCGCGAGCTCGGTCTTGCCGACGCCCGTGGGTCCGAGGAACAGGAACGAGCCCGTCGGGCGGTCCGGGTCGGAGATCCCGGCGCGGGCGCGGCGCACGGCGTCGGACACGGCGGCGACGGCGGGGCGCTGCCCGATGAGCCGCTCGCCGATGACGTCCTCCATGCGCAGGAGCTTGGCGCTCTCGCCCTCGAGCAGCCGCCCGGCGGGGATGCCCGTCCACGCCGAGACCACCTCGGCGACCTCGTCCGGGCCGACCTTGTCGGCGATCATCGGGGCCGGCGCAGGTCCGGCGAGCCCGTCCCCGTCGGCGCCGAGCGTGGCCTGCTGCTCGCGCTCCTCGGCCGCCGCGATCTCCTTCTCGACGGTGGGGATCTCGCCGTAGAGGAGGCGGCCGGCCGTCGCGAGGTCGCCCTCGCGCTGGGCCTTGTCGGCGGCGCTGCGCAGCTCGTCGAGCCTCGCCTTGAGGTCGCCGACGAGGTTGTGCCCGGCCTTCTCCTTCTCCCAGCGCGCGGTGAGCGACGCGAGCTCCTCACGGCGGTCGGCGAGGTCGGCGCGGATCTTCTCGAGCCGCTCGACGCTCGCGGCGTCCTCGGGGGCGCCTCCCGCCCCGGTCAGCGTCAGCTCCTCCATCGTGAGCCGGTCGACCGCGCGCTGGAGCACGTCGATCTCGACGGGTGAGGAGTCGAGCTCCATGCGCAGGCGGCTCGCGGCCTCGTCGACGAGGTCGATGGCCTTGTCGGGGAGCTGGCGGCCCGCGATGTAGCGGTCGGAGAGCGTCGCGGCGGCGACGAGCGCGGCGTCCGAGATCGTGACCTTGTGGTGCGCCTCGTAGCGCTCCTTGAGGCCGCGCAGGATCGCGATCGAGTCCTCGACGGTGGGCTCGCCGACGAACACCTGCTGGAACCGCCGCTCGAGCGCCGGGTCCTTCTCGATGCGCTCGCGGTACTCGTCGAGCGTCGTCGCGCCCACGAGCCGCAGCTCGCCGCGCGCGAGCATGGGCTTGAGCATGTTGCCGGCGTCCATGCTGCCCTCGGACGCACCGGCGCCGACGACGGTGTGCAGCTCGTCGATGAACGTGACGACCTCGCCCTCGGAGGACTTGATCTCCTCCAGGACGGCCTTGAGCCGCTCCTCGAACTCGCCGCGGTACTTCGCGCCCGCGACCATCGCCGCGAGGTCGAGCGAGACGAGGCGCTTGCCGCGCAGGGACTCGGGGACGTCACCCGCGACGATGCGCTGCGCGAGACCCTCGACGACGGCGGTCTTGCCGACGCCGGGCTCGCCGATCAGCACGGGGTTGTTCTTGGTGCGGCGCGAGAGCACCTGCACGACGCGCCGGATCTCGGAGTCGCGGCCGATCACGGGGTCGAGCTTGCCGTCGCGGGCGGCGGCGGTGAGGTCGACGCCGTACTGCTCGAGCGACTTGAAGGTGCCCTCGGGGTTGGGGCTGGTCACGCGCCCGGTGCCCCGCACGGTCGGCAGCGCGGCCGCCAGGGCGTCACGCGAGGCCCCCTGGGCGCGCAGCGCGTCGGCGACGCCGGACCGGCCGGCGGCGAGGCCGAGCAGGAGGTGCTCGGTCGAGACGTAGTCGTCCCCGAGCGCGCGGGCCTCCGAGGACGCGGCGTCGATCGCGGCGGCGGTCGCGCGCGAGGCGGTGGGCTGCGCGACGGCCGAGCCGCTCGCGGCGGGCAGGCCGACGAGCGTCGCGCGCACCGAGCGGCCGAGCGCACCCCGGTCGGCGCCGACCGCGTCGAGCAGGGCGTTCGCGACTCCGCCCTGCTGGGCGAGCAGCGCGTTCAGCAGGTGCGCGGGCTCGAGCTGGGGGTTGCCGGCGGCGGACGCCTGCTGGATGGCGTCGCCGAGGGCCTCCTGGGACTTGGTCGTGAGCTTGGCGTCCACGTGGTGCCTCCGGGGTCGTGCTGCGGTGCTGCGGCGGGTCTGGGCTCGTCGGTGCGGCCGGGCCGCTGCCGCGCAGGGCTTCTGCGACACGCAACCCGTCCAGAGTTGAGCCTATTCCGCTCAAGTCTGACCCGCGACCTCCACCGCGGCCGACCCGGTGGATGCCGTCGCGACGGCGGCGAAGCGCCCGGGGACCTCGTCGCCCGCGGCGTGCCCGGCCGCGGCGACCCGCCCCCGAGGCCCGTCGCGCCGCAGTCACCCTCCGGTGGCCGGACGCGCGCGGGCTCGCGTGCGACGATCGGCGCATGCCCGACGACGCGCAGACCACCGCCGCCACACCCGCGCCCGTCACCGCCGGCCCTGCCGAGCGCTCCGGGGTGCCCGGCCACGGCCGACCCCCGGTCGCGATCGGCGATCCCGTCCCGGACGTGCTCGGCGCCGGCTGGACCGCGCGCACGATCCACCTGCGCCCCGACGCGCAGGGCGAGGCCGTCGCGACGCTCGTGCACCGCGAGGTCGACCCCGTCGGCGACGGCCCGGCGCCGACGTCGAGCCGCGCGGTCCTGTACGTCCACGGGTTCGTCGACTACTTCTTCCAGGCGCACGTCGGGGACGCCTTCGCGGCGCACGGCGAGGACTTCTACGCGCTCGACCTGCGCGGTTACGGCCGGTCGCTGCGGCCGTGGCAGGAGCCCAACTACGTGACCGAGCTCGCGACGTACGCGGAGGAGCTCGACGCGGCGGTCACGGTGCTGCGCCAGGACCACGACCAGGTCGTGCTCCTCGGGCACTCGACGGGCGGGCTGATCGCGTCCCTGTGGGCGCACGCGCGCCGCGCGGCCTGCCCGGTGGACGCGCTCGTGCTCAACAGCCCGTACCTCGACCTGCGCGGGACGCGGTTCGAGCGCACGGTGCTCACGCGCGCGATCGACGTCGTCGGCCGCCCCGCCCCCCGGCTCGTCGTCGGGCGGATCGGCGAGCACTACGGGACCGCGCTGCACACCGCGACCGGCGGCGAGTGGGAGTTCGACCTGACCTGGAAGCCGCACCGCGGGTTCCCGGCGCGCGCGGGGTGGGTGCGCACGGTGCGGCGGGCGCACCGGCGGGTCGCGCAGGGGCTCGAGGTCCCCTGCCCCGTGCTCGTCCTGTCGTCCGACGCCACGGGGCCGAAGGACCGCTGGCACGAGCAGCTCCTCACGACCGACAGCGTGCTCGACGTCGCGCACATCGCAGGCCTCGCGTCGCGGCTCGGACCGGACGTCGCGTACGTCGCGGTGCCGGGCGGCGCGCACGACCTCGCACTGTCCCCCGAGCCGGCGCGCGGGCGCTACCTCACCGAGGTCCTGGCGTTCCTCGACGCGCGCCTCGGGCCGGCGCGCACGCTCTAGCACGAAGCCGGCCCCAGCGCCCGGGTGAAACCCGGACGAGCGTCCAGCAATGACTCCACGACACGCTCGCGGATGACTCCCGACGCGCAATTCGGGCATTCGTGGAATCGTGTCAATCGGACATTGTCGGAGGACCCTCGCAATGTTTTAGTGGCTTCCGTCACAGAGCCCTGAGAATCACCTTCCACAGGGTTGCTTTTTCACCTCCGTCCGGGTGACCGTTGGTTTCAGCCGTTCGGGGGACCGAGCGGCGAGTGCCGAAGCCACAGGGGGCTGGTCGCAGTCCGGGAGCCCCCGGTCGGCGCCGGGGCGAGCGCGCCCACCCACACCCTCGCGTGTCTCCTCGACGGCTGCGCCGTCCACCGCTGATCGCCCCTCGCGGGCGGGCGCCGCCGCGCCCGCACATCGCCGACACCTGAGGACCTCGATGTTCATCTTCCTTCTCCAGCTGCGTCACATGTGGGTGGACCACGCCGAGATCTACCTGTTCTCGGTGTTCTCCGCCCTCGTGTGGCTCCTCTGGGTCGCCAAGGTGGTGCTCTCGCGGCGCTACCGCCCGTTCACCGCGGAGCACCACGCCCGCACGAGCGTCATCGTGCCCGTCGTCGACGAGCCGCTCGACCTCTTCCGGGACGTGCTGACCCGCGTCACGGAGCAGAACCCCGACGAGGTCATCGTCGTCATCAACGGCAAGCCGAACCCCGACCTGCAGGCCGTGTGCGACGAGTTCGCGCCGCTCGTGCGCTGGGTGCACACCCCGATCCCCGGCAAGCGCAACGCCGTCAAGATCGGCACCGAGATGTCGCGGTACGAGATCACCGTGCTGCTCGACTCCGACACGATCTGGACGCCCGGCGCGCTCGGCGAGCTCGTCAAGCCGTTCGCCGACCTGCGCGTCGGCGGCGTCACCACGCGCCAGCGCATCCTCGAGCCCGAGCGCTCCTGGATCACCCGCTGGGCGGACTGGCTCGAGAACTCGCGCTCGCTGTACTCGATGCCCGCGCAGTCGGTGCTCGGCCAGGTCGGCTGCCTCCCGGGCCGCACGATCGCGTTCCGCCGCGACATCCTGATGAAGGTCATGGACGACTTCATGACCCAGAAGTTCATGGGCGTGTTCCTCGAGGTCTCCGACGACCGGACGCTCACGAACCTCACGCTCAAGGCCGGCTACCGCACCGTGTACCAGCACACGAGCCTCGTCTACACCGACGCCCCGCTGCAGGTGAAGAAGCTCTTCAAGCAGCAGCTCCGCTGGGCCCGCGGCAGCCAGTACAACACCCTGCGCATGCTGCCCTGGATGCTCGGGCACGCCCCGGTCCTCGCGATGTTCTTCCTCGCCGACATCATCCTGCCGTTCCTGCTCCTCGGGACGCTCGGCGGCTGGCTCTACCGCTCGCTCACCGGCACCGGCGTGAACCTCTACCAGGCGATCCTCGAGACGTACGGGCAGACCGCGGGCTGGGCCTGGGTCGTGAGCCTCATGATCGTCTCGTCGGTCCTGTCGATGGCGATCCGCCAGATCCGCCACCTGCAGGAGGTCCCCGGGGACTTCTTCCGCCTGCCCGTCTTCATCATCGTCTCGACGTTCTTCCTCATGCCGATCCGCCTCCTGGGCTTCCTGCGCATGGCGCACGCCTCGGGGTGGGGCACGCGTGCCGGTGCCTACGCCGGCGGCGAGAGCGAGGTCGACTCCGCGGAGAACCTGACGAGCGGCACCGCAGCGCCCGCCGCGGCCCCGGCACCGGCGGCCCGCCGCCTCGCGCCGCAGGGCACGACCGAGCCGATCGAGCCGATGTCCGACGAGCTCATGCGTGAGCTCGACGCGCTGTACGGCTCCGCGCCCGCCGACGTCGTCGACACCCGCACGGGTGCCGCCGTCGCCGTCCGCGAGCGGACCGTGCGCACCGCGTCGGCCGCCCCGGCGCAGCGCTCGCGCCGTCGTCACCTCAACCCGAAGGCCGGCATCCCCTACGTCATCGCGGTCGGGATCCTCGCCCTGGAGTCGCTCCTCTATGTCTGACCGCCGCTCCCTCAGCGAGTCCGCCGCGGCCCTCGGCCGCGCCTGGTGGGCTCCCACGATGGGTCGCCTGACCGTCCGGGGGCGGTTCCTGACCGTCGCCGTGGTCGCCGCGCTCGCCGTGGTCACGCTGACGGTGTGGAACTCCCCCGACGTGTCGGCCACCGGCCGTCCCGTCGAGGCCGCGGCCATGGCGACGCCCTCCGCGGAGGAGCGTCCCCTGGCCCGGGAGCTCGCGGCGGCACGCGAGGACCTCGCGGAGAGCCGCGCGCAGTCCCAGGGACTGCGCGAGACGCTCGGCAAGGAGCAGGCGGCCCGCCTCAAGGGCGAGCAGGAGTCGGCGGCCGCGCAGGGGGCGGACACCGAGCGGAGGGCGGCCGCCGGCACGGGGTCGTCCACCGGTGGGTCCGCCGCCCGCTCCGGCTCGGCCGGGGGCTCGTCGAGCACGACGGCGTCGTCCCGCGGGCCCGGCACCGGGCCCGCGAACGCGAAGAACCCGACGCAGCCCGCCGGTCCGGCGGCGCCGGTCACCACGCGGCCGACCGCGCCGAGCAAGGCCGCGCTCGTCAACCCGACGAGGCGGCAGCTCGGCCTGTACACCGCGCAGGCGCCGTTCAGCTTCGCGACGTTCGACGACGTCGCGGCGAAGGCCGGCATCACGCCGACGACGGTCGGGTGGTTCAGCGGGTGGGACAAGCCGTTCCGTGGCGACGCCGTCACCAAGGCGTGGGACCGGGGGCTCATGCCGCTGCTCACGTGGGAGTCGCACCCGAGCGACGCCCCGAACGACGAGCTCGACCAGCCCGCGTACTCGCTGCCGGTCGTCCTCGGTGACCCCGGGGCCGGTGTCCCCGGCGCGTACGACGCCTACCTGCGCCAGTACGCCCGGGACGTGGCCGCGCTCGGCCTGCCGCTCGGCATCCGGCTCGACCACGAGATGAACGGCGACTGGTACCCGTGGTCCGAGCGGACCCAGACGGGGGAGCCGATCAACGGCAACCGGGTCGGGGACTACGCAGCCATGTGGCGCCACGTGCACGACATCTTCGAGCAGGAGGGCGCCGGCGACCTCGTCGTCTGGATCTGGGCGCCCAACATCGTCAACAACCTGCCCGCGTCGCTCCAGGCGCCCGGCGTGCTCGAGGGCCTGTACCCGGGCGACGAGTACGTCGACTGGGTCGGGCTGTCCGGCTACAACCGCCCGCCGTACCGCGCGGGCAACGACTCGACGTTCGCCTACACGTTCGGTCGCTCGCTCGACCGGCTCCGCGCGATCGCCGACAAGCCGATCCTGCTCGCCGAGATCGGCGCGTCGGAGGTCGGCGGCACCAAGCCGCAGTGGATCGCCTCGCTGTTCCAGGCGCTCACGCTGCCGGAGAACGACGACGTGGTCGGCCTCGCGTGGTTCAACCTCACGGTGACCTCGACGGTCCGGGGCGAGCTCGTCACGAACGACTGGCGGATCGACTCCCGCCGCGCCTCGACCGAGGCGTTCACCGCCGGCACCACGAACCCGTTGGCCCGGTTCGTCGAGGGCTCCACGCCGCTCGACGCCGCCCGGGCGGCAGCACGACCCGCAGCACCCGTCTCGACGCCCAGCGCGTCACCGGCCCCGTCGGCCACCGCCAGCACCGCACCCGAGGAGAACCCGTGAGCAAGACCACCGCCACCACCGTCGCCGCCGTCGCGGCCGACACCACCGTCCCCGCAGGCCTGAAGATCTCGGTCTACGGCACCGGCTACCTCGGCGCGACGCACGCCGTCTCGATGGCCGAGCTCGGCTTCGAGGTCATGGGCGTCGACACCGACGCGTCCAAGGTCGCCGCGCTCGCCGCGGGCAAGGTCCCGTTCTTCGAGCCCGGACTGCCCGAGCTGCTCGAGAAGCAGCTCGCGACCGGCCGCCTGACGTTCTCGACGGACCTCGAGGAGGCCGCGCGCTGGGGCGACGTGCACTTCATCTGCGTCGGCACGCCCCAGATGAAGACGAGCCACGCGGCGAACCTCGGCTACGTCGAGTCCGCCACGTCGACCGTCGCGAAGAACCTCACGAAGAACGCCGTCATCGTCGGCAAGTCGACCGTCCCGGTCGGCACCGCGGCGCGGCTCCGTGAGCTCGTCGCCGGCCTGGCGCCCGAGGGCGTCGAGGTCGACCTCCTCTGGAACCCCGAGTTCCTGCGCGAGGGCAAGGCCGTCGACGACACGCTGCACCCCGACCGCATCGTCCTCGGCGGCACGAACGCCCGCACCGAGGCGATCATGCGTGAGGTCTACGCGGGCCCGATCGCCGAGGGCACGCCCGTCGTCGTGACGGACCTCCCGACGGCCGAGCTCGTCAAGGTCTCCGCGAACGCGTTCCTCGCGACGAAGATCTCGTTCATCAACGCGATCGCCGGTGTGTGCGAGGCCGCGGGCGCCGACGTGACGGTCCTCGCCGACGCGCTGGGCCACGACGTCCGCATCGGCCGCCAGTTCCTCGACGCCGGTCTCGGCTTCGGTGGCGGCTGCCTGCCCAAGGACATCCGTGCGCTCATGCACCGCTCGAACGAGCTCGGTGCCTACCGTGCCGCGGCGCTGCTCCAGCAGGTCGACGAGATCAACATGGGCCAGCGCGAGCGCGTCATCGACATGGCGATGGAGGCGCTCGGCGGCTCCGTGCTCAACCGGCGCATCTGCGTCCTCGGCGCGGCCTTCAAGCCGCTGACCGACGACGTGCGCGACTCGCCGGCGCTCAACGTGGCCGCCGCGCTGCACCTGCGCGGCGCGCAGGTCACCGTGTTCGACCCCGAGGCGGGCGACACGGCGCGTGCGAGCTTCCCGACCCTCTCCTACGCGACGTCGGCCGAGGAGGCCGTCGAGGGCACCGACGTGGTGCTCATGCTCACGGAGTGGAAGCAGTTCACGACCCTCGACCCGGCCGCGCTGGCCAAGGTCGCGACGTCCCCGCGCATCATCGACGCGCGCGGCAAGCTCGACCCCGCCGAGTGGCGTGCCGCCGGCTGGGAGTTCCGGGGTCTCGGGCGCACTGCCGCCTGAGCTCCCGTGCCGTGTCCGGCCCATCCAACCGGACACGTACCGGCCCTGCCCTGGGGGCCGGCTGCAGGCCCTGGGACAACGGCGTCCCGGGGCCGTGCGGCCTCTCGACCGCGCACCGGGCCCACCGCCCGCACCGCACGAGGACCAGGGGTACCGCCGGTTGCCGCCGGGTGAGCCGGGGGGGTCGCCCGGCGGCGGCCGAGCACGTCGGGGGCGTGCAGCGGGGCGAAGGGCGGGCACGTCGGTCGTGCTCGCCCTCCGTCGTACCCGGGGG
Organism: Cellulomonas sp. NPDC055163; assembly: GCF_053607065.1. Classification (NCBI taxonomy): domain Bacteria; kingdom Bacillati; phylum Actinomycetota; class Actinomycetes; order Micrococcales; family Cellulomonadaceae; genus Cellulomonas; species Cellulomonas sp. NPDC055163. The sequence goes on along the minus strand of NZ_JBSGSU010000006.1, from coordinate 297,372 downwards.
GCGGGCACGACCGATGTGGCGGGGGCGAGCACGTTCCGGGCCGCCGCCACCCGACGCGGCCGGTCGCGGTCGACCGCGTGGCCCGGCCCCGGGAGGGCGCCCGATCGTGCCGGACGCACCGGCGGCCCTGTGGCGCGTGGGTGCGCGGGTGTGGGATGGCGACGAGCAGCCGCCCACCCGACCGAGGAGCACGCGATGATCCACGAGGAGCCCTGGCCCGACGGCACGCCCGGCTGGGCGGACCTGATGGTGCCCGACCGGCACGCCGCACGGGCGTTCTACGGCCCGCTGCTCGGGTGGGAGTTCGACGAGGGCTCCCCCGAGACCGGCTACTACACGACCGCGACGCTCGACGGGCACGCCGCCGCGGGGATCGGCACACCCATGCCGGGCAGCGAGGCACCGCCGCCGGCCTGGACGACGTACCTCGCGACCTCCGACATCGAGGGCGCCGCGGCGCGCGCGGCCGACGCCGGCGGGACGCTGCTGATGCCGCCGATGACGGTCATGGGCTTCGGCTCGATGGCGGTGCTGGCCGACCCGACCGGCGCGGTCGTCGGGCTGTGGCAGGCGGGGTCGCACACCGGCTTCGACGTGGTCGGGGACCCGGGCTCGGTCGTGTGGAGCGAGCACATGGGCACCGACGCCGCGACGGCCCGCGGCTTCTACACCGCGCTGTTCGACTACCAGCTCGTCGACATGAGCGGGCCCGGCTTCGTGTACGCGAGCCTCAAGCTCGGCGACCGCGAGGTCGCGGGCGTCGGCGAGTACGGCGAGAGCATGCCGAGCCCGACGGGCGACGTGCGCCCGACCTGGACCACGTACTTCGGGGTGCGCGACTGCGACGCCGCCGCGACGCTCGCGACGAGCCTCGGCGGGACGGTGCTCAGCGCACCCGAGGACAGCCCCTACGGGCGCATCGCCGTGGTGCGGGGCCCGTTCGGCGAGACGTTCGCGCTGCTCGCGGAGATCCCCGCGGCGCCCTGACGTCCCAGGCGTGGGTGGCCGCTCGGTCGCACCAACCGGCCACCCACCGCAGCCGTGCCCTCGGCCCGGTCAGTCGTCCGAGCCGCGGTCGTCGGAGCCTCGGTCGTCGGAGCCGCGCCCGCGCGAGTCGTCGTCGTGGTCGTCGTCCGAGCCGCGGTCGTCCCGGCGGTCGTCGCCCGAGTCGCTCCCGCGGTCGTCGGAGCCGTGCCCGCCACCGACCCGGCCGTCGCTGTCGTCCCAGCCGAGGTCGTCCGAGCCGTGCCCCCCACCGACCCGGCCGTCGCTGTCGTCGGCGCCCGGGGTCGAGGACGCGCCCGGCGTCGAGGACGGGCTCGAGCTCGGGGACGGGCTGGCGCTCGGCACCGCGGACGGCGAGACCGTCGGCGTCGCGGTCGGACCGGGGGTCGCGTCGTCGTCACTCCCGCGCCGGTCGTCGTCCCCGCGGTCGTCGCCCCCGCGGCGGTCGTCGCCCCCGCGGTCGTCGGGGCTGCTCGTCGGCGAGGGGGAGACGTCGACGGTGCGCGGCACGGACGTCACGCCGTCGGCGGGGGCGGACGCCTGCGCGAACGCGACGGCGCCCACGCCGACGAGGGCGGCAGCAGCGGTGAGGGTCAGGGTCGAGCGTCGGGTCCAGCGCATGTCGGTCCTCCGGGGGTCGGTCGACGCGGTGCCTCCGCGTCGACCTCACGGTCGCGCCGTGCCGGTGAGTGCGGCGGCAAGGCCAGGACAAGGTGCGGTTAAGGCGGCGACCGCCGGCCCGGCGCGCGTCAGGCCGGGGGCAGCTCGAGCGTCACGCGGGCCCCGCCGAGCGCCCCGCGGTCGACGACGAGGCGGCCGCCCGCCTGCTCCGCGGTGCGCCGCGCGACGTCGAGCCCGAGGCCCGTCGACCCGGCGCCGCTGCGCCCGCGCTCGACGTCCCCCGGGCCCAGGCCCGGCCCGGCGTCCTCGACGACGACCCGCACGAGGGCCCCCGGCTGCACGGCGAGCGCGAGCGGGGTCCGCTCCGGGGTGTGCGTCAGGACGTTGTCGACGAGCACGTCGAGCGCGGCGCCGAGGTCCGTCGCGGCCACGCCGACGTCGAGCACCGCGTCGGGCACGTCGACCGTGAGGGGTCGGCTCTGGGCCTCTGCGAGCACCGCCCAGAACCGGGCGCGCTCGCGCACCACGTGGGCGGCGTCGCAGCGCGCCCCGGACCGGGGGGCGACGGGCTCGCGTGCGGTGCGGACCAGGTCGTCGACCGCCTCCACGAGGTGGTCGACGTGCGCGGTCAGGCGTGCGCGCTCGCGTGGGTCGGGCAGCAGGTCGACGTCGAGCCGGAGCGCCGTGACGGGGGTCCGGAGCCGGTGCGAGAGGTCCGCGACGAGCTCCCGCTCGGCCGCGAGCAGGTCCGCGACCCGGGCTCCGAGCCCGTTGAGCACGCGCCCGACGGCGGCCACCTCGGGCGGCCCGGACGGCTCGACGCGGGCCTCGAGGTCCCCGCCGCCGAGCCGCTGGGCCACGCCGGAGAGCTCGTGCACCGAGCGCGAGACGCGCCGGGCGAGCCGGTCGCCCGCGAGCGCCGTCCCGCCGAGGAGCACGACCCCGACCCCGGCGAGCACGAGCCACGCCTCCGTGACGCCGGCCCGGAGCTCCTCCTCGGGCACGTGGGTCCGCACGACCGTCGTCCCATCCGCCCCCGCGACGGGGAGCAGCACGTCGACGCCGCCGCCGACCCGGGCCGTGAACGCCTGCCCGGACGCGGCGAGGTCGACGGCCGCGGTGCGGGGCCTCGGGTCGCCCAGCGACGTGCCGTCGGGGCGGAACACCGTGGTCGGGTGCGCGCCGGTGTCGTTCGCGAGCACCGCCGCTTCGAGCCGGGCGTCGTCCTGCGTCGCGCCGGCCGCGAAGACCGCGACGCGCTGCGCGTCGGCCCGGCCCTGCTCGAGCGCCCGCTGCTCCGCGAGCCCGCGCGCGAGGACGGCGAGCGGGACGAGGAACGCGACGAGCACGACCGACGTCATCGCGAGCCCGTACCGGACGAGGAGTGGCCTCACGGCGGCGGGGCGACCTTGACGCCCACCCCGCGCACCCGGTGCACGTACCGGGGGTGCTCCGCGGTCTCGCCGAGCTTCTTGCGCAGCCAGTGCAGGTGCACGTCGACGGTCTTGTCGGCGCCGCCGTACGGCTGGTTCCACACCTTCGCGAGCAGCTCCCGCTTGCTCACGACCTCGCCGGCGCGCTCCGCGAGGTACAGCAGCAGGTCGAACTCCTTGGGGCTCAGCTCGAGCGTGATCCCGTCGAGCACCGCGGTGCGCGCCCGGGCGTCGATCACGAGCCCCCCGACGGCGACGGCCGCGGGTGGTCGCTCGGGCTCCGCGCGCCGCAGCACCGCGCGGATGCGCGCGTCGAGCTGCTCGACGGCGAACGGCTTGACGAGGTAGTCGTCGGCACCCGCGTCGAGCAGCGCCACGATGTCGCGGCCGTCGTCGCGCGCGCTCACGACGATGACGGGGACGTCGCTCACCGAGCGGATCATCGGGAGCAGCGTCGCACCGTCGAGGTCGGGCAGCCCGAGGTCGAGCAGCACGACGTCGGGGCGGTGGCTGACGATGCTCTGCAGCCCCGCGAGCGCGGTCGGCGCGGTCATCGTCGAGTGCTCGCGCGCGCCGAGCGCCCGGACGAGCGCGGTCCGGATCGTCGCGTCGTCCTCGACGATCAGCACGTCAGCCACACCAGGGACGGTAGGCCATGACCGGCGCTCGGGGAGCCTCGCGTCGCCCGGGCGGCCGAGCCTTGCGCTCCCCTTAACCACGCCTTGTCCTGGCGCCGCCCGGCGGTGGGGCACCATGCAGGCATGGACGAGAGCGGCGGCACCCCGGCGGCGCGGACCGCCGGGACGACGGCCCGACGCAGGCTCGCCGTCGCCGCCGCGTGGCTCGCCGCAGTGCTCGTCGCCGGGTCGGTGACGGGCTGGGCGGTCAGCGCCGTCGGCGGCCCGGGGAGCGGCTCGGGGAGCGGCTCGGTGCTCAGCGAGGCGGAGGTCGCCCGCCGGATCGCCGCCCTCCCGACGCCCTCGCCGCCCGCCACGGCGACCCCGACGCCGACGCCGCCCGCGACGCCGACCGCCGCTCCCCCGGTGACCGAGGCGGCCGTCGTCGCGCGTGCCTGGGACGTCGAGGGCGGGAGCGTGGGAGCGGCCTGCCGCGGCACCGTCATCGAGCTCCAGTACGCGACCCCCGCGGACGGCTGGGCCGTCGAGGTGAAGCGCGCGGGCCCCGAGGAGGTCGAGGTCGAGCTCCGCAGCGGCGACGACCGCACGTCCGTGCGCGCGGCCTGCGCGGCGGACGGGACCCCGCAGCGGCACGACGACGGGGACGACGGCTCGGGCTCCGGTTCGGGCTCCGACGACGACTGAGCCGCCGGCTGGCGGGTGACGCGTCCGTGCCGACGCGGTCACCGGCGCCCGGACACCCCGCGCGAGCCCGGTGACGCGGTCCCCGCCGACGCGGTCACCGGCACCCGGACACCCGCGCGAATCCGGTCCCGTGCCCCGCGGCTCGTACCCTGGCCCGGTGGGTCAACCGTCGCAGGGCTTCCGGCACGTCGCCGCCACCCCGCACTCCCCCGTGCGCACCTTCCACCCGCGCCGGGCCCCGCTGGGCGTCGCACGCGAGGACGCGCTCGCGCGGCTCTGGCCCGTGCTGGGCTTCTCGGTGCACGACGACGCGCACGGCCCCATGCCCCTCGACGCGGACGGTCTGCTCGACACCGCCACCCTGTTCGGCCGGTCAGCCCCGATGGTCCTCGAGATCGGCTCCGGGATGGGCGAGACCACCGCCGCGATGGCCGCCGCCGACCCGGACCGCGACTACCTCGCCGTCGAGGCGCACCTGCCCGGGCTCGCGAACCTGCTGGGTCTCGTCGAGCAGGCCGGGCTCACGAACGTCCGGGTCGCGCACGGCGACGCGCTCGAGCTCGTGCGCCACCGCATCGGGCCGGACTCGCTCGACGCGGTGCACGTCTTCTTCCCCGACCCGTGGCCCAAGGCCCGGCACCACAAGCGGCGCATCATCCAGCCGGAGCACGTCGCGCTGCTGCGCTCACGCCTGCGCCCGGGCGGCACGCTGCACTGCGCGACGGACTGGGAGGAGTACGCGCACGCGATGCTCGACGTGCTCTCGGCCGACCCCGGGCTCGAGAACCCCGCCGGCGGCTTCGCGCCGCGGCCCGCGCACCGGCCGGTCACGAAGTTCGAGCGGCGCGGGCTCGACCTGGGTCACACCGTGCGCGACGTCGTGGTGGTCCGGCGCCGCTGACCCCGCGGACGACCGCGCCACCGCCGGACGCCCCCGGTCCGCGGCCGGGGAACTGGACGAACGCGCAGGTCACGTGCCCGAGCGGGGCGTGTCCAGCGCTCGCGGCGACACGCGCGGACCGGGGACACAACGGGACAGATCGTCCCTAGACTCCTCGCCATGCCACCGCTCGCTCGTCGCCGTTCCGTCGCGCTCGCTGCCCTCGCCGCCGTCCTCGTCGGTGGGTGGTTGACCCCCGCCGCTGCCGCGCCGGACGGGTCGACCGACGTCCTGACCCAGCTCCGTGGCGCCACCCCCGAGGTCGCGAGGTCCTCGGTGCGGACGTTCGAGCCGTACGTCCAGGGCGTGACCGGCGGCTCGCGGCCGGACGCCCTGACCGCCGGCGAGCGCGGCAAGGGCACCGATCTCGTCGTGCGGGCGCCGTCCGGGCGGCCGCGCCTCGAGCCGGGGCACTACGACACCGTCGCCTCGGCGACGCAGGAGCAGGCCGCCCTGACCCTGCCGAGCCTCGGAGGGTGCTCGACGTGGCACGGCTCGTTCGACGTCCTGGACGTCGAGCACGACGCGAACGGCCGGCTGACCCGCCTCGCCCTCGACTACAGCGCCACGTGCCGTGACGGCGAGCTGCCCAGCGGCGGGTCGCTCCGCTGGAACAGCGACGTGCCGTACGTGCTGACCCAGGTCGAGCCGCCGCACCTGTACTCGACGCGGGGAGGCATCTGGTCCCGCGGGACCTCCACGGTCACGAACGCGGGCACGGCACCGCAGACGTACGGCGCCGCCGAGTGGTCGTCCGCGCTCGGCGTCCCGAAGATGAGCGTGCCGGTCGTCGAGCGGGACCACTGCGTGGGTCGCACGCTCGCGCCGGGCGAGAGCTGCACGGTCGAGGTCGCCGTCCTCTCCGACGGGAGGAACGACCTCCTGGGGGTGCTCCGCGTGCCCGACGGGACTCCGCGCGGGAGCACGAACGACTTCGTGGTGTTCTTCCCGTTCGTCTCGACCCGGGTCGACGCGCTCGTGGCCGTACCCCGTCGCGGCGCGGTCCAGCTCCTCTACCCGACCTGGGACGCCACGACCTACGACGTACTGCGCGCCACCGGAGCGGGGCCGGAGACCACGGTCGCGCAGGCCGTCGCGCTGCCGTGGACCGACAGCGACGTCGCGGTCGGCACCACCTCCACGTACCGCGTCGTCCCGACGGGTCAGGACCCGAACGTCGCCGGCACGCAGGTCGTCGGGCGCCCGCTGCCGGTGCCGACCGGCGAGGAGGGGACGTTCACCACTGCCGGCCCGGTGCGCGTCGTCGACACGCGTGAGGGCACCGGCGTCCGGCAGGGTCCGGTCGGCCCGGGCGGAACGATCCGGTTCGACCCCGCAGCCGGCGGCGCCATCCCCTCGTCAGGGGTCTCCGCCGTCCTGCTCAACGTCACCGGGACCGATCCGACCGCGCCGACGCACGTGCGCGTGTGGCCCTCCGGGACGCCGCTGCCCGACACGTCGTCGCTCAACCTCACCGCAGGGCAGAGCCGGCCCAACCAGGTCGTCGTCCCGCTCGGTGCGGACGGCGAGGTCGCGCTCTACAACGACGCCGGGTACACGCACCTTCTCGTCGACGTGCAGGGCTACTACTCGACCGCCGACGGCCCGCGCGGCGGCGGCTTCCATCCCACCGAGCCCGAGCGCGCGCTCGACACCCGCACGAAGGGCGAACCGATCGGCGCGGGCGCGAAGGTCTGGGTGCCGGTCGAGGTGGCGGGGGCGACCGAGCCGGTCACGGCCGTCGACATCAACCTGACGGTCACCCAGCCGACCGCACACGGTCACCTCACGGCGTGGCCCGGCGGCGCACAGGCCCCTGGCGTCTCGAACGCGAACTTCGTGCCCGGCCAGACGGTCGCCAACCACGCGGTCGTCCCGGTGAGCGCCGCGGACGACGGCACGTGGGGCTTCTGGCTGAGCAACAGCGCCGGCAGGACCCACGCCGTCGTCGACGTCCTGGGCTGGTACGGCACCGCGGAACGGGACGGCGGGCTCAGGTTTGCGCCGTCCACGACCACACGCGTGGCCGACACCCGCACGACCGGCCGTCCGGCCAACGGCGTCCGACCGCTCGTGGTGCTCGGCGACCGGCTGCCCGCCGCCGTCGCGCAGGTCGTCAACCTGACGGCGACGCAGGCGCCCGCCGCGGGGCACCTGGTCGTCTGGGGTGGCGAGGGCGATGCGTGGCCCGAGACCTCGGCCCTGAACTTCGCGCGCAACGAGGACTCGCCCAACCTCGCGACCGTCGAGACGGGCCTTCAGGGTCAGCTCGCGGTGGGGGCGGAGTCGAGCAACGCCCACGTGATCATCGACCACCTGGGGTTCTTCTACTGACCGGCCCGCGCTGACCCGGGTGCGCACGCACCCGGGTCAGCGACCGCTCCGTTCGCACCGTGCACCCGGGGGACGAGTGGAGCGGCCTGCGTCGGCGGGCGCCGTTCCCGTGCGCGTCGGACCGCGTGGCCGGCGTCGGGCAGGTGCCCGCGCCGGCTGAGCGACCCCCGTCAGGCGGGGTCGTCCTCCGTGTCCGCGTCCGCGTCGAGCTCCGTGCGGGCGCCTTCCGGGCGCTCGCCGATGCCCTGCTGGCGCTCGCGCAGCCGCTGCTCCTCGCGGCGCACCTCCGCCTGGATCGCGCGCTCGCGCGGGAGCCACGACGGCGGGTTCTCGATGAGCTCGGTGATCTGCGCGCTGGTCAGCGCCTCGGTGACACCGCCGCGGGCGAGCCCGCTGATCGACACGCGCAGGCGCGCGGCGACGACGTTGCGCGGGTGCGGGCCGTCGCGGTGCAGGTCGACGAGCCACTGCGGCGGGTTCTTCTGGAGCTCGGTGAGCTCCTCGCGGGAGATCTCGGCGCGCTCGCGGAACTCCGGCGGCGTGGCCGGCAGGTACACGTCGAGCTTCTGCGCCGCTGTCGAGGGCTTCATCGTCTGGGACTTCTTCGCGGCGCTCACAGGGCTCAGGGTAGTCGCGCGCGCACCCCGCCCGAGGCTCCGTCCGCCGGACAGGGCGCGTCACGCGGCCACCGCGGCGCGCTCGTGCTGCCGGCGCGAGGGCCCCCGCGGGTAGCCTGACCGGGTCCGTGCCGCCCGGCGCCGGCCGCCCCTCCGGCTCCGGCCGGACGACGCACCGGAGGTACCCGTGCCCGACGACCCCGCTCCCGCCGTCGCCCCGTTCCGGCTGCTCGTCGTCCCCGGCGCCAACCCGGCCAAGTGGCTGCGCGTCTGGTCCGAGCGGCTGCCCGGTGTCCCGCTCGTCCTCGTGCAGTCCGAGGTCGGCGCGCAGGGCGCCGCGCTCCTCGCGGCCGACGCCGACGCGGGGCTCGTGCGGCTCCCGGTCGACCGCGACGTCCTGAGCGCGATCCCGCTCTACACCGAGACCAGCGTGGTCGTCGTCCCCCGGGACCACGTCGTCACCGCGGCGGACGAGGTCACGACCGCGGACCTGGCCGACGAGACCCTGCTCGTCCCCGTCGACGACGTGCTGGCCTGGGACGCGCTGCCGGGCACGCCGCCGCTCGCTGGGCAGCCCGCGACGACTGCCGCTGCGGTCGAGCTCGTCGCCGCGGGGGTCGGCGTGCTCGTCGTGCCGCAGTCGCTCGCGCGCCTGCACCACCGCCGCGACGTGACGTACCGCCCGGTGACCGACGCCCCGACCTCGACCGTCGCGCTGGCCTGGGTCACCGACCGGCACGACGACCGCGTCGAGGAGATGATCGGCATCGTGCGAGGGCGCACCGCCCACAGCTCACGCGGCACGGCGGGGGCGACCGAGACGATCGCGGGCAGCCCGAGCAGCGGCCGTGCCGGCACGAGCGGTGCCGGCCAGAGCGGCAGCGGTGCCGGCAAGAGCGGGACCGGCAAGAACGCCGCCAGCAAGAGCGGGACCGGCAAGAACGCCGCCGGCAAGAGCGGTGCCGGCACGAGCGGTGCCGGCAAGAGCGGTACCGGCAAGAGCGGCTCCACCAAGAGCGGTGCGAGCAAGAGCGGCACCCCGAGGAGCGGCACCGCCGACCGCGCCGCCGCAGCAGCGCGCCGGCGCGCCGGAGCGGCGGACGGCGGCACGCGCAAGGGCCGCGGGGGCCGCCCGCGCTGACGGCGGCGTCCGGCGCCCGAGCGCCGCGGCGGCGCTACCTCCGGGCGACCCGCGCGTGGGCCCTCGCATGGACACCTCCGCGCAGGCCTCCCGCCTCAGGCGACAGTGACGTCCAGCGTCACGTCGATGTTGCCGCGCGTCGCGTTCGAGTAGGGGCAGACCGTGTGGGCCGCGGCGACGATCTCCTCCGCGGTGGCCTGGTCGACACCGCCGAGCTCGACGTGCAGGGCGACGGTGAGGCCGAAGCCGACGGGCTCGATCGGGCCGATGCCGACCTCGGCGGTGACCGCGGAGTCGGTGATCTCGATCTTGCGGGTGCGGGCCACCATCTTCAGCGCCGAGTGGAAGCACGCGGCGTACCCGGCGGCGAACAGCTGCTCGGGGTTGGTCGCGCCGCCTGCGCCGCCCATCTCCTTCGGGGTCGCGAGGTCGTGGTCGACGAACCCGTCCGACGAGCGGGTGTGGCCGTTGCGGCCGTCCCCGGTGGCGGTGGCGACGGCGGTGTAGACGGCGTTCATGGAGTGCCCTTCTGCGGGAGCGACGGCGGACCATCGTGGGAGAACGATCGTTCTCCTGTGTGGTCAGGTTCGCACCGATCCCCGCGCATAGCAAGACCGAACGTTCTGCCTCTTTCGCGCTTGGCACACGCACGGCGCACGCCTACTGTGACGCCATGACGAGCGCGACCGCCCCCGCCGCCGAGCGCACCTCGGCGGCCCGCGAGCGCCTGCTGCACACCGCGTCGCGCCTCTTCTACACCGAGGGCATCCACGCGGTCGGGGTCGAGCGGATCGTCGCGGAGGCGCAGGTCACGCGTGCGACGTTCTACCGGCACTTCCCCGGCAAGGAGGAGCTCGTCGTCGCCTACCTGCGCGCGCAGGACTCCGGCGTCCGCGCCCGCCTCGACGCCGAGCCGCAGAGCCCGCACGACGCGGCGGCCCTGCTGCGCGCGATGGTCGAGGGCATGGGCGGCGAGATCTGCCGCACCGGCTTCCGCGGCTGCCCGTTCATCAACGCCGCCGCGGAGTACCCGGACCCGGCACACCCGGTGCACGCAGCCGTCGTCGAGCACCGGGCCTGGCTCGAGGGGGTCGCCCGCCGGGCGCTCGAACGCACCGGCCACCCCGACGCGGCGGCTGCCGCACGCACGTTCATGATGCTGCGCGACGGCGCGATGGTCGCCGGCTACCTGGACGACCCCCGGCGCGCGAGCGAGGGCCTCCGGGCCGCCGTCGAGACGCTCGTCGCCCCGGGCGCCCCCGCGACGGACGCCACCGACTGAGCCGCCGTCGCACCACCGGGTGAGCCGCCATCGGCCACCGGCTGAGCCGCCGTCGGGCCGTCGGCTGGGCCGCGTCCGGCCACCGGCTGAGCGCCGTCGGGCCACCGGCCGAGCCGCCGTCCGGCCACCGGCTGACCCGCCATCCGGCCACCGGCCGAGCCGCCGTCCGGACACCGGCCGATCCGCCGTCGCGCCCTCGCGCACCCCGGGCCCGCTCCCCCGCCAGGTCTCACCCCCGGTGCGGGCCTTTGGTCCCCTCAGAGGCGGCGATCCCCTGCCGAGAGTGAGGGTATGAGCCAGATGACCGACGCCCCGCCCACCCGCTACCTCGACGAGGACGACCTGCCCCCGTTCTGGGACTGACCTACCCGCACGGACGCGTCACCCCGCGCGAACCCGCGTCACCCCGCACGACCCGAGCGCCCGCGCACCCGCACACTCGGGCGCCCGCGCACCCGCGCTTTCGCGCACACGAGCGCCCGCGCACCCGGCACCCGGCACCCGGCACCCGCGCAGGTCACGACCGCGGCGCCACCGCGCGGCACGCGCACCGCTCCGACGTCGCGACGTCGAGGTTGCGCTCGAGCACCGCGAGCGCGTCGAGCACCTGCGCGCGCTCACCGTCGCCGAGGCCGTCGAGCGTGTACTCCTCGAGCCGGCCCCAGAGCTGCTCGACCTTCTGCCGCAGCCCCTGGCTCGCCGGCGTCGCCTCGATGATGACCGCGCGGCGGTCCGTCGGTGACGGCGTCCGCCGCACGAAGCCCGCGCGTTCGAGCCGCTGGACGGTGCGCGTCATCGTCGCGGTGTCGGAGTCGAGCGCCTGGACGAGGTCCGCCGGACGCTGCGGGCCGGCGTCCCAGAGCTGCATCATGACGAGCTCCTGGCCGGGGTGCAGCCCGATCTCGCGCAGCAGCGCCCCCGCGAGCATGCGGTGCAGGCGTGCGACGCGGAACACGGCGTGGCTCGCCGGACCGGTCGCCGCGGCGCTCGGCATCCCGGCGGCCGCGGGGCGCGCACCGGGCCGCGCGGTCCCCTCCGGCGGCGCTCCGCCCGCGGGACCCTTCGCGCCGGAGCGCAGCGCGACCGGCTCGGTGTGCGAGCTCCCCATCTCGACCCCTCCTCGGCGTCGACGCAGGGGCGTCCCTGCTCGGACAGCAGCCTACCGCTCGGTAACCTCGTGCTGTCGGGAATGTCGGGGTGCAACGTCTGGTTGGAGCCAGATACCTGTCCGAACAGGGATCTGGACGACCGACCTGGGAGCACGCATGACCACCACGACCTCGACCGCCGTGCACGACGCGACCTCCGCGGACAGCCCGCTGTGGCAGCCCGTGACCGTGGGTGACCTCACGCTGACCCACCGCCTCGCGATGGCGCCGATGACGCGCGACCGCTCGACGCCCGAGGGTGTGCCGACCGAGCTCAACGCGACGTACTACGCACAGCGCGCGTCGCTGGGCCTGCTCATCACCGAGGGCACGCAGCCGTCCGAGGACGGTCAGGGCTACCTGCTGACCCCCGGGCTGCACACCGACGAGCAGGTCGCCGGCTGGCGGCTCGTGACCGACGCCGTGCACGCCGCAGGCGGTCACCTCGTCGTGCAGCTCATGCACGCCGGGCGCATCGCGCACCCCGACAACACCCCGCACCACCGCCAGCCCGTCGCCCCGTCCGCGGTCGCGGCCGACGGCGTCATGTTCACCGCGACCGGCCCGCAGCCGCTGCCCGAGCCCCGCGAGCTCACGACCGACGAGGTCGCCGCGACCGTGCAGGACTTCCGTGCCGCCGCCGCTCGGGCGATCGCCGCCGGGGCCCACGGCGTCGAGCTGCACTCCGCCAACGGCTACCTGCTGCACCAGTTCCTCGCGGACAACACCAACCACCGCACGGACCAGTACGGCGGCAGCGTCGAGAACCGCATCCGGTTCGTCGTCGAGGTCGCCACGGCCGTCGCCGAGGAGATCGGCGCGCAGCGCACCGGCATCCGGATCTCCCCCGGCAACACGTTCAACGACATCGTCGAGACGCAGACCCACGAGGTCTACGGGGCCCTGGTCGACGCCCTCGCACCGCTCGGCCTGCTGTACCTGCACGTCGGGCACGCGGGCGACGAGGACCTGCTCGCCTCGATCCGCGCCGCGTGGCCCGGGACGCTCCTGGTCAACCGCGGCGGCGCCGACCTCGCAACCCGCGCCGCGGACCTCGAGACGGGGATCGCGGACGTCGTGACGGTCGGCACGTGGGCGCTCGCGAACCCCGACCTCGTCGACCGGCTCCGGACGGGCGCCGAGCTCAACGAGCCGGACCTCGCGACGTTCTACGGCGGCGGCGAGAACGGCTACGTCGACTACCCGGTGCTCGCGTCGTCGGACGCCTCGCTGTCCTGACCCCGGGGCCACCGCCCGCCCGCACAGCCGGCGTGCCCGACGGCGCCCGTCGACCACCGGTCGGCGGGCGCCGTCGCGCGCCCGCACAGCCGGTCAGTTGAGGCTCGCGTCCTCCGCGAAGGTCGACACGATCGCGAGGTCGCCGCCCTGCCGGCGGAGCACGCGGCGCCACAGGTCGTCGGGCTCGGAGGTCATCGCGTCGTCCGCCTCGGCGGGCACCACGAACCAGGCGCCCTCCTCGATCTCCTCCTCGAGCTGCCCCGCGCCCCAGCCCGAGTGGCCCGCGAACACCCGGACGCCCGTGACGTGGCCGGCGAGGTCGGCCGGGTCGGAGTCGAGGTCGACGAGGCCGAAGGGCCCGACCATCCGGTCGACCGTCGAGGGCAGGGCCGCACCGACGGGAGCCACGGCCACGCCGATCGCGCCGTCGAGCCCCACCGGACCGCCCTGGAACAGGACCGCGGGCTCCGCGACGGCGTCCTGCCACGCGGGCAGCACCACGTCGACGTCGACGGGCACGGGCCGGTTGAGCACGACGCCGAACGCGCCGTCGTCACCGTGGTCGAGCAGCAGCACGACCGTCCGGTGGAAGCTCGGGTCGGCGAGGCGCGAGCGGGCGACGAGGAGCTGCCCGCTGAGCGCCGGTGCGTCCGTCATCCCTCCATCATCAGCGAGAGGTCCCGGGTCCGCAGGTCCCGCGGCGGGCGACCGTCCACCCCGTGGGACCCTGGACGCATGTCCTCCGTGCAGCCCTCCCCCGAGACGACCCCCGAGCCGGACGAGCCGCAGCCGCCGACGCAGGAGCGCTGGTGGTGGACGGGCACCTACCGCGCGGTCCTGGGCGCCGTCGTCGTCGGCTTCCAGTGGGACTCGTTCACCTCGGGCGACGCGAGCGTGTGGAACTGGGTCATCGGCGGGCTCGGCGCCGTCGTCGTCGGGCTGGGCCTGTACTCGGTCTGGACGGCGTACCGCTCGCGCCGCGACGGCGGCGTCCGGTAGGACGGGTGCACAGCCGGCGCGACGGGACACCGACGCGTCCGTGCACCGACGACGGACGGAGCAGCACGTGGAGCACACCCGCCTCGGCACCTCGGGACTGAAGGTCAGCCGCATCGCGCTCGGCTGCATGAGCTTCGGGGAGCCGTCCCGCGGCACCAACGCCTGGACGCTCGACGACGGCGCGGCCGAGCCCGTCTTCCGGCAGGCGCTCGACCTCGACATCACGTTCTGGGACACCGCGAACGTGTACAGCGACGGCAGCTCCGAGGAGATCGTCGGGCGCGCGATCCGGCGGTACACGCGGCGCGAGGACGTCGTCCTGGCGACCAAGGTGTTCTTCCGGATGCACGACGGACCGGGCGGCCAGGGCCTGTCGCGCAAGGCGGTCCTGGAACAGGTCGACGCGTCGCTGACCCGCCTCGGGACCGACTACGTCGACCTCTACCAGATCCACCGGTTCGACCCCGAGACCCCGGTCGAGGAGACGATGGAGGCGCTGCACGACGTCGTCAAGGCCGGCAAGGTGCGGTACATCGGGGCGTCGTCGATGTACGCGTGGCAGCTCGCGACGATGCAGCACGCCGCCGACCTGGGCGGCTGGACGCGGTTCGTGTCCATGCAGGACCAGTACAACCTCATGCAGCGCGAGGAGGAGCGCGAGATGTTCGGGCTCCTCGCGCAGCAGGGCGTCGGGTCGCTGCCGTGGAGCCCGCTCGCCAAGGGCCGGCTCGCGCGGCCGTACGGGGAGAGCACGACGCGGTTCGCGCACGACCCCGTCGGGCAGCGGTTCTACGGGGACGGCGACCGGGCCCTCGTCGACGCGGTGCAGCAGGTCGCCGACGCCCGCGGGATCCCCATGGCACAGGTCGCGCTCGCGTGGGTGCTGCGCAACCCGGTGGTCGACGCGCCGATCGTCGGGCCGACGAAGCCCCACCACCTCGCGGACGCGGTCGCGGCGCTCGACGTCGAGCTCACCGACGACGAGGTCGCCGCCCTCGAGGCCCCGTACACGCCGCGGGAGCCGACGGGGTTCTGAGCACCCGGCGGGCGACGCCGGGCGACCGGGCCCGGGATCGACGAAGGCCGGCACCGTGACGGTGCCGGCCTTCGTGGTGTGCGGTGCGCCCGAAGGGACTCGAACCCCCAACCTTCTGATCCGTAGTCAGATGCTCTATCCATTGAGCTACGGGCGCGTGGCCTTTGCGGGCCGTGTAGGAGGATACCCGCCCGACGGCCGTGACCCAAACCGAGTATCGGGCCGCCCCCTCGGGCACCGGGCCGCGCCGGAGGCCGCCTCCCGCCCGGGACCGTCTGCGTAACGTTTCGGCTCGTGCTGCTGCGGGCACGCGGCGGTCTACCGTTCGCCAGATGAGCAGCCCGTGGCGAGGCAGCGCGCGCGTGGCCCGCGCGGCGGTGTTCGCGCTGCTCGCCGTGCTCCTCGCGGCCGGGGCCCACGCGGCCGGCGGCGGGCACGTGCCGACGCCCGGCACCGTCGCGCTGCTCTGGCTGACCGTGCTGCCCGTCGCCGTGGTCCTGGCCCGCCGCACGTGGGGTCCGGGAGCGCTGACCGTCGCGCTCGGCCTGCTGGAGCTCGGGCTGCACCAGGCGCTGAGCCTCGGCCCGGCGGGCGGACCGTCGGCGGGGACGCGCACGAGCAGGGGCACGGGCCACCCCACGGGCCACCGCGGCGCCATGGCGCCGCTCGGCGCCGACGCCGGGATGAACGACGCGTCGCACGGCACCTACGCCGGGATGCACGACGCCTCGCACGGCACCCACGCCGGGATGCACCCCGCGACGTCGCACGCGTCGGCCGCCGACGTCGCCTACGTCACCGGCCCCGATCACGACGCCGGTCTCCTGATGCTGCTCGGGCACGTCGTCGCCACCGTGCTGACCGCGCTCCTGCTGGCGCACGGCGACGCCCTGCTCGCCCGGCTGTGGGCGTGGGCCACCCTGCGCGACCTTCCCCGCGCCGAGCCGGCGACGCTCGCGCTCGGCGTCGCCTCGCCGCCGGGGTGGCGGCCCCGCGCCGCCCTGTCCCCGCTCGTCGCCGCGGGAGGCGTGTGCCGGCGCGGCCCCCCGCAGGGCTGACGGCCTCCGTCGTCGCGCCGCGCGTCGCCCTCCCGGACGACCCGGCGTCGCTCGTCGTCCGCCTGGACGGCGCGGCGTCACGCGTCCTGCTCCCGGCCGTCACCACGCCGCGCGGGCGCGCCCGCGCAGCCGACCGACGCGGCCCCGCCCTGCCCTCCGCCACCCGGCGGCTCCCTCGCTCCCCCGGAGACCCCGCATGCCCGCTGTCGACGACCCGACCCTCGCGCCACCCGAGCAACCCGCGACCCCGAGCGCCACGGCGCCGGCCGCCCCGCGACCCCGCGGCGGCCTGTTCCGCGCGTTCTGGCGCTGGCACTTCTACGCGTCGTTCCTCGTGATCCCCGTCGTGCTCGTGCTGGCCGTCACCGGCCTGATCTACCTGTTCCGCTTCCAGCTCGAGCCCGCGCTGCACCCCGAGCTCATGCGCGTCGACGCGCCGCCGGAGGGCGCGCAGCTCGCGGGGTTCGACCCGTACCGGATCGGCGTCGCGGCGACGTACCCGGACGCGACCGTGATCTCGATGACCGAGCCCGCCACCGCGACGGACCCGCTGCGCTTCTCGCTCGAGACCGCCGAGGGCACGCCGCTCGACGTCTTCGTCGACCCGTGGACGGGCAAGATCCTCGGCGACCTCAACCCCGACACGACGCTGAGCGGCACCGCGGTGCGCCTGCACGCGGACCTCATGGCCGGGGACGTCGGCGACGCGGTCCTCGAGCTCGGGGCGTGCTGGGCGATCGTCATGGCACTGTCGGGGTACTACCTGTTCTGGCGCGGGCGGCAGGCGCGGGCCCGCAAGCGCCGGTCCGGCACCGGGCAGGCGCGCCTGCGCACGACGCACGCGTGGACGGGCGCGTTCGTCGGCGCGGGCCTGCTGCTGCTCGTGGCCAGCGGGCTGCCGTGGACGGGTGTCTGGGGCGAGAACGTGCAGGCGCTCGCGACGCGGTCCGGGACCTCGCTGTGGAGCCAGGACCACGGCGCGCTCTCCGACCCGGTGTCGACGCTCGACGAGTCCCTGCCGCACAGCCACGAGGTGCCGTGGGCGCAGGGCAAGAGCCCCGTCCCGACGAGCGACCCGGACGCGCAGACCCGCTCGGTCGCGACCATCGACACGGCGCTCCTGCTCGCCGCACAGGAGGGCCTCGCGCACCCCATGACCGTCGCTCTGCCACGCGAGGAGACGGGCGTGCTGACCGTGATCGGGTACGCGTTCGACGACCCGGGCAAGGAGCGCTCGGTGCACGTCGACCGCTTCGGCGGCACGGTGGTCTCGCAGTACGGGTACGACGACTACCCCGCCCTCGCCAAGACCGTCGCGCAGGGCATCGCGCTGCACGAGGGCCGGCGCTTCGGCACGCTCAACCTGGTGCTGACCGCGACGTTCTGCCTCGCGGTCGTCGTCATGTGCGTGACGGGGCCGGTCATGTGGTGGCGGCGCCGGCCGCGGGGTCAGGGCCGGGTCGGTGCGCCGCGGGGCCGGCTGCCCGTCCGGACGACGCCGCTCCTCGCCGTCGGGCTGGTGGTGCTCGGCGTGACGCTGCCGCTGTTCGGGGCGTCGCTGGTCGTGATCCTGCTGCTCGACCAGTTCGTGCTCCGGCGCCTGCCCGCGACCCGGCAGTTCTTCGACGTCGCCTGACGGCGCGGCACTGCGCCCGGCTGACGGGCGCGGTCCCGCGGGCGGGCGGCTCGAGGGGCGCCCGGCCGTGGGCGTCCGGGTCAGTCGAGCACGGCCACGGCCTCGAGCTCGACGAGCACGTCGGGCTCGAACAGCATCGTGACGCCGATCACGGAGGACGGCGGCAGCGGCCGGGGCAGGCGCAGCTCGTCGGCGACGCTCTCGACACCCGCCATGAACGGCCCGATGCTCTCGGGATCCCAGCCGGTGACGTAGAACGTGAGCCGGACGACGTCGTGCAGGTCGGCGCCGACCGAGCGCAGCGCCGTCGCCGTGCTCCGCAGGACGTGCGCGACTTGGCCGGCGAGGTCGCCGGGTGCGACGGGCCGCCCGTCGCCGTCACGCGCGACCTGGCCGGCGACGTGGACCTGCCGGCTTCCGGTCGCGACGGCGACGTGGTGGTACGGGACGGGCTGCATGAGGCCGTCGGGGCTGCTGAGCTGCACGGGCACGGGACTCCTTCGTACGGGGGACCGACCCGATCAGTCGGTATCGCATTGATACCTGGTGCCCCGAGGACACTTCAACGAGACTAGGTGGCATGACGGATACCGGCCCCGCCGTGCACGACCGCCTCGAGCTCGACTCCCCGCACCGGGAGCTCCTCGCGCAGGTGCTCGACACGTGGTCGCTCCAGGTGCTCGAGGAGCTCTGCGAGCGCCCGTCCCGCTTCAACGAGCTCCGGCGCGCGATCCCCGCCGTCACGGGCAAGTCCCTCACCGCGACGCTGCGCCGCCTCGAGCGCAACGGGATCGTCGAGCGCCGGGTCGTCGCCACGCGGCCGGTCGCCGTCGAGTACCGGATCACACCGCTCGGCAAGACGATGCGCGAGCCCGTCGACGCCCTGCTGCGCTGGACGGCGACGCACCTGGCCGAGGTCGAGGCCGCCCGCGAGCGCTTCGACGGGTGAGGGGCGCGGGCCGCCGGTGCCGCCGAGGCGCGGCCGCGCCGGTGACGCGGAGCCGCCGGAGCGCAGCCCTCGCCGGAGACGCAGATCGGCCCCGGACCGCGTGGTCCGGGGCCGATCAGAAGCGGAGACGGTGGGATTTGAACCCACGGAAGGGTTGCCCCTTCACGACCTTAGCAGGGTCGCGCACTAGACCTGGCTATGCGACGTCTCCAGGCTCGCACAGGGTACCTGCCCGCCTCGGTGCGCGGCAAAGCGGCCTGTGGGCGCTCCCCGGGCGGCGTTCCGCACCTGCCGGCGACCCGTCCGTCGCCCGGCTGAGCCGTTCCCGTCAGCGCTCGTAGGCCCACGTGCGGTCGGTCAGCATCCGGGCGACCGCGAGCCCGATCGAGATCGAGACCACGACGAGCCCGGCCTGCACGGCGTACACGAGCGCGTCGGCCGTCTCGCCGTTCGAGAGGTGGAACACGGCCCGGTACGCGGCCACGCCCGGGACCATGATGACGACCGCCGGCACGGAGACCGTGATGCGCGGGACGTGCAGCCGGGGTGCGACGACGGCCGCGAGCAGCCCGACGACGAGGCACGCCGCAGCGGCCGACGCCTGGGGGACGACCCCGGCGTCGACCAGGAAGAGCCGCAGCACGTTCGCGACCATGCCCACCGTCGCCGCACCGAGCGCCATGCGCCACGGGCTGTTGAACATGAGCGCGAAGCCGAGCACGCCGAGGAAGCTCGCGGCGGACCGCAGCGCGAGCAGCACGCCGGGGTCGAGTCCCATCGGCGCGACCGGGTCGGGCGAGAGCCCGACGACCTCCGAGACGCCCCACAGCGCGAGCGCGGCCGACGTGAGCAGCATGAGCGCGTGCACGAGCCGGGCCGTGCCCGCGGAGAAGTCGAGCCGGGCGAGGTCGAGGGCGCCCGTCACGAGCGCGAAGCCCGGGACGAGGAACAGCACCGCCGAGACGTAGCCCGCCTGGTGGTGGGCCGCGGTCGCGCCGAGCCCGAACAGCGCCTCGACGAAGGCGACGTAGCCGACGCACGCCGTCGCGGCGGCGAGCATCGTCACACCGAACTGGTTGAACCCGCGGTGCAGCAGCGCGCGCCGGACGAGCTGGCCCAGACCGGCGCCGAACGCCACGGCGACGATCTCGACCGGGCCGGCGTCGTTGAGGAACGCGAACGCCGCGCACGCGACGGCCGACCACAGCGCGTTCAGCAGCGCCGGGTACAGCGGGGGGCGCGACGCGATGTCGTCGAGCGCGGCGTTGACCTCGTCGACCGTCGCGAGGCGACCGTTCTCGGCGTCCGCCTCGAGCCGCGACGCGAGGACCTCGAGCCGCGACAGCCGGTCGGCGTTGATGCCGATCGTGCGGACCTCGGCGACCTCGGTGCGGAAGCTCCGGCCGCGGTGCGACGTCGTCGTGATCTCGGTGAGCGTCACGTGCGCCTCGTGCCGCTCGACGCCGAGCGCCCGTGCGACACGCGCCATCGACGCCTTGACGCGGTAGGAGCCGGTGCCCGCGGACAGGCTCAGGCGCCCGACGCGCAGCGCGGCGCCGGACTGGCGGATGAGCTCGAGCTCGTCGTCGGCGGGCTGGGTCGGCACCCGACCATCATCCCGGGCCGCGGCGCGCGCGGGCGGGACGTCGATCCCGGGTGCCGTGCGACCTCGGCCACACCCGTTCCGGTCACCCCGGCCACCCCCGTTGTCGGACGGCGCGGCCGGGCGCATGCTGGCCCCATGCGCGCAACCTTCAACGGACAGACCCTCGCCGAGAGCGACGCCACCGTCGTCGTCGAGGGCAACCACTACTTCCCGCCGGAGTCGGTCGACTGGGAGCTGCTCGAGGCGACCGACACGCACACGACGTGCCCCTGGAAGGGCGTCGCGAGCTACTGGTCCGTCGCCGACGCAGGCGCCGAGGCCAAGGACGTCGCGTGGGCGTACCCGGACCCCAAGGACGCAGCGAAGGAGATCACCAACCACGTCGCGTTCTGGCGCGGCGTCGTCGTCGAGCCGTAGACGGACCACGAGCGGGCCGGCGCGGTCCACGACCACGCCGGCCCGCTCACCGTCGTCCACCCGCCACCAGGTCGTGCCGGTGACCGCCCGGCGTCACGCCCGGCCGTGCACCCCGGCCGGCCGGGCAGGCCCCGGCGCCCCCGTCACCCGAAGGTGAACGAGTACGCCGCGAGCCCCGCGGGCACCTCGACCTCGACCGTCCCCGTCACCGGACCGTCGTCGGACTCGAGCAGCGGGTAGAGCGTCGGCGCACCCGCCACCTCGACGTCCCGCTCCTCGACGACGCGGCCCTGCTCGTCGCGCACCGTGGCGTGCACCGTGCCCTGGCCGCCGAGCACGAGGAACACGTCGTTCGCGGTGAACCGCAGCCGCAGCCGTGCGTCGGCGCCGGCGGTGGCCGCCTGGTAGTCGGTGGTCCACCCGCCGTCGAACGCGAACGAGTCGTCCGGCTGGCGGTCCGGGAACGCGTAGGTCGCGGCGCCCTCCTGGTACTCGCCGCCACCGAAGTTGAACCGCTTGCCCACGCTGAGGAACGTCTCCGGCGTGATGCCCTCGCCCTGCGGGGTCGTGTCGGCGACGTCGGTGGGCGCCGGGAGCTCGACGCCCGGGTCAGCGTCCTCGAGCAGCTCGCGGATCATCGCCTCGGTCGCCTCGTAGTTGCCCTCGCCCTGCGAGATGTGCCGGACGACGCCGTCCGCGTCGATCAGGTAGTGCGCGGGCCAGTAGCGGTTCCGGTACGCGGTCCACGTGCCGTACGAGTTGTCCTGCGCGACCGGGTACTCGATGCCGAGCCGCTCGGCGCCGTCGGCCACGTTGCGGGTCTCGCGCTCGAACGCGTACTCGGGCGTGTGCACCCCGATGACCTGGAGACCCGTGTCGCGGTACGCCTCGTCCCACGCGACGACGTGCGGGATCGAGCGCTGGCAGTTGATGCAGGAGTACGCCCAGAAGTCGAGCAGCACGACCTGACCCTTGAGGTCGGCGAGGTCGAGCGGCGCACCGCCCTCGGTGCCCAGCCACGTGTCGATGCCGCGCAGCGCGGGTGCGGGGCCGCACTCCTCGAGCTCCGTCGCGCCGTCGGTGCAGTTCGCGAGCTGCTCGTTCTCCGCCGTCACGAGGCCGCCGAGGTCGAGCTGCTGCTGCACCGTCTCGTTCGCGGCGACCCGGTCCTGGAGGGCCTCGGTGTACCCCGGGAGCGCGCGCTGGAGCGCGTCCGTCACGTTGAACGTCAGCGCGAGGGCCAGCGCGAGCATGAGCACCCCGCCCGTGGCGCGGATGCCGCGCTGGTGCTCGCGGAACGCCTTGACCCGCTCGGCGACGCGGCGGCCCGCGAGCGCGAAGACGAGCAGCGGCAGCGCGGCGCCGAGCGCGAAGGACACCGTCAGCACGACCGTGCCGACGCCGATCTCCCCGGTCGCGCCGGCCACCGTGATCGCCGCGAGGACCGGGCCGGCGCACGGCACGTAGACCGCGCCGAGGCCGAGACCGAGCAGGAAGCCGCTGCGGTTCGCGGTGCGGTTCCGCTTCGGGGCGAACCGCTGGAACGGCCGCTCGAGGACCTCCTCGAAGCGCGGGACGAGCAGCCCGACGCCGAGCAGCGCGAGCACGACGATGCCCGCCCAGCGGAGCAGGTCCTGCGGCAGGTCGAGCAGCGCGAGCAGGAACGACCCGAGCAGCGTGAACAGCGTGAAGCTCGTGACGAGCCCCGCGATCACGAGGTACGGGCGCCACGCCTCGCTCGTGAGCCCGCGCGCACCACGCCTCCCCGCACCGTCCGCAGCGGCGTCGGACCGGCCCCCGCGCGTCGCACCCGACGCCCCGGCGCCGGCGTCCGCGAGCCCGGACGCCGCCGTCGCACCCGCGGCCCGGCCGGCCACCGCCGCCCCGGCACCGGCGCCGAACGACGGCTGCGCCATCGCCCCGACCTGCAGCCCGGCGAGCGCGGGGGTCCGCACCACGGCCGGGCCGGTCCCCCCGCCGCCGCGGGCGCTCTGCACGCCGCCCGAGAAGAAGATGACGGGCAGCACCGGGAGGATGCACGGCGAGATGCCGGTGATGAGGCCGCCGACCAGTCCGATCAGCGCGAGCGTGAGGAGGTCCATGACCGCCGTTCGGCGCGGCGGGCGGTCCGGATGGGTCCGGCCGAGCCGGCGGACGCGCCGCCGCGGGCTCCCTCCCCCCTCGCCGTCTCGCCGCCGCTGCCCGGTCTGTACGGATTCGTCCCACGTCCGTACCCTCGTCCCGTGCCCACCACGCCGTGCCACGTCGCGGCGGCGCGCACGACGACGGACCACGACGCGCGGGTCACCTGAGGCGTCCGGCGAGCGGCCGGGCCCCACCGCCGTCGAGGGAGAGCCGATGAGCACCACCGTCACGACCGAAGCCGTCCCCGCACCACCGACGGGCACCGAGCAGGCCGCCCGGCGCGCCCGCCAGCACGCGACCGTCGTCGCGTCGCTCGCCGCCGTCGTCCCGACGCTCCTCGCCGCGCAGGGCATGGCGAGCGTCGCGATGGACGTGCTCGGGTTCACGCTCGTCGCGGCCGTCGCGCTCGCGGGGTTCCTCGAGCTCGCGCTCGTGAGCTCGGCGCTGCT
This sequence comes from Cellulomonas sp. NPDC055163, assembly GCF_053607065.1. Lineage (NCBI taxonomy): Bacteria > Bacillati > Actinomycetota > Actinomycetes > Micrococcales > Cellulomonadaceae > Cellulomonas > Cellulomonas sp. NPDC055163. The sequence continues at coordinate 273,995 of NZ_JBSGSU010000006.1, read as the reverse complement.
CGCGCGCGCGTCCGCGCTGGCCGGCCGACCGGGCGGCGCCGACGCGGCCGCGGTGTGGGCGGTCTCCGCGGTCTCCGGGCTGCTCGCGGGCACGCACGAGTTCGTCGGTCCCGAGGTCGACGGCGTGCGGTCGTGGGAGAGCGACCCGAGCACGCTGCTGGCCGCCGGGGTGCGCGTCGTGGCACCGCTCGTCGCGGCGTGGCTGTGGGAGCGGGTGCTGACGGCCGCGCGGCGGGAGCACGCCGACCGGACGCTCGCCGAGGTCCGCCGCGACCGTCGCCTGCTCGCCGTGGCCCGCGCGGCGCTCGTCGTGCGCCGGCTCGAGGAGTCCGGGCACGCGCAGGGGCGCCGCATCCGCTGGGCGCGCCGCCGGCTCGACCGCGCGCACGTCGCGGCGCTGCGGGCCGTGCCGCCCGGCGCCGACCTGCCGACGGTGCTCGCGGCCGTCGGCGCCGTCGACCTGCTGCCCACCGCCACCGGGCTCGGGCGGTTCCCCGGCGCCGGTGCGCACGCGCTGCCCGTCGAGGCGGCCGCTCCCGCGACGTGGCGGGCGGCGGCAGCCGAGACCGCCTTCGTCGACGACGGCACGGACGGCGCCGACCCGCGGCCCCTCGGGGCGTTCGCCGCAGGGTCCGGCACCGCCGTGGGGACGGGCGGCTTCACCGACACCCACACCGCGCAGCGACCGGTCGTCCGCGCAGCCGAGGGCGCCATCCGCGAGGCGGCGATCCGCCAGCTCGCCGCGTCGGGGCTGTCCCAGCGCAGCATCGCCGCGCGCGTCGGGGTGTCGAAGTCGACGGTCGCGCGCGTGCTCGGCGCCGCGGTCGAGGTGTCGCAGGAGACCGGCGCGCTCCCGCTGCTGGCACACCGCGTCCCCGCGGGCGCCGACCGGTAGAAAAACTTCTGCACGTCCGACCCATCCGCTCCCCCGCCCGCTCCGAATCCCCCTCGAAGGTCCCGCTCCCGGCGGGACGGAAGAAGCATCCGGTGGGGGCACCCGCACCGGACCTCGAGAGGGAGAGTCCGATGATCAGCACCAAGCGCACCCAGTTCGCCGCCCTCGGTTTCCTGGCGGTCGCCACGCTCGGCCTGTCGGCCTGCAGCTCCGACTCCGGCGCCGAGAGCACGGCCGACCCGGCGATGACGTCCGAGGAGACCATGAGCCCCGAGCCCATGGAGACCGAGGACGCGATGATGGCCGACCCGGCCGCGAACCTCGTCGGCCCCGGCTGTGCGGGCTACGCGGAGACGGTGCCCGACGGCCCCGGCTCGGTCGTCGGCATGTCGCAGGACCCGGTCGCGGTCGCCGCGTCGAACAACCCGCTCCTGACGACCCTCGTCTCGGCGGTGTCCGGCCAGCTCAACCCCGGGGTCGACCTGGTCGACACGCTCAACGGCGACGAGTTCACCGTGTTCGCGCCGGTCGACGAGGCGTTCGCGAAGATCGACGCCGCGACGATCGAGACCCTCAAGACCGACACGGCGCTGCTCTCGAGCATCCTGACCTACCACGTCGTGCCGGGGCAGCTCTCGCCCGACATGGTCGTCGGTGAGCAGACCACCGTGCAGGGCGGCATGGTCGACGTGACCGGCTCGGGCGACTCGCTCATGGTCAACGGCGCCAACGTCATCTGCGGCGGCGTGCAGACCGCGAACGCCACGGTCTACCTCATCGACTCGGTGCTCATGCCCACCATGTGACACCTGCCTGACCGCCCGGCGACGGGCACCACGGACCGGCGAGGCCCCCGCTCAGGGTACGGAGCGGGGGCCTCGCCCTCGTGCGCCCCGGGGTTGGGCACCGAGGCGGTCGCCGCCGCCGGACGTACCACCGGCGCGGAGCCGTCCCCGCAGGTGGGGCCCGTGCGTGCGCCCTGGCCGGGCACCCGCGCACGTCCTAGCGTGAGGGCATGATCCTCGCGGACGACGTGCTCCTGCTCCTGACCGACGACGTCACCGGCAGGCCCGTCGTCGACACCACACGGCTCGACCTGGCCCTCGCGGGCGCGGTGCTGCTCGACCTCGCGACCGCCGGACGCGTCGACGTGAGCGGGCCCGGCGAGCCGGTCAAGCCGGGCCGCGTCGTGGTGCGCGACCCCCGGCCGACCGGCGACGGCGTCCTCGACGAGGGCCTGCGCCGGATCGCCGCGAAGGGTCCCCGGAAGCCGGCCTCGGTCGTGCCCGAGCTCGCGAAGAAGCTGCGCCCCGAGCTCCTCGCGCGGCTCGTCGAGCGCGGCGTGCTGCGGCTCCAGGAGGGCAAGGTGCTCGGCATCTTCCCGACGTCGGCGTGGCCCGCCGTCGAGACCGCCTACGAGGACGGCCTCCGCCGCGCCCTGCACGACGTGCTCGTCGTCGGCCGCACCCCGACGCCCCGCGAGGCCGCGCTGATCTCGATGCTGCAGGCCGTCGACCAGGTGCCGCGCGTGCTCGGCGACGTCGGGGTCCCCAAGCGCGAGCTGCGCAGCCGCGCGAAGGCGGTCGCGCAGGGCGGGTTCGCCGACGCCGCCGTCAAGGGGGCCGTCGAGGCCGTGAACGCCGCCGTGATGGCGGGGATCATGGCCGCGACGGTCGCCGCGACGAGCGCCTCCGGGAGCTGAGCCCGCGAGGGCCCGTCAGGCCTGCGTCGGGGCCAGCACCACGACCGGGTCGGTCGTCGGCTCCGCGGACCCACCGGCCGGCTCGACCGTGACGGCGAGCGCGTCGCCGGGCACGAAGTCCTCGGCCATCGCGTGCAGCGCACCGGCGTCGTCGGGCATCACGGCGTCCGGCAGCGGGACGCCGTCGCGGATGACCCAGAGCTGGTACTCCTTGCCGTCGCCCGGGTCGCCGAGGCCCGTCGCGGTGAACATCGCGTGGCCGTCCCCCAGCACGCCCACCGCGGTCCCGCCGCCCTCGACGTCGGCGCGGACCACCTGGGTGCCGGGCTCGGCGAGCATCTCGGCCATGAGGCGCGCCTGCTCGCCGGCCTGCTGCGCGTCCTGGTGCTGCTGCCACGCCACGACGCTCGGCACCGCGGCGGCGGCGAGGGCGGTCGCGGCGACGGCGAGCCATGTCGTGCTGCGGCGAGGCGGGCGCCGGCGAGCGGCGAGCTCGGTCACGCGCGGTGCGGAGCCGTCGGCGGCGGACGGCGCGTCGGCGGCGGGCGCACGGTCGGCGATCGACGGGACGTCGGCGGCGGGCGCACGGTCGGCGATCGACGGGACGTCCCGGACCGTGGTCGCCGGCGCGGCGGCACCGGAGCCGGCCCGCGCTGCGTCGTCGTGCACACCCCGCGCGCCGACCTGCGGGGTCGAGCGGATCGCGTCGAGCACCGAGGCCCGCACGTCCGGGGGCGCCGGCGCCTGCACCGCCGAGCCGAGCAGCGCCGCCGTCGCGGTCAGCCCGGCGAGCTCGCGCGCCGCGTCGGGGTCGCGAGCGACGAGCCGCTCGACGGCACGGCGCTCGACGTCGTCGACCGCGTCGAGCGCGTACGCGCCCAGCAGGTCCCGCACGTCGGGGGTCTCGTCGCGGCCGTGGCCGTCGGTCGTGCTCATGCGGCCACCCCCAGGCAGTCGCGCAGCCGGAGCAGACCGTCGCGGATGCGGGACTTCACGGTCGCCAGCGGAGCGGCGAGCTCGTCGGCGACCTCGCGGTACGTGCGACCGCCGTAGTAGGCGAGCACGACGGCCTCGTGCTGCGTGGGCGTGAGCCCCTCGAGGCAGTGCCGCACGCGGGCACGGTCCATGCTCTCCTCGACCTCCTCCGCGACGACGTCGAACGGCCGCTCGACCTGCTCGTCGAGCGCGCGCTGGTCCCGGTTGCGCTGCGCCTGCACGGCGCGCACCCGGTCGACGGCCCGGCGGTGCGCGAGCGTCAGCGCCCACGCACGGGCCGAGCCGCGCTCGGGGTCGAACCGGGAGGCGGTGCGCCACACCTCGACCATGACCTCCTGGAGCACCTCGGCGGCGTGGTCCCGGTCGCGCAGCACCGCGAGGCACGTCCCGAACACCGCCGCCGAGAGCGCGTCGTACACGAGCGCGAACGCGGCCTCGTCACCGGCGGCGGCGCGGACGAGCAGCTCGTCGGTGCCCTCGGGCTCGTCGGCCACGGGCTCGCGGACCGGCGGCACGGGCTCGCCGGAAGTCGTGGTCACGAGCGACAGTGTGCCCCACGGCCGCGGTGCACGGCCCGGCCGCGCTGCCGGTGCTCGGGTCGGGGACATCGGGTGGGCTCCTCCTCGGGGGGTCTTCTGAGCAGTGTTCGGAGCGGAGCGGCCCGCGGATGGTCCCGGGCACGTGACGAACCTGACAGCCGTCCAGGAGTGTCGGAACGCTCACCGCGGACCCGTCCGTGCCGATCCTGTGGCATGACGTGCGTCGAGAGTGCGGACGAGGTGACCGGGGACACCGGCGCCCTCGTCGTCGTGCCCGCCGCACCCGGCACGGCCGGCGCCGCGGAGATCTCCCTCGCCCTCGACGTGCTCGACGACCAGCGCGGCAACGACCTGGTCGCGATGCTCGCGCGCGCCGAGGAGCTCGAGCGGGCAGCCCGCGCGATCGGCGACGTCGAGCTCGTGTGGCGTGCCCGCCTCGTCCGTGCCGACGTCTTCGAGCGCCAGGGCCGGCTCGCCGAGGCCACGCGCATCATGTGGCAGGTGCACGACCACGCGACGGACCACGGCCGTGCGCGCCTGCTCGCGCGCAGCCACCTCGGGCTGTCCTGGGCGTTCCGCGACATCGGGGACCACGCCTCGTACCTCGAGCACTCCGTCAAGGCCCTCGACGCGCTCGACGACGACGCGCCGCCGTCGGTGCGCGCGCACTACGTGATGCGCCTCGCCGACGCGCTCGACGAGTCCGGGTCGATCGAGGAGGCGCGGGCGCGCTACACCCAGGCCGAGCAGCTCGCGGTCGAGGCGGACGACGTCGTGCGCCGCCTGCGGTGCCTCAACAACCGCGCGTACGGGGAGTACGCCGCCGGGGACTTCGAGGACGCGCAGGAGACGATCGACCGCATGCTCGACGTCTACGCGCGGCACGGGATGCGGCTGCAGTCGCACGTGTGGGACACGCTCGCGCGCGTGCAGATGGGGCGCGGCGACCACGCGGGGGCCGTCGCGAGCGCGCGCCGGGCGCTCGACGAGAACGGGAACCTCGCGACGCGCGAGGTCACGGCCGACGCCGAGTTCCTGCTGACGCTCGCGACCGCGCTGCGGCTCCTCGGGGACCACGACGCCGCGCAGGAGACCCTCGACCGGTGCCGCGCGCTCAGCGACGCGCACGGCCTGCGCTACCGCACCGCGCAGGTCGAGGAGGAGCAGGCCGAGATCCACGCGGCGCGCGGCGACCACGAGCGCGCGTTCCACGCGTACAAGCGGTTCCACGCGCTCGAGAAGGCCCTCGTCTCCGAGGAGCGGGAGGCGCAGGCCCGGCTCCAGCAGGCGATGTTCGAGACGTCCGAGGCGCGGCAGGCCGCCGCCCGGTTCCGGCACGAGTCCCTGCGCGACCCGCTCACGCAGCTGCTCAACCGCCGCCACGTCGACCAGACGCTCCCCGGGCTGCTCGTCGACAGCCGCGCGCAGGGCCTGCACCTCGCGGTCGCGCTGATCGACCTCGACCACTTCAAGCGGGTCAACGACACGTTCTCCCACGCGGTCGGCGACGAGGTCCTCGTGCAGGTCGCGCGGCTGCTCGACGACGTCGCGGACGCCGTCCCGATGCCCGGCTCGGCGTTCGCCGCCCGGCTCGGCGGCGAGGAGTTCCTGCTCGTCGTGCAGTCGGCGACGGGCGACTCCGTCGTGACGTACCTCGAGGGCCTGCGCCGCGCCGTCGCGGACCACGACTGGTCCCCGCTGACGCAGGACGTGCCGGTGACGGTGAGCATCGGGCTGGCCGCGAGCCACCCCGACGACACCCAGCGCACCCTGCTCGCGCGTGCGGACACGCTGCTGTACGCCGCGAAGCACGCGGGCCGCAACCAGGTCTCGACCGACCCGTCCGACTGACGACCGCGCGCCGCCGTGCCTACGCTGACCCGGGAGCCCGCGCACCGGCGCGCGGGTACGGGTCGACCGGGGGGTCGGGCATGACGACGACAGCACAGCAGGGCGCGGCGGGCTACCGCGCCGAGGACCTCAGCCGTGAGCTGCACGAGCAGGGCATCACGGTCGTCCGGGGCGCCTTCCCGCCGGAGTGGGCCCGCGACCTGGACGTCGACCTCGCGCGCGAGCTCATGGAGGCCCTGCGCACCCCGGGCGGCGTCGCGCCGCGCGGCTGGAACCGGTTCTACTTCGAGCCGTACGCGGAGCGGGTCCGCGGCTTCTGGGACCTCGCCGCGCACCCCGTCGTCACGGCGCTCGCCGAGCACATGTTCGGGCCCGACTGGCAGATCGTGGAGCTGGGCTGCGACGTGCCGCTGCCCGGCGCCGAGAACCAGCCGTGGCACCGCGACTTCCCGATGCCGGCCGCGACGCGCGACGAGCACCGGCTGACGTCGATCGCCGTCAACGCCTCCGCCGTCGACGTGGTCGACGGCCCCTTCCAGGGGGTCCTCGGCACGCACCTCGACGTCGGCGAGGACTTCGAGGGCGCGATGTTCCCGCCGGACGAGCGCACCCCCGAGCTCGACGCGCGGCTGCAGGCGTTCTACGCGAAGGGCGGCAACTTCTCGGTGCGGTCCGGGCTCATGCTGCACCGGGGCTCGGCCATGGGCAACGGCTCCCGGATGCGTCAGGTCATGATCCTCGGCATCGTCTCGCCCGAGGACCGCGCGGTCGTCGACCGGCTCAAGGACCCCGCCGACCCGCACCCGCCGCGCATCCGGCTCTCCGCGGAGGCGTGCGAGCGCGTCGACCCCGCGCTGCGCGCGCACCTGAGCCACGAGATCGTCGCCGACACCGGCGCCGAGCTCCCGCCGTACCGCACCGAGCACTCGTTCGAGGGGCTCAAGATGGACCAGCGCAAGTCCTGACGCCCGCCCGCCGGACAGGCTGCGGTCCCTGCGTGACCGTGGGGCACCCGCGCGCGGGACCCACGTGCGGGACCGGGCCCGCGTGTGGGACCGGCCCCGCGTGTGGGACTGGCACGGCACGATGGGCGCATGGCCGCCGACCTGCCCGAGCTGCTCCTGCCCGACGCCGACGCGTGGCGGGCGTGGCTCCACGAGAACCACGCGACGTCCGACGGTGTGTGGCTCGTGCTGCACAAGAAGGGCGGCACGGTCACGGAGATCACGTACGCGACCGCGCTCGACGAGGCCCTCTGCTACGGCTGGATCGACGGCCAGGGCCGCTCACGTGACGCCGAGTCCTCCTACCAGCGGATGACGCCCCGCCGGGCCCGCAGCCGGTGGTCGGCCCGCAACGTGGGGCACGTCGCGCGGCTCGAGGCCGAGGGGAAGATGCAGGAGGCCGGGCGGGCGCAGGTCCGCGCGGCCCAGGCCGACGGCCGGTGGGAGGCCGCGTACGAGGGCCCCAAGAACACGGTCGTGCCCGACGACCTCGCGGAGGCGCTCGCCGCCGAGCCCGCAGCCCAGGCGTGGTGGGACGTGCTGACCTCGGCGAACCGGTTCGCGTGCATCCTCCGGATCACCGGCGTCAAGCGCGCCGACACCCGCGCCCGCAAGATCGCCGAGACCGTCGACCGCCTGAGCCGCGGCGAGACCCCCTACCCGCAGAAGCGCCGCCCGGAGGGGACCGCCTGACGCACGCGCCAGCGCGTCGCCGGCGAGCGGCACAGCTCCGCGGACTGCGCACGCCTGCGTGCGGGACGGCCGCCGTCGGAACCGGCAGCCGCGCTGACCTGCGGGAACGATGCGGTGCGGAGGGCAAGGGATTCGAACCCTTGAGGATGAGTTCATCACCCTAACGGTTTTCAAGACCGTCGCTTTCGGCCGCTCAGCCAGCCCTCCCCGCGCCGCCGGGACCGCACGGCGCGCGCCCATTGTGCCAGTCGCGCGGCCACCCCAGCCCGGGCGCACCCACCAGGGATCAGCTGTCGCTCTGCGTCCACCACCCGGGCCGCCGCCCGGGCGAGACGACCTGGAGGCCCTCCTTGGCCGCGGTGCGCGCGAGCTTCCCGTCGTACGTCGCGATGCGGTCGACGTCGGGCTCGGTCAGGGCGACCCCGAGGTGCAGCGCCTGGAACGGCGTCAGGCCCTTCGCCCGGGTCACCGCGGCGCCGAACGCCTGGTCGGAGAACGGCACGACCCGCAGCCGCTCGGTCACGCCGTGCGCGACCGCCCGGTCCGCCGAGCCCTTCCACGCCGCCGCACGCCGCAGCTCGTTGACCCCGAGCGTGGTGGTGAGGAGCTCGGCCTCCCAGACCGCCGCCCACGCACACCAGTCGCCGGTGCTCGTGGCGTCGATGAGGTACCTGCTCAGTGCTGACCCGTCGACATACACACCCATCTGCGCGAGCCTACCGACCACGGGGACGCTTCCGGACGAACCGGACACCGCGCGCCAGCTCGGGCCAGGCACCGGGGCCGGGCCGGGCCGCCACCCGCGCCGGTTCGTGTCCGGCGCGCGCCCTCGGTTCTCCGGCACGCGCGCCGGGCACCCCGGACACGCCACCGGCCGGCCCCCACGAGGGAGGACCGGCCGGTGGTGAGGTCGAACGCGGGTGTCAGGCGCCGCGCAGCCGCTCCATGGCGAGCTGCACGAGCGCGATGAGCGCCTGCTTGGTCGCCGCGCGCGAGCGGGCGTCCGTGTAGAGGACCGGGACGTGCGCCGGGATGGCGAGCGCCTCGCGGACGTCGTCGAGCTGGTGCTTGGCGACGCCGTCGAAGCAGTTGACGCCCACGACGAACGGGATGCCCCGGCTCTCGAAGTAGTCGACGGCCGGGAAGCACTGGTCGAGGCGGTCGGTGTCCACGAGGACGACCGCGCCGATCGCGCCCCGCACCAGGTCGTCCCACATGAAGAGGAAGCGGTCCTGGCCCGGCGTGCCGAACAGGTAGAGCCACAGCGCACCCGGCAGGGCGATGCGACCGAAGTCCATCGCGACCGTCGTGGTGGTCTTACGGTCGGAGACCCCGCCGGCGTCGTCGACGCCGACCGAGTGCTCCGTCATCGCGGCCTCGGTGTTCAGGGGCTCGATGTCGGAGATGGACCCGATGAAGGTCGTCTTGCCGACGGCGAACCCGCCGGCGACGACGATCTTGACGACAGTGGGCGCGACGCTGCCTGGAGTGCCCGCCGGGGCGGCCACTGCGGCGTCAGAGGGCGGAAATGCCATTGAGAACACTCTCCAGCACGCTCAGGGACAGGGCGGGGGACTGACCGGTGTGGACCTCAACCGGCTGGGACGTGTGCACACGGATGTACTTCGCGTCCGCGAGGTCGGAGACCAGGACCCGCACCACGCCGAGCGGCAGGTGCAGGAGGGCCGACAGCTCGGCGACCGAGATGTAGTTGTGTGCAGCGTGCTGCAGGATCGCCCGCTTCTCGGGGGGCAGCCCCTGGCTCGTGACGGCACCGGGCATGACCTCGACCAGGGCCTCGAGAGGCAGGTCGGAGCGTGCCGAGCGCACGCGGCCACCGGTCACGGCGTAGGGCCGGACCGTCCTGGCCTCGTACTCGATGTGGTCGCTCATCGCGTCCTCACGCCACCGGGGTCCGGGTGGCGCCGTCGACGGGCAGCTGGCCCCGCATCTCGCTGATGAGCTGCGGGGTCAGGGTCGCCTCGGTCCGCGAGACGAGCATCGCCATCTCGTAGCCGATGAGGCCGACGTCGCAGCTCGCCTCGGCGACGACCGACAGGACGGAGCCGTTGGAGACGCTCATCAGGAAGAGGAACATGTTGTCCATCTCGATGATGGCCTGCCGCACCTCCCCCGCGCGCAGCTGGCGGGCCGCGCCCCGGGTGAGGCTCGACATGCCCGAGACGATCGCCCCGAGCTGGTCGCCGCTGGTGCGGTCGAGCTGGTCGGACATGGCCATGAGAAGACCGTCGGCGGACACGACCAGCGTGTGCCGGGTGCCGGGCACGGTCCGGACGAAGTTGTCCAGGAGCCAGCCGAAGTTGGCTGCCTCGGTGCTGAGCGCTGTCACACTTCCTCCTTGCGGTGGCAGCCGGAGTTGACTGCGTGCTGTGTCGTCACCATGTCGGCGACGGCGGGGTGCTGTGCTGGTCGGCGGAGCCGATCAGCGGTTCGGAGCTCGTGGAGGCGGCCGATGCATCGTCCGGCGCCTCCGCGGCACGGCGACCGCGTGAGGTCCCCTGCTGGAAGCTCGACAGCCGCGAACGCAGCTGGTCGGCATCCCGGGGGTTCCCACGGTCGGACTCCGGCGCCGCGAGAGGCGGAGCAGCCGGGATCGCGTTCGGTACGCGCTTGGTGAGCGACGCACTTCCGGTCGAGCCGTTCATCGCGGCCGGCCGGTACGCGGACAGCTGGCTCAGCTCGGAGAGAGCCTGCTCCTGGATGTCGGAGCGGAGCGCCAGCATTGCAGCGACCTCGTCGTCCAGGGCACCGATGCGCGGTGCCGCTGACGGCGGGGGAACGGAGCGCGAGGACTCGGGGCCGCTCGCGGTGCCGGACGGGCGGGCAGCCCACTCCGGCGGGGCCCAGGACGCCGGGGGCGCCGCCTGGGCGGGACGGTCAGCCGTCGGCGGCCGGAAGAAGGCCGACAGCGGCTGCGGGGCGCCGGAGCCCGGGTTCGCCGGCTCAGGAGCCGGGCTCGCCGGGGGCTGCCAGCCGCCCTCCGTGGGACGCGTGCTCTCGCGCTGCGGGAACGGCGCCGACGGCGGTGCCTGCGGGGCGGGCGCCGTGAACGTCGAGACCGGGGCCGGCTGAGGCTGCGCCGGGGCGGGCTCGGCCCAGGCCGAGGTCCGCAGACCCGCCGCGGGGGCGGGCTCCGACGTCGGCTGGAAGCCGCCCGCGAACGGCGACGGCGTGGCCGGGGTCCCGGCGCTCGGGGTCGGCGCGTCGTCCTTCTTGCGACCGAAGAGTCCCCAGCGGCGACCCTTCTTGGACTCGTCGCCGGCGTCGCCGTTGACCAGGTCCGTGAACGCCGGCGCCTGCTCGGCGGGGCGCGTCGCGGCCCACGACGGGGTCGCGGCGCGCTCGGGAGCGGGAGCTGCGACCGGCGCCGGTGCGGCGACGGGTGCCTCGGCCTGGGCGTGCGACTCCGCGAGGAGCTCCGCCTCGACCGGGGTGAACAGCTCCGTCTGGGCCTGGGCGTCCACGAAGGACGACCCACGCGGGCGGCGCTGGGCGAGCGGCTCGGGCTCGGGCTCGGCGGCGGCCCACGACTCGACGGCCGGGTCCTCCTCGAGCGCCGGGACGGTCCACTGCTCGGTCTCGGCGATGTGCGACGCGGGCTGCGCCCACGACGGCGAGTCGACCTCTGCGGGCTCCTCGTACGCCGCGGGGGCGGTCCAGCCGTGGTCGGCGGCCGCGGGCTCCGGGCTCTCCCACGCCTGCTCGGCGACGGGCTGCGCGTCCCACGACTGCTCAGCGACAGGCTGCGCGTCCCACGACTGCTCAGCAGCAGGCTGCGCGTCCCACGACTGCTCAGCAGCAGGCTGCGCGTCCCACGACTGCTGCGCGGCCTCGGGCTGCCAGCTCTCCTCGGCCGGGGCCGGGGCGTCGTGAGCGGCGGTGTCGCCGTTCCACGCCCGCGACTCGTCGAGGATCGGCGCGAAGCCGTCCCGGACGTACGAGGCCGTGTAGGGCGAGGTGTAGCGCGGGGCCGGCTGGTCGGACTCGACCGGCGTCGCCCAGCCCGAGTAGCCGCTGTACGCGGTGAACTCCGGGTAGGCGCCCGTCGGGGGCGAGACCTCGTGGCGCGGCTCGTGCGGGCGCTCGGCGGCCGGCGTCGGCTCCCACGCCTCAGCGGCGGTGGACTGCTCGACGTGCTCGACCGTGGCGTGCGCGGCCGGGGCAACCTCGACGCGGGGCGAGCCCGACAGCGGCGCCGAGTCCTCCCACGCGGGGGTCGGGGACCACGCCTCCTCCTGCGGTGCCGGCTCGGGAGCCTGCTCCCAGGTGGACGTCGCGGCCCACGGCGCGGGCTCCTCGGTGCGGTCGGGTGCCTGCTCCCAGGAGGCGGCCGGGGCCCACTCCTCGGTTGCGGGCGCGGCGGGCTGCTCGGCCGGGGCGTCCCAGCTCTGCGCGGGGGACCACGACTCGGTCTCGTCGGCGACGGGTGCCGCCGGCGTCGGCGCGGCAGGCTGCTCGTCCCATCCCTGGCTCCACGAGCCGGAGGAGGACTCGTCCTCGTCGGGCACGAGACCCGGGACGACGAAGCCCTGCGCGGGACGCTGCGGAGCGTCCGGCTGCGCGTCGCGCTGCGGTGCGCCCGGGAGGTCGGCCGGAGCCGGCGCGGGCAGGTCGCCACGGGTGCGGAAGCCGGAGAACAGTCCGACGCGCGCCTCGGGAGCGGCAGGTGCGGCGGGGGCCGGCGTGGCCTCCTCCTCCGGCTGCGCCCAGGCGGATGTCGCCGCACGAGCACGGGTCGGCAGGCCGGACTTGACCGGGGCGGCCTGGACCGCGGGGGTCCAGCCGGAGGTGTCCCCGGAGAGCTCGGGCGACAGGGTCGTCGCCTGGGCCTGCGGGAGGACGATCTTGCTCTCGTCGAACGTCTTGTGCGAACGCTGCGGGAGCACCGGGTTCTGCGGGAGGGGGATCTCCGCGGAGTCCTCGTCGCCGCGCAGGCGCCGGCGGGGCAGACCGAGCGACGTCTCGCCGTCGGTCAGCGCCTGCAGGTCGACCGCCTCGACGACGGGCGCCTCCTCGGCGACCGGGATCCGGCGCTCGGGGGCCTGCGTCAGGGCCTGCTGCGGGGGCATCGAGCCGAAGACGGGGCTCTCGTTCGTCGTGAACAGCGTGACGGGGAACCGGACGGTCGTGACCGTGCCGGTGCCGCGCGGGCTCTTCGCGAGCGTGACCTCCGCACCCAGGCGGTGGGCGATGCGGCCGACGACGAACAGGCCCAGGCGCTGGGCGCCGAGGGAGTCGCTGGCCGACGTCGAGCGGATCTTCTCGTTCGCCGACTCGAGCTCGGCGTCGGACATCCCGAGGCCGTGGTCGAGGACCTGGACGATCACGAACTCGCCCACGACACCCGTCTTGACCTCGACGGGCGTCTCCGGCTCGGAGAAGATCGTCGCGTTCTCGAGGAGCTCGGCGAGCAGGTGGGCCGCGCTCAGGGCGTTGAAGCCGAGCATCTGCGGGTCGACCGTGAGGTCGAGCTCCACGCGGTCGTACTGCTCGATCTCCGACGAGGCGGTGCGGATGACGTCCGAGAGCGGCATGGCGTCGCGGACACGGCGGCCCGAGTCGATGCCGGCCAGGACGAGGAGCGACTCCGCGTTGCGTCGCATTCGCGTCGCGAGGTGGTCGAGGCGGAACAGGTTCGCCAGGGTGTTCGGGTCTTCCTCGGAGCGCTCGAGCGAGTCGATGAACGACAGCTGGCGGTTGAGGAGGACCTGGTCACGACGGGCGACGTTGATGAACATCTCCGCGATCGAGCCACGCAGGGCGGCCTGCTCCTGCGCGACCTGGAGGGTCGTCGCGTTGACGGAGTTGAACGCGGCGGCCAGCTGGCCGACCTCGTCGGACGACTCGACGGGGATCTGCACGAGCTCGAGACCGGGCCCCTCACCGGGGACGGCGACCTGCTCGACGAGCTTCGGGAGCTGCTCGCGGACGTCACCGGCAGCGGCCGTGAGGCGTCGCAGCGGGACGGTGATGCCTCGGGCGACGACGATCGCGAAGGCGAAGGACGCGGCGGCGGCGAGCAGCGAGATCACGATCGTGACGATCGCCGCGGTGCGCTCCGCCTGGGCGGCGACGTCGGCCTCGGCCTTGCCCTCGGCGAGCATCTCGATACGCACGTCGTTGATGCTGACGAGCTGCTTCTGGATGTCCTCGGTCCACGCGACGGGGTCGACCGCCGTCACGGAGCCGGCGTTACCGGTCGTGAGGAGGTTCCGCTTGCGCGTGAAGTCGGACGTCGGGTCCTCGCTCGGGAGGCGGATGTCCGTGTTGCCGAGTGCGGACAGCGCGACGCGGGCGTTGGCACGGGCCAGCTCCGTCGACGTGGTCTGCGTGTCGAAGTTCCGGACCGCCGCGGGCGACGACGCCTGCGTGAGGATGAGCCCCGTACCCTGCGTGAGCTCGTTCGCGAGGCTCTCGGCGAGGGTCACGAGACCGTGGTACGCCGTGACGAACTGCGCGACCTCGCGGTTGTCCATCGTCTCCGCGACCTGACCGACGAGCTGGATCTGCCCGTTGATGATCTGGTCGTAGTTGCGCTTGATGATCGCGGCCTGGGAGTCGGTGTCGACCGACCGGCGGACCGCGGGGAGCATCTCGTTGTGCGCGAGCTGGGACTCGTCGAACGCCGCGAGCACGCTGTCCGGGAACTCGTCCCGGTCGATGCGTGCCGTCAGCGGCTTCAGCTCGGAGAGCGTCTTGTCCGTCGCGGCACGGGCCGCGTCCAGCTGGGCCTGGTCCCTCACGAGGGACAGCGAGAGTGCGCGCTCGGTCTGGAGGTTCGCCCCGAGGGGGGCGTACGCGTCCAGGACCTCCACGACGGTGGCAGCAGCGGCAGCGGTCTTCGCCGAGCGGAAAGCCCCGTACGAGATGTATCCACCAGCGATGAGCAGCACGATCATGGGCACGGCGAGGACAGCCAGAACCTTGGCGCGGATGCCAAGCCTGCGCAGCATGTCGACCTCTTTCCTTCACCCGACGCGGGCGTCGCACCGACGACGCCCGACGGAACCGCTCTGTGGAGAGGTTGCCGCACGCTTCTCATCGGCTAGTGGACAGTGGACCATTAGCCCCGCGCAGAGTTTGCCACGACCTCACCCGCAGCGGTACGCCCCGTGTCCCCCTAACGTGGCGGTCATGCGAGCCGTCGTCGCCGCCCGCGCGGGCGGGCCGGATGTCCTGGTGTGTCATGAGATGCCCGATCCCGTCCCGGGGCCCGGCGAGCTGCTCGTCGACGTCGTCGCTGCGGGCGTGAACCGGGCGGACCTCCTGCAGCGCGCCGGCAGCTACCCCCCGCCGGCCGGGGCGCCGGACTGGCCGGGCCTCGAGATCTCGGGTGTCGTGGCGGCGCTCGGGGACGGCGTCGGGGGCCCGCGGGACGGCGGCTGGGCGGTCGGTGACCGCGTCGCGGCGCTGCTCCCGGGCGGCGGCTACGCGTCGCGCGTGACCGTTCCCGCAGGTCACGTGCTTCCGGTGCCCGACGGCACCGACCTGGTCGACGCGGCGGGCCTGCCGGAGGCCGTGTGCACCGCGTGGTCCAACCTCGTCGACGTCGGGCGGCTCCGGGCGGGTGAGGTCGTCCTCGTGCAGGGCGGCTCCGGCGGTGTCGGGTCCGTCGCGGTGCAGCTCGCCGCGGCGCTCGGGGCCCGGGTCCTGGCGACCGCCGGGGGTCCGGAGCGCGCCGCGCGGTGCGAGGAGCTCGGTGCCGCCCTCGGGATCGACCACCGGGCCGGCTCTTTCACCCGGGCCGTGCACGGCGCGACGGCGGGTCGAGGGGTCGATCTGGTGCTCGACGTGCTCGGCGCGGGAGCTCTCGCGGACAACCTGGAGGTGCTTGCGACCGACGGGCGGCTCGTCGTCATCGGGTTGCAGCGCGGCCGGCGGGCCGAGATCGACCTCGGGATGCTGCTGACGAAGCGGCTCAGCGTCGCCGGGACGACGCTGCGCTCGCGCCCGCCGGCCGAGAAGACGGCGCTCGTCGCCGCGGTGCGGGAGCACGTGTGGCCGATGCTCGCCGACGGGCGCGTCCGGCCGGTCGTGCACGCCCGGCTCCCGCTCGAGCGCGCCGCGGACGCGCACCGGCTGCTCGACTCGGGCGAGGTCTTCGGGAAGGTCCTGCTCACGACCTGAGGTCCGGACCGCCCGGCCACCGGCGGGTGCGCCTCAGGTCAGGTCGAGCGCACCGGCCGCGAGCGCCGGGGCCAGCACCGGGGTGAGCGGCAGGCGCGGGATCAGCGTGGCCTGCACCGCGTGGTAGAGGTCGGCCTTGCCCTCCCACACCGTGCGCGAGACCCGGTTGTCGGTCCCGAGCTCGTGCCACCACGACCCGCCCTCGCGGTCGAGCAGGAACAGGGCCGCGTAGTCCCACCAGGTCCGGTACCAGGTGTCGAACCGCTCGTCGCCCGTCGCGGCGTGCAGCGCGGCCGCGGCGGCGATGCCCTCGGCGACGACCCAGTGCATGCGCTCGCGCACGACGGGGGCGCCGGCCCAGTCGACGGTGTAGACGAAGCCCGGCGCGCCGTCCACGTCCCAGCCCTCGGCGACCGACGCGTCGAACAGCGCGACCGCGTCGTCGAGCATCCAGTCCGGCGCGACGTCGCCGCGGGCCGTGAGCGCCGCGCGCGCGTGCAGCGTGAGGCGCGCCCACTCGAGCCAGTGACCGATCGTCGCGCCGTACGGGCGGAACGGGTGCGCCGGGGTGTCGGCGTTGTACTCGAGGTCGGGCTGCCACGCGGAGTCGAAGTGCTCGGGGATCCGCCAGTGGTTCTCGCGCGCGTAGCCGTGCACGACGCGCTCGACGACCCGCACGGCCCGGTCGAGCCACACCCGGTGCCCGGTCACGTCGGCCGCGGCGAGGTACGCCTCGACGGTGTGCATGTTGGCGTTGACGCCGCGGTACGCGTCGAGCTCGGTGAACGTGCGGTCCCAGCTCTCGACGGCCATGCCCGCCTCGTCGTCCCAGAAGTGCTGCTCCGAGACGGCGAGCGCCTCGTCGAGCAGCGCCCGGGCGCCGGGCCGTCCCGCGGCGGTCGCGCTCGAGGCCGCGAGCACCACGAACGCGTGCGGGTAGGCGGCCTTGTCCGCGTCGACCGGGCCGTCGGGGCCGACCTCGGCGAACCAGCCGCCGTGCTCCCGGTCGCGGAACAGCCCGTCGAGCGCCGCGAGCCCGTGGTCGACGAGCGCGCCGGAGCCTGGGCGGCCCAGCAGCGCGCCGAGCGCGTACACGTGGGTCATGCGGCACGTGATCCACAGCTCGGCGGGGCCGTCGACCGGCGCCCCCTGCTCGTCGAGCCGCGCGAACCCGTGCCCCGGGACCGCGGACGGTCCGCCGAAGGCCAGCAGGCGGTCCGTCTCCTGCTCGAGCCAGCGGGCATGGGCAGGGGTCGCGAGCCACGTCATGCGCGTCAGCCTATCGACGCCCCGACCGCCTGCGGAGCGGGCCCGATGCGACGAGAATGCCCCGATGAGCGAGCACACGGACGACGAGCACGCCCCCGCCTCCCCCGCCGCGCGGACGCCCGACGAGCCCGGCGCCGGCACCCCGGGCGCCGACGAGCCGACCGCGCACGCGCTGCCGGTGGACGGGCGGCACGGCCCCCGCGTCGTCGTGGTCGGGCCGGACGGCCGTCCCGTCGCCCCGGCGGAGCACCGCGCGGACGCCGAGCCGCCCGCCGACGGTGCGGACGCGGACGGCCCGGACGGCGAGGACCCGGCGACGATGGTCGGGCAGCCCGCGAAGGTCATGCGGATCGGGACGATGATCAAGCAGCTGCTCGACGAGGTCCGCAGCGCGCCGCTGGACGACGCCGCCCGCGCGCGGCTCGCCGAGGTGCACGAGCGGTCGCTGCGCGAGCTCGAAGAGGGCCTGTCCCCCGAGCTGCTCGACGAGCTGCACCGGATCACGCTGCCGTTCTCGGAGGACCGCGCGCCGAGCGACGCCGAGCTGCGGATCGCGCAGGCGCAGCTCGTCGGGTGGCTCGAGGGCCTGTTCCACGGGATCCAGACGGCGCTCGTCGCGCAGCAGATGGCGGCGCAGGCGCAGCTCACGCAGATGCGCCGCGCGCTGCCGCCCGGGGCCGGGGTGCCGGGCGGGCTCGGCGGCCCGGCGCACGGCGGGCCCGGCGGCGAGCAGGCCGACCCGCGGCAGCGACCCGGTCAGTACCTGTAGAGGGGTGCGCGTCAGCCGGTGCGGCGGGCCGTGAGCACGATCGCGACGGAGACGAGCGCGAGCCCGGCGACCTCGCCCCAGCTCGGCATCTGGCGCAGGACGACCACGCCGGTCACGGCTGCCGTCGCGGGGAGCATCGCGAGCAGCACCGCGAACGTCGCGGCGGTCACGCGGCGCAGCACGACCTGCTCGATCGCGTAGGGCACGACCGACGAGAACACCGCGATGCCGACGACGAGCAGGAGCAGGTGCGGGTCGCGCAGCACGGGCGCGGCGGGCGACGCGAGGAACGGCGCGAAGACGAGCGCCCCCACGGTCATCGCCACGGCGAGCGACGAGACACCGTCGGGCCGTGCGGCCGCGGCGGCCGCGTCCCCCTCGGTGCGCCCGTGCGCGACGCGCCGTCCGAGCAGGATGTAGCCCGCCCAGCACACCGCCGAGACGCCGATCGCGACGAGCCCGCGCGCCGCGTCCGGCCCGGCGTCGAGGCTGACCCCGGCGAGCAGCACCACGCCGGAGGCGGCGACGGCGATCGCGACGCGCTCGCGCACGGTCCGCCCGGTCAGGGCGGCGACGGCCACGGGCCCGGCGAACTCGACCGCGACGGCGGTGCCGAGCGGCAGCACCTCGATCGCGACGTAGAAGGCGACGTTCATCGCGGCGAGCACCGTGCCGAACAGCGCGGACGCGAGCAGGTCGGCGCGGGTCCACCGGAAGCGCCACGGCCGCCGCCACGCGAGGAGCACGAGCGCCGACACCGCGATGCGCAGCCAGGCGACGCTCGGGGCGGTGAGCACCGCGAAGAGCCCGACGGCGAGGGCGGCGCCCAGGTACTGCGTGAGCCCGGAACCGAGGAACAGCACCGGCGCCGGGACGCCGCGGGCGGCGCGCACGTCGGCGGTCATGCGTCTCCCCCGGGTCGTCGGACGGGCAGCCGGCGGGGTGCGCGCGCCCCGACGAGCGTACGAGCAGCCGGCGTAGGGGCACGCAGCGGGGAGCAGCCGGGCAGCCCGGGAGCCCGGGAGCCCGGCACGAGGCCGGACGCACGGACCGCCCGCCCCGAGGAACGGGACGGGCGGTCGGTGCCGGCGCGTGGTGCGGGTGGGGTCAGCCCTTGACGGACCCCGCGAGCAGGCCGCGCACGAAGAACCGCTGCAGCGCGAGGAACACGACGAGCGGCACGATCATCGACACGAACGCGCCGGCCGAGAGGATGTGCCACTGCGCGCCGCGCGTGCCGGCGAGCTCGGCGACGCGGACCGTGAGCGGCGCGACGTTGGTCGAGCCGCCCGCGAAGGTCAGGGCGACGAGCAGGTCGTTCCACACCCACAGGAACTGGAAGATCGCGAACGACGCGATCGCCGGGGTGAGAAGCGGCATGAGCACCTGGAAGAAGATCTTCACGTGCCCGGCACCGTCGACGCGCGCGGCCTCGACCAGCGACGGCGGGATGTCCTTCATGAAGTTGTGCAGCAGGAAGATCGCGAGCGGCAGCGCGAAGATCGAGTGCGAGAGCCAGATCGTCCAGAACGAGCCCGCGAGGCCCCAGTCCACGTACTGCGTGAGCAGCGGGATGAGCGTGACCTGGATCGGGATGACCTGGAGCGCGAACACCGCGACGAACAGGAGGTTGCGGCCCTTGAAGTCGATCCACGCGAACGCGTACGCCGCGAGCAGCGCGAGCGAGATCGGGATGATGACCGCGGGGATGGTGATGACGAGCGAGTTCACGAAGAACGTCGAGAACGCCGTCGAGCTGCCGAACAGCACGTCCGTGTAGTTCTCGAGCGTGACCCCGGGGTTCGAGAGGAACGTCCACCAGCCGGTGCGGCGGATCTCGAGGCGCGGCCGGAACGAGGTGAGCAGCAGCCCGAACGTCGGGATGGTCCACGCGATGGCGATGATGACGGCGAGGGCCGACGCCCACGGCGAGCTGATCTTCCCCTTCGCGGCGGCGGCACGCTTCTCGAGCCGCGACAGCCGGCCCGGTTCCCGGCGCCCCTTCGCGGCCTGCTGTGCGCCGTCGACGAGCTCGATGCTCGGGATCCCTGTGCTCATCGGATGTCCTCGGAGAGTCGGAGCTGGCGGACGTTGTAGACGACGAGCGGGATGACGAGCACGAAGAGGATGACCGCGAGCGCGGCACCGAGCCCGACCTCACGGATGCGGAAGCTCTGGGTGTAGAACTCGTTGGCGACGACGGACGTGCCGAAGTTGCCGCCCGTCATCGTCCGGACGATGTCGAAGACCTTGAGCGTGCCCATCGCGATCGTCGTCACGACGACGACGAGCGCGGGCCGGATGCTCGGGACGGTGATGTACCGGAACATGCCGATGCCGTGCAGGCCGTCGAGCCGCGCGGCCTCGACGATGTCGTCGGGGATGGCCTTGATCGCGGCCGACAGGACGGTCATCGCGAACCCGGCCTGGATCCAGATCATGACCGCGATGAGGAACAGCGTGTTCACGGGCGGGTTGAGCAGGAACTGCTGCGGCTCGAGCCCGACCCACACGAGGAGCTGGTTGAGCAGCCCGATCTGGTTCACGTTCGGCTGGTCGGGCCGGTACTCGTAGACGAACTTCCAGATGATCGACGCGCCGACCATGGAGATCGCCATGGGCAGGAACACGAGGGTCTTCGCGAGGTACTCGAACCGGGTGCGGTCGACGAGCACCGCGTAGACGAGCCCGACGAACGTCGCGACGATCGGGACCAGGACGACCCACATGAGCGTGTTGCGCAGGACGTTCTGGAACGCCTCCTCGCCGAACGCCGTCGCGTAGTTCTCGAGCCCGACGAAGTTCTGGCCCGTGCGGTCGAAGAGCGAGGCCCAGATGGTCCGGATCCCGGGGTACACGAGACCGAACGCGAGCCCGAGGACCGTCGGGCCGAGGAACGCCACGGGCACGACCCACGGCGGCACCCGCTTGGGCCGGTCGACCGCGAGGAGGATCGCCCCCATCACGATCACGAACAGCGCGATCGCGACGAACATCAGGGCGAACTTGTGCCCGACGTCGTCCGCCTGCGTCAACCACTCGGTGACGGGCGAGAACTGCACCATGCTCCACCTCCACGACTTCTGACCGACCACCGGCGGCGGCGCCACCGGGTACGTGACGGGCCGCGGCGGGCGCCCCTGGAGGG
>NZ_JBSGSU010000006.1:177155-252971 GCF_053607065.1 Cellulomonas sp. NPDC055163 | reverse complement strand
AACCCCAGCGTTTCCTCCCTCCCTCCCCTCCGAACCACCAACGGCGGCGGACACGGCGGGTCGGTGGGCGTGCGGGGGCTGGCTCCCGGGGGGGGGCCCCCCCCCCGCGGCCTGGTGCGTGGCCTCCGCGGTCCGGGCGGACCTAGGAGGCGACGGTCACGAGGTCGGCCAGGAGGCCTCGATCGCGGACAGCACGTCCTCGTCGGACTTGTCGTTGGCGACCCACGCCGTCATCTCCGTCCAGAACGACCCGGTGCCGACGGCACCCGGCATCTGGTCGGAGCCGTCGAAGCGGAACGTGTACTCGTCGCTCGTGAGGAGCTCGAACGCCAGCTTGTCGATCGGGGACTTGATGAGCTCCGGGTCGAGGCCGTTGTTCGCCGAGAACCAGCCCTGCGCGGTGACGCTGGCCTTGGAGTTGGCCCACTCGGGGCTCGACAGGAACGCCTGGAACGCCGCGACCTCGGGACGGTCGCTGAACGCCGTCACGAACTCGCCGGCGCCGAGCAGCGGCTTGTCGTCCTCGGACACGCCGGGCAGGTAGAACGCGTAGACGTCACCGTCCTCGGCGACCTCGAGGCTCTCGTCCCAGTTGGCCTGGTAGAAGTTCGCGGCGCGGTGCATCCAGCACGTGCCGTCGGGGATGCCGTTGCCGGACTCGTTCCACGCCGCCGTCGCGATCGACTGGACGTTGCCGAGACCGCCGTTGACGTACTCGTCGTTCTTGAGGATCTCCCCGACCGTGCCGAGCGCCTCGACGATCTGCGGGTCGTCGAACGGGATCTCGTGGTTGACCCACTGGTCGTACACGTCGGCGCCGGCGGTGCGGAGCACGACGTCCTCGAGCCAGTCGGTGGCCGGCCAGCCGGTGGCGTCACCGGACTCGATGCCGGCGCACCACGGGATGCCGTTGCCGTCGTCGACGATCTGCTGGCTCAGGTCCATGAGCTCGCCCCAGGTCGTCGGGATCTCGTAGCCGGCGTCCTCGAACGCGGAGGGCGAGTACCAGACGAACGACTTCACGTTCGCGCCGAGCGGGGTCGCGTAGAGCGTCCCGTCGACGGTCCCGTAGTTGACCCACTCCGGGGTGTAGAACTCGTTCGCGTTCGCGATGACGTCCTCGGGCGCCGCGACGACCTGGTCCGGGAAGTCCGCGACGAGCGACTTGAGGAAGCCGGGCTGCGGGACGTACGCGATGTCCGGCGGGTTGCCGGCGGTGAGCCGCACGGGCAGCTGCGCCTCGAACTCGCGCGAGCCCTCGTAGGCGATCTCGACGCCGGTGCAGTCGACGAACGGCTGGTAGGAGTTGATCTGCTCCTCCGACTCGGGGTCGACGATCGAGGTGTAGACGGAGACCGTCTTGCCGGAGAGGTCGCCGTACTGCTCGTAGGCGCTGCAGTCGGTGTCGCTCGCGCTCGCCTCGGGGCTCGCGCCGTCGTCACCGCCCGAGCACGCCGCCAGGAGGAGGGTGAGGCCCGCCCCCGCTGCCACTGCCGCGGTCCCGCGGCGCCTGCGCATGCCGTTCATCTGACCTCCACGTCGTTGTGCGTCACGGGCGGCCCGCACCGACGTGCGTCCTCGGCGCCCGCAACCTTGCTGATGATGCAAGCGTTTACATTCCCTTGCCGCAAGCCGAAACCCCAGATCAACGGGTCACGATTGCGTCACGAACCGGACGACTCGCCCGGGTGCACCGGCCGCCCACCGGGTGCTCACCAGCTCCTCACCGCCCGGCACTCAACCTTTCGGCACGGGCGAGGATCCCGACGCGCGGGGCGGCGGTCGACGAGCGCACGAGCAGCTCCGTGCCGAACACCATGTCCCCCGGCGGCAGCGGCTCCCCCGAGACCCGGTCGAGCAGCACGCGCGCCGCCGCGCCGCCCTGCTGCACCGCGGGCTGGACCATCGTCGTGAGGCCGACGAGCTCGCCGAGCGCGTGCCCGTCGACACCGACGACCGACAGGTCCTCGGGCACGCGCAGACCGCGGTCGCGCGCCGCGAGCACGACACCCATCGCCATCTCGTCGGACGCCGCGAAGACCGCCGTCACGTCGGGGCGCCGGTCGAGCAGCACGTGCGTCGACGCCCGGCCGCCGTCCACGTCGTAGCGCCCGTCGACCTGGAGGTCCGGTTCCACCGGCAGGCCCACGTCCGCGAGCGCACCCGCCCACCCCGCACGGCGCCACCACGACGGCGCCGACGGCCCGTCGTCGACCACCGCGCCCGTGACGTGCCCGACGACGCGGTGCCCGAGGTCGAGCAGGTGCTGCGTCGCGGCCCGGGCCGTGCGCGCGTCGTCGAGGCGCACGACCACGTGCCCCGGTGCACCCGAGCCGACGAACACCACGGGCACCCCGAGGTCCTCGACGACCCGCACCTCGTCGGGCACGAGCGGGCCGCCGACGACGATCACGCCGTCGACCCGGCGGCGCAGCGCCCCCGGGTCGAGCCGGCGCCGCGGCCGCTCGCGCTCCATGTCGAACGTGTGCAGCAGCGCGTCGTACCCGTGCTCCCGCAGCGCCTGCTCGGCGCCCTCGATGACCTCGGCGTGGAACCAGTGGTTGACCCACGGCGAGATGATCCCGACCGTGCGGGTGCGGCCCGTCGCGAGGCTCGCGGCCGTCGGCGACGCGACGTACCCGAGCTCGTGGGCGACCGCCAGCACGTGGTCGCGGGTCGCGGGGGCGACGCCCGGGATCCCGCGCAGCGCGCGCGACACGGTCGCCGTGGAGACCCCGGCGACCCGGGCCACGTCCTCGATGCCGTGCGCCATGTCAGGGATTGTCCACCCCGGCGGCCGACGACGGCTCGTCAGGCGAGCAGGCTCCGCAGCACCTCGAGCGCGCCGTCGTCGTCGATCGTGCCGGTCACCTCGTCGGCGGCGGCCCGGACGGCGTCCGCGGCGTGCCCCATCGCGACGCCCCGTGCGGCCCAGCGCAGCATCTCGAGGTCGTTGTTGCCGTCGCCGATCGCCACGGTCGCGAACGGCTCGACGCCGAGCGCCCGCCGCAGCTCCTCGAGCGCCGTGCCCTTGGACACCCCGCCCGGCGACAGGTCGAGCCACGCCGACCAGCCCACCGCGTACGACACCTCGTGCAGGCCGACCCGCTCGACGAGGGCGTGGAACTCCTGCGGCGTGCCGTGCGGGTCGCGCATGACGACGCGGGTCACCGGCTCGCTGCACAGCTCCTCGAACGACACCACGCGGTGCTCGCCCTGGAGCTCCTCGGCGGGGAACGGCGCGCTGACGCGGAACCCGGTGCCGACGTCCTCGACCGCGTACAGCGCGTCGGGCATCTCGAGCCGGAGCACCCGCAGCACGGGCTCGGGGTCGAAGCGGATGACCTCGGTCACCTCGTACCCGGCGCCGAGCGACGGGTCGAGCCGCAGCGTGACGGCGCCGTTCGACGCGATCACCCAGCCCGTGTCGAGGCCGAGGTCCTGCGCGACGGGCACCGCCGAGATCGCCGAGCGCCCGGTCGCGAGCACGACGTGCGCACCCGCGTCCCGCAGCGCGTGCACGGCCTCGCGCACCTCGGGCGAGATGACGCCCGCGTAGGACATCAGGGTCCCGTCGACGTCGAGGGCGACGAGGCTGCTCGCCACGCTGCGGGTGTGGCTCATCGCACCGGCTCCAGGGTCTCGAGCCCGCCGAGGTACGGGCGCAGCCCCGCGGGGACGCGCACCGAGCCGTCGGGCTGTTGGTGGTTCTCCAGGATCGCGACGATCCAGCGGGTCGTCGCGAGCGTGCCGTTGAGCGTCGCCACGGGCCGGACCTCGCCGCCCGCGGTGCGCTCGCGGACGCCCAGGCGCCGGGCCTGGAACGTCGTGCAGTTCGAGGTCGACGTGAGCTCGAGCCAGCGCTCCTGCGTGGGCAGCCACGCCTCGCAGTCGAACTTGCGGGCGGCGCTCGACCCGAGGTCGCCCGCCGCGGTGTCGATGACCCGGTACGGCAGCTCGGCGAGGGCGAGCATCTGCTCCTCCCAGCCGAGGATGCGCCGGTGCTCGTCGGCGGCGTCCTCGACCGTGGTCCAGCTGAACGCCTCGACCTTGTGGAACTGGTGCACGCGGATGATGCCGCGGGTGTCCTTGCCGTACGAGCCGGCCTCGCGGCGGTAGCAGGCCGACCAGCCCGCGTACCGCTTGGGCCCCGCGGTCAGGTCGAGGATCTCGCCCGAGTGGTACCCGGCGAGCGCGACCTCGCTGGTGCCCACGAGGTACAGGTCGTCGGCCTCGAGCCGGTAGACCTCGTCGGCGTGCGCACCGAGGAACCCGGTGCCGGCCATGACCTCCGGCTTGACCAGCGTCGGGGTGATGACGGGCGTGAACCCCGCACCGAGAGCCAGGTCGACGGCCGCGTTGAGCAGCGCGAGCTCGAGCCGCGCCCCGATCCCCGTGAGGTAGTAGAACCGGGCGCCCGAGACCTTGGCGCCGCGCTCGGTGTCGATCGCCGCGAGCCGCTCCCCGAGGTCGAGGTGGTCGCGCGGCGTGAAGCCCTCGGCGGCGAAGTCCCGCGGGCTCCCCTCGTGCCGCAGCACCACGTAGTCGGCCTCGCCGCCGGGCGGGACGCCGTCCTCGATCACGTTGCCGATGCTGCGGGCGAGGTCCGTGGCGACCCGCTCCGCCTCGTCGGCCTCCGCCTGGAGCGCCTTGACGCGCTCCGAGAGCGCCTTGGCGTGCGCGAGGAGCTCGGCCTTCTCGTCGCCCTGCGCGGCCGCGACCTTCTTGCCGTGCTGCTTCTGCTCGGCGCGCAGCTGCTCGAACTCGGTGAGGGCCGCCCGGCGCCGGGAGTCCGTCTCGAGCACCCGGTCGACGAGGTCGGGGTCGTCGCCGCGCGCACGCTGGCTGGCACGGACGAGCTCGGGGTCCTCCCGCAGGAGTCGAAGGTCGATCACCGTCCGAGCGTATCGAGAGGTCCGACGACTGCGTCACGGGCATAACGGACGGGTCGTCGGCGCGGCAGCCCCGACCGCACCTTCGGGACGTGACCTGCGCCTCGAAGGTGCGCCGCCGCGCGCGCGCCGGCGCACCTGCCCCTAGGTTGACCGCATGACATGGGAGGGCTGGCTCGCGCTCGCGGCCGCACTGATCGCGACGGTCTCGCTCGGGCTCGGGCTCTCGCTGCGCCGGAGGCAGCGGGACGTGCAGGCGAGCGTCGAGACCGCACGCGCCGAGACCCGCGAGGTCGCCGAGGCCGCGGAGGCGCAGCGACCGCTCGTCGCGTTCGTGGCGAACCCGTCGAAGCCCGACGTGGCCGCCCTGCGCGACGGCGTCGTGCGCGCGGTCACCGAGCGCGGGTACCCCGAGCCGCTGTGGATCGAGACGAGCGTCGAGGACCCGGGCGTCGGGCAGACCCGCGAGGCCGTCGAGCGCGGCGCCAAGGTCGTCGTCGCGGTCGGCGGCGACGGCACGGTCCGCGCGGTCGCCGAGGGGCTCGTCGGCACCGGGGTGCCGATGGCCCTCCTGCCGTCCGGCACCGGGAACCTGCTCGCGCGCAACCTCGACATCCCCGTGACCGACGCCCCCGAGGCCCTGCGCATCGCGCTCGCGGGGCAGGACAAGACGATCGACGTGGGCTGGCTGCGGATCACGAAGTTCGCGCCCGAGGGCGAGGGCGTCGAGGACCCGCCCGCGCCCCCCGGCACCCCGAAGCACGAGCCGATCGACACGACCTCGGAGACGACGCCCGAGGCGCCGGCCGACCAGGACCACATCTTCCTCGTGATCGCCGGGCTCGGGTTCGACGCCGCGATGGTCGCCGACACCGACGACAACCTCAAGGCGCGCGTCGGCTGGATGGCCTACTTCGTGTCCGGCATCAAGCACCTGCACGGCCGCCGCCTGCGCACGATGGTCCGCCTCGACGACCACCAGCCCACCCCGGTGCGGCTGCGCAGCCTGCTCATCGGCAACTGCGGCAAGCTCCCCGGCGGCATCACCCTGCTGCCCGACGCGGTGCTCGACGACGGCTGGCTCGACATCGCCGCGATCGACACCCGCGCCGGGGTCGCCGGCTGGGCGCAGCTGCTCGGCGAGGTCGCGCTGCAGGGCGTCGGGGTCAAGACCGACCTGCCCAACAAGATCGGGCGCATCGACCACGCGCGGGCGCGCAAGATCAAGGTGCGCGTCTCGGGCGGCGAGCACGTGCAGGTCGACGGCGACCTCGTGGGCCGCGCGCTCGAGATCACCGCGCGCGTCGACAAGGGCGCGCTCGTGGTGCGGGTCCCGAGCCTCTGACGGTTCCGGGGGCGGCTCGCCGGCCGGCCGCGCGCCGGGAGCCGGCCGGCCCGGGACCGGGGACTGCCCCGCGTCAGACGACCTCGCCGCGCCGGAGCGTCGCGAGCCACCCGCGCGCGTCGCGGAAGTCCCCGTCTGCGGTCCCGGTGTGGACGTCGGCCGGGACGCCGTCGGCCCGCGGGTACGAGCCGAGGAACCGCACGTGCGGGCACACCCGGTGCAGCCCCATGAGCGCCTCGCCCATGCGCTCCTCCGCGATGTGCCCCTCGGCGTCCATCGAGAACGAGTAGCGGCCGAGCTCGTCGCCGATGGGGCGGGACTCGATGCGCGAGAGGTTCACGCCGCGCACCGCGAGCTGCTCGAGCATCGTGAGCAGGGCGCCGGCCTCGTTGCTCGGCAGGTGCACGACGATCGTCGTCTTGTCGGCGCCCGTCGGCGGCGGGACCTCGCCCGGGCGGCCGATCACGACGAAGCGCGTCACGGCGTTGTCGTGGTCGGCGACGTCCGCGGCGAGGGTGTGCAGGCCGTAGTGCTGGACCGCGGGCGGCGGGACGAGCGCCGCGTCGAACCCCGGGCCGTCGGGTCCGCTGACGGGGCGCCCGGTCGCGACCTGCTCGGCGATGAGCGAGGCCGGAGCCGTGTTCGACGTCGCGGGCACGTGCACGACGTCGGGCAGGTTCTCCGCGAGCCAGCGCCGGCACAGCGCCCACGCGTGCGGGTGCGCGCTCAGGCGGCGCACCCCGTCCAGCGTGACGCCCGGCCCGGCGGCGAGCGTGAACCCCACGGGCACGAGGACCTCGCGCAGCAGCACGAGCGGCGAGCCGACCGCGAGCGCGTCGAGCGTCGCGGTCACGCCGCCCTCGGCGGTGCTCTCGATCGCCACGACCGCCCGGTCCGCGGACCCGGTGCGCACCGCCTCGATCGCCGAGACCACGTCGGCCTGCGGCAGGTACTGCGCCTCGTCGGGGCTCACGACCTGACGCAGCGCGGCCTCGGTGAACGTCCCGGCGGGGCCGAGATAGGCGTAGCGCAGGGCGGCCATGCGGGGTCCTCCGTGGTGCTCGGCTGTCGGTCGGGGCGCCGGTGCACGCCCGCGCGTGCGGAGCGGACGTGGACGTCCCGTGCACGCGTGGGGGGTGGTCGTGGACGTCCCGGGCGGTCGTGGGGCGACGGCAGGGCCACCGGCCCGACGAGCCTAGTGCGACCGTAGGCTGGACCGGTGCCCCTCCCCCTCGACGTGCGCCCGACCCTGCCGGCGCGTGCCCCGCGCACCGGCCGGAGGTGGGCCGCCGGCCGGGCCCTCGTCGGGGTCCTGGCCGCGGTGCTGACGGTGGCCCCGGCGCTCGGCCTCGCCGCCGCGGCCGGTGCGACCACCGCCGTCCCCGCCGACGCACCCGCCGTGGTCCCGGCGGCCGCACCCGTCGCCGTCCGCGAGGACGCGCCGCCGGTCGTCCTCGTCGGGACGACGGGGCTGCGCTGGGACGACCTCGGCTCGCTCACGACCCCGGCGCTCTGGACCCTCTCGCGCGAGGGCGCCGTCGGGACGGTCGCCGTGCGCAGCATCCGCACGTCCGCGTGCCCCGCGGACGGCTGGCTCGCGGTGTCCGCGGGCAACCGCGCGGGCGACCTGCTCGTCGAGGACGGCACGTGCCGGCGCCTGCGCGAGCCCCTGCCCGGTTCGGCCGTCCCCGGCTGGGCGGACTACGTCGAGTCGGCGGAGCTCGCGTCGTACGACGCGCAGCTCGGGATGCTCGGCGACACCCTCGTGAAGGGCGGCGCGCAGGCCGTCGGCATCGGCCCCGGCGCCGCCCTCGCGCTCGCGGGGTCCGACGGCGTGCCCGTCGGCGAGCACCTCGCCTCCCCCGTCGACCCGGACGACCTCGAGCGCCGCGCCGAGGGCGCCCTCGAGACCGCGGACCTGCTGGTCGTCGACGTCGGCTCGGTGCGCGACCCCGGCTACGCCACCCGGACCCGGCCCGCGAGCGACCCCGCGCTCGACGGTGCCGAGGGCGCCGGCACCGAGGGCGACCCGTCGCTCGACGAGGTGCTCGGCACCGACGCCGTGACCGAGCCGACCCGCGGCGAGCAGGCGCAGGCGATCGACGCCCGCGTGCGCGCAGTGCTCGACGCGGTCGAGGACTCGCGCACCGACGCGACCGTGCTCGTGGTCTCGCTCGCGGACTCCCGGCGCAAGGCGTCGCTGCAGCTCGCTGCGGCGACCGGGCCCGTGGTGACCGGCGACGGCCGCTACGCCGACGCGTTCCTGGTCTCCGGCTCGACGCGCCAGCCCGGGTACGTGCAGACGACCGACGTGACACCGACGCTGCTCACGGGGCTCGGGCTGAGCGACGTCGCGCCGAGCGGTGTCGTCGTCGGCTCCCCGATCGTCACCACCGGCGGGCTCACGCTCGCGAGCGAGCGCGTCGGCGCGCTGATCGACGCCAACCGCCACGCGCTCGCGACGCAGCCGCTCACGGGGCAGGTGTACCTCGTGCTCGTCGGCATCAACCTGGTGCTCTACGCGCTCGTGTCCGTCGGGCTCAACGGGCGCGTGCTCGACTGGCTGCGCCGCACCGTCGCCCGGCACTGGCCCGGCCGCGGCCGCCGGCTCGTCGCCGCGACGACCCGCCCCGCCACGGTCCTGCGCCAGCTGCGCCTCGCCGGGGTCGCGGTCGCCACCTACCCGGTCGCGACGTTCCTCGCGAACCTGTCGCCGTGGTGGCGCGCGCCGGCCCCGTCGTACGCGCTGGCCGGGCTCGTCGTCGCGTGGATCACCGTCCTCACCGGCCTCGCCCTGCTGCCGCGCTGGGGTCGCTGGCCGCTCGGACCGCTCGGCGTCGTCTCCGCGGTCACCGCGCTGGTCCTCACGGTCGACGTCGCGACCGGCGCCCGGCTGCAGCTCGCCGCCCCGATGGGTGTCCTGCCGCAGGTCGCGGGCCGGTTCTACGGGTTCAACAACACGGCCTTCTCGCTGTTCGCCGCCGCGAGCATCCTCCTGACGGTCGCGATCACGAACCCGCTCGTCGCACGCGGGCGCCGCCGCCTCGCCGCCGCCGTCGTCGCGGTGGTCGGCGTCACGGCGACCGTGCTCGACGGGCTGCCCGGCATCGGCGCGGACTTCGGCGGCCCGCCCGCGCTCGTCCCCGGGTTCGCGGTCCTCGCGCTCCTCGCGGCCGGCGTCCGCCTCACGTGGTGGCGCTCGCTCGCGGTGCTCGCCGCCGGCGCGCTCACCGTCACGTCGTTCGCGGTGCTCGACTGGCTGCGCCCCCCGGACGACCGCACGCACCTCGGGCGGTTCGTCGCGACCGTGCTCGACGGCGGGCTCCTGCCCGTCGTGACCCGCAAGCTGCAGCAGAACCTCGACAACCTCGTCGGGAGCGAGCTCACGCTGCTCGCGGCCGGCGGGCTGCTGCTGCTCCTGCTCGTGCTCGGCCGCCCCGTGCGCACCGCCGTCGGGGCACCGGACGGCGGCGCCTACGGGTGGCTGTCGTCGGGGGCGCCGCTGACCCGCCTCGGGACCGACGCCCCGATGCTGCGACCCGGGCTGGTCGCGCTCGCGGTGACGCTCGGCATCGGCTTCGCGCTCAACGACTCGGGCGTGCTCATCCCGGCTATGGGCGGCGCGCTCGCGGTGCCGCTGCTCGTGGCGGCGTGCGCGAGCTGGATGCTCACGCTGTCGCCGGGGGCGCCCGGGGGTCCGGCCGCCACGCCCGGTGGCGACGGGCTCGGGTCGGGCGACGCGGCCGGTGCGCGCGGCGCGGCTGGACCGGGCGGCGCGGCCGGGCCCGGCGACGGGACCACGGTCGCTGCACCGGGAGGCACGAGCCGGGCCGAGGACGGCCCGGACGACCTCAGCGGTGCGTCCGAGGGGGCCGCGGCCCGGGGTTGACGGTCGAGCGCACCGCGCCCGCGGCCCGCCGCACGCGGCGGGCGTTCACGGCGAGCTGGACGTCCCGGTACTGCGCGGCCCGGTGGAGCTGACCCTTGAGGTCGGTGCCCGAGGGGCGGTGCCGCAGGTCGCACGGGACCTCGACGGCGACGAAGCCCTGCCGCAGCAGGTCGATCGTCATCCCGGTCTCGACGCCCCACCCGCGTGCGAGCGGCGTCGCGGCCTCGAACGCCTCGCGCGTGAGGCAGCGCATCCCGGACAGCGGCTGCGTCGGCGTCCAGCCGGTCATGGCGGCGATCGCGCGGCGTGCGGCCCCGACGACGATGCCGCGCCCGCCCGCACCCGGCTGGGGCGGCAGCAGCGCGATCGAGAAGTCGGCCGAGCGCTCGAGCACCGGCGGGACCAGGGGCGCGGTGTTGACCGCGGTGTCGCCGAGGTCGCCGTCGATGAAGAGCAGGAGGCGCGGCGGGCGGTCCGGGGCGTCGCGCATCGCGACGACGGCGGCCCCCGTCTCCATCGCGGCGGCCTTGCCCCGGTTGTGGGAGTGGCGCACGACGACCGCGCCGGCCTCGCGCGCGACGTGCTGGGTGTTGTCCTCGGAGCCGTCGTCGACGACGAGGACGAGGTCGACGTGCGGGATCGCGCGCGCCGAGCGGACCGTCGCGGCGATGCGGCGGGCCTCGTCCTTGGCCGGGATGACGACCGCGACGCGCTGGCGCGAGCGTGCGCCGGGGACCTTCGTGGTGGGGCTCGTGAGCGGCTCGCCCGCCCGGGGAGCACGACCCGGGGCCGTGCTGCGGGACGGCTCGCCGTCGGCGGAGGTGCGCGCCGCTCCGGTGGCACCCGCCGTCCCGGCGGACCTCGCGACGGGCGGGGTCGCTGCCGTCGTGGAGCCGCCGCGCGGCAGGTCGCGCGCCACGCCGTCGGGGCCGGGCCGCTCGCCCCGGGGAGTCGTCACGGGCGCCTCGTGGTCAATGGCTTCCCCGCGCGTCCCGGTCACGGGCGTCAGCCTAGCGAGCCGCCGCGGGGTGTGCCGCCCGCGCCGCCGAATCACCCGCGCGGGGCGGGCGGGCGGCCGGGCGGCACACGCCAGGGTACGGACCTGCTGGTCAGCGCAGCGTGACCTGGCGGGCGACGAGCCCGGCGCGGGCGCGGCGGGCGTTCGCGTCGAGCGGCGCGGTGTCGGCGAGGGCGGCCTCGAAGCGGGGCGCGAACTCGGCGACCGGCTTCTCGAGCTCCTCGGCCTCGGTGCCGCGCGCGAGCTCCCAGACGGGCACGACGAGCCCGCTCGAGCGGAAGTAGCCGACGAACTTCGCGTCGTCGAACCCGGACTCGCGGCGCGCGTGCAGACGGGCGAGCGCGTCGAGGACCTGCTGCTCGTCGTGCGGCTGCGCCCAGCGCAGGAACTCGCGCGAACCGAGCCGCGCCCAGTACGCCGAGTCGACCGACGTGAGCCGGACCGTCTCGACGATCCCGGCGTCGGCCTCCTCGATCGCGCCCTGGAGGTCGGTCGTCATCTCGGTGCCCGGCGCGAGCCAGTAGGAGAAGCTGGGCTGGACGGTGACCTCGAACGGGACGCCCAGGTCGAGCACGTCCTGCAGGCGCGGGCCCGGGCCGGGCAGGGCGCCGGGCTGCACCGCGGTGCCGGGCTCGACCTCGATCGCGGCGAGCAGGTGCGCGGCGAGGTCACGGCTCGCGTCGCCCGAGCCGCTCGTGGTCTGCAGCGCGAGCAGGATGACGCCGTCGGCGCGGTGCAGCGCGGGCCAGCCCATCGGCAGGACGGTCGTGACGAGCACCTCGCGCGAGCCGTGCTCGGCGGTCGTGCGGGCGGTCGCGGTCGCCGCGGGGACGACCTCCTTGAGCGCGACCCAGTCGGGCTCACCGGGGAGACCCTCGAACGGGCGCAGCACGAACGGGACAGATGCAGAGGCCATGGCGCGAGCCTACCGACGTGCGACCGGACCGGCCGCGCCACGAGCAGCGACCCCCCTGTGCCGGGCACTTCACCCGGTGGCAGGATCGGGGCATGGATCCCCGCGCAGGAACCCCGGCCCAGACCTCCGACCTCGTCGACGTCGACGCGCTGATCGGCGCGTACTACGATTGCGTGCCCGACCTCGACGACCCCGCGCAGCAGGTGGTGTTCGGCACGAGCGGGCACCGCGGGTCGAGCCTCGACGGGGCGTTCAACGAGGCGCACATCGTCGCGACGACCGCAGCGATCGTCGAGTACCGCCGCTCGCAGGGCACCGACGGCCCCCTGTACATCGGCCGTGACACGCACGCGCTGTCCCGCCCGGCGTGGGAGAGCGCGCTCGAGGTGCTCGCCGCCGCGGGCGTCCAGGTGCACGTCGACGCGCGCGACTCCTTCACGCCGACCCCGGCCGTCTCGCACGCGATCCTGCTGCACAACGGCGCGACGAGCTCGGAGGGCGTGCGGACCGGGAACGGTGGCTCCTCGCAGGGCACGGGGCTCGCGGACGGCATCGTCGTGACCCCGTCGCACAACCCGCCGCGCGACGGCGGCTTCAAGTACAACCCCCCGCACGGCGGGCCGGCCGACTCGGACGCGACGGGCTGGATCGCGGCGCGCGCCAACGAGATCCTGCGCTCCGGCGTCGGCCAGGTCGCCCGCACCCCGCTCGAGCGCGCGCTCAAGGCGGACACGACGCACACGCACGACTTCATGGCGGCGTACGTCGACGACCTCGCGAACGTGCTCGACCTCGACGCGATCCGCTCGGCGGGCGTGCGGATCGGCGCAGACCCGCTCGGTGGCGCGGCCGTCGAGTACTGGGGCGCGATCGGCGAGCGGTACGGGCTCGACCTCACGGTCGTGAACCCGCGCGTCGACCCGCAGTGGTCGTTCATGACGCTCGACTGGGACGGCAAGATCCGCATGGACTGCTCGTCGCCGTACGCGATGGCGTCGCTCGTCAACCGGATGACCGCCTCGGACGCCGGCACCGCGCCGTTCGACGTCGCGACCGGGAACGACGCCGACGCCGACCGGCACGGCATCGTCACCCCGGACGCCGGGCTGATGAACCCGAACCACTACCTCGCGGTCGCGATCCGCTACCTCTACTCGGGTGCGCGCCCGGGCTGGAACCCCGACGCGGCGATCGGCAAGACCCTGGTGTCGTCGTCGCTGATCGACCGGGTCGCCGCGTCGCTCGGCCGGCGCCTGCTCGAGGTCCCGGTGGGCTTCAAGTGGTTCGTGCCGGGCCTGCTCGACGGGTCGGTCGGCTTCGGCGGTGAGGAGTCCGCGGGGGCGTCGTTCCTGCGGCACGACGGGCGCGTGTGGACCACCGACAAGGACGGGCTCATCCTCGCGCTCCTCGCCTCGGAGATCCTCGCGACGACCGGGCGGTCGCCGTCGCAGCACCACGCGGAGCTCGTCGCCGAGTTCGGCGAGTCCTGGTACGCGCGGGTCGACGCGCCGGCCACGCTCGAGCAGAAGGCGACGCTCGGGAAGCTCTCACCCGAGCAGGTCACGGCGACGTCGCTCGCGGGCGAGGACATCACCGCGCGGCTGACCGCGGCGCCCGGCAACGGCGCGTCGATCGGCGGGCTCAAGGTGACGACGGAGAACGCGTGGTTCGCCGCACGCCCGTCGGGCACCGAGAACGTCTACAAGATCTACGCCGAGTCGTTCCGCAGCCCCGAGCACCTCGCCGAGGTGCAGGTCGCGGCGAAGGACGTCGTCTCGGACGCGCTGGGCTGAGCCCCGCCGGCGCCCCGGTCACCCCTCGCCCGACGGCGGGGCGGTGGCCGGGGCGTCGTCGTGCCCGCCCCGGGAGGGCGGCGCGCCGGCGCGCTGCGGGTCCGTCAGCCCGCGCGGTGCGGCGGCTCCTGCACGAGGTCCGCGTACTCCGGGTGCCGCTCGACGTACTCGCGCACGAACGGGCACAGCGGCACGACCGGCACGCCCTCGCTGCGGGCCTGGTCGAGGGCGAACCGGGCGAGGCTCGACCCGACGCCGTGCCCCGCCGCCGCGTCCTCGACCTCGGTGTGCGTGATCACGAGCGCGCCGCCGCGGCGCTGGTAGCCGACGAGCCCGACGAGCGCGCCCTCGGGGGTGCGCACCTCGAAGCGGCTCTCCTGGGGGACGTCGGAGTAGGTCAAATCGTCCGGGGTGAGGGTGCTCATGCGGACGATCTTGCGTCGCGCGGCCCCCGCGCGCCACGGCTGGCGACCCGGCTCGGCCGACCCGCGGCGGTCGGCCCGCGCGCGGCGGCCCAGCGTCAGCACCGCGTACGCGAACCCGCCGGCGACGAGCCCCCAGAACGGCGAGGCGACGGTCAGCACGGTGAGGCCCGAGGCGGTGACGGCGAGCGTCACGAGCGCCGCCTCCGACGTCGGCCCGTCCCCCGAGAACGCGTCCTTGGTCGCCCCGAGCAGCGCCCCCAGCAGCGCCGCGCCCGCGAGCGCCGCGACCAGGTCGCCGGGGATCGCGACGAACAGCGCCACGAGCCCGCTGCTGACCAGGCTCAGCGCGAGGTAGAACACGCCGCACCAGACGCCCGCGACGTAGCGCCGGCGCGGGTCGTGGTGCGCCTCGCGGCCCGTGCAGATGGCCGCCGTGATCGCCGCGAGGTTGATCCCGTGCGCCCCGAACGGCGCCAGCACGGTCCAGACCGCCGCGGTCGAGCCGACGAGCAGGCGGTCGTCCGGGTCGTAGCCGTCGTTGCGCAGCACCGTCAGCCCGGGCGCGTTCTGCGAGGCCATCGTGACGACGAGCAGCGGCAGCCCGATGCCGACGACCGCGCCGAGGTCGAACGTCGGCGTGGTGAGGTGCGGGCCGTCGATCCGCAGGGTCACGTGCGGGTTGCCGAGCTCACCGGTGAGGACCGCGAGGAGGACCCCCACGACGAGCCCGCCGAGCACGGCGTACCGCGGCGCGACACGGCGCCCGACGAGGAACGCCGCCACGAGCCCGCCGGCGACGAGCGGGGACGCGCCGACCGCGAGCGCCGCAGCCAGCACGAACGGCAGCAGGACGCCCGCGAGCATCGCGGAGAGGACCTGCCGCGGGACGACCGCGAGGAGCCGGCCGAACAGCCCCGAGAAGCCGAGGACCGTCGCGACCGCGCCCGCGACGAGGTAGGCGCCGACGGCGTCCGAGAACCGGTAGCCGCCGAGCGTGGTCACGAGCAGCGCCGCACCCGGGGTCGACCACGCGGTGATCACCGGCACCCGCGTCGCCCAGCTCAGCACGAGGCACGTCAGGCCGCTGCCGAACGAGATGGCCCAGACCCACGACGTCGTCTCGGCGACGCTGAGCCCGGCGCCGTCGGCGGCCTGCAGCACGATGAGGAACGGCCCGGTGTAGGAGACCAGGACCGCGACGAAGCCCGCGACGACCGCGGACACCGAGGTGTCGCGCAGCAGCGAGCGGCGGACCGGCGCGTCGGCGAGGCCCGGCGCGTAGGCGGGTGCAGCGGGCACTGCCCGCGCCCGGGCGGTGCCGTCGGGGGCGCCCGGGGTCGCCGGGTCGGGGCCCGGGGTGCGGGGCGTCGGGGGCTCGGCGGTCGCCATCGCGTCAGTCAACCCGGCGGGCTGCACCGCCGCCCCGGGCGTCCGCGATGAGGGCAGCTCCCGGCCGCGGACGGACGCCGCCGGCGCCGACGGGGACGGTCCCACCGCGGCCGGCGCGCGCGGGCCCTCCCGACGTCTACCGCCCGGCGGGCGACGCGAGCGTCGGCCGCAGCCCGCGGGGCTCGACCGCCGCCGCGGGCGCCGACGGGCCCGGCGGCACCGGGGACGGGGAGCCGGACGGGGACGGTGCGGGGACCGGGGACGGGGAGCCGGACGGCCACGGGGTCGTGGAGCCGGACGGCGACGGTGTGGGCACCGGGAACGTCGGGCGCGGGTCGGGGTCGTTGCACGAGGTGAGCGTGTCGAGCGCGTCGGCGCTGCACGTGTCGGCGCCGTCGCCGCCGTCGAGCCGGTCGTTGCCCTCGACGCCGTCGGTGCCGCGCAGCGTGTCCGACCCTCCGGCGCCGCGCAGCAGGTCGGCGCCGGGCCCGCCGACGAGCGTCTCGTCCCACCGCTCGCCGGTCAGCACGTCGTCCCCGTGGCCTCCGACGACCTCCTCGATGTCGGGCGACGCGCTCCACGGTGCGGGGACGCCCACAGCGTCGCCCTCGCCGGGTGCCCCGTCGCCACCGACGCCGTCGAGCGTGACCGTGACCGGTCCGGTGCGCGCGCCGTAGTCCGCGACGTCCCGCCCCGGGCCGCCGAGCAGCTGGTGCGCGCCGTCCGGCGCCGGGCCGGTGACGAACCGGTCGTCACCCTGCCCGCCCTCGGAGCGGCCGCTGTCGGCGCCGGCGTCGAGC
Source organism: Cellulomonas sp. NPDC055163 (assembly GCF_053607065.1). Classification (NCBI taxonomy): domain Bacteria; kingdom Bacillati; phylum Actinomycetota; class Actinomycetes; order Micrococcales; family Cellulomonadaceae; genus Cellulomonas; species Cellulomonas sp. NPDC055163. The sequence continues at coordinate 236,504 of NZ_JBSGSU010000006.1, read as the reverse complement.
ACGTCGGCGCCCCAGCCGCCCTGCAGCAGGTCGTGGCCGTCGCCGCCGAGCAGCACGTCGTCGCCCTCGCCGCCTGTCAGGACGTCGTCGCCGCCGAGCCCGGACACCCGGTCGTCGCCGGCACCCGCGCAGAGGACGTCGTCGCCGGGCGTGCCGACCAGGACGTCGGGGCCGTCGGTGCCGCGGAGCGTGCAGGGGTGGCCCGGGGAGGTGTCGTAGCGCAGGTAGTCCCAGGTCGAGCTGCCCTGGTACGTCTCGAAGCCGAGCGCGACGGTGCCGGCGCCGCGCCCGGTGAGCGTGCGGTCGAGGACCGTGCGGCCGTCGACCGTGAGGCGCAGGTGCTGGCCGCGGGCCTCGAGGTGGTACCGGTGCCAGCGGTGCGTGCTGAGCGGGACGACCTCGCGGTCCTCGTACGGGTGGACCAGGCACAGCTCGCCCGCGCCGAACCCGACCTGGACGAGGTCCGTCGTGTCGCCGACCCACAGGAGCGTCGCGGGGGTCCCGGTCTGCTCGTCGAGGCAGCCCTTCGTCGAGTCGGCGCCCAGCCGCATCCGGAAGTCGACGTCCCAGCCGGTCAGGCGGTTCGCGGAGCCCGTCCACTCCGCCGGGTCGGCGTGCTCGAGCAGCATGACGAGCGTCTGCTCGCCGATGGTGGTCGCGCCGCCCCGGGTGGAGACGACGGGGTCGCCGCCGAACCCGCGCACCTGCCACGGGGCGGTGGGCGTGCGCCGGAACTCCTCGTGCTGGACGTCGCCCGCCCACGCGGGGCCGGGCGTCAGCAGCAGGGCGGCCAGCGCCGCGGCGGCGGTCAGGCCGAGCCGGGTCCGTCTCATCGTCGAGCTCCCCACGCGTCAGGTGGTGAGCACGGTAGGGGTGGCCGGACGGCGCGGCGGGGCCTTCGTCGCGTGCGAATGGGTTCACCGGGCGTGATCCCGCACCTCGGGGCAGGCCCGTCGTGACGCCGACCACATGGTCGGATTTCCGTCGGGCGGCGTCGGACCCCGGTGCGACACTGGAAGGGTGCTCCGCCCCTACCGTGACATCCTGTCGCGGCCGGGCGCACTGGCGTTCTCCGCGTCGGGTCTGCTCGCACGCCTCCCCATGTCGATGGCCGGGATCGGCATCGTCCTGCTGGTCGAGGCGCTGTACGACTCGTACGCGCTCGCCGGTCGCGTCTCGGCCGTCTACGTCCTGACCCAGGCCCTCTGCTCCCCCCGCCTCGCGCGGCTCGTCGACGGCCACGGCCAGGCCCGGGTCATGCGGCCCGCGATCGCCGTCGCGTCGGTCGGGCTCGTCGGCCTCACCGTGGCGGCGGCCCTGCACGCCCCGACACCCTGGCTCTACGCGACGGCGGTGCTCACCGGCGCGACGATCGGCTCGTTCGGCGCGCTCGTCCGCGCCCGCTGGAACCACCTCGTCCGCTCGCCGCGCGAGCTGCACTCGGCGTACTCGCTCGAGTCCGCGGCCGACGAGCTCGTCTTCATCGTCGGGCCCGTGCTCGCCACGACCCTCGCGGCCGGCGTCACGCCCACCGCCGCGCTCGTCGTGGCGGTCGCCGGCATGGTCGTCGGCGGCTACTGGTTCCTCGGCCTGCGTGCGTCCGAGCCGCCGCCCAACCCGCCCGTCGTCGGGGCGCCGCGCACCCGTTCCGTGATGCGCTCGGGCGGCATGGTCGTGCTCGCCGTCGTGTTCGTCGGCATGGGCACCGTCTTCGGGGCGACCGACGTCTCGACCGTCGCGTTCGCCGAGGAGAACGGCCGCCCCGACCTCGCGGGCGTCGTCCTCGCGGTGTTCGCCGCCGGCTCCCTGATCTCGGGGCTGCTCTACGGCGCGCGGCACTGGGTCATGCCGCTGTGGAAGCGGTTCGCGCTGGGCATGGTCGCGCTCGGCATCGGGGCGTCGCTGTTCGTGCTCGTGACGTCGATGACGGTGCTGGCCGTCGTGATGTTCGTCGCGGGCTTCGCGATCGCGCCGACGATCATCAACGGCAACGGGCTCGTGCAGCACTTCGTCGCGCGCGAGCGGATCACCGAGGGCCTGACCATCGTCGGGACGACCCTCGGGGTGGGCGTGTCCGTCGGGGCGTCCCTCGCGGGGCTCGCCATCGACGCGAGCGGCTCGCACGGCGGGTTCCTCGTGGTCGTCGGCGGGGCGGGCCTCATGGTCCTGGCGACCGCGGTCTCGCTGCGCACGCTGCGCGCGGGCACCGCGGACCTCGGCACGGGGGTCGACGACCCCACGCTCACCCGCGAGGACGCCACGGGCTGACCCCGCGCGCCGCCGCCGTCGCACCGCTGCGCGGACGGCCCGTCGCACCGTTGCGCTGGCGGCCCGTCGCACCGCCGCGCTGGCGGCCCGTCGCGCCGCTGCGCCGAACGGGTGTACTCGTCCCCCTCTCGGACGCGCTGTGACGCAGCACACACCGCCGGTCCGGACCGCCCGCGCAGCGGGATTCCCGACCATGCGGACGGCATCCGCGCAGGTCAGCGCGCCGCCGAGCCGCCGCGTCGGCCGCCCGGGCCGCTCCTGCCGCCGGGGAGCCGGCCGTCACCGGGACGAGCGAGCCCGCGAGGGGCTCAAGGACCCCGGGCGAAGCGGTCGATACGTGCATGTCGACCGTCGCGCTGAGTGGAGATCCTTCATGTTCGTCCGCCTCCGGGCTGCCCTGACCGGCACCTCCCCCTCGCCGCAGCGCCGCGCCGTGCGCCGCTCCCGCGTCGCCGTCGTGGTGATGAGCCTCGTGCTCGCGCCGCTGACCGTGCTCGGCGGCGCCTCCCCGGCGCAGGCCGCGCCGATCCGCGACTTCACGCCGGTCTTCTCCGCGAACACCAACGGCGAGATCCTCGTCGCGGCGAACACGCTCATGACGTGCAGCACCGCGGGCGGCGCGATCGGCGCGGGCTCGTGCGTCACGGCGCGCGCAGCGACGAGCGGCAACTACAGCAACAACGACTACACGATGCGGTACGTCGACGTGGACACGAACGCGGCGACGGTCAACTCGTCGTCCGCGACGCTCACCCTCCCGCCCGGGGGCGGCGTCCTGTTCGCGGCGCTCGTCTGGGGCGGACGCACGCGCGGCACCGTCGCCGCCGGCAACAACCCGGCGCTGCGCGATCAGGCGGTCCTCACCGTGCCCGGCGGGACGCCCACCGCGGTGACCGCCCGCGCGGCCGACGTGGCCGTCGCCCCGGCCGACGCGAACGGCACCGCCTACCAGTCGTGGGTCGACGTCACCGACGTCGTCGCGGCCGCGGGCGGCGGGACCTACACGCTCGGCAACGTGCAGTCCGCCGCGGGCGTCACGAACAACTACGCGGGCTGGTCGCTCGTCGTGGCCGTCGCCGACCCGTCCGCCCCCGCGCGCAACCTCACGGTGTTCACGGGCCTCGCGTCGGTCGCGAACGGCGACCCGCTCCCGACGTTCACGGTCAGCGGCTTCCTCACGCCGCCGAGCGGCCCCGTCCGCACGACCGTCGGCGCCGTGTCCTACGAGGGCGACATGGGCCTCACCGGTGACACGTTCACGCTCAACACCACCCCGATCTCGAACGCGCTCAACCCGTCGACCAACGTCTTCAACTCCACGATCAGCGACCGTGGCGCCCAGGTGGTGGGACGCACCCCGGCGCTCGCGAACCAGCTCGGCTTCGACGCCGACCTGTTCAGCGCCAACGGCGTCCTGCCGAACAGCGCCACGAGCGCGCGCATCTCGCTCACGACGACGAGCGAGCAGTACTTCCCGGGCGTCGTGACGTTCTCGACCGAGCTGTACGACCCCAAGCTCCTCGGCACCAAGACCGTGGTCGACGACGACGGCGGCCAGGTCCTGCTCGGCGACACCCTCACGTACACGGTCCCCGTGGAGAACATCGGCCTCGACACCGCGTCCGTCAGCCGCTTCTTCGACGCGATCCCGACGGGCACGTCCTACGTCCCGGGCTCCCTCACGGTGGACGGCGTGCCGCTCACCGACGCCGCGGGCGACGACCTCGGGGAGTACGTGCCCGCCGGTGCACTCGGCCAGGGCCACGTCCTCGCGTACCTCGGTGCGGGCGCCACGCCGGCGCAGGGCGGGTCCATCCCGATGTCGACCGGGTCCGCGCAGCACCTCGTGACGTTCCGGGTCCGGGTCGGCGCCGACGCGACGAACGGCCAGCGCCTCGTCAACGCCGCCGCGCTGACGTACCGCGGGCACACGACCGACGCGTCGTCCTCCTCGGCCACGAACGCGGTCCTCAGCCCCGTCGTCACGACCCCCGTCGCGGGCAACACCCCGCCGACCGCGTCGTCGCACATCGTCTCGCTGACCCCGGCGCCGGGCGCCCGCACGCTCGACGTCGACGTCCTCGCCGGCGACTCGGACCCCGACGGGGACGCGCTGCGCGTCGTCGGGGTGACCGACGCCGCGGGCGGCGAGCTGACCGTCGCCCCGGACGGCACGGTCACGTACGCGCCGCGCGACGACTTCGCCGGCCGTGACGTCTTCACCTACACGATCGAGGACACCGCCGGGAACCGCGCGACCGCCGTCGTGCAGGTCGAGGTCGTCAACACGGCCCCCGACGCGGTCGACGACGCGGCCGGCGTGCTCGCGTCGACCACGACCGCGGTCGCGGTGCTCGCCAACGACACCGACGCCAACGGCGACACCCTCGCCGTGCGCTCCGTGAGCCCCACGAGCACGCGCGGCGGCACCGTCGCGCTCGTGGGCGGCGAGGTCCGGTACACCCCGCCCGCCGGCTTCCGCGGGACCGACTCCTTCACGTACGTGGTCGAAGACCCGCGCGGCGGCTCCGACACGGCGACCGTCACCCTGACGGTGACGAACAACGCGCCCGTCGCGAACGACGACACCTACACGGTCGCGGCCGGCGCGAACGTGTCGCTCGCGCTCGGCACGAACGACACCGACGCCGAGGGCGACGTGCTCACGGCGACGCTCGTGACGGGTCCCAGCCACGGCACCGTGACCCTGAACGCCGACGGGACGGGCACGTACACGCCCGCCGCCGGGTACACGGGTCCCGACTCCTTCCAGTACCGCGTGACCGACGCCCTGGGTGCGACGAGCGCACCGGCGACCGTGCAGATCGCGGTGAACGGTGCGCCGGTCGCGGTCGACGACACCGCCTCGACGGCGACGGACACCGCGGTCGACATCGACGTCCTCGGCGACGACACCGACCCGAACGCCGACGCGCTCGCGGTCACGGCGGTCACGGCGCCCGGTCACGGGACGGCGGTCCTGCGGCCCGACGGCAGCGTCCGGTACACCCCGGCGACCGGCTACGCGGGCACGGACACGTTCGACTACACCGTCTCCGACGGGACGCTCACGGCCACCGGGACGGTCACCGTCACGGTCGCGAACGCCGCGCCCGTCGCCCACCCGGACGCCGTCGGCACCGCGACCGGCACCCCGGCGACCGGCGTCGTGGTCCTCGCCAACGACACCGACGCGAACATCCCCGGCACCACCCAGACCCTCCGGGTCACGGGCGCGACCGCGAACAGCGGCGCGACCGTCGCGGTCAACACGGGAGACAGCACGCTGACCGTGACCCCGGCCCCCGGGTTCGCCGGGACCATCACCGTCACGTACACCGTCGCCGACAGCGTGGGTGCCACGGCCACCGGTGAGCTGACCGTCACGGTCAGCAACGCGCTGCCGACCGCGGCACCCGACGGCCCGGTCGTCACGGCGACGAGCACCTCCGTGCTCGTCGACGTGCTGGCGAACGACACCGACGCCAACGGCGACACCCTGACCCTCGTGCCGGGCCTGCTCGGCACCCCGGTCGACGCCGGCGGCACGACGCGCGGGACGGTCCGGATCGAGGACGGCCAGGTCCGCTACACCCCGCCGGCCGGCTTCAGCGGGACGGTCACGTTCGACTACACCGTGACCGACCCCGACGGCGGCACCTCGTCCTCGACCGTCACGGTCACGGTCGCGAACGCCGCCCCGGTCGCCGTCGACGACGTCGCGCCCGCGGCATCCGGCACGGCGGTCGACATCGACGTGCTCGCGAACGACACCGACGCCAACGGCACCGCGCTCACGGTCACCGCGGTGACGCAGCCGGCGCACGGCACCGTCGAGCGGGTGGACGGCCTGGTGCGCTACACGCCGGCGCCCGGCTGGGCGGGGACCGACACGTTCACCTACACGGCCGGCGACGGCTCGCTCACGGACACCGCGACCGTCACGGTCACGGTCGCCAACGCGGCCCCGGTCGCGGACGACGAGACGGCCACCACGCCGACCGGCACCCCGGTCACGGTCGACGTGCTCACGGGCGACACCGACCCGAACATCCCCGGCACGACCCAGACCCTGACGGTCACGGGCGTGACCGCGAGCACCGGCGCGACCGCCACGACGGACGGCCGGAACGTCACGGTCACCCCGGCGCCCGGCTTCGCCGGGACCGTCACCGCCGTGTACACCGTCTCCGACGGCGCGGGCGGCACCGACACCGGGACCCTGACGGTCACGGTCGAGAACGCCGCCCCGGTCGCGGTCGACGACACCGCCACGACGCGGTCCGGCACCCCGGCGGCCCGGATCGTGGTCCTGGCCAACGACACCGACGCGAACATCCCCGGCACCACCCAGACCCTGACGGTCACGGGTGCGGTCGCGGTCGCCGACGCGACCGTCACGGTGAACAGCGACAGCACGCTGACCGTCACGCCGGCTCCCGGGTTCGCCGGGACGGTCACCGTCACCTACACCGTCTCCGACGGTGCGGGCGGCACCGACACCGGGACCCTGACGGTCGCGGTCGACAACGCCGCCCCGGTCGCGGTCGACGACTCCGCGACCACGCCGTACGGCACGGCCGTCGAGGTCCGGCCCGTGGCGAACGACACGGACCCGGACGGCGACACCCTCGTGCTGGTGCCCGGCAGCGTCTCGGCACCCGTCGACGCGGGCGGCACCACGCGCGGCTCCGTCACGGTCGCCGGCGACGTCCTCACGTACACGCCGCCCGCCGGGTTCAGCGGTGAGGTGACCTTCACCTACGAGGTCACCGACGGCACGGCGCCGCGGAGCGCGACGGTCACGGTGACCGTCAGCCCGGCCGCCCCGGTCGCGAGCCCCGACTCGGGGGTCGTCCGTGGCGACGGTGCGGTGCGCATCGACGTCCTCGGCAACGACACCGACCCCGACGGCGGCACGCTGACGCTCGTCTCGGTCACGCAGCCCGCGCACGGGTCCGTGGCGATCGTCGGCGACGAGGTCGTGTACACCCCGGAGCCCGGGTACACCGGCACCGTGAGCTTCACGTACACGCTCAGCGACGGCCAGGGCGGCACGTCGACCGCCACGGTCACGCTGGACGTCGAGGGCACGGTCCCGTCGGCACCGGCGCCCGTCGTCCCGGTGGCCCCGGCCCCGACCGCCCCGGCGCCGGTCACGACGCCCGGCGGCGGCACGGCCTCGGGCTCCGGCTCGCTCGCCGCCACCGGCGCGGACGCCGGGCTGCTCGCGACGCTCGCGTCGCTCCTGCTGGCCGCGGGTGGTGCGCTCGTCGGGCTCACCCGCCGCCGGCGCCGCGGACGGCACGCGTAGCACCCGCAGCACGGCGACGGCCCCGGACCCCCACGGTCCGGGGCCGTCGCCGTCCCGCCACCGGTCGCCGGGCGTCGGTCGCCGGTCGCCGGTCGCCGGTCGCCGGGCGTCGGTCGCCGGTCGCCGGTCGCCGGTCGCTAGGGTCGGCGGGTGCTCGACGAGACCGCCGACGTGCGCGACGACGCCGTCCCCCCGCAGACCGTCCACGACCTCGCGCGCGTGCTCGCGCCGCTCGGGGTGCCGGCCGACGTGCAGCTCCTCACCGGGGGCACGTTCGCGACGACGTACCGCGTCACGCTGACAGGCGGCACGCGCGTCGTCGTGAAGACCGCGCCGACCGGGACCGACCGGCTGCTGCGCTACGAGCACGACCTCGTGCGCACCGAGGCCGAGGTGTACGGGCTCGCCGCCGACCGGCCGGACCTGCTCATGCCCCGCGTGCTGCTCACGGACTTCTCCCGGACGGTGCTGCCGAGCGACGTCGTGGTCGTGAGCCACCTCGACGGGGTCCCGCTCGTCGACCTCGGCGAGACTCCCGCCGCCGTGGGGGCACGCGTCGACCACGAGCTCGGCGCGTTCATGGCCCGGCTGCACACCGTGACGGGGGACCGCTTCGGGTACCTCAACGCGGGGTCCGGGCTGACGGCGCCCACGTGGCCCGAGGCGTTCGGCCTCATGCTCGGGGCGCTGCTCGACGACGCGGCCCGCTGGGGGACGCCGGTGCCCGACGCGGAGGTCCGCGCCGCGCTGACCCGGCACACCGACGCGCTCGCCGAGGTCACGGCCCCGGTGCTCGTCCACGGTGACCTGTGGGCGGGCAACCTGTTCGTCGAGCCCGCGACCGGGGAGCTCGTCGGGGTCATCGACACCGAGCGCTCGCTGTGGGGCGACCCGCTGTACGAGCTGGTCGGCGCGGACCAGATGGGCGTGCGGACGGCCCCGCCGGCGCTGCTCGCGGGCTACGCCGGCGCCGGTGGCGCGCTCGCGCTGGGCACCGCGGCGGGACGGACGCGGCTGCAGCTCTACCGGCTGTACCTCAGCCTCGTGCTCGTCATCGAGATCGCCCCGCGCGCGTACACGGGCGACTGGCTCGCGCCGCACCGGGCGACCGCGGAGCGGCTCGTGCGCGAGGCGCTGGACGTGCTGCTCGGGCGGGACTGAGCGCCGCGCCGGCGAGCCCCCCGGGGTCAGCCCGGGAGGTCGTCGAGCACGCTCAGCGCGTCGCGGACCTCGGCCATGATCGCGGTCATGGCCCGCTCGGCCTCGGCCGGGTCGCCGTCGTGCACCGCGCGCGCCACCGCCTCGTGGGCCTCGAGCGCCTCGGGACGGACGATGTCCGGCATGAGCCCGTGCCGGGTCCGCCCGGCGAGCACCTCGGTCACCACGCCCGTGAGCGCGGCGAACATCTCGTTGCGGCTCGCCCGCAGCAATAGCCCGTGGAACTCGACGTCGAGGTCGAGGAACACCTCGCGGGCGCCGTCCTCGCCGTGCGCGCGCATCCGGGCGGCGAGGTCGACGATCCGGGCGCGGTCCCCGTCGGTCGCGTAGCGGGCGGCGGCGCCGGCGGCCACCGGCTCGACGGCGGCACGCAGCTCGGTGAGGGAGCGCAGCTGGGCCTCGCGCTCGCTGCCCTGGAGACGCCAGCGGATGACGCGCGGGTCGAAGACGTCCCACTCGACGACGGGCCGGACGACGAGCCCGACGCGCCGCTTGGACGTGACGAGCTGCATGGACTCCAGGAGGCGCATGGTCTCGCGCGCGACGGTGCGGGAGACGCCGAACCGTCGCTGGATCCGGTCGAGCGTGATGATCGCGCCGGGCTGGATGACACCGCCGGTGATCTCCTGGCCCAGGGCGTCGAGCACCGAGCTGTGCAGCACCTCGGCGCCCACCCTCGCTCACCTGCCCCTTCGCACGGTGCCGGCCGGGATCGAGCGCCCGCGCCGGTGGGCCCTCGCGGCCCGGCGAGAGAGTACCGTGCACGCCCGACACGTACATTGGTATCATCTTTCATGAACCGGCTTCGGGTGCGAGGATGGCGCCAGGGCCGACGACGACGTCAAGGAGCGCACACGCATGACTGAGATCCAGCACCTCGTGGTCATGGGGGTCTCCGGATCGGGCAAGACGACCGTCGCGCGCCTCCTCGCGGAGCGCCTGGGCTGGCCGTTCGCCGAGGCCGACGACCACCACCCCGCGGCGAACGTCGCCAAGATGGCCGCCGGGACCCCGCTCGTCGACGAGGACCGCTGGCCGTGGCTGCGGATCATGCGCGACTGGCTCAGCGAGCAGGCCGCCGCGGGCCGCTCGACCGTCATCACCTGCTCCGCGCTCAAGGAGGTCTACCGCGACGTGCTCCGCGAGGCCGACGGCCGGGTGCGCTTCGTGCACCTCGCCGCCGCCCCCGAGGTGATCGGCGGCCGGCTCGAGCACCGCAGCGGGCACTTCATGCCGCCGTCGCTGCTCCCCTCGCAGCTCAGCACGCTCGAGCCGCTCACCGAGCACGAGGACGGCGTGAGCATCGCGGTCGACGCCCCGCCCGAGGAGATCGCCGACGCGGCGCTGCGCGGGCTCGGGCTCGACGCGCCCGCGCGCGCCTGACACCGACGCCTCCCGGGCGACCGACACCCGCGCGACCCGCACCCGCGCGACCGGCACCGAGCGTCTGGCACCGAGCGTCTGGCACCGAGCGCCTGGCACCCGGGCACCGGGCGCTCGGTGCCGCGCGCGGAGCCCGTCCGCGCGTCCGTGGGCTCGACCCGGGGTGGCGCAGCGCGCCCACCCTGCCCGCGCGCGACAGCCGACCTACCCTGACCGCATGGTTCCGCACGACGAGGTCTGGCAGCTGCACCACGGCGACCGCGTCGTCGCCTCGCTGCACGTGACCGAGGCGGACTTCCCGTGGCTGCGCGCCCGCGTCGAGCCGGCCGCCGGCTTCGACGACCTCGCCCCGCTCCTCGCGGAGGAGGCACGGCTCGCGGACGCGCTCGACGACGAGGTCAGCGCCGCGTGGGAGGCCGCGCACGACCGCCTCCGCGCCGCCACCCGGCTCACCCGGCCCGACGGTCGCGACGTCCCCGAGTACCTGCTCCACGTGGACGGCTCGGAGGCGTGGTGGCGGTGCAGCGACGAGCCCGTCGACGCGTCGCGCGATCAGCCCCGGGGTGTCGCCCCCGGCCGCTAGCCTGCACGGCCATGGGCTTCTTCCGCCGCCGTCCCTCCCCCGAGCAGGTCCGTGCACGTCAGGACGAGGGGATCGCGGCATTCTGGGCGTGGTGGGTCGCCGAGGGTCGTGCGCAGGCCGCCGCGACGTTCGACGCGGAGGACGCCGACGCCGTCCGGCGGCTCGGGCCCGTGCTCGCCGAGCGCCTCCAGGCCGTCGACCCCGACCTGGCGTTCGAGACCGGGTCCGGGCGCACCGCGCGTCACGTCCTCGTCGTCACCGCCGCCGGGAACCCGGAGCTGCGCGACGTCGCACGGCGGTGGCTCGACGCGGCGCCGGCCCCCGACGACGCGTTCGAGTACGACGACTTCCGGCGGCCCGTCGCGGACCCGTCCGGCGTCGCGATCGGCCTCGGCGAGCACCGCTCCGTCGACCTCGCGTCCGCGACCGTCGTGACCGTCGTCGAGGGCCGCACGGTGCACGTACAGGTCAGCCACCCCGAGTTCGCGTCGCTGCCCGACGACGCGCAGGGGCAGGTCACGTTCCTGCTGCTCGACGCCCTGCTGGGCGAGGAGGCCGTCGAGCGCTGGGTCGGCGAGGTCGCGTGGACGGCCGGCCACGGCGTGCCGCCGGCGCCGCTGCTCGACCTGCCGGAGGTCGTCGGCCGGCTCCGCGGGTCGGAGTGACGCGGCGCCCACCCGAGCAGACGACGAGGCGCCCGGTCACGTGACCGGGCGCCTCGTCGGGCCGCGTGGGCGGCGGTGGTGCGTCAGTACCCGCGTGTCGGCTCGTCGTGCGTGCCGCGCGAGTCGGGCGTCGTGAAGTCGTCACTCGACGGGCTGCCGGTCGTCCCGACCGTGCCCGAGACGTCGCCGGCCCACTGCGTGCCGGAGGGCGAGTCGGCGGAGTAGGTGACGTCGTCGGCGGACGTGCCGTGGCCCGTGGACGAGTCGTTGCCCTTGGAGCCGGTGAGCCCCGAGCTCGCGACGGCACCCTTGACCGCGGTCGCCGCCTTGTCGACGAGCGTCGAGCCCTGCTCCTTGGCGAACTGCGTCGCCTGCGACTCGATCGTGCTCACCTTGGACTGCACGCGCGGGTCGTTCCAGAGGTGGTTCGCCTTGGCCTTGATGACCTCGAACTGCTGGCGGCCGGCGCGCGTGCCGAGCACGTACCCGACGCCAGCGCCGACAAGGAACACTGCCTTGTTCTTCATGTGCCGTCCTCCGTCTGCCTGGGGGGAGCGGACGTCTCCCGAAGAGCCGAGCCTAGGGAGACCTGTCCGTTTCCGCCTCTCAGGAGGGCGCCGTCACCACGGGACCTGCGGCGAGCGGTACCAGCGCAGCCCCGCGCGGTCCCAGGACCCGGCGAGGTGCCGGACGCGCACCGCGAAGTCCGCCCACGAGCGCCGGTCGTCGGGCGTCCACGCGACCTCGGCGACCGCCGCGAGCCTCGGCAGGAGCAGGGAGAACAGGTCGTCGGGCGTGCGGACCGTCTCGGTCCAGATCGCGGCCTCGATCCCGACGACGCTGCTCTCGGGGACACCGGGGACGACCGCGAGCGGGTCCCAGTCGTAGGAGTCGCGCAGCTCGACGTGGCCGGCCCACTCGAGGCCGATCGGGGTGCTCGCGTCGTACTTCAGGTCGAGGTAGACCTTGCTCGCGGGCGAGAGCAGCAGCAGCGCGCCGGCCTCGACCGCCGGGCGGACGAGCTCCGCGCCGTCGCGCTCGTCCCACAGCTGCACGACCGTCCCCGGCGTCAGCGTCGCCTTCGCGACCTCCTGCCAGCCCACGACCGTCTTGCCCTGGCCCTCGACGATGCGCGCGGCGGTCTCGACGAGCTGCGCGTACTCGGCGCGCTCCATCGTGTGCACCTCGTCGCCGCCGACGTGCACGTACGGGCCGGGCGTCATGGCGGCGACGTCGGTCAGGACGTCACGGAGGAACGGCTCGGTCGTCGGGAGGTCGGCGTGCAGGCGGCTGAAGCCGACCTCGATCCCGGTGTACGCGTCGGCCGGCTCGCCGGACGGGGTGAGCTCGCCGAGCGCGTGCAGCGCCGCGTTGACGTGCCCGGGCAGGTCGATCTCCGGGACGACGGTGATGCCGCGGGCGCGCGCGTAGGCGGTGAGCTCGGCGAGGTCGTCGACCGTGTAGTACCCGCCGGGGTCGTCGCCGACGGCCGTCTTGCTCGACACGTCCACGAGCTGCGGGCGCGACGGCACGTCGAGGCGCCAGCCCTGGTCGTCGGTCAGGTGCAGGTGCAGCACGTTGAGGCGCAGGCTCGCCATGACGTCGACGACCGTGCGCAGCACCTCGGGGCCGAAGAAGTGCCGGGCGACGTCGACGCTGAGCCCGCGCCAGCCGAAGCGCGGGGCGTCGACGACGACGGCGGCGGGCAGGCGCACGGTGCGCGGCGCGTCGGCCGGTCCGGCACCCGGCCGGGCACCGGCTCCCGGTGCGGCGTCGGTGCCGGGCGCGGCGTCCGCGTCCGTGTCCGCGCCTGCGTGCGCGTCGCGGTCCCGCTGCACGAGCTGCTCCAGCACCGTCGCGGCGTGCAGCAGGCCGTCGACCGCGAGCGCGCTGAGCGTGACCCGGCGCTCGGTGACCTCGACCCGGTACGCGCCGACGGCACGCTCGGGGGTGAGGTCCGCGTCCGGCAGGCCGAGCGCCGCGGCGTCGTCGACGAGCCGCAGCACGACGGTGTCGGGCTCGTCGGCGCCGTTCGCCGTGACGGGGACCGCGAAGCCGGCGAGCCGGGACAGGCGGTGCGCGACGGCCGCCGCGACCTCGGGGTGCGGGCCGGCGACGACGCGTGTGCGGGGGCCGAGCACGTAGCCGGGACCGTCGGTGGTCGTCGCGCTCAGGGGGGCTGGCACCAGGGGCAGGTCGGTCATCCGGCGGTCTCCTCGGTCGGGGGCGTGCTCGGGTTCGTGCGGGCGGTCGGCCGTCGGTCGTGGTGCGCGCGGCAGGACGCCCTGCATGCCGGCGGGTCGGGTCAGGCGCGAGCCGCGTCGGCGTCGTGCCGGGCGTCGAGGTCCGCGTCGACCCACGTCCCCGCGCGCAGCACGCGCACCGGCACGAGGTCGTCGTCGACCACGAGCACGTCGGCGCGGCGCCCGGCCTCGAGCGCCCCGACGTCACGCCGGCCGAGCACCGTGGCGGGCGTCGTCGCGGCGGCGTGCACGGCGTGGGCGAGCGGCACCCCGGCGGCGACGGTCGCGCGCACGACGTCGACGAGGTGCGCCGTCCCGCCGGCGATCGCGCCGCCCTCCGCGAGTCGGGCGACGCCGTCGGTCACGGCGACGTCGAGCGTGCCGAGCCGGTAGGACCCGTCGGGCATCCCGGCGGCGGCCATCGCGTCGGTGACGAGCGCGATCGCGGTGGGCCCGACGAGGTCGAACACCGCGGCGACGGTCGCGCCGGCGAGGTGGGTGCCGTCGGCGACGAGCTCGACGACGGCGTCCCCGCGCGCGGCGGCGGCGAGGCACGCGGCGACGGGGCCGGGGTCGCGGTGGTGCAGCGGGCGCATGCCGTTGAACAGGTGCGTCACGGTGGGGCGGCCGGAGCGGCTGGCGACGGCCGCGAGCGCGCGGACGGACTGCGCGACGCCCTCGGCGGCGACCTCGGCGGACGCGTCGGTGTGCCCGATCGACGGGACCGCGCCGACCTCGGCGAGGGTCTCGACGACGCCGCCCTCCCCCAGCACGCCGGGGACCTCGGGGGCGACCGTCATGGTGAGCAGGTGCCCGCGACCGACGCGCGCGACCTCCCGCACGAGCCGTGAGCGGCCGTCGAGCATGAGCGCGGGGTCCTGCGCGCCGCAGCGGGCGCTCGACAGGAACGGTCCCTCGAGGTGGATGCCGGCGATCTCCCCGGCGTCGGCGAGGTCGGCGAGCGTCGCGGTGCGTTCGAGGAGCGTGGCCTCGGCGGCGGTGACGAGGGACGCGACGAGCGTGGTGGTGCCGTGCCTCAGGTGCTCGCGCACGGCGGCGCGGGCCTCGTCGGGCGTGGTCGCGTCGGGGAAGCTCGCGCCGCCGCCGCCGTGGCAGTGCAGGTCGACGAGGCCGGGGAGCAGGGTGCGGGGCCGCTCGTCGCGCGGGGGGACGTCGACCCCGGCGGGGGCACCGGACACCGGCCCGACCCACGCGAGGTGCTGGCCCTCGACCACCACGAGCGCGTCGTCGAGGACCAGCTCCGGGGTCACGACGCGGCCGCGGATGACGGTCGTGTGAAGCGCAGGTCTCGATGTGATCTCGGCCACTCGAGGATCTTGACACACCCTTGTTAGGAAGGTCTACTAACAAATGTGACGACGCGCACCCTCCGCCCCACGGACAAGGTCCTCCCGGAGCACGGACGCGCCCACAACCGGGCCATGCTGCTCCAGCACCTCTTCCACGAGGGCCCCGGTTCGCGGGCCGACCTCGCCCGGGCGACCGGCCTCACGCGCGTCACCGTCTCCGACCTCATCGCCTCGCTCATGGCGGAGAAGCTCGTCGAGGAGCTCGGCCTCAGCCCCGAGGCCAAGGTCGGCAAGCCCGCGATCCTCGTCGGGCTCCGCACCGAGGCGTTCCAGATCGTCGCGCTCGACCTCACCGACGACGAGCACATGCACGGCGCCGTCCTCGACCTGTCCGGCACGCTCGTCGAGCGCCGCTCCGCCCCCGTCGCCGGGCGCACCGGAGCCGCCGCGGTCGACGCGCTGCTCGCGTTCGCCCGTGAGCTCGCCGCCACCGCGACGTGCCCCGTGCTCGGCGTCGGCGTCGGCTCCCCCGGCGTCGTCGACGACGAGGGCGTCGTGCTCCAGGCACCCAACCGCGAGTGGTTCGACGTGCCGCTCGCCGCGACCCTCAGCGCCGGGCTCGGCCTGCCCGTGCACGTCGCGAACGACGCCAACGCCGCCGTCCTCGGCGAGTTCACCTACGGCGGCGCGTCCGGCGAGGGTCTCCTCGTGCTCACCGTCGGCCAGGGCGTCGGCGCGGGCATCGTGCTCGACGGCGCCCTCGTCCAGGGCCACCGGCACGCCGCCGGCGAGCTCGGCCACGTCACCGTCGTCGACGACCGCGACGACCACGGCACCGCCCCCCTCGGCCGCGCCGCGCACTGCGCGTGCGGACGCCGGGGCTGCCTCGAGACCGTGCTGTCGGTGCCGGCCCTGCGCCGGCGCGTCGCGGACCTCGACCCCGAAGCCACCGACGCCGCCCTGGCGTCGGTCGGCCGGCGCCTGGGCATCGCCCTCGCACCGGTCGTGAGTGCGCTGAACCTCTCCGAGGTTGTTCTCAGCGGCCCCCCCGAGCTCCTGGACGGCCCCCTGCGCGACAGCGCGCTGGCGACCCTGCAGGAGCGCACCATCCCGGTCATCAGCAGCGACCTCCAGCTGCGGATGACCCCGCTAGGCGAGGACGGCACCCTCCTCGGGGCCGCCGTCCTCGTGCTGTCGGGACAGCTCGGGTTCAGCTGACGAACCCGAGCTGCCCGCCCTGCAGTCGAGAGCTACCGACCAGCGAGAGCGACCGGCAAGACGGTGCGGCCACGCCAATGACCCGCACCGCCGTGACACGACATGGGAAGGAACCCCCACCGTGAGGATTCTACGTAGTGCAGCGTTCGCGACCGTGGGACTGCTCGCGCTCGCCGCGTGCAGCTCCGGCGCCGGCGACGACGCCGAGACCGACGCCAGCCCCGAGGGCGGCGCGGAGATCCGCCTGTGGCTCAACGGGACCGACACGTCCGACGAGCTGCGCGAGTACCTGATCACGACGTTCGCCGAGGAGAACCCCGGCTCGACGCTCGTCATCGAGGAGCAGGACTGGAACGGCCTCGTCCCCCGCCTCCAGACGGCCCTCACCTCCGCCGACCAGACCCCGGACGTCGTCGAGATCGGCAACACCCAGACGCCGACGTTCGCGTACGCCGGGGCGTTCAGCGACGTGAGCGACCTCTACGAGGAGGTCGGCGGCGAGAAGCTGCTCCAGGGCTTCGTCGACGCGGGCAAGGTCGACGACACCGTGTACGCGCTCCCGTACTACTCGGGCGCCCGCGCGGTGTTCTACCGCAAGGACCTGTTCGCGGCGGCCGGGGTGTCCGTGCCCACGACGCTCGCCGAGTTCAACGAGGCCGCGGTCAAGCTCCAGGCCGCCAACCCGGCCGGGACGCCCAACTTCTCGGGCTTCTGGTTCCCCGGGCAGGACTGGTACAACGGCACCGCCTGGATCTACACGCACGGCGGCGAGCTCGCGGTCAAGGACGGCGACGAGTGGGCCGGCGCGCTGTCGAGCCCCGAGTCGCAGGAGGCCCTCGCCGAGGTCCAGACGCTGTTCCAGACCGGGACGAGCGCACCGAAGGACGCCGACTCCAACGAGCCGTGGGTCCCGTTCAACAACGGCGAGGCCGCGATGTTCTCGGCCCCGACGTGGGCGCGGTGGAGCATCGACCTGCCCGAGTGCAACAAGGCCGTCGACCCCGAGGACGAGTCCGAGGAGGCCAAGGCGCTGCGCACCGAGCAGCAGAAGTGCAACGAGGAGAAGACCGGCGTCTTCGCGCTCCCCGGCACCGCGGCGGGCACGCCCGCGACGGTCTTCGCGGGCGGCTCGAACCTGGCGATCCCCGCGAAGTCGGAGAACCAGGCGCTCGCGCAGAACCTGCTGAAGATCATCTTCAGCGAGGAGTTCCAGGTCATGCTCGGCTCCAACGGGCTCATCCCGGGCAACTCGGAGTACGCCTCGTCGCTCGGTGACGACGCGTACGCCTCGGCCGCGCTCGACGCCGCGCTGGGCGCCAAGCTCACCCCGGCCGCCGAGAAGTGGGCCGACGTCGAGGGCGCGCGCATCCTGGAGGACTTCTTCCAGCAGGTCGCGAGCGGTGCGGACGTCAAGACCGCCGCCGCCGAGGCCGACCAGCTCCTGGCCGACACGCTCAACTGACCCGGCGAGGACACCCCGGGGGCGCCGCACACCACGTGCGCGGCGCCCCCGGGCCCCCGCCCGACCCCCTGGAGCACCCATGTCCGGCCCCCGTCTCGGCCGAGCGGTCGCCCCCGCCGCACCTCCCCCGCCCGGCGTCGTGCCGGCCCCGGGCCTCACACCCCCCGACCTGCCGACCACCGGCACCGCGCCCCGGCCGCCCGTCCTCCCGCGCCGGCGCCCGCTGCGCACCCGCCTCGGCGCCTACGTGCTGCTGGTCCCCGCGACCGCCGCGGTCGCCGTCGGGCTCGGCTACCCGCTCGTCCGCCAGCTCGTCCTGTCCTTCCAGGAGTACGGCCTGGCCCAGCAGTTCGGCCGGCCCGCGGAGTGGGTGGGCCTCGCGAACTACCAGGCGCTGCTCTCCGACCCCTACGTGTGGGCCGTCATCGGCCGCTCGATCGCGTTCTGCCTGCTCAACGCCGCGCTCACCATGGTGATCGGGATGGCGCTCGCGGTGCTCATGGCCAAGGTCGGCCGCGCCGCCCGTATGACCCTGCAGGTCGGGATGCTCCTCGCGTGGGGCACGCCGGTGCTCGCCACGATGACGGTGTGGCAGTGGCTGTTCGACTCGCAGTACGGGGTCATCAACTGGCTGCTCGCCGAGCCGCTCGGGCTCGACGGCTGGCGGTACCACTCGTGGCTCATCGAGCCGCTGTCCTTCTACGCCGTCGCGACCGTCATCGTCGTGTGGATGAGCGTGCCGTTCGTCGTCTTCACGGTCTACGCGGGCCTGCTCCAGGTCCCGACGGAGACCATGGAGGCCGCCCAGCTCGACGGCGCGAACGGGTGGGACCGGTTCCGGCTCATCACGATCCCGATGGTCAAGCCCGTGCTCTTCGTCGTCGCGCTGCTCCAGGTCATCTGGGACCTGCGCGTGTTCACCCAGGTCTACGTGCTGCAGCGGGCCGGTGCCCCCACGCGGGACACGCACCTGCTCGGCACCTACATCTACTCGCTCTCCAAGGAGTTCTCGATGGCCGGAGCGATGGCCACGATCATGCTGGTCCTGACCCTCGCCCTGACGGCGTTCTACATCCGCCGGATGCTGCGCGAGGAGGAGCTGTGAGGGCCGCCGTCGGGCGCTGGTCGCTCGGGACGGTCGCCGTCCTCGTCACGGTCGTCTGGGTCTTCCCGATCTACTGGATGATCTCGAGCTCCTTCCTGCCGTCGAACCAGCTGCAGACGCCGACGCCGACGTTCTTCCCGGTCGGCGGCACGCTCGCGAACTTCCGGGCCGTGTTCCGCGACTCCACGTTCTTCGAGGCGTTCCGCACGTCGCTCGCCGTGACCGCCGTGACGCTCGTCGCCGCGATCCTGTTCGCGTTCGTCGCGGCGCTCGCCGTGTCCCGGTTCCGGTTCCGCGGGCGCAAGTCGTTCATCGTCGCGATCCTGGTCGTGCAGATGATCCCCGCCGAGGGGCTGTTCATCTCGCAGTACCAGATGCTCGACGGCTGGGGCCTCGTCAACGCCGTGCTCGGCCTGACGATCGTCTACGTTGCGGCGATCCTGCCGTTCACGATCTGGATGCTGCGCGGCTTCGTCACCGGTGTGCCCATCGAGCTCGAGGAGGCCGGCATGGTCGACGGGCTCTCGCGCACCGGCGCGTTCTTCAAGATCACCTTCCCGCTGCTGGCCCCCGGGCTCGTCGCGTCGGGCGTGTACGGGTTCCTGCAGGCGTGGAACGAGTACACCCTCGCCCTCGTCGTCATGACGGAGCCGTCGCGCCGCACGCTGCCGCTGTGGCTCCAGGGCCTCGTCGAGGCGAACCGGGCGACCGACTGGGGCGTCGTCATGGCGGGCTCCACGCTCATCGCGGTGCCGGTGATCCTGTTCTTCCTGTTCGTGCAGAACAAGATGACGAGCGGGCTCGTCGCGGGGGCGGTGAAGGGGTGAGTCCAGCGACGGACGGGGGCGTCACTGTGCAGGTGGAGGGGCAGGTCGAGGAGCTCGGGGGGCAGGGGGACGTGGGCGCGCAGGTGGACGGCCGGGCCGCGGCGCCCGGTGCGGCGGGTGCGTCGCGGACCGGGCGCACGGCACCCGGTGGTCACGCTCCCGCGCCCGGCGACGGCGAGCGCGCCGACTGGTCGGTCGGGCTCGACATCGGCGGGACGAAGGTGCTCGGGGTGCTGCTCGCCAGCACGCCCTGTGCCGTCCCGGCCGTGCGGAGCAGCGTGCGCGTGCCGACGCGGCGCGGGCACGACGGCGTCGTGGCGTCGGCCGCCGAGGCGGTCGAGGCGCTCTGCGCGCAGGCGGGACTCACGGTCGACGACCTCACCGGCGTCGGCGCGGGCGTCCCGGGCGTCGTCGAGCCGTTCACGGGCGCCGTCTCGCACGCCGTGAACCTCGGCATCGACGGCACCGACGTCCCGCTCGGGGCGCTCCTGCGCGAGCGGCTCGGCGGCGTGCCCGTCGGCGTCGAGAACGACCTCAACGCCGCCGCGCTCGGCGCCGCGGAGCTCCTGGGCCTCGGGGGCGACCTCGCGTACCTCGCTCTCGGCACGGGCGTCGCCGCGGGGCTCCTGCTCGACGGCCGGCTGCGGCGCGGGCACCTCGGCGCAGCCGGCGAGATCGGGCACGTGCCCTACGTCGCCGACGGTCCCGCCTGCCCGTGCGGCCAGCGCGGCTGCCTCGAGCTGTACGCGTCGGGCTCCGCGATCGACGCCGCGTGGCCGAGCCGCACCGGCCGCCCGGCACCCGCGGAGGTCTTCGAGGCCGCGGCCGCGGGCGACCGCGAGGCGCTCGCGGTGCAGGGCCGGTTCGTCGACGCGGTCGCTGCCGCGGTGCGCATGCTCGTCCTCACGTGCGACGTCGAGCACGTGGTGCTCGGCGGCGGGGTCGCCGAGGTCGGTGCCCCGCTGCTCGAGGAGGTCGCCGCGGCCGTGCGCCGCCAGGCCGAGGGCTCCGCGTTCCTGCGCAGCCTGCACGTCGCCGAGCGGCTGAGCCTCGTGCCGCGCGAGCTCCAGGTCGCGGCGGTCGGTGCGGCGCTCGCCGCGCGGCGCAGCCCCGTGTCCCCCGTCATCCCCGAGAACCAGGCGGTCCGCTGATGGAAGTCGTCATCCTCCCCTCGACCGAGGACCTCGCCGCGCTCGCCGCAGGCGCGATCGACGCGCTGCTGCGCCGGACCCCCGACGCGGTGCTGGGCCTGGCGACCGGGTCCAGCCCGCTCAAGGTCTACGACGAGCTCGCGCGCCGGCACACCGAGGAGGGTCTCTCGTTCGCCGCGGCGCGCGCGTTCATGCTCGACGAGTACGTGGGGCTGCCCGTCGACCACCCGGAGCGGTACCGGAACGTGATCGAGCGCGACCTCGTGGGCCGCGTCGACCTCGACCCCGCGCGCGTGCACGGCCTCGACGGGCTCGCGGCGGACCTCCCGGCGGCGTGCGCCGCGTACGAGCAGGCCATCGCCGGTGCGGGCGGGGTCGACGTGCAGGTCCTCGGGCTCGGCACCGACGGGCACGTCGCGTTCAACGAGCCCGGCTCGTCGCTCGCGTCCCGCACCCGGATCAAGACCCTCACGCAGCAGACGAGGCTCGACAACGCGCGGTTCTTCGGCGACGACGTCGAGGCGGTGCCGCGCCACGTCCTCACGCAGGGCCTCGGGACGGTCATGGCCGCGAAGCACCTCGTGGTCCTGGCCGACGGGCACCGCAAGGCCCAGGCCGTGCACCACCTCGTCGAGGGCCCGGTGACGGCCATGTGGCCCGCGAGCGTGCTCCAGCTCCACCCGCACGTCACCGTGCTGGTCGACGACGCCGCCGCGGGCCGGCTGCAGCTCGGCGAGTACTACCGGCAGACCTGGGCGCAGAAGCCGGGGTGGCAGGGCATCTGACGTCCGCACGGCGACGGGCCCGGCACGCGCCTCCGGGGGCGAGTGCCGGGCCCGACGTACGTCCGCGACCGGTCAGGCCTTGTGGCAGGTGACCTTGATGTAGACCGGCCAGGTGTGGTCGTAGGTCACGGTGCCGTCGTCCCAGTTGACGTCGAACGCGATCGACCCGCTGTACTCCCACGACTGGAGCCGCTGCGTCCCCTGGATCGTCTGGCCGGGCTCGATGCGGTTCGGGAGGCCGACGAGCGCCCGGCCCGCGGGGTACGCGCGCACGTTGCCGATCGTGCCGGCCACGTCGCGGTGGTTGGTGACCTCCCACGTGACGACCCACTCCCCGACGGCGGAGTCGCACACGCAGGTGCCGCGGATGTCCGCGGTGAGGCCGGACGACGCCTGGGCCGGGGCGAGGCCCAGGCCGAGGAGCACGAGGGTCGCGGCCAGGCCGGCGAGGGTGCGGCGGGCGGACGACGGAAGGGACGGCGGGACGGACTGCGGGACGGACGACGGGACACGGTTCATGACGGTTCTCCCCCAGGTGACGACGTCACCTCGGGCGCGGCTGCCGGACCCGGCCACGACCACCCCCGAGGTCGTGAGAGCGCTCTCGCGCCGTGACAATCGTATCTATCGGACATCCGGTCGCGTCAAGGACGAACGTCCCGGGACCCGGTGGACGTTGCGTGACGCCCGGCCGCCGCGGGGCCCGGGCACGGGTCGGCCCCGGTGACGCGAGGTCACCGGGGCCGGCCGTTGCCCGGCTGCTCCGGGTGCGACGCCGGAGCGGCGCGGATCAGTACGGGCAGGTGCTGCGGTACTCCGAGATGGCCGTGCCGCTGGGCGGCGGGCAGAGGAACTGCGCGTACCGCTCGTCGTCGTCCACGAAGCGCTTGAGCCACGAGATGCTCTGCCGCGCGATCGTCGTGTTGGAGGTGTTCGGCGCGAAGTGGCTCGCGCCGCGCAGCTCGAGGTAGGCCTTGTCGAGGCTCGCCGGGAGGTTCTCGTAGAACGGCTCCGCGTGCGTCGTCACCGAGGCGACGGAGTCGTTCTGCGCGCCGATGATCAGCGTCGGGGTCTGCACCTCGGGCCACGTCTTGTCGGTGTTCCACGGCGTCATCGGGATCGCCGCCTGGAGGGCCGGGTCGTCCTTCGCGGCCTCGAGCGCACCGCCCCCGCCCATGCTGTGGCCCATGACCGCGAGCCGGCTCGCGTCGATGCGGCTGCGGACGCTGCTGCTGCCCGTGAGGTACGCGAGCGCCGCCCGGAGCTGGTCACCGCGTGAGGACGGCTGGTCGTAGCGGGAGTTCGTGTCGATGGTGAGGACGACGAAGCCCTGCGAGGCGAGCCGGGGCCCGAGCCACGAGATGCTGGACTGCGCGGCCGTGTACCCGGGCGAGATCGCGACGGCGCCGAACGTGCCCTCGGCCGTCGACGTCGGGTACGTGATCGTGCCGCCGCCGAAGCCGCTGGCGGTGAACCGGGACACGGTCGTCTGCGCGACGGCGAACGGCCCCCGGGCGGCCTCGATCGAGGCGACGGTCGGCGCGGGGCCGCGCTCGTAGGGGCTCGCGGCGACGGTGACGGGCGGCACGGCGGCCGGGGCGTCGACGGTGAGCTGCGGCTCGGTCGCGGCGTGCTCGTCGATGGCCCGCTGGCTCACGACGGGCGGTGCCTCGACCGTGGCCGGGTCGCCCGCGGCAGCGGACGCGGACGGGGCGAGCGCTCCCGCCGCGAGGGCGAGGCCGAGGGTGGCGACGAGCGGCACCCGGCGTGCGGGCGCGACGCTGCGCCCGGGTCGTGCGAGGAGTCGGTTCACTGCGAAGCCCTTCAGGACGGCTGCGAGGCTGAGGGGTACCCCGGTGCGGTGGTGGCGCACCGCCTCATCGTCACCCGCCGAGGCGCCTTCGCGGTAGCCGTACCAACCGGTCGGTATGCGGACATCCCGGACGGCGGACCGGGAAAGTCGGCCGGAAAGCGTCACCGGAGACGGGTCGTCCGTGCGCCAGCGGCCGCTGCGACGTCGTCTGCACGCGCGCCGACCGGCGCCTTCGGTCAGGGCGACGACGGCGCCCGCCGGACGGTTCCGCACGCGGTGTCCAGCCCGCGCC
Organism: Cellulomonas sp. NPDC055163; assembly: GCF_053607065.1. Classification (NCBI taxonomy): domain Bacteria; kingdom Bacillati; phylum Actinomycetota; class Actinomycetes; order Micrococcales; family Cellulomonadaceae; genus Cellulomonas; species Cellulomonas sp. NPDC055163. The sequence continues at coordinate 212,867 of NZ_JBSGSU010000006.1, read as the reverse complement.
GAGACGCCTCGGACCCGGCCGGTGCGTGTGCCCCTAGTCTGAGCGCACTGCGGTTCGCGTGCGGCAGCCGCGCGGTCGACCACCACGGCGGGCGCACCCGGCAGGGCGCACTCAGGACCGAGGCACCATGAGCGCGGCTGGACGTCCGGCGAGCGACCCCGTCGCCACTGCCGCGCCGTCCCGTGCGCAGCTCCCCGACCGGCGCCGCAGGGGTGCTCCGCGCTCCGCGGTCTCGGGCGACCTGGAGCACGACCGGATGCGGTGGGAGCTCGCCGTGAGCGCCGGCGGCGTCGGCAGCTTCGACTGGGACCTGCGCACCGGCACGCTCGTGTGGGACGACCGGCTGCTCGAGATCTTCGGCTACACGCGCGAGGAGTTCGGGCGCACGATCGGCGCGTTCCACGCCCGGCTGCACCCCGACGACGTCCCACGCGTCCGGCGGGCGCTCGATGACGCGGTCGCCACGTGCTCGACGTACGAGTCGGAGTACCGCGTCGTGCTCCCCGGGCAGGTGACCCGCTGGGTCCAGGCGCGCGGGACCGCCGTCGCCGGGCCCGACGGGACCGCGGTGCGCGTGCTCGGCGTCGCGTACGACACCACGGTCAGCCGCGACTCCGACGCCCGCCTGACGCGCGTCCTCGAGACCATGTCGGCGGCGTTCTACTCGCTCGACGCGCAGTGGCGCTTCACCTACGTCAACGCGGAGGCCGAGCGCCTGCTCGGGCGGCGCCGCGAGGAGCTGCTGGGCGGCGACATCTGGGAGCTCTTCCCGGCGGCGGTCGGCTCGCCGTTCGAGACCCACTACCGCGACGTCGTCCGGTCCGGCCGGCCCCAGGAGTTCGAGGCGTACTACCCCGCACCGCTCGACGGCTGGTACGAGCTGCGGGCCTGGCCGACCGTGGACGGGGTGTCGGTGTACTTCCTCGACGTCAGCGAGCGTCGCAGCGCCCGGGAGGCGGCCGAGACCGCGCTCGCGAGCGCGGACCGTGCCACCCGCCGCCTCGAGCTGCTGGCGCGCGCGAGCCAGGACCTCGGCGCGACGCTCGACATCGACGAGGCCCTCGCGAGCGTCGGGCGGCACGTGGTCCCGGCGCTCGCCGACTGGTGCATCGTCACGCGCGTCGAGGAGCAGGGGCTGCGCGACGTCGGCACCTGGCACGTCGACCCCGCGATGCGGGCGACGCTCGAGCGCTACGCGGCGATCCGCCTGGAGACTCTCGACCTGGCGTCGTCGTCCGTGGCGCACACGACCGCCACCGGGGAGCCGTCGCTGATCCCCGCCCCCGCGGCCGAGTCGATGGCGCAGCACCTGGGCTCCCCCGAGGCCCGGGCCCTCGTCCGGGAGCTCGCACCCGAGACGGCCGCGGTGCTGCCCCTCCGCGCGCGCGGCCGCACGAGCGCACTCATCACGCTGTGCCGCGGCGCCGGCCGCCCCCGGCTCGGCGGCACCGACCTGCTCGCGGCGCTCGAGCTCGCCGAGCGTGCGGGGCTGGCCGTCGACAACGCGCGCCTGTACAGCGAGCAGCACACCATCGCCGAGGGCCTGCAGCGCAGCCTGCTGACGCCGCCCGTCCAGCCCGAGCACATGCAGGTCGTCGTGCGCTACCAGCCGGCGGCCGAGGCAGCGGAGGTCGGCGGCGACTGGTACGACGCGTTCCGGCAGCCCGACGGGTCGACCGTGCTCGTCATCGGGGACGTCATGGGCCACGACATCACGGCCGCTGCGGACATGAGCCAGGTGCGCTCGCTGCTGCGGGGCATCGCGTACGCGACGGGTGCGACGCCGGCCGCGATCCTCGGCACGCTCGACGCCGCGATGCAGGGGCTCGGCGTGGGGACGACCGCGACCGCCGTCGTCGCCCGCGTCGAGGAGCCCGAGCCGGGGCACGGCGGCCCCCACGTGCTCCGCTGGTCGAACGCCGGCCACCCCGCGCCGGTAGTCCTGCGGCCCGACGGCACGGCCGAGCTGCTCGACGCGCGGACCAACGACCTGCTGCTCGGGATGTCCTCGGCGTGGCCCCGCACGGACCAGGAGCTCGCGCTCGAGCCCGGCACGACGGTGCTGCTGTACACGGACGGGCTCGTCGAGCGCCGCGACCGGTCGGTGCGGGCGGGCATGGCGCTCCTGCTCGACGCCGTCGCGGAGCTCGCGGGCCGGGACCTCGACGGGCTCGTCGACGGTGTGCTCGAGCGGCTCTCCCGCGGGCAGCAGGAGGACGACGTCGCGCTCGTCGCCGTCCGCCTCGTCGCGGCGGACCGCCCGGGCGGCGCGGCCCAGGGCGTCGGTAGGTGAACCTTCACCCACCCGGCGCGATCGGGCCGCGGGACGCATGGTGGACTCACCCGACGGGAGCGAGGAGCTCGATGCACGTCCCCGCACTGCTCAGCTCCGCCCGGCTCGGCCGGCAGTGGAGCGTCCGGCTCGCCCGACAGCACGGCGCGTCCGACGCGACGCTGCACGTCGTCGAGCTCCTCACCAGCGAGGTCGTCACGAACGCCGTGAAGTACGGGCGGGTGACGGATGCGATCGACCTCGACATGGCGTGCACGCGCGGCGAGCTCACCGTCTGCGTGACCGACGCGAACCCCAGCCCGCCCGTGGTGCTCGGCGTCGACGCGGCCCGCGTCGGCGGGCAGGGCATGCGCGTCGTCGAGCGCCTCGCACGCAGCTGGGGCTGGCTGCCGACGCGCGACGGCAAGCGCGTGTGGTTCACGGTGCCGCTGGCCTGACGCCACGCAGCGCGAGGCCGCGGGAGAGGATGGGCCGGGTGCCCCGCCTGCTCGTCGACCTGACCCCGCTGCGCGTGAGCGTCCCGTACCGCCGGATGTGGCTCGGCACGTCGCTGTCCGCGGTCGGCACCGGCCTGACGACGACGGCCGTCGGGCTCCAGGTCTGGGACCTGACGCGGTCGAACCTGAGCGTGGGCCTCGTCGGGCTCGCGGGCTTCGTGCCGCTCGTGCTGCTCGGTCTGTACGGGGGCGCGCTCATCGACGCGTACGACCGGCGGCGCGTGATCCTCGCGACGTCCACCGGGCTCTGGCTCGTCGCCGCCGGCTTCGCGGTGCAGGCGTGGCTCGGGCTCGACGACGTGCGCGTGCTCTACGTGCTCGTCGCGCTGCAGAACGGCCTGTTCGCGATCAACTCCCCCGCGCGGTCGGCGATCGTCCCGCGCCTCGTCGGCACCCGGCTGCTGGCCGCGGCGAACGCGCTCTCGGGGCTGTCCTTCGGGATCAGCATGGCGCTCGGGCCACTCCTCGCCGGGCTGCTCGTCGGGCGCGCCGGGTACGGCTGGGCGTACACCGTCGAGGTCGTGCTGCTCGTCGGTGCCGTCGCCTCCCTCGTCGCGCTCCCCTCGCTGCCGCCCGAGGGGCAGGTGCGCCGCGCCGGGCTGGCCTCCGTCGCCGAGGGTCTGCGGTTCCTCGCCACGAGACCCAACATCCGCGCGACGTTCGCGATCGACCTGACCGCGATGGTGCTCGCGATGCCGCGCGCGCTCTTCCCGGCGATCGGTGCGACGGTGCTCGGGGGCGGCGCCACGACCGCCGGCATCCTGCTCGCGGGTGTCGCGACCGGCTCGGCGCTCGCCGGGCTGCTGTCGGGCCCGATCGGGCGCGTGCGGCGGCAGGGGTACGCCGTGGTCGTGGCGGTGCTCGGGTGGGGCACGGCGGTCGCGGCGTTCGGCGTCGTGGTCGAGCTCGCGCCCGGACCGGGTCCCGGCGGCGTCGCCACGTGGGTGCTGTGGCCGGCGACGGCGTGCATGGTCCTCGCGGGCGCGGCCGACTCGATCAGCAGCATCTTCCGGTCGACGATCCTCCAGGCGGCGACGCCGGACGCGATGCGCGGGCGGCTGCAGGGCGTCTTCATCGTCGTGGTCGCGGGCGGCCCGCGCCTCGGGGACCTCGTGCTCGGCGGGACTGCGGACGTGACCGGCGTCGGGTGGGCCGCGGTGCTGGGCGGGCTCGCGTGCGTCGTCGGGGTGGCGCTGTTCGCGTGGCGGCACCCGGGGTTCCGGAGGTACGACGCGCTGCACCCGGTCGCGTGAGCGGCGGGTCCGACGTCGCGCGGTAGCGTATCCACTACCATCCCCGAGGAGCGAAGATGACAACGGCAGCCACCCTCCTTCGCGCCGGGCGTGCCGCGCGACGCGTCAGCCAGCGCCAGCTCGCAGTCGCCGCGCGCACGGACCGGCCCGCGATAATCGCGATCGAGAAGGGAACCCGCGACCCGTCGGTCGGCGTGCTGGACCGCCTGCTCGCCGCGGTCGGGCACCGTCTCATCAGCGTGCCGACACTGGCCGCCCCTGTGGCGGTGTTCGCGGACGAGATCGCGCGGCACCTCCTCACCGACGACCCCGAAGGCGCGTTTCGGACGTTCCTCCAGCTCCATGACACCCTGCGCTCGCAGGACGCCGGCGTCCAGGTCGCTCTGTGCCTCACGGAGCCCGCACCCACCGGGTCAGCGCCGTTCGACGCCTTGATCGCCGGGCTCGTCGAGCACCTGCTGACGGCGCGCAAGCTTCCCGTCCCGGCGTGGGTCGAGGCGCCGTCACGCTTCCTCGGGTCCGACTGGTTCGTGGACGACTCGGCGTACGCGCGCGCCCACGACCGGGACGCCGCCCCTGCGGCTTTCGCCCGACGGCGGGTCTACCTGGCGCCGGCTGAGCTGGCCTCCGCATGACGCAGCTCTTCGACCGCGAGGCGATTCTCGGGGCACTCACGGACCTCGCCGCGCGACTGGCCGACGGCGACGTCGCCACGCGGATCTGCGTCGTGGGCGGCGCCGCTCTGGCGATCTCCCGGGTCGGGAACCGTGAGTCGACGACGGACATCGACGTCGCCGTCTACGGGAACCAGACCGCGGTCATGGCTCACGTGAGGGCAGTCGCAGAGGCTCGCGGCTGGCAGGCCGACTGGGTCAACAACGCTGTCGTGCAGTTCTGGCCGTTCTCGGGCGAACCCCGGTGGACGCCGGTCGTCGGTCGGGCCGCCGTGGAGATCCTCGTCGCGCCGGCCGACATGCTGCTCGCGATGAAGCTCAACGCCGGCCGCGGCCGTCGAGACAGCGGGGACATCGCCGCGCTCCTCGAGGTGTGCCGCATCTCGACTGTCGGCGAGGCCGAGGACGTCTTCCAGCGGTACTACCCCGGCGAGGAGATGAAAGACCGCGCGCGGGCGCAAGTCGTTGCGGCTTTCGCTTCGTGAGCGTCGCCGGGCGGCCTCATCGACGCGCGCCCACACGCGCGTGTAGACACGATGTAGACTGACCGGCATGGCCGCGACGACGACGGTGCGCGTGCGCACCACGACGCGCGACGAGCTGAATGCGCTGAGCGCCGAGCGCGGGGTGCCCGTCGAGGCGGTGATCCGGGACGGCATCGCGCTGCTGCGCCGCGAGCAGTGGCGCCGGCAGGCCGAGATCGACGCCCGCGCGGCCGCCGCCGACCCGCAGGACCGCGCCGAGGTGGCCTCGGCCCTGAGCGACCTCCACGGCTGATGCGCGGCGACGTCTACCGGCGGAAGGCCGGCACGACGCGCGGGCACGAGCGAGCGGACGAGCGGTTCGCCGTCGTGGTGCTCGCCTCCCGGCTCGAGCACCTCAGCACCTGGCTCGTCGTCCCGACGTCGACCCGCGCCAACCCGTACGTGTTCCGCCCACGCATCGAGGTCCCCGGCCACGGCGAGACGCTCGCCCTGTGCGACGCCCTGACTGCCGTCGACCCGCAGGCCCGCCTGGGCGACCTCGTCGGCTTCCTGCCGCTCGCGGACATGCAGCGGATCGACGACGCGCTGACCGGGTTGCTGGACCTGACCTGACGGCGGCGGCCCGCGCGCGGTGGTGCAGCGGTCACGCGTTCGCGGCCGGCGGTCACGCCTCCGCGGCCAGCGGGAGCGCACGGACGCTGCGGAACTCGCGGCGCCGCCCGTCGACCGGGTCGGTGAACGCGACCTCGGCGGCGAGGAGCTGGAGCGGGTCGCGGAAGTCGTCGACCGGCACGTCCCGGACCACGGGGTAGAGCGGGTCGCCGACGATCGGGATGCCGAGCCCGGCGAGGTGCAGGCGCAGCTGGTGCGTGCGTCCCGTGCGCGGGGTCAGGCGGTACACGGCGAGCCGCTCCGTCCCCGCGTCGGCCGCGCCCACCGCCGGGCGGCCCGGGACCCCGCCGCCGTCGACCTCGTGCGCGGCGTCCCGCCCGACCTCTCGCTCCACCTCGACCAGCGTCTCGGCGTTGACCGGCGCGCCCGGCACCACCTCGGCGCACCACGTCCCGCGCTCCTTGTGGATGTGGTTGCGCACGACGACCGGCAGCTCGAGGTCGGCGCGCAGCGGCGCGACCGCCCGGTAGGTCTTGTCGACCGCGCGCCGCTCGAACGCCGACTGGTACGCACCCCGCCACCGCTGCTCCGTCGCGAGCAGGAGCAGCCCGGACGTCACCCGGTCGAGCCGGTGCAGCGGCGACAGCTCGGGCAGGCCCAGCTCCGCGCGGAGCCGGACGACGACGCTCTGCATCACGTGCCCGCCGCGCGGGATCGTCGAGAGGAACGGCGGCTTGTCGACGACCACGAGCCGCTCGTCCCGGTGCACGACGTGGATCGGCCCCGGCACGACCGGCTCGTCGCGCAGGTCGCGGTGGAACCACACGTACCGCGCCGGGACGTACGGGGCGTCGTCCCGCACGGCGCGGCCGTCCTCGTCGACGAACCGCCCCTGCACCAGCATGGCCGGGACGTCGACGTGCTCGGGGAGGCGGTGGCGCAGCCAGACGCCCATCGTCGGCCAGGGGTCCGGCGTCGCGCGGTCGCGGTCCGGGGTGCGCAGGCGGGCGGCGTCGAGTCCGTGGCGTGCCGGGAGCGGCGAGCGGGGAGGCACCGGGCGATCGTACGAGGCGAGCCGGCCGCGGTGGACCTGGCCCGGCACGGGGCTGTCCGGCGGGCGACGCCCGTCGGGCGCAGGCCCGGCACGGCTGCGGGCCAGCGGCCCGGCGGCCCAGCCGCCCTGCCTCCCTGCGGCCCAGCCGCTTCACGGCTCTGCGGCTCTGCCTCCCAGCCACCCTGCGGCTCAACCGCCCTGCGGCCCAGCCGCTTCACGGCTCTGCGGCTACGCGGCTACGCGTCGTCGATCGTGACGGCCGGTCGCGGGCGGGTGTCGACGCTCAGGCGGAAGATGTCGGGGCGGTTGTAGTGCCCGGTGGGATCGAACAGGCGCCGGGCCGCGTGGACCTGCGCGAGGTCGACGTCAGCGGTCAGGATGCCCTCCGCGTGGCGGAGCGGGCCCGCGAGCAGCGCGCCGTCCGGCCCGACGATGACGCTGTTCCCGGGCTCGACCCAACCGCCGTCCCCGTCCTGGACGGTCCAGATCCGGTCCCGGTGCGGCAGGCCCGCAGGGAGCTGGTCGACGTGCGTGCACGGGTTGACGCCGACGACGTAGCAGCGTCCCTCGCGGGCGATGTGCCGCAGCGTCGCGACCCAGGCGTCCCCGGGGGCCAGCGTCGGCGCCGCCCAGATGTCGACGCCCTGCGCGTACAGGTGGAAGCGCGCGAGCGGCATGTAGTTCTCCCAGCACGTCAACCCGCTGAGCCGGCCGTACGGGGTGTCGACGACCGGCAGCGTCGAGCCGTCGCCACTCCCCCACACCGTGCGCTCCGACCCGGTCGGCACCAGCTTGCGGTGCTTGGCCAGCGTCCCGTCCGGCCCCAGGTAGAGCGTCGTGTTGTAGATCGTCGACCCGTGCGGGTCCCGCTCCTGCACGCCCATGACGACGTACGCCCCGACGGCCGCGGCGGCCGCGCCGAGCGCCTGCGTCACCGGTCCCGGGACCACGACGGCGTTCTCGACGAGCAGCGCGTACCAGTCCTCGTCGCCGTCCCAGATGGGTCGCGAGTCGATCCACACGGGCGTCCCGGGGATGAACACCTCGGGGAAGACGACGAGCCGCGCCCCCTGGGCGGCGGCCTCCTCCACCAGGTGGAGCGCCTTCGCGAGGCACGCCTCCTGATCGAGGAGCACGTGCGCGGCCTGGACCGCGGCGACCCGGGTGAGAGCCATGGGCGGACCACTCCCTCTCCACCGACGCCAGCGCCGCCGTGGGAGCCCGACGGCGTGACGCCGCGCGTCAGGCTCTCGTGTCTACTCGCGCCGCGAGACGGTCCACAAGGGTCGCGGGGCACATCGCGTCGGTCGTCGAGGGTCGCTCCCGCCGCGGGGTCACGGTCGCTGCGGTCGCGACGGACCCGCAGCCGGCCCCGGCGCTCACAGCGCGGGGAGCCGCAGCCGTGCGCTCGTCCCCTGCCCCGGCCGCGAGCGCAGCGTGACCGTACCCCCGTGCCGCTGCGCGACGACCCGGACGAGCGGCAGCCCGAGGCCCGAGCCGGGGGTGCCGCGCGCCTGCTCGCCGCGCGCGAGCTCGTCGAACACCGCGTCGAGCTCGTGCTCCGGGATGCCCGTGCCGGAGTCGGCGACCTCGACGACCACGACGCCGTCGTCGTCGGAGCCGCGGACCTCGACCGCCGAGCCCGCGGGCGAGAACTTCAGGGCGTTGGCCAGCAGGTTGTGGACCGCGAGGTAGAGCAGGTCCGCGTCCCCGCGCACGCGCGGCAGCGGCCACGGCGCCTGCGGCAGCGTCACCGTGATCGCGCGCGGGACCCCCGACGCGGCCGCCTGGTCGCCGAGGTCCGCGACCGCGTCCAGCACCACCTGCGCGAGGTCCACGTCCTCCTGGTCGAGCGGTCGCGTCTCGAGCTCGGCGAGCTTGCGCAGCTCGGCGACGAGCGTCGAGAGCCGGTGCGTCTGCTGCTGGAGGGTGTCGAGCGCGCGGGCCTGGTCGGCGTCGAGCGACGCGGGGTCGGGGACCACGCCGGGCAGGGCCGCCCGCAACGCGGTGACGGGGTTCTTCAGCTCGTGGTCGAGGCGGAGCAGGAACCGGCGGTGCGCGGCGCGCTCGTCGTCGCGGCCGGCGCGCTCCCCCGCCTCTGCGGCGGCGGCCACGGCGCGGCGGCGTCGCGCCGCGATCCACCCGGCGGCCAGTGCCCCGGCGGTCACCAGCACCCCCGTCACCGCCAGCGCGACGGGCAGCTCCGCGCTCACGACGACCCGCAGCGCGCGCCCCGACGCGAGCACCACGGCCGCGCCGAGCAGCCCGGCGACCGCCGGGACGAGCGCGACGACGGTCGCCGCACGCCGCCCGGGACGCCGGGCGGACGGCGCTGACTGCCCAGCCACGGAGGCTGAGGGCCCCGCCGCGGGTGCCGACGGCCCGGGCAGGGGGGCCGCGGGACCTCGCGCAGGTGCGGGGACCCCGGCGGGCGCTCGTGGTGGCCCGGACGCGAGCCCGGCGGGCACTGCGGCGCGCCCGGCCGGCACCTCTCCTGCGCCGGGCGGCGGCGTCGTCACGGGCGGCCCGCCCGCTGCACCGGACCGCAGAACCGGTACCCGAGCGACTGCACCGTCTCGACGTAGCGCGGCGCCGCCGGGTCGTCCCCGAGCACCCGGCGGATCTCCGCGACCCGGTGGTCGACCGCGCGGCTGCTCACGGCGAGCTCGAACCCCCACAGCGCCTGTAGCAGCCGCTCCCGCGTGTGCAGCTCGTCGGGGTGCGTCATGAGGTAGTCGAGCAGCAGCGACGCCTTCGGGGTCAGCGTGACCTCCCGGCCCGCGAGCCACGTGCGCCGGGCCGTCCGGTCCAGCACGAGGTCGCCGCTGACGAGGCGCTCCGCCGCAGCGAGCGACGGCTGCCCAGGCACGGCCCGGCGCAGCACCGCGCGCACGCGGGCGTGCAGCTCCTGCGGGTCGAACGGCTTGTTCAGGTAGTCGTCCGCGCCCTCCTCGAGCGCCGCGGAGCGCTCCGACGACTCCCCGACCTGGGTGAGCAGGACGACCGGCGTCCAGTCCCCCGCCGCGCGCAGCCGCCGGACCACCGACCGCCCGTCGAGCCGCGGCATGAGCACGTCACACACGAGGATGTCGGGACGCCACCGGGCGTGCGCCGCGAGCGCGGCCTCCCCGTCGGCGGCCGTCTCGACGTCCATCCCGCTGCGCACCAGGAACGACGCGAGACCGACGCGGATCGCCTCCTCGTCGTCGACGAGCAGGACGCGCGGTGCGCTCACTGCCGCCCGCCCCAGACCACGACCCCGGTGACGAGCAGCAGGCCGACGACGAGCGCGGCGAACGTGAGGTAGCCGAGCACGAGCCCGACGACCGCCGCCGTCGAGCCGCCGTCGCCGCGCTCGCGGATCTGCCGGAGCGCGACGTGGCCCGTGAGGACGGGGATGATCGCGAACCCGCACAGGGCCAGCACGAGCGTCACGACCGCGAGCACGTTGGTCGGGCGGGAGACCGGCGGGTAGGGGTACGGGTACGGCGCGGGGGCGGACGGGGGCTGGGTCATCGGGTGCTCCTGGGTGTGGGGACGGGCCGCCCGGCTGCCGCGAGGCGGGGACGCGCGTGTGCGTGGGTCGATGCGTGGAGGCGGGCGGACGCGTGCGGGCGGGCCCGCGCGTGCGGGCCGGTCGACGCGTGCGGGCGGGTCGACGCGTCCGGGCCGGTCGGCGCGTGCGGGCCGGTCGGCGCGTGCGGGTGGGTCGGCGCGTCCGGGCCCGGACACGGGTACGGACGGGCGCACGCGGGCCGGTGGCGCGGGCGCGTCATCCGGCACCGACCGCGCCGTACACGCTGCCGGACCCGTCGTCGGTGACGACCGGGGCGCCGGCCTCCCACGTCACGGTGACGGCGGCCGCGGCGAGGGTGACGGTCGTGACGCTGCGGACGGCGACGCGTGCTCCCGCACCTGCGACCACGAGGTGGTCCACGTCGCCGGCGACGACCACGGAGTCCGCGCCCGTGACCGTGAGCGTCCCGCAGGCGTCCGTGACCTCGACCGCGTCGCCGGCCCGCTCGCGGGTCAGCTCCGCCCCGCCGCACGCCGTCTGCGCGGTCGTCACGGCCCGCAGCTCGTCGCGGGTCGGCAGCCCCGGGAGCCCGGGCCCAGCGACGGCGCCCGAGCCTGCCGGGTCCGTCGCCGCGGGCCCGCCGCCGCCCGCCGGGCCGTCGCCCGAGCCGTCGCCCGAGCCGTCGCCCGAGCCGCCGTCCGAGCCGTCGTCGGCGGCGTCGTCCGGCTCGGCGGAGCCTGCGGCGCCGTCGTCCCGTCCCGTGCCCGGCGACGTCGTCGGCCGTGCCGCGTCACCGGTCGGGGCGGGGCGCCGCGCGTCGTCGACGACCTCGACGCTGCACGCTCCGAGCGTCAGCGCGAGGACGACCGCGACGACGGCGCCCCGGGCCACCGGGGCCGGGCGGCCCTCCCGAGCTCCGCCGCCGGGGGCCCGACGCCGCGGTCGGGCCGGCACGGCACGGCGGGCCCTCACGTCGTCACGCCCGGCAGCAGGATCTCGACGCGCCGGTTGAGCTGGCGGCCCGCGGGGTTGTCCTGCCCGTCGACCTCGTTCGGTGCGACGGGCCGGTGCTCGCCGTGGCCGACGACGTCGAACGCCGTCCCGACCCCCCGGTCCGCGAGCGCCTCCGCGACGGCCCGCGCCCGGTCCTCGGACAGCCGCTGGTTGAGCTCGTCGGACGAGACGGAGTCGGTGTGCCCCTCGACCGACCCGGCGGGTGCGGCGACCCCGGCGAGCGCCGAGGCGAGCGCGTCGAGCGCGGCGTCGGCGTCGGGCCGGATCTCGGCGGACCCGAAGTCGAACAGCACGCCGGCGTCGAGCGTCAGCGTCGCGCCGCACGACGGTACGGGCGCGATGGTGCCCATCGAGGGGAACGGGCCGAGGCGCGGGACCGGCGGGAGCGGCGCCATCTCGACGGGCAGCCCGTCGACGGTGCCGGTGCCGTCGCCGTAGTTCTGCACGGTGAGCGTCGGGTCGGAGTACAGCCCCGAGCCGTCGCCGTAGTTCACGACCTTGACGTCGCCGTCGGTGTGCAGCCCGGCGCCGTCGCCGTAGTTGACGACGGACCGGTCGCCGCGGCTCCAGCCGCCCGAGCCGTCGGTGTGCACGTACACGTGCGTGGTGCCGTCGTCGTAGTTCCCGGACCCGTCGCCGTAGCTGACGACCGAGACGCCGCCGGCCTCGTACGTCCCCGACCCGTCGCCGTAGACCGTGACCGTCGTCCCGTTCAGCGTGTACGTGCCGGAGCCGTCGCCGTAGTTCACGACGGACCCGTCGGGCGCCGTGAACACCCCGAACCCGTCGCCGTACGCGAGCAGGGCCCCGCGCCCCACCTCCGCGACGCCGCTCGCGTCGCAGTGCGTGGGGGTCACGGTCACGCCGGGGACGTCGCCGACCGCGGCCGCGACGTCCAGCGCGAAGCCCGCGAGCGACGCGTCGAGCATCGACAGGTCGGGCAGCACGATCAGCGGGACCGGGGGGATCTCTCCCGCGGCGTACCCGGCGACGGCGGGGACGGTCGGTGTCGGCTCGGGTGCCTCGCGGGTGGCGCTCGGGGAGGGCGTGCGCCCGGACCCGGCGCGGTCGGGACCGGTGTCGGCGGCGCCCGTGCCGCACGCGGTGAGCAGCAGCAGGGACGCGACGGTGAGGAGCGGGGTTCCGGACCTGCGGAGCGACATGGCCGTCACGGTAGGCGACGGGCCCGCACCGCAGGTCGCGGCGCTGTCGCCGGGGTGTCGCAGTCCTGCGACACCTCGGGCGGCAGAGGGGTCACGCCCCCTCGGCACGCCCCTCGCGCCAGTACCCCATGAACGCCACGGACCGGCGGTCGACGCCGCGCTCGGCGACGAGGTGGCGGCGCAGCGTCTTGATCGCGCCGGCCTCGCCCGCGAGCCACGCGTACAGCTCGGTCGAGCGGGTCAGGGGCTCGCCGTCGGGGTCGACGGGGACCTCCCAGAGGATCTGCGCGTCGACGTCGACGTCCTCGATGGCGCCGGCGACGGACGCGGCGCCGCCCACCGGTGCGTCGAGCAGCCGGCCGGCTGCCGCCTGCACCGCGGGGACGAGCGCCGAGCCGTGCGGGGCGTCCTCGCGGGCGAGCCACGTGACGCGCACACCGGCGGGGGCGCGCAGCGGGAGGACGTCGGCGGCGTGCGGGATCTCCAGGACGGCCTCGCCGCGGGCGTCGGCGGGCAGCGACGCGAGGATGCCGCGGATCGCGGGGACCGCGGTCTCGTCGCCCGCGAGCAGCAGCGCGAGCGCATGCTCGGGCGGCGCCCACTCGATGCCGCCGTGCGGGCCGGGGTGGCGGGCGTCGGGCCCGCAGACGCCGAGCGTGTCGCCGACCCGGGCGCTGCCGGCCCAGCGGGACGCGGGGCCGAGGTCGCCGTGCAGGACGACGTCGACGTCGATCTCGCGGAGGTCCTGGCGGACGGCCGCGATCGTGTAGGTGCGCAGGACCGGGCGGACGGCGTCGGGCTGCTCGCGCCACGCGGTGAACCAGTCGAGGCCGCCGTCGCCGGCCAGCAGCGTGTCGAGCGCGGCGCCGCAGGCGGCGGCCGTGGTGCCGTCGCCGGGGGTGCGGGCGAGGATCAGCTTGATGCGCTGGTCGCGGCCGTTGTCCGCGAACACGTCGAGGTCGTCGCCGGTGAACGTGATGCGGCGGAAGCTCGGCGTGAGGTCCTCGATGCGCGTGACGCGCACGGCGAAGGCCCGGAAGGGTGCGATGGTCGGGGCCACCAGCAGCTCGGTCACATGCACTCCAGATCGACGGGCCCCGCGGGCGGAGGTGACTCGAAGGTAAGGCAACCCTCCGCGAGGTATGGCTACCCTAACCCGGCATTCCCGGGCTGCGGAGTGGCGTGCGTCACACGGACCGCGTCACGCCCGCGTGCGCCACAGCAGCAGCACGAAGTACGGCGTCCCGATCAGCGCGGTCACGAGCCCGGCCGGGACCTGCGCGGGCGCGATGAGCGTGCGCCCGAGCACGTCGGCCACCCCCACGAGCACCGCGCCGAGCAGCAGCGCGACGGGCACGACCCGGGTGTGCCGGGCACCGACGAGCGCCCGGGCGGCGTGCGGTGCCACGAGGCCGACGAAGCCGACGACCCCGATCGCCGAGACCGCGGAGCCCGCGAGCAGCACCGAGGCGAGCAGCAGCGCCAGCCGGGTCCGCTCGAGCGGGACGCCCAGGACGCGCGGCACGTCCTCGTCGAGTGCGAGCAGGTCGAGGTCGCGGCGCGCCCGCACCACGAACGGCGTCACGAGCAGCAGCATCGCGAGCACCGGGAACGACTGCGCGAACGAGCGCCCGTACGTCGACCCCGACATCCAGGTGAGCGCCAGCGTCGAGTCCCACGGGCTCGACGTCACGACGATGATCGTCACGAGCGCCGTCGTGCCCGCGCTCACGCCGATGCCGATGAGCACGAGCCGGTCGGAGCTGAGCCCGCGGCGGTACGCGAGGCCGTACACGAGCGCGAACGCGAGCAGCGCCCCGAGCCCGCCCGCGCCGGTCACGGCCCAGATGCTGACGCCGGGCACGAGCACGAGCAGCGCGACCGCGCCGACGCCCGCGCCGCCGGTCACGCCGAGCAGCCCCGGCTCGGCGAGCGGGTTCCGGCACACGGCCTGGACCGTGGTCCCGGCCAGCCCCAGCGCGGCACCCGCGACGAGCGAGGCGAGCACACGCGGCGCACGCTGGTCGAGCACCGCGGTCACGCCCGGCCCGCTGCGGCCCGACAGCCAGTGCGCGACGTCGCCCGTGAGCAGCAGGGTGTCACCGAGCAGGAGCCCGCCGATCACGGTCGCGACGACGAGCACGACGAGGACCGCGGTGACGACGAGGAAGCGACGGCGCGACGCCGGGCCGCGCCCACGGCTCGTGCTCGGCGCCGAGACGGGCGAGCTGTCGCGGATGCGACGCGCGAGGGCCACGAGCACCACGGCGCCGAACACGCTCGTCACGACGCCCGTCGGCACGGCGACGCCGTCGGTCCCCGGGAGCCACGTGCGGAGCAGGATGTCGGCCGCGAGCACCACGACGCAGCCGGCGAGGGCCGCGAGGGGCAGCAGGAGCCGGTGGCGGTGCAGCCCGGGCGCGAGCGGGGCGACGAGCCGCGCGATCGCGGGCGCGCACAGCCCGACGAAGCCGATGGGGCCGGCGACCGTCACGGCGACCGCGGCGAGCAGGACGGCGACGACGACCGCCTCCACGCGGGTGCGGCGCACGTCGAGCCCGAGGACCGTCGCGGTGTCGTCGCCGAGCGCGAGAAGGTCCAGGCGCCGGGCCCGCACGACGGCGAACGCCGCGACGAGCAGCACCGTGGGCGCGGCCTGCACCACCTTCTCGGGGCCGGACTGCACGATCGAGCCGCTGCCCCACGCGAACAGCCCGATGGTCTCCTGCTCGAACAGCAGCAGCAGGAGCGACGTCAGGGCGGACAGCGCGAGCATCACCGCGGAGCCCGCGAGCACGAGCCGCGTCGGCCCCGACGCACCGCCGCGGCTCAGCAGCAGGACGAGCGCGGCCGCGCCGAGCCCGCCGAGGAACGCGACCGCACCGGTCGCCGCGAACGGCAGCGTGAGCCCCGTGACGGCCGCGACGGTCACGAGCAGGTAGGAGCCCGCGTTGACGGCGAGCGTGTCCGGCGACGCGAGGGGGTTGCGCGCGACGGACTGCAGCATCGCGCCCGAGACGCCGAGCGCGACGCCCACGAGCAGCGCCGACAGCACGCGCGGCAGGCGCGAGGCGACGAGCACCGCGGCCGTCTGCTCCGCCTCGCCGCCCGCTCCCCCGGTCAGCAGCCCGAGCAGGTCGCCCGCGCCGATCCCCGACGTGCCGAGCGTCAGGTCGACCAGCCCGAGGACGACGACGAGCGTGACACCGGCCGCCAGCACCGCCGCGACGCGCAGGGCCGGGACGGCGCCGAGGGGCGCACGTCCGGCCGGCGCCGCAGCGGACCCGGGGGCGTCGACGCGGGGGGCGCCGGTGGCGGCCCCTCCCCCGGCCGGTGTCACGCTCGCGGTGGTCATGCCGCCGTCAGCGCCTCGACGGTCGCCTCGATCCACGCCTGGGCGGCCGCGGGGCCACCGAACTGCCAGATCCCGTCGGGCAGGCGGTGCACGTTGCCGGCGGCGACGAACGGCAGCCCGGTCCAGATCGGGTTGGTCGCGAGCGCCTCACCGAACGGGTCCGCCTCGCTCGAGCTCGCGAGGTACAGGAACGGCGCGTCGCTGAGCTGCGTGAGGCCCTCGACGTCGGTCACCGCGAGGCCGTAGTCGGCGTCGCCCTCGCCCTCCCAGCCGTTGACGAGCCCGATCTCCTGGCCGAGCGCCCCGAGGAACGCGCCCTCGGTGAACATGCGGACCGAGACCGTGCCGTCCGCGACCCAGCCGTCGGCCATCGTGAACGACGAGCCCTCGAGCCCGGCCTCGGCGAGCGCGGCCTTGCCGTCCTCGACCGCGGCGTCGTACTCCGCGAGCACGTCGGCGGCCTCGTCGGACCGGCCGGTCGCCTCGCCGAGCACCTCGATGGTGCGGCGCATGTGGCCGATCGGGTCGCTCGCGTCCGAGCCGCGCAGCGCGATGACGGGCACGGTCTCCTCGATCTGCGCGATGACGTTCTCCGGCAGGTCGGTCGTCGTGACGACGAGGTCGGCGCCCAGGCCCGCGATCGCGTCGAGGCTCGGCTCGCCGCGCGTGCCGACGTCGGTCACGTCGCCCTCGAGGGGGACGACTTGGTCCCAGGTGTTGTAGCCCTCGACGTCCGCGGCACCGACCGGCGTGACGCCGAGCGACAGCAGGTTCTCGGTGAGGCCCCACTCGAGCGAGACCACCTTCTCGGCGGGCGCGTCGAGCTCGACCTCGCCGCGGTCGTCGGTCACGGTGACCGGGCCCGCGCCGGGCGACGTGCTGGTCTCCTCGGCGCCGGCGGGAGTCTCGGTGCTGCCGCAGGCGGTCAGCAGAAGCGCGGTGGCCGCCGTCAGGGCGAGCGCGGGCAGGGGGGAGCGCAGGGATCGCATGGGTTCCTCGGGGTGGGGGTGGTGGTGCGGGGGTCTTCGGGGGTGGTCCGGGGGTGCTCCGGCGAGCCGGGGCGTCAGTTCGCGACGGCGAGCTCCGGCGCGCGGGCGCGCGTGCGGGTCGTGTGGCGGCCGACGGGGTGCGTCGTGAGGCGTCCCGTGACCGGGTCGTGCACGACGTCGACGCGCAGCCCGTACGTCTCGCTGAGCGCCGGGGAGGTCAGGACCTCGACGGGCTCGCCCGCGCCGACGACCTCGCCCGCGCGCAGCAGGACCACGTGGTCCGCGACGGCGGCGGCCTGGTCGAGGTCGTGCAGCACGACGCCGACGGCGACGCCGTGGTCGTCGGCCAGGTCGCGCACGAGGTCGAGGATCTCGACCTGGTAGCGCAGGTCGAGGTGGTTCGTGGGCTCGTCGAGCAGCAGCACCCGGGTGTCCTGCGCGAGGCACGTCGCGAGCCACACGCGCTGGAGCTCGCCGCCCGAGAGCTCGTCGGCGCCGCGGTCGGCCATGGCGGTCGTGCCCGTGACGTCCATCGCCCAGGCGACCGCGCGAGGGCCGTCCGGGTCCTGCGTGCGCCAGCGGCCGCGGTGCGGATGGCGGCCGTAGCCGACGACGTCGCGCACGCTCACGCCGCTCGGCGTCGGGCGGTGCTGGGACAGGAGGGTTACGCGGCGTGCGAAGTCCTGCGCGGAGAGCGCGAGCGCGTCGGGGCATCCGGTGAGCGCGACCTGGCCGGCGTCGGGGCGGTGCAGGCGCGCGAGCGAGCGCAGCAGCGTCGACTTGCCCGAGCCGTTGGGCCCGACGAGCGCGGTCACCTCACCCGCGTGCAGGCGCAGCGAGGCCTCCTGCACCACGGTGCGGCCGTGGTAGCCGAGGCGGAGCGCGGTGCCCTGGAGCGCGGGCGCGAGGTCGTCGGAGGTCACGAGCGTGAGGTTAGCCTGTCCTTACCCGGAAACGAAAGTCCGTCTCGCGGGTGAGCCCGGCCTAGGGTCGGGGCATGCTCCCGCACGCGCCCGGCCGCCCCACGCCCTACCCCCGCACCGCTCCCGACGGCCGACGGACAGGAGTGCCGGCACGCGCCGGCGCGCCGCTCGGAACCCCGCCCCGGGCGCTGTCCCGGGCGCCGGGCGCCATGCTCGGGCTCGCGCTCTCGGCCCTCGTCGGGGTCGCGCTGACCGTCCTCGGCGCCGGCCCGTCCGCGGCGCACAACACGCTCGTCTCGTCCGACCCCGCGGACGGCTCGACGCCCGCGACCGCACCCGCCCAGGTCACGCTCACGTTCAACGAGCCCGCGGTCGCCCTCGGGACGGTCGTCGAGGTCCGGGCGCCCGACGGGACCGTCGTGTCGAGCGGCGACGCGGTCCTGACCGACGCCAGCGTCGCGCAGGGCCTGAGCGGCGAGCTGCCCGCCGGGCCCTACTCGGTGCTGTGGCGCGTCACGTCCGCCGACGGGCACCCCATCGAGGGGCAGCTGACGTTCACGGCTCAGGGTCCGACGGTGGTCGGCGGCGCACCCGGGTCCGCGACCACCGGACCCGCCGCCACGCCGACGGCGGAGCCCACGGCGACCCCGACGCCGACCGCGGCACCGTCGCCGACCACGACGGCACCCGGGGCCTCCGAGTCGGCCGAGCCGGCGGAGCGCGACCCGGAGGCGGAGGCCTCGGCGACGAACGCGCTGCTCGCCGGGACGGTTGCGGTCCTCGTCGCGCTCGGCGTCGTCGTGGCGGTCCTCATCCGCCGCCGCCCGCACGGCCACGACGCCGGACCGGACGGCACCGCACCCGACGGCGCCCCCGGGACGCCCGACGGCTCCACCGGCGACTGACCGCCGCGCGGCCCGGGCGCGCCGCCCCGGCCCGGCGCGTCCTCGTCGGGCGGCGGAGCGGCGCGGCGCCCACGGACGGCCGACCGGGCGACCCGCACCCGGCAACGCCCCGGCTGCGCCGGTCGCGGTGGGAGGATCACGCCGCGACCGGAGCCGCCGGCCGTCCTCACCCGGGAGCCGCACGTGATCACCGCCGCCCAGACCCGCCAGGTCGGCTTCACGACGACGCGGACCGCCGCGTCGTACGACCGCGCCGCCGTCGACCACCTGCTCGACGAGGTCGGCCGCACCCTCGACGCGCTCGAGCGCGGGCGCACCGTCGGGGCCGGCGGCGCCCCGCTGCTCATGCCGCGCGACATGCGCACCGCTCCGCTCCCCGCGAGCCGCAGCGTGGAGGGCTACCTGGCCGCCGAGGTCGACGCGTTCCGCGCCCAGGTCGTCGCGACGCTCGACGAGTACGTGCTGCGGTTCAGCGGCGGCGGCACGGCAGCGGCGGCTCAGGCCCGGGCGTCGGCACCGGCGGCTGCCCCGCGAGCGGTGGCGCGGACGGCGGCGGTGCACGCGCCGGTCGTGCAGACGGCGGTGGCGCAGACGCCGGTCGTGCAGGCGCCGGTCGTGCACGAGCCCGCCGCCCGGTCCGGGGCCGGGAGCGCCCCGGCGGGACCGCCGCCCGGCGCGCCCTCGCCGGCGCCCCCGCCCGTCCCGGCCGCCCGGGCCGTCGACCTCACCGGGGCGCCCGAGGGGCTCGGCGCCTACGACGTCCTCGTCCAGGTCCAGCGCGCCCGCGCCACGCTGTTCGGCCCGACCCGCGACGTGCTCGTCGTCCGCCGGCCCGACGGCACCGAGCTGCGGGTCACGGGCGTCGAGGTCGTGCCCGGCGGGGCTGTCGTGCACGTGCGCTGACCCGCTGACCGGACCGCCGACCGCCCTGCCCCGAGGAGCCCCCGTGATCACCGCCGAGCAGCTCCGGCGCCGCCGCCTGAGCACCACGTACCGCAGCGACGGCTACGACGCCGCGCAGGTCGACCTCTACCTCGACCTGGCCGCCGAGACGCTCGCGTCGCTCGAGGCCGCGCGCGCCGGGTCGGCGGGCGCCGCGCAGATGCTGCTCCGGGAGCTCCGCACGGCGACGTTCCCGAGCCGCACGTCGGGCAGCGGCTACGAGTCGGCGCAGGTCGAGGCGCTGCGCGCCGGGGTGGTCGCGGCGCTCGAGGCGCACACCGGCACCGCGGGCGCGACGCCGACGCCGGTCCGGGGCGGGCCCTCGCCGACCGCGCCCACGGAGGTCGCGCCCACGACGCCCACGCCCACGCCGGTCCCCGCGGCGCTGCGGGCCGGCGAGCCTGCCCCCACGCCGTCCCTCGCACCCGTGCTGCCCACCCCGCCGCTGGGACGCCCGGCGCCCGGGGAGTCGCTCGGGTCGGTCGGCACGCTCGGGTCCGTCGTCGGGTGGGGGTCGCCGTCCGGCGAGCGGGGGTCGCTCAGCGCCTACGAGCTCGTGGTGCAGCTCCAGACCGCGCGCACCCAGCTGCTCGGCGCCGCGACCGACCGGCTCGTGCTGCGGACGGCGACCGGCGAGCTGCTGGGCGTCGCCGCGGTCGAGGCCACCGAGGAGGGCGTGCGGCTCACGACCGAGCACTGACGCACGTCGGCCGGACGGGTGGGACCGCCCCGGGCCGTGCGGGTCAGCCGACCGTCGTGCCGAACAGCAGCCCCAGCGCGTAGGTCGCGGCCGCCGCGCCGTACCCGATCGCGAGCTGGCGCAGCGCCCGGCGCACGGGCGGGCCGCCCGAGAGCACCCCGACGGTCGCGCCCGTGCCGAGCAGCGCGAGCCCGACGAGCGCCGACGCGATCGCCACGGCGGGCCACCCGTCGAGCCCGAACAGGTAGGGCAGCACCGGGATCAGCGCACCCGACGCGAAGAAGCAGAAGCTCGCCGCCCCGGCGCTGAACGCCGTCCCGACGGTCTCGTGCTCGTCCTCGTCGTCGCCTGCGGCCAGGCTCGCGCCCGCCCCCGACGGCGACAGCGCGGGCACGCCGAGCGCAGGCGTCGGGACCGTGCCGAACGACGCGAGCACCTCCCGCGCACGCCCCTGTGCCGCCTCCTCCGTCATGCCCCGCGCGCGGTAGACCAGCGCGAGCTCGTTGGCCTCGACGTCGAGGTGCGGGAGCGCGGCGCGCGCGTGCGGCCCGGGCGCGGACGCCTCGAGCAGCTCGCGCTGGGACCGCACCGAGACGAACTCGCCCGCGGCCATCGACAGCGCGCCCGCGAGCAGGCCCGCGAGGCCCGTCAGCAGCACGGTGGCCTGCGAGGCCCCCGAGGCGCCGATGCCGAGCACGAGCGCGAGGTTGCTGACCAGGCCGTCGTTGGCGCCGAACACCGCCGCGCGGAACGTCCCCGAGATGCGGTTGCGCCCCCGGGTCGCGAGCCCGCGCACGACCTCCTCGTGGATCCGCTCGTCGGCGGCCATCTGCGCGGTCGCGTCGGCGTCCTTCTCGTACGAGCCGCGGGCCTCGGCGCGCTGCGCGAGCGCCAGCACGAACACCGACCCGAACCGCCGCGCGAGCCAGCCGAGCACGCGGGTGCGCACGTCGCCCCGCAGCGGGCGGCCGACGTCGTCGCCCAGGAGCTCGAGCCAGTGGTCCTCGTGTCGGCGCTCGGCCTCGGCGAGCGCGAGCAGGATGTCGCGCTCCTCACCGGTGCGGCGCGACGCGAGGTCGCGGTACACCGCGGCCTCGGCACGCTCGTCGGCCAGGTACTGCCGCCATCGGCGCAGGTCACGGCGGCTGCGCGTCGACCCGTCGGGCGGGCCGGGGCGCGGCTCGGGGCTGTTCTGCACGTGTTCATCGTTCCACGCACCCCCGTCCGGGCGGCCCACGGGCACCATCCGGCGCGCGAGACGGGCACGCCCTCGGGTTGCCGGACCGGGCAGGGTGACCGACCGTGGACGTGCGTCAAGCAACTGCGCCGGGGGAGAACGTCATGCACGCCGAGACTCACGTCAGCCCGCACGTCAGAGCCGTCGCACCTGCACGCCGCTGGGCCCGGGACCGCCTCGTCGAGGCCGGTGTCGAGGGTCAGGCCCTGGACGTGCTGGTGCTGCTGGTCAGCGAGACGGTGACCAACGCGGTCGCGCACGCGGACCCGCCGGTGCACCTGTGCGTCGACGTCGACGGGGAGCGCACCCGCGTCGAGGTGACCGACGGGGCGCGCACCGAGCCGATCCTGCGGCACCCGCCGGCCGACGCCACGGGCGGCCGGGGCGTCATGTTCGTCGACGAGCTGTCGACCCGGTGGGGCATCGAGCCCGCCGCGGGCGAGGCCGCGAAGCGCGTGTGGTTCGAGCTCGCGCACGGCGACGTCGAGCGGTGGCCGGCGCCCCGCACCCATGCGTGAGCCGACCCTCTGGGAGACCGTCGGCGCCACGAACCCGGACCGCTCGCAGTGGTACGTCGAGCGCTTCCGGGCGATGGCCGCCGCGGGCGACGACCTCGCGGGCGAGGCCCGGTTCGTCGACGCGCTCGTGCCGCGGGGCGCGCGCGTGCTCGACGCGGGCTGCGGGCCGGGGCGGGTCGGCGGGGAGCTCGTGCGGCGCGGGCACACCGTGGTCGGCGTCGACGTCGACCCGGTGCTCGTCGCGGCCGCGCGCGAGGACCACCCGGGCGGCGACTGGCGCGTGGGCGACCTCGCGGAGCTCGACCTCCCGGCGGCGGGCGTGCGCGAGCCCTTCGACGTCGCCGTCATGGCCGGCAACGTGCTGACGTTCGTCGCGCCCGGCACGCACGTCGAGGTGCTGCGCCGGGTCGGTGCGCACCTGCGCGACGACGGCCGCCTGGCGATCGGCTTCGGCGCGGGCCGCGGCTACGCGTTCGAGCAGCTCACGGCCGACGCCGCGCAGGCCGGTCTCGTCGTGGACCAGCGGTTCGCCACCTGGGACCTGCGCCCGTTCGGACCGGCCGCGGAGTTCCTCGTCGCGCTGCTCGGCCGCGCGCGCTGACGCTCAGCGGCTCCCGGCGGGCCACGCGTCGCCGCCGCGCTCCACGAGCCCGTACTCGTAGGCGGCGATGACCGCCTGCACGCGGTCGCGGACCTCGAGCTTCGCGAGCACGTTGCCGACGTGCGTCTTGACCGTCGTCGAGGAGACGGTGAGGCGCTCGGCGATCTCGGCGTTGGAGAGGCCCTCGGCCATGCACCGCAGCACGTCCGTCTCGCGGGGCGAGAGCGCCTGCAGACGGGGGTCGAGGCGGTCCCCGGCGTTGCCGCCGGATCCCGTGGGCAGGTGCGGGGCGAACAGGTCGAGCATCCGCCGCAGCACGCGCGGCGCGACGACCGACGTGCCCGACGCGACCGTCCGGATGGCCTCGACGAGCTCCTCGGGCCGGGCGGTCTTGAGCAGGAACCCGCTGGCCCCCGAGCGCAGCGCGGCGAACGCGTACTCGTCGACGTCGAACGTCGTCAGCACGAGCACGCGTGACGACGGGTGCTCCAGCGCGAGCCGTCGCGTCGCCTCGATGCCGTCCATGCCGGGCATCCGCACGTCCATGAGCACGACGTCGGGCCGGAGCGCCGCGACCTGGTCGAGCGCGACCCGGCCGTCGGACGCCTCACCGACGACCTCGAGGTCCGGCTCGGACTCGATCACGAGGCGGAAGCCCATGCGCAGGAGCGCCTGGTCGTCCACGAGCAGCACCGTCGTCATGCGCGGTCCCCTCCCCCGTCGTGGTGCCACGGCAGCAGCACGAGCACGCGCCAGCCGCCCTCCGGCCGCGGGCCCGCGTCGACGTGGCCGCCGAGCAGCGCGGCCCGCTCCCGCATCCCGAGGATGCCCCGGTGCGTGCCGCCGCCGGTCCCGGGCCGGGTGCCGCCCTCGTCGAGGACCGTGAGCTCGACCGCGGAGCCGGTGCGCCGGACCGTGAGGTGCACCGACGGGGTCCCGGGCGCGTGCCGCAGCACGTTGGTCAGACCCTCCGCCACGATCCGCACGACCGCGAGGCGCAGCGTCGTGTCCTCGGGGAGGAGGGTGTCGAGCCCGTTCACGGTGAGCGGCAGCCCGGCCGCACGGAAGCGCTCGACGACGGTCCCGAGGTCGGTCTCGGTGGGCGCGGGCGGCCGCGGCGCGCCGCCGGGCCCGTCGGTCCCGGCGGTCGCGTCGGTCCCGTCGTCCGCGGGGTCGAGCGCCCCGAGCACGCGCTGCATGTCGCCGAGCGCGGAACGCCCGGTGCGGGAGAGCTCGGCCAGCGCGTCGCGGGAGCGGTCCGGGGCCCGGTCCAGGGCGGCCCGCGCCCCGTCGGACAGCGCGACCATGACGGAGACGCTGTGCGCGACGACGTCGTGCATCTCGCGCGCGATGCGGGTCCGCTCGGCGGCACGGGCCAGGGCCGCGCTCGCGTCGCGGTCGCGGGCCAGCGCGGCGTAGCGCTCGACGAGGTCGCGGGCGTGCAGCCGGCGGGCACGCACCCCCGAGCCGGTCGCGACGCCCAGCGCGAGCAGGGCCAGCAGCAGCGTGACCGAGGCGGAGCGCCGACCGGGCGAGAACGGCGGCTCCGTCAGGTCGTGCACGGGGTCGTCGATCTCCGGGAGCATCGGGTCGCTCCACAGGAGCATCTCGGCGAGCCCCACGTCCTCCCACCGCCACAGCGCGACCGAGACCACGACGAGCACGGCACCGCCCACGACCCACGCGGTGCGCGCCGGCCGCGCGGCTGCGACGGCGTGCAGGGCGCACGCGAGGCACAGCCCGAGGACGCCGAGCACCCCGGTCGTCGCGAGCGACACCACGGCGAGCACGGTCAGGGCCGCGGTCACGGTGAGCGGCCACGCGCGGCGGGCCAGCAGCACGACGGCGCCGGCCCCCGCGCCGGCGAGCCACGACCCCGGGACCAGCCGGAGCGCGGGGGTGTCCGGCGGGTACAGCCCGAGGCCCACGGACCCCTCGACGGTCGCGAGCGCGACGACGACCGTGACCAGGGCTGCGAGCAGCACCGCCCCGGCGACCGTCACGTCGGCGGTCCACGGGCGAGCGGCGACGACCCGCGCGAGCGCGCCGCGGCGCTGCACCTGGGTCTCCGTCAGCACGGGGGTCGCGTCCGCGTCGCGGCTCCACGCCGTGCGTCCGTGCGGGCGCAGGTTCGTCACGGTCCCACTCTCCCATCGGGGGTCGGGGCGGCCCGCCCCGCCGTCAGGTGACGTCATGGCGGCGGAGCCGGTAGGCGGCGGCGGCGAGGAGCGCGGCGACCCAGGCGGCGAGCACGAGCCCGCCACCCCACGGCCCGAGGTGCGGGCCCTGGGTCGCCGCGTCGAGGGCGGCGAGGCCCGCGTCGTCCAGGAGCAGGCGCGACCCCGCACCGGGCAGGAGCGCGCGCAGCGTGTCGGTCACCCTCCCGGGGTTCGCCAGGAGCATCTGGTCGGCGATCACGAGCAGGAGCAACCCGCTGACGAGAGCTGCCGCGGACCGG
This sequence comes from Cellulomonas sp. NPDC055163, assembly GCF_053607065.1. Lineage (NCBI taxonomy): Bacteria > Bacillati > Actinomycetota > Actinomycetes > Micrococcales > Cellulomonadaceae > Cellulomonas > Cellulomonas sp. NPDC055163. The sequence continues at coordinate 187,677 of NZ_JBSGSU010000006.1, read as the reverse complement.
CGCAGCAGCGCCCCGAGGCCGAGCCCCAGCAGCGCGACGCCGGTCAGCGCGACGACGTAGCCGGCCAGCGCCCGTGCCGTGCCGCCGTCCCCGAGGTCGAGCGGCAGCCCGGCGGCGGCACGCTGCCCGTACGTCACGAGGGCCGACGCCCCGAGCGCCGCCACGGCCGTGACCAGCCCGACCGTCGCGGTCACGAGCGCCTGCGCGCCGAGGACCGGGAGCCGACGCGGGACGGCGGCGAACGTCGTGGTCGCGGTGCCCGTGGTGTGCTCCTCGGTGCCGACGAGCACGCCGAGCACGAGGGCGCCGAGCTGGGCGAGCACGTGACCCGCCACGACGAGCGACACCCCGGAGCGCTCGTCGCCGGCCCGAACGAACAGCCCGAGCGCGTACGCGAGCGTCAGCGCGGCGACGACCGTGCCGAGCGGGAGCCACAGCGTCGAGCGCACGCTCGTGCGCCGGGTCCACTCCGCGGCGAGCACCCGGGGGAAGGTGACCGCGCGGGGGAGGTCGGACGACGCGTGCCGGTCCCGCTCCGGTGGCGCCGCCCGGGGTGGCGCCGCCCGGGGTGGCGTCGTCGGCCGGGGTGGTGGCGGGCTCGTCCGCGGCCGTCTCATCGACGGTCCGCCCTCAGACCAGGTCACGCGCGCGCAGCCGCACCGCAGCGACACCGAGCGGGACGAGCACCCACACGGCCAGCACCGCGACGCCGCCCCCGACCCCGAGGTCCGGCGCACCGTCGAACGTCCCCGCGTCGGGCACGAGGAACGTCACCGCCCCGCCGGGCAGCACCGCCGTCACCGTCCCCACGGCGGTCACCTCGGGCCGGGCCACCTCCGCGACCCCGACCGGCGGGGCGCCGCCGATCCCCGGGTCGGACGCGAGCACGAGCACCACGGGCAGCACCAGGACGAGCACGACGCCCGCGACGACGGCCGGCACCGTGCGGCGCAGCAGCGCCCCCAGCGCGAGCCCCAGCAGCGCCATCGCGACGAGCTGGACCGTCATGCCGGCCAGGAGCTGCGGCGTCCCCCCGCCGGCGAGGTCGAGCGTCATCGCGCGCGACCCGGCCGCGGGCAGCAGGCCCACCACCGCGGCCGCGACGGCCAGCACGGACACCACGACCGCGGCGGCCGCCGTGACGACGAGCTGCGCGACGAGCACGGGGAGCCGGCGCGGCACCGCGGTGAACGTCGTGCGGAACGTCCCGGTGCTGAACTCCCCCGTCCCGACCAGGACGCCGAGCACGAGCAGCCCGACCTGCGCGAGCGGCAGCCCGGTGGCGACCGAGCCCATCGGGTCGAACCCGGGGTCGGTCGACGAGGCGTTCGCGGACAGCCACGTCAGCACCCCGGAGACGGCCACGGTCACGACGGCGATCGCCGCCGGCGAGCGCAGGCTCGTGAGCTTGCTCCACTCGGCGGCGACGACCCGCGCGACGCCCGGGCCCCGCCGGGCCGGGTTCGCTCGCGCCGGTGCCGCGGCGGGGACGGCGGCGGTCGCGGTCATCGGGTGCCCCCTGCGGCGGTCAGGCCGGTCGCCTCGTCGGCGGTGCGGCCGCGGTACTGCACGGACCCTGCGGTCAGCTGGAGGTAGGCGTCCTCGAGCGAGCCGTGGTCCGTCGCGAGCTCGAGCACCGTGGCGCCGCACCGGCGCGCGGCGGCACCGACCTTCTCGACCGTCGCGCCGCGCACGTGCAGCACGCCGGACCCCTGCGCGGTGACGTCGGCGCCCGCCGCGAGCAGCGTCCCCGCGAGCACGTCGGGCTCGGTGGTGCGGACGCGGACGGTGCCCGCGCGCTCCGTGCCGTCGACGAGCTCCTGGACCGACGCGTCGGCGAGCAGCCGGCCCTGGCCGATGACGACGACGCGGTCCGCGCACAGCGCGAGCTCGTGCATCAGGTGGGACGAGAGCAGCACCGTGCGCCCCTCGGCAGCCAGGTCGCGCACGAGCCCGCGCACCCACAGGACGCCGTCGGGGTCGAGCCCGTTGACCGGCTCGTCGAGCAGCAGCGTCCCCGGGTCGCCGAGCAGCGCACCGGCGATGCCGAGCCGCTGGCCCATGCCGAGCGAGAACGTGCCGGCACGGCGCCGCGCCACGGACTCGAGCCCCGTCATGCCGATCACCTCGTCGACCCGCGAGCGCCCGATCCCGTGCGTGCGCGCCAGGGCGAGCAGGTGGCGGAACGCCGAGCGCCCGGGGTGCACCGACCGGGCGTCGAGCATCACGCCGACCGTGTGCAGCGGTGCGGGCAGGTCGGCGTAGCGCCGGCCGTCGACCGTCACGGTCCCCGCCGTGGGCCGCTCGAGCCCGACGGCGACCCGCATCGTGGTCGACTTCCCGGCACCGTTCGGGCCGAGGAACCCGGTCACGAGCCCGGGCCGCGCGGTGAACGTGAGCCCGTCGACCGCCGTCGTCGGGCCGTAGCGCTTGGTCAGCGCCTCCACCTGGATCATGCGTCGCTCCCGTCGTCCCGGGCCGCGTCGGTCGCGCGGCCCCTCCGTCGTCGACGCTAGGGACGCGGTGCGGGGGCGCAGCACCTGCGCGCGGACGATCCGGTGCACGGCCCGACCTCCTCCTCGGGGAGGAGCGGGCACGCCGCCGGGCTGACCGCCGCGGCCCTCGCCCGGCCGTCACCCGCGCCCTAGGCTCACCGCATGGCCCGGTACTTCGACGTGCACCCCACCACCCCCCAGCCCCGGTCGATCGGGCAGGTCGTCGCGATGCTGCGCGACGACGCGCTCGTCGCCTACCCGACCGACTCGTCGTACGCGCTCGGCGCCCGGATCGGCAGCCCCACGGGCGCGGACCGCATCCGCTCGATCCGCCAGCTCGACGACAAGCACCACTTCACGCTCGTCTGCTCGGACTTCGCGCAGCTCGGTCAGCTCGTGCAGCTCGACAACTCGGCGTTCCGGGCGATCAAGGCCGCGACCCCGGGCCCGTACACGTTCATCCTCCCGGCGACCCGCGAGGTGCCGAAGCGGCTCGCGCACCCGAAGAAGAAGACCGTCGGGGTGCGCATCCCGGACCACCCCGTCGTCCAGGCGATCCTGCGCGAGCTCGGCGAGCCGATGCTCTCGAGCACCCTGATCCTGCCCGGCACCGAGGCGCCCATGACGGAGGGCTGGCTCGTCAAGGAGGAGCTGGACCACCTGGTCGACGCGGTCGTCGACGCCGGCGAGTGCGGCACCGAGCCCACCACGGTCGTCGACTGGTCCGAGGGTGCGCCCGAGGTCGTCCGCGTCGGGGCGGGGGACCCGAGCCGGTTCGAGTGAGCGGGGTCCCGACGGCCGGCCCGCCGGGTGACGGCCGGCGCACGCCCGCCGACGGCCCGCGCACGCCGCTCGCCAGCTCCACCTCCGGCGAGTCCCGGACCGACCTGCCGCCCCGCCCCCGGCCCGACGAGCGCCCGGCCACCGGCGACGTCACCTACCCGCTGCTCGCCCGCACCGCCCCCGACGTCGCGACGCTCGACTCCCTCGTCGTCGACTGCCGCGCGTGCCCCCGGCTCGTCGCGTGGCGCGAGGAGGTCGCCCGGGTCAAGCGGGCCTCGTTCCGCGACGAGACGTACTGGGCCCGCCCGGCGCCGGGCTTCGGCGACCCGGGCGCCCGCATCCTCGTCGTCGGCCTCGCCCCCGCCGCGCACGGCGCGAACCGCACGGGGCGGATGTTCACGGGCGACCGCTCGGGCGACTTCCTGTTCGCCGCCCTGCACCGCACCGGCTTCGCCAACCAGCCGACCTCGACGCACCGCGGCGACGGCCTCGCGCTCACCGGGATCCGGCTGACCGCGCCGGTCCGCTGCGCTCCCCCGGCCAACGCCCCGACGCCCGCCGAGCGCACGACGTGCGGGCCGTGGCTCGGTCGCGAGCTCGAGCTCGTCGACCCCGACGTGGTCGTCGTGCTCGGCGGGTTCGGCGGGTTCGGCTGGCAGGCGCTGCTCGCGACCCTCGGGGAGCAGGGCTGGCACGTGCCGCGACCGCGACCCCGGTTCGGGCACGGCGCCGAGGTCGTGCTCGACGGTCCGGACGGCCGCACCCTGACGCTGCTGGGGTGCTTCCACGTGAGCCAGCAGAACACCTTCACCGGCCGGCTCACGCCCGCGATGCTCGACGCGGTGCTCGTGCGGGCGCGAGGGCTCACCGGCGGCGAGTGACGCGTCGGCGGAGCCCCGCCGGCTCACGTACCGTCGGTCCATGGCAGCCGCACCGCCGACGCCGCCCGCTCCGCACGGCAGCACGTCGAGCCCCGGTCACGTCTTCGTGATCCCCGGCAACCTCGCCCACCTCGACGCCGACGCGATGGTGCTCCCCACCGACCGCGGCTTCACCGTCGAGCGCCCGTGGTTCCCGGTCCTGGGGCTCGCGGGGGACGACGCAGGGGACGACGCGGTGGACGACGCCGGTCCGGGCGCCGCCGAGCGACCCGACCCGGACACCGTCCGCGCCCTCCGCCCCGAGGGCTGGCCCGACGGCGACGGCCGCGCCCGCGCGACGCGCACCGGCACGCCCGTCCTCCCCACGTGGTTCGTCGACTCCGTGCGCGACCCGACGCTCGACGGCAGGGACGCGGCCGACGCCCTCGCCGACCGCGTCGAGCACGTGCTCCGCGCGGTCGCACGCTCGGACGTCCGCCCGGGCCGCGGGCGCAGCCGGGTGCTCGTCGCCCTGCCGACCCTGGGCGTCGGCGGCGGGGACTTCGGGTCGTTGCGCGGGCTCGTGATCGACGCCCAGCTCGCCGCGTGCCGCTCGGCCGCCGAGGCGACCGGGATCGACGTCGTCGTCGTCGCCCGCAACGCCTCGGACTACGCCGCGTTCCAGGACCACCGGCGGTCCGGGCTCGGGGACGCCGCCGCGGGCGTCGACGACGAGCGCGCCCGTGCCCTCGCGCAGCGCGCCCGGGACGGCTCCCTCGCGCTGTTCATCGCGGCCGGCGTCGGCATGGGTGCCGGCCTGCCGGGCTGGCGTCAGCTCATCGACCTGCTCGCGGGCGACACCGACGACCCCGAGGGCACGCGCACCGCCCTGGCCCGGCTCGCGTCCCCGCTCGACCAGGCCGAGCTGCTGCGGATGCGTCTGCCCGACCTCGCGCAGCGCATCGCGCACCACGTCGGATCCACGTCCCGCTACGGTGTCGGGCACGCCCTCCTCGCGTCGCTGCGCTGCCGCCGCGCGGTGACGACGAACTACGACCGCCTGTACGAGCTCGCCGTCGGCGACGTGGACGGTGCGCTGCCGATCCGCGTCCTGCCGACGCACCGGGTCGCCGCGCACGCACCGTGGCTGCTCAAGATGCACGGCGACAGCGAGGACCCGGCGTCGATCGTGCTGAGCCGCAGCGACGTCGTCGGGTTCGACTCCTCGTTCCGGCCGATGGGCGCGCTCGTGCAGTCGCTGCTGCTCACGCAGCACGTGCTCGTGGTCGGCGCGTCGATGCAGGACGACAACTTCCTGCGGCTCGCCTACGAGATCCGGGGCTTCCTCGGCAACCCGCGCGAGGACGGCGAGCCGCTGTTCGGGACCGTCCTCACGCTCAGCGAGGAAGCCGCGCAGGGCGAGCTGTGGCGCGGCTGGTTCGACTACGTCGCCGTCTCCCGCGACCCCGACGACGACCGCGCGCGCGAGCTCGCCGTCTTCCTCGACCGCGTCGCGATGCACGCGTCCCGCCCGTCGTTCGCGCTCGACGTCCGCTACGAGCAGCTCCTCGACCCGCCCGAGCAGGACGCTGCCCGCGACGCGCGCGCCCTGCTCCACCACCTCGAGGACCTCGGCCTCGCGGACCGGGACCGGTGGGCCTCGGTGGTGCAGGCGCTGCGCGACTCGGGGGCGGGGGGCTGAGGCCGCGTCGGTGCCGCGACGGCGTCCCGGACCGGGTGGACCGCGCCGACGCGCTGGTTACGCTGGCCGCTCACTCCCCCGCGAAAGGGTCGCGCCCGTGCCGGAGCTGGATCGCCTCGCCGTCGTGTCCGACGTCCACGGGAACGTGACCGCGTTCGAGGCGGTGCTGCGCGACATCGACGCCCGCGGCATCGCGACCGTGCTGAACCTCGGGGACGTCGCCGGGAAGGGCCCCCGCGGGTCGCGGGCGGTGGCGCTGAGCCGCGAGCACTGCGCGGTCACGGTCCGGGGGAACTGGGACGACTTCCTGCCGCGGCCGGACCCGGACCGGGACCCCGAGTTCGTGTGGTGGCACGAGGAGCTGACCGACGAGGACCGGGAGTGGCTCGTGACGCTGCCGCTCTCGCACGACCTGGAGCTGAGCGGGCGGCGGGTGCGGCTGTTCCACGCCTCGGCGCAGAGCGTCTACACGCGCGTGCGGTTCCGGCACACCGAGGAGGAGTTCGCGGGGATGTTCGCCGCGACCGAGCTCACCGGGGACGGGCCGGAGCCGACGGTCGTCGGGTACGGCGACGTGCACGACGCGTACATCGAGACGTTCCGCGGCCGGACCCTGTTCAACACGGGCAGCGTCGGGAATCCGCTCGACGAGCCGACGGCGTCGTACGTGGTCCTCGAGGGCGTCCCCGGCGGCACCGAGCAGGACCCGTTCGGCATCCAGGTGGTCCGCGTGCCGTACGACATCGAGGCGGAGATCGAGGTCGCCCGCAGCCTCGGGATGCCTGCGCTGGAGCCGTACGCGATCGAGCTGCGCACCGCGGTCTACCGGGGGCTGCACGAGTCGCTCGGGCTCACCCCGGCGCGCTCGTGACCCCGGCTCGTCCGTGACCGCGACGCGTCCCGGACCCGCGCGCTCACCGACCCGGTGGCCCGTCGAGCAGGCAGGATGAGGCCGTGCCGATGCGTGCGGCGCACCGGACGTCGTTCGTGGCGAACGCCGCCGGGCGCGGGCTGCCCGACCCGGCCCGGTTCGCGGCGCTCGCCGCGGGTCAGGCCGTCGCCGTCGCGCACGTCGCGGCGCACGCGCTCGGGGCCGCGGCCTACGCGATCCGCGCCGTCGTCGCGGCGTCCCCGCCGGATACCGGCGAGGCCGCCCGCGTGGCGGAGCGCGACTGGCAGCGGCAGCAGGTCCCCGCCGGGCTGCGCGAGCTCGTCCTCGACGACCAGCGCCACCGGAGCGGCATCTGCTGGCACGTGTTCGACGACTGACGGGACGGCGCAGCACCGCGATCACGCACGTCCCCCGACCGTCCCCGGCACCACGATGTACCCCTCGTCCGCGCCGCCGAGCACGCGCATGCGCGGGTCCCGCGTGCCCCACAGCCACGCGAGGTACGCGCACAGCACCGCGTCGATCTCGTCCTCGACGCGTTCGAGCTCGCTCGCCCGGACCGCCCCCACGACGACGGCCCGCAGCTCGGCCCAGCGCGGCGACGCCGAGAGCCGCAGCGGGTCCTCGCACACCCGCTCGAGGTGGTCGAGCAGCGCGCGGAACGCCGGCCGCCGGGACTCGAGGTCGCGCCCGCGCCGGGCCTTGTACGGCAGGACGGTGGTCAGCCCGAAGAGCAGGACCGTCGCGGGGTGCGGGTACACCTCGATCGCGACGGACGTGCCGGCGCCGGGCTCGACACCGGGGTCGGTGGCCCAGCCGAACCGGCCGGCGAGGGTCTGGGCGCGCGGCGGGTCGAACAGCGGGTTGCTGCGGTTCGCCGGGTAGGCGCCCGCGTGGAACCGCCCGAACTCGGCGGTGACCAGCGACTCGCACCGGCGTCGCCCGGTGAGGTTCGGGACGACGAGCGGGGCGTCGACCGCGGCGACCACCTCGCCGGGCGCGTGCGCGGCGACGAACGCCGCGATCTCGTCGTCGGTGCGGACCGCGCCGGACGCGACCAGCCGCCCGTGCTCGTCGAGCGCGGCCAGACCGGTGCGGGCGCGGGACCCCCAGGCGAGGTCGAGCCCGACGTAGCGCGTCAGCTCGGCCCCCGGTCCGGCTCGGGACTGGCGGCACGCTCCACGGGTCCTCCTCGGGCGGCGCGACGGGCCCGCCGCACGCGCATCCTCGCCCCGCGTGCGCCGAGCCGCCAGCCCGCGCAGACCCGCCAGCCCGCGCCCGCCAGCCCGCGCCGGCCCGCCCGCCCCCGCCGGCCCGCCCCCGCCGGCCGCCGGTGCGCGCTCCGGGGTCACCTCGGGGCGCACACCACCCCGACGCACTGCGGCTCGTTGCCGTTCCCGCGCGCGACGTTCCCACCGCCGTCGACCCCGTTCGGCGCGTAGATGCCCCACCCGGAGCTGCGGACGGCCGTGACGTTCGCGATGCGGGACGGCCCGGTGGCGTAGATCGCGTCCCCGTTGCGCCGGAACGTGTCGCCGTCGAGGTCCGCGTAGGCCCCGGTCTCGTTCGGGTCGACGGCCCGCACCGCGGTCCCGTTCTCGACGAAGAGGTTGCGTCGCAGCGTCATCGTGTCCGCCGCGTCCACCGCGACGACGTTGCGACGGAACGTGTTCGACGTGAGCACGACGTACCCGAGGATCGTGCCCGTGACGCCGACCTGGCTGTCGGTGATCGTGCTGTCGGTCAGGACGAGACCCCCGAGCTGCTCGTAGGCGGTCGTGGCGTTGCGCGCGAATCGGCACGACGTCGCCTCGATCCCGCCGTCGAGCGCGTCGAGCGCGGTGCCGTTGTCGACGAACGAGGAGTCCGTGACGCTCACCTGCGCACCGCTGTGCACCGCGAGGTCGTTGCGGGCGAACCTCGAGCGGTCGACCCGCACGTCGGAGTAGAGCGCCACGTGGAGCCCGGTGCCGTTCTCCACGAAGCGTGACCGGGAGACGTCGAGCTCGGCGCTGTAGGCGGTGATGCCCGCGCCGTTCCCGCGCAGCACGAGGGCGGTGACCGCGCTCGGGACGACGCTGCCGTCCGGGAAGTCGTTGCCCCCGGCGAGCCCCGAGCCCCAGCCCTCGACGGTCCCACCGCGGACCACCTGGTTCGCGGCGTTGTCGAACAGGACGCCCGTGCCGGTCCCGGGCCCGCGGATCGTGTGCCCGCCGAGGTCGAGCGTGACGGGCCCCACCAGCCGCAGCCCGTCGCCCTCGGCACAGACGAGGTCGGCGGTGAGCGTCGTGTCCTGCGTGAGCGTCGCGCCGCACCGCACCGGCTGCGGGCTGGGGTCCGGCGTCGGGCTGGTCGTCGGTCCGGGAACCGGTCCGACCGAGAGCGTCAGTGCGAGCGCGAGGCCCGCCGTCGAGGTGAGGTGCATCGGGTCCCCCTGGGTCGGCTCCGGCCACCGTCGGGGCGTCCGCCTCCGAGCCTCCGCGGCGGCGGTCCGGGACATCTCACCGGACCGCTCACGACACTAGGCAGCGCACGCCGTCCCGCCCGGGCCGGTGCCCGGAGGTGCAGTCACGTCAGCCCGATGGGGAGGGCGCGGGCGCCGTCACCGGGCCCGCCCCCGGTGGCGACCCGACCCACCCGCGCCTAGCGTCGCCAGGGTGGTCCAGACGCGTGGCCGCACCGCCTCGGACAGAGGACACCCGCATGTACCTGCACGTTCAGCGCCTGATCAACGAGATCATCCCCGACGAGCCCGACCCCGCCGCCGCGAACGCGCTGCAGGAGGGGCTCGGCGGACAGTTCGGCGAGATGCGCACGATGATGCAGTACCTGTTCCAGAGCATCAACTTCCGCGGTCCCGCCGGGAAGCCGTACAAGGACCTGCTCCAGGGGATCGGGACCGAGGAGATCAGCCACGTCGAGCTGATCGGCACGACGATCTCACGGCTGCTCGACGGCTCACCGCGCTACCAAGGCAAGAAGACCGACCCGCTCGACGAGCCGGGTGCCGGTGGGAAGACGCCGCTCGAGCTGGCGACGCACCAGAGCAACATCCACCACTACCTCGTCGCCGCCCAGGGCGCGCTGCCCGTGGACGCGGCGGGCAACCCGTGGAGCGGCAGCTACGTCTACAACTCGGGCAACCTCGTGCTCGACCTGCTCTACAACCTCATGCTCGAGTCGACCGGCCGGCTGCAGAAGTGCCGCATCTACGAGATGACGGACAACAAGACGGCCCGCTCGACGATCTCCTACCTGATCGTGCGCGACCAGGCCCACGAGAACGCGTACGCGAAGGCCCTCGAGACCCTCGGCGTCGACTGGAAGAAGACGCTGCCGATCCCGAAGACGAACGCCGAGCAGTTCCCCGAGGTCAAGAAGCTCCTCGACCTCGGCCTGCAGAGCAAGCAGTACTCGTTCGACCTGACCAGCCAGTCGGAGGCCGGGAAGATCTTCCGGGGCATGTCGCCCTCGAACGACGGCACCGAGCTCGACGCGACCGAGCAGGCCCCCGCGGGTGTGCCGATGACGATCGCGGAGGAGCGGTTCGAGGAGTTCGCACCGGGTGCCGACCCGGAGCTCCTCGCGCTCATCCAGGCGACCGCCGACCTCGAGATGGCCGAGGTCCAGCCGGTGTACGGGCCCGTGCCGCCGTCGAGCTGACCGCAGCACCTGCCCGGCCCCGGGGGGGGGGGGGGGGCTCTGGTGGGGGGGGTCTGCGGGGGGGGGGGGGGTGGGGGCGAGAAAAAGAGGCAGGGCTAGTTACGCGGCAGTGGATCACCACACGGGA